>CAUZPL010000046.1:0-50250 GCA_963581585.1 Planctomycetota bacterium
CGCCATTACTGGGAATTGTGACATCAGCCACGTCCTGGATGGCCACATTACGGCAACACCCGTCGATCTGTCCAATACAGCAAATCACGCAATGCTCCCATCCTTCTGAAGTGACGTGAATATCCCACTTGACGTGAATTGACGCGGGCCTTCTGTTAGGTCAGGATTTGTGTCTGTAGGTAATTTTTGCTGCTGAACATACAGGATATGGCCTGGAGATGTACGAACGATTGACGATTCTGAGTGGCCGAGCGAACCCACAACTGGCTACTGAAATCGCCGACTACCTCGGAATCACGCTGGGGCACGTTGACACCGGGAATTTTCCGGATGGCGAAATCAGCGTGAAACTCAACCAAAACATTCGGGGCTGTGATGTGTATCTGGTTCAGTCCACGTCGCCTCCGGTCAATGAAACTCTTATGGAGCTGCTGATTCTGATCGACACCTGCCGTCGAGCCAGCGCGGCCAGGATCACGGCAGTTATGCCATATTTTGGCTATGCACGCCAAGACCGTAAAGATTCCGGTCGAGTTCCGATTACTTCCAAGCTGGTGGCAAATCTGATCGTCAATGCGGGTACGCATCGGGTCCTCACTATGGATCTGCACGCCGCACAGATTCAGGGATTCTTTGATGTTCCCGTAGACCACCTGTACGCTGCACCAATTCTCGACAAGCACTTCAAAACATTGGGTATTTCCAGTGAAGAGCTGGTGATCATCAGTCCGGATGAAGGCAGTATTAAACGCAGTCTGCATCATCAGGAACACCTCGGTGGTTCCTTAGCCATTGTGGATAAGCGTCGAGCAGACGCACTGGAAACGCGCCAGGCAAACCTCATCGGTGGTCCGATCAACGGCAAGACGGCGCTGATTTTTGACGACATGATCACAACCGCCGGATCGATCTGCGGGGCAGTCAAAGTGGCGAGGAATCATGGAGCTGGTCGCGTCTTCATTAGCGCGTCGCACGGTGTTTTTTGCGGTCCGGCAATTGAACGTATCAACGAAGCGGACGTGGATGGAGTTGTTGTCACAAACAGCTGCCTTCAGGCGTCCGACGCACGACTGAAGAATCTGACTGTTGTCAGCGTGGCCGAACTTCTTGGCGAAGCCATCCGTCGGGTTCACCGCAATGAATCGGTCAGCTATCTGTTCGACTGAAACTGGTGGTATGGCCGGACTGGCCAATCCGAAACACCGGCTGGTCGCCGATTTCATCGAAATCCGTTTCTCCAATAAAGAGACAGCCCGCGTGAGGCTGTTTGCGGAGCCGTTCGGCAGGAAGATGTTCAACCGCCGTCGTCAGGACCAGACTGACATCGGTCTCCCTCTGCAGGAGCTGTGGGCAGGTGACCTGAGCCGCTCCGGGACACTCCCACACGGCTTCCAGCCGCCCGTCGCTGACGCTGTACTGGCGTGCCTCTCCGGACTCCACGTCATGAGGATTGTACAGGGCCACGATGAGGCTGCTGTGATCAGGTGTCAGAATCAGCCCATCCGGAAAAAATTCTTCTGATGTCAGATCAACAACCACGTCCAGGTCACCCACACGTCCCTTCTGGATGTCAAGATCGCAGACAGTAACCATTTTGCGAGGTGAGTCGATGTCAAACAGGCACAGACCGTCATTGCGTTCAATCACAGCTTTACCATTTGAGCAGAGTTGATCATCGCGCAGCTGTATCAGCTGCGCGTCTTCTGCTCTCCAAAGATACAGCCCGGCCTTAGGTGTCGCAAACTCGAGATCCTTGCAGCCGAAGATAATATTCCCGTCATAGACAACACCGTCATTAACGACGGTATCGTCCACGTCGACGTCAATACCGCACGCAAATTCTGACCAGTTTCCTGTCGATGTGTCGAAGAGCCCCAGTGATCGTTCCGCTCCACTGACGAACACGCCAGGCTGGTCGGTTGGGAAGGCGAATCCTGGCCGGCCAGGCAGGTGAAATGACTGAGTCGCACCGGTTGTCATGTCCAGCAGGTTAATCGAACCGAATGTCGCACTCGTGCCATGCTGAATGGCGACCCAGCTGAGTCGTCCATCGGGATACGAATATGGACCCTCCGGCAGAAATCGAAGTTGTTCAGACTCCGGACGGAAGAGCACTTTGCAGGATGTTCGTTTCATGAGGGGCCCTGTTTATTGACCTCTAAGACTGGATGACGCGAGCAGCAGAACGGAGCTGACGAACAGAATGACGACGAAGTCATAAATCTTCTTTTTCGTAATATTCCGGTAAAATCTTACGAATTTATCCTGGTCATGGTTTCACATGTCACCCCTCCAACAAGGGTCAGGCAGCGGGCCGTCGAAAAACCGGGTTCTTCCTGCAGTGCAACAGAATTCATTTGGATTCCGCCACAAGTAATTCCGGCTTGATCACCTGCAGCGCTATCAATGCGGCCTTTTGTTCGGCTTCTTTCTTGCTGCGTCCCCAGGCCGCACCGAATTGTTGTTCATCGATGTTCACAGCGATGCAGTACTCCCGGGCATGATCCGGGCCGCGCTGATCGACGATCAAATACCTCGGCACCAGGTTGCTGCATCGCTGGGTCTCTTCCTGCAGCAGACTTTTGTAGTTTTCCGGCTCACCGCTGCTGCAGTGTTCCAGTATCTGTCCAAAACTTCTCAGAATGAAGGTCGTCGCAGCCTCGATGCCACCGTCCAGATAGATCGCCGCGATCAGCGATTCAATCAGCGCTGCATCGATGGACTCCGGGATTGCCTGCAGACCGCGACCCACCAGAATGATGTCAGCGGTACCCAGCTGCTGTGCCACTCGAACGCAGGTGGTGCGGCTTACAAGACTTGATTTTTGCTGAGTCAGTTGCCCCTCGCGACGGTCCGGAAACCGTTCATACAGATAGCGGCAAATCACCATTCCCAGCACCGCATCACCCAGGAATTCCAGACGTTCGTTGCAGTCGAGTCGTGAGGACGCAGAGGAACTGTGCGTCAATGACTGCCGCAGCAGAGCCTGATTTTGAAATCGGTAACCAACGCGTTCTTCGCACAGTTGCATCCGCTGGGACACTCGATCCGGGTTTGGGAGATCGGTCGACATCTATTCTGCCGTCGTTGAAGGGAGCTCCAGGGCAGCCGGCGGTCTGTTGTTGGTTGGCCTGGATTGTGTCAAATTCCGCTGGAGAATATGGGAAGTTGAATCCAGATGCAGCTGCTATAGTTCTGAAGCGGTCGATCCTAAAGGAAAATTGACCCGGAATGGTGTGAAAGCGGCAACTCAATGGGTGCAGTCCATCGGAAGGGTTTCCACGAGCGTCGTGTGAAATTTGCACAAACAGCCGTCGTCCTTTGAAACAAGGAGATTGTCATGTCAAGTCGAGTTACTCGAATGTCGGTATTGTCGGCCGCTGCCGTGGCATTGATCCTGTGGGTGCTGGCCTGGAATCATCAGACCGTCAGCGGGCAGGCAGCTGCACAGATCCAACAGGAGAACGTCCCGGGAATTGCACAGGCACTGGAACTGTCCAACGCATTTCGGCACGTCGCAAAACAGGCCATGCCGGCTGTCGTTTCCATTACCACCACAGGTCGAGTCGTTCGTGAGACGATCAATCGCCACAATCCATTCGGTGATGATGAGTTCTTCAGACGGTTCTTCGGTAACGATCCCCGGTTCCGACAGTTTTTGGAAGATGGATCGCTCGAACGTGAGAGACGCCTGCCCGGTGGCAAAGGATCAGGATTTATTATTTCAGCGGACGGCTTGGTCATGACCAACAGCCACGTGGTGCGAAATGCCGAAGAGGTGGTTGTCAGACTCAGCGATGGCCGCGAGTTCACTGCTACCGACATCCGCGCGGATGATCACTCCGACGTGGCCGTCGTACGAATCGATGTTGATGAGCAGCTGCCGTTCCTTGAAATGGGAGATGATGCTCAAATGGAAATCGGCGACTGGGTACTGGCATTCGGCAGTCCCTTTGGACTGCATCGCACCGTAACTCAGGGCATCATCAGTGCAAAATCACGTGGCCTTCAGCGCTCTGAGATGACTCAGGAATTTCTGCAGACCGATGCTGCAATCAACCCGGGCAACAGCGGCGGTCCCCTGGTGAATCTTCAGGGAGAAGTGATTGGCATTAACACGGCTATTTCCACAGCATCCGGGGGATACGACGGAGTTGGTTTTGCAATTCCCATCATGGCGGCCCGGTGGGTTGCGGATCAGTTGGTGGAATCAGGTAATGTGCAGCGGGGCTACCTGGGAATCGGTATGCAGCAGATTGATGCCACTCTGGCTCAACACCTGAATCTCCCGGTACCGCGGGGTATCGTGGTCACGGACGTCATTCCTGACAGTCCGGCGGAACGGGCAGGTTTTCAGGTTGGTGACATTCTGATGACTGTCAATGGCAAAGCGATCACCAATAATCGCAACCTCATCGGGATTGTTGAACGGCTGCAGGTTGGCAAAACCTATCAGGTTCGTGTTCGTCGTAACGATCAGGAAATTAACCTGAGTATTGGTGTGGCCGTCAAACCGGACAACTTCACTAACCTCCCGCTGCAAAAGGAATCTCCTGCTGCATCTGATCACATCGCGCAGTTCAATGAGCTCGGACTGACGGCTCAGAATGTGACCACGGAGCTTGCGGAACAACTCGGGATCACGGCATCCGGGGTTGTGATTACTTCCGTACGTCCGGGAAGCGGATCAGAACAGGCCGGGCTTGAACCGGGTATGTTGATCAGTCGCGTCGGCACCATCAACATTGCAAACACCGACGACCTGGAACGTGCGGCTCGCGCAGCTGTGGAGTCGGATAAGGTACTGATGCTGGTCAGAATCGCCAGCGGAAATGGCTCTGCCCTGTCGCGATTTGTGTCGATTGCTCTGGACAGGGACCAATAGTCACAGGTGTGGGAACATTCTGCGAAACGTTGTGTGTCTGGCGGATACAACCCAGGAAACGCAGCCATAACCGCACAGCGCATCCGTCCGGACACATGGCGGTCCGACTGGTTGAGGCCTGGACACAACGGCGGATGCCTGGCTGCCCCGGAGAATCGACCGGACCGACCACGACTGCGGGGCCGGAGTACTCTCCGGCGTGTACAACGAACTGTTGAACGTCAGGCTGAACGGACTGAGATAGCCGGTGAACCGAACGAACCTGTTTCGGTGCTGTATGTCGATGTCGCGGATGTGGGAAAGTCTGTTGCCGACGTCCACGAGGGCTCCTGCTGCCGAAAAAAAGTGACTGACGGAACAGCGCAAACTGAACTGCCTGCATCTGTTGATTTGCGCCTGCTCACGTTAGCTGAGCCGGATTTTTCGTCTCGTTTTGCAAGCAGGATGACGAGTACGTGATCAGGGACTTTGCCCACGGTGCGGGTTGTGATTCGCTCCAAATTGTCGCCGTCGCACTCAGGTCATCCGAATTCGCGTTTGTTGTCAGTCTGTTGGCGGGAAGCACCTTTTTATGAAAACCACGCAACCGCTCGGCTGTCGTTGCGATAACAAATGTCGGGAGACCGGGGATCAAAAGTCCAAATAAATCATTCACGCTCGATCCGGTATATTCTCACGACATGGAACTATAAGAAGTTTCGGTCGGCGATGAGACTTTATTTTGGGAGCGATTACATGCGGCTGTCAGGAATTGAAGGAGTCCAGCGATGGCGCCAAAACCCTATACCGTAAAACGCGGTGACAACCTGAGTGTAATTGCAAGGGGCCATAAACTTGGCTGCTGGCAGGAGCTCTACCACACGATTGAAAACGCAAAGTTTCGAGAACTGCGGCCGAATCCAGTTTTAATTCATCCGGGTGACGTGGTGATGATTCCGGAAAGGAACAGTGTCAGTGGATGGTTTACGAAAGTGAAATGGGCGTCGTTCATCTCGTTCAACCCTGTACTTCCCGGAGCTGCCGGACCGTGTTACACCTACCATCTGGCCCATCGGGGACTGAAGTTATTCGGAAAATTACTCCTGTACGAGGACTCGCACGGCTACGAGGTCAAAACTAACTGCCATCAGTGCAGGGTGGTCGGCCGGGTCATCAACGCACCAAAAAATCCCGGTAATGAACGAAAAAAAATTACCTTAGAGGCCAGCAAGACCTTAATCAATGGCAAGGAGAAAGGACGGCGCCTTGGCGAACCGAATCAGTTGTGAACTGTCGGCAAAGGTGCCCAGTTGGGCAGCAAACTCGTGTTCACACTCAGCCTTGAATCCAACGGTGGAGTTTTAGACGTCAAAACCAGTCAGCCAGTTCCGGTCAGGCCGGCCTATTCTGAGCTGACGACTTTTTTCGACGAGTGGAAACGCATCAGGAGGGAAACACCGTACATGAGCTGGAATGACCAGGAGTTCCTGGCGGCTAGGAGAGCAAACGTCAGGCGGTGCATGGACGTAGATCGGAAATCACAGGCTCATTGTGAGGAAGTGTCACGTCATCTTGAGGCCGCCGCGAAAGTCCCCAAATACCAGCACGGTGACATCGAGAACAAGTGAGTCCTCAATCGCGGGTTGTTGACGTTCAGTTTGGCTGCTGCGTTCCTTCAGAAAAGGGCTCAGTTCCACCATTCGGCAAGACAGAGAGTCAGTGTCAGGGAGAATTCGATGCGTGTAGAACCTGGAAACGTAAGCGATGCCGTTACGCAACTTGCGGGAAGAGAATTAGCGGAGGGAACACAGAATTTTATTGAGCATATATATTCATGGACAAGTGTGAATGAGTACTGGCTCACAGGTGGTCATGGCCCGCGCGCACAGGATTTTTTTGCAGATGACAGTGGTCTTGATGTGGATATGAATTACACGCAGGTCATGTATGCGATGTGTAAGAGGCATGGAAATCGGTACACTGCTGCGGCTAAGTATACTCTTTGGGCAGCGTTTGCGTCTGTAATGGACGGAGCGTTGGGAACGGATGGTTCACACAATCCTTTGATGCAGTACCTGGACTATCTTCCACATACTGCTAACCATCGAGGCGCGCAATTAGGAATATTTGCTGCCGAATATCATTCTTTTGCTCGGTTTCGAGATGCGTATCTGGCTGATAGATTTCTAGTCCTGCCAGCTGGTGTCAGGCGAGTGCGTTGATGACCGTCGCAAAGCTATATCCGGCGTGACAGCAACGGCAGATGACTACCGGGTCAATCGGACAACGGCTCTGGCTGACCCGCCGGCACAGGTGGTCATCAATACCCGGGCCCCAGGCGATGGCCGACAATGAGCCATCCGCGTCCCGGTGTCCCGACAAGATGCAACGGGGCCGCGTTGCCGAGGCTAGGCAATTCATGGGCGATCCGGACGAACGTAGCGGCAGCTTGTCAATCCACGAACTTGACCGTGGGGTGCGGCGGATGCGGTCAGCGGGAATATGGCAGTGACAAACGACAGGGAACATACTCCGACGTTCTGCTGGTGATTGGATATGACCTGGTCGGACCGAACGGCAGGATTCGTCCCGTCAGACTAATTTCGCACGTGATAGCTCAGACGAAACAGTGAAATGATCTTCGGGCCATTGTCTGCGAAAAATCAGAAAGCGGCTAAGTCCAAACCTGGACTTAAGCAAACTACGCTACACAACGTGTAATAATCACGCTCACACGGGCCGCGAAAATCGTGTGAGCGCTAAAAGGTGAGACACTCCAGCACTGTGCAGGGCATTGAAGAGTGCGACCACGCCCATCAATGTCGTCAGCCAGATACGTGGATACCGTCGGAAGTGAGCTGCGGACCCTGTAATGAATTATCCGGTTGAACCCACTTCGCGGCTGGCGAAAAAGGACTATGCCGATTACTCAACCACGCGTGGATGGTTTGACAGCACCCACCGCGGCGTTCATTTCTGTGGAGAATTTCCTGACGGCGTTCACCGCAGCAGCAGCTGAATCTGCTTCTGAGATCAGCCGAACAATTGCCGATCCAACGATGATACCATCGGCTACCCCGTTCAGTGCTGCCACCTGGTCGGGACTGCTGATGCCGAAACCCACGGCGAGTGGCAGTGGAGTCTGTCGCCGCAGATCTTTGAGTTGTTGCGACAACTCGGCAGGCAGTTCGTTTCGTACGCCGGTAGTGCCGGCCACAGAAATACAGTAAACGAACCCGTCAGCAGCGTTGAGAATAGTTTGGGTACGTTTGCGTGTGGTCGTTGGGGCAATTAGCTGTACCAGGTCCAGTTTGAGCCGTTGCGCTCGCTCTGAACATTCCTCGGCTTCTTCTGGGGGCAGATCGGGGATAATCAATCCACTGAAGCCACTGCCAGCAGTATTTTTCAGGAACTCGTGAATGCCGTAACGAAAGACGATCGCGAAGGACACCATTGCAAAAATGGGGGGCATGGTGTCTGTTGGAAGGTCATGAAGCATCTGGAAAATACGATCAACTGTGGTTCCGGTATCAAGGGCTCTCGTATAGGACGCCTGTATGACCGGTCCATCGGCAATAGGATCACTGTACGGAAACCCAAGTTCAATTAGATCCACTCCCGTGTCGGATAGACCCTCAAGAATCTGAGCTGTGGTTTCCAGATCGGGATCTCCGGCAGTGATGAACGGCATGAAGGTCATTCGACCCTGGACAGTGGCGGCACCAAAGACTTCGGATGCAGTGGGCATAAAATCAAATCCAGCCGGCAAGACACACCTTAGCCAGCACCATTACCGGAAGCAAAACGGACGAAAGTGGAGGCAGACTAACCTGTACGTGGAGAATCGCAATCACGGAACTGTTGTGCAGGGGTTGTTGTCACACCAGTGCGTAGGGACTCCCGACATTAGCCTGAAATATGGTGCCGGAATGACCGTCTTTGGTCGTCGCGGGTGTGTGTTTGCCCTGGACGCCGCTGCCACGCAGATTTTCCGGTCTCTGCCCGGGCCACAATCCGAATTGCACCACGACACCTGTTACCAGTGAAAGTGCGTCTCCAGTTCAGGGACCTGGACAGCGGCTCATCGGAGTTCATTCGGCGTGTGTGATCCGTGGCTCGCTGTCTCAGCAGACGGTGTAGACGTTCCTGCATTCAGATCACAGCCTGTAACCGGGCAAAAAGTCGGTCCACCTCCGCTCGTGTTTCAGAATCGAGTTGCCAGCCGACAGGTTGTCTCTGCAGAGTGCTGCTAAAGAGTCCCCGCTTTACAAGCAGATATTTTTCGATCGCCAGGAATCCATCAAGACCAGCCTGAAGCTGCAGGCCGACCAAAGCACAGATTGGAAGCGACAGCTCATATATTCGATCTTCGTCACCGGCAGCGAGAGCCTTCCACAGCGCGACGATTCCATCCAGCAACTCCACACCCGGCATCGTGCCGACAATTCCCCGGCGATAGCAGTCGACGAGATTGGAACCGCCGGATCCTTCAAAGATACGTGCCTGGCGTTCTGTTGCATCACGCAATTTGGAAAGGTTCGGTCCCAGCGGGCTGGATTCAGGCTTGAAGTAAATACGATCCGGACCGAATTGTTCCAGCAGACTTTGATACACAGTCAGATCAATCGCCGCACCGACATAGTTGGAAGCGTCCTGAACGACCAGTGGAATCGAGATACTGCCTGCAATTGTCGCGAAGTACTCACAAGTGGCCTCACTGCCCAGTGCTGTGGATACCGGCGGGATGGCCATCACCGCACTGGCTCCCAGACTCTCCGCGTGATGTGCAAACTCGACGGCTTCCACTGTGCTCTCGGCTCCCGCACTAATGACAGTGAACCCTCGTCCGATCGTTTGTTCACAGACCAACGTGGCCAGTTCCCTTCGACTATGGTATCCCAGTCGCAGGACCTCACTGACCATCGCTACCACCACACCATTCGCACCGGTTTCAAGTGCCCAGTCGATCTCACCCTCGAGTGCTTTGGTGTCGATGGCACCGCTGCAGGTGAATGGTGTATGCAGAACCGGAAGAACTCCGTGGAGTGATTTGTCAATTGGTGAGGACATTGCGAATCGCCTGGGTCATGGACTCAAGAGTAAGTTCGAGGCTGCCACGGTCAAAGGGTGTTTGCCACACGGGATATACGTCTGAGTTGTAGAGTTTTTTCGGTGGCAGATAACCGATAGAGCCATTGATCAGATTCATGCACAGGACAGTGTGAGTCGAAAATCGACGACGCAGTTCCTGTTGCAGCACTGAGTACGGTTCACAGCAACTGCCCACAAGAACTGCGTCTCCAATTTTCCAGGTATAAATGGGCAGATGGTATGTTGAATCATCCCCGACGCTGCGACGAATATCCCGTTTACGACGGAGCCGCTCCTCCAGCGCCCGATCTGTGCAGGCCAGACGCTCGGACTCCAGATCGTCAGAGGAAGGCCAGTTCTTTAATGGCAGCTCGACTGTTGTCAGGGACGCGGACAGGTCCGATGACATCGCGCGGGACTCGTGTTTCCAGACTGCAAGTGGTGCGCCTGATTCGACGCTGCCGGCATAGCTGAGCTGCGTGCCCGGTGGTTCCATATCCTTCAATGTTGCTAATGCTGCAAAACCAAGTTGTCGGCCGTGTTCGTCCGCGATGGCCGTATCACCCACGTACTGATAACGAGGAGCCAGGTCACCACAGGCACCAAGCATGAACAGAGCTGGTGCGTCTGTTACCCGTTGAATGGTTTCACGCATTGCTCCAATGTAGTCCGGGGAAATGGCGGTATTTTCCCAGGCCAGTGTTGTAGGATGACATGCGTAGTTTGTCAGTGTTGCGCAAATGCGGCCGGTGGAATCCGTGACGCGTCCCACCAGCAAACTGTCGTCCGGTTCTCCATCGGGATTGTAACCACAGATGATGCGGGACTGGCCAGGCTCCGGGTCATGCAGATCACGGACAGTAGCAAGACCACATCGACCTGTGTGCCAGTCGAGCGTAGCTTCGAAAGGCGAATTAATCGCTTCGCGTATCGCATCAACGGTGGATTTGAAAAGTTGTTCCAGCCATTGTTTCAGCAGATCGCTGCCGGGCAGGGAATCGTCAGCATCCATCAACGGAGGACCAGCATGCGTATGGCTAAGAGCAAAGATCAGATTGGCAGGCTCAAGAGACAGCGTTTCACGCAGGCCGGCCGAAAAATTGTCAAACATCTGCGGATTTTGCCACCAGCCCAGATCGGCATCCACGAAAACGAATGGTGTTCCATCTGACAGCGAGTCCAGTGTCAATGCAGTAAGCGTCAGCGGCCGGTGGATGGAGCTGGCCACATCATGTTTCGCTGCACCCCAGTTTCGGCCGTAGATTCCCACGGGTGGAGTGATGTCAGTTCGGGCAATCCCGATTTTTCCGTGGAATGAGGCGTGACAAAAGTCTGGCGGTTGATTCGTCTGCATTGATCAGCTTCAAAGGATATGGTCGATACGGCGCCGGCTGATGACCTGCGTGCTCAGTTGAGTTGTTTAAACCACCACGGCGACCAATTTGAAGGTCCTACCAGTCTCCGACTGCGCCATCGCGGTTGAACACTCGCTGGAGAATTTCCTGCTGGAACGGATGCTTCCGGACTTCGTCTTCGTTGATTGTGATTCCAAGTCCCGGTTTTGTGTTGGGCGTTACTGTGCGAGTTACCTGGTCCACTGTAAATCCTTCTTCGACGACATCATCTCGCCAGGGGACGTCGTTATGCACCGACTCACAGATGATATAGCTCGGCTGTGAAAATCCAAATTCCAGAGACGCGGCGGTGCTAACAGGTCCCTGAGGATTGTGCGGGGCCAACGCAATGCGGTATGCGTCGGCCAGTGCGGCTACGCGACGCGATTCAGTAAAGCCTCCGCAGTGTGTCACGTCGAGCTGACAGATCTCGCAGCCACGCACTGCAAACAGCTCGCGAAATGCTGCCAGGTGAGTGAGACGTTCGCCCGTTGCAATCGGTGTGGAGACTGCAGCGTTGATTGACGCAAGACTCTCGAGATTCTCAGGCCAGCAGGGTTCTTCGAAGAAATACAGTCCGAAAGGATCCAGCGCTTTTGCAAACCGCAGTCCCATTGCCGGCGAAGGGCGAGCGTGGCAGTCCACCATGATGTCGATATCATCACCCACGGATTCGCGCATCGCAGCAACGCAGTCAGCAGCCGCCTTAATCGGTTTGAGGCCTTCCAGCGGCATTGTCGGGGGGACAGCCATGGACTTAAACGCCGTGAAACCTTCTGCGACGGTCTGACGTGCCAGGTCGGCAAACTGCTTCGCGTTATCAACCGACGTTTCGTAGAAGGTCTCCAGCTGACCGCCACCCAGATGACTATAGAGTCGAATCGTGTCGCGAACGGGTCCACCCCACAGTTTGTGACACGGAACCCCGTGAACCCTGCCGAGGATATCCCATAACGCCAGGTCGATGCCGGCAATGGCCGTCGAACGGGTCACACCACTGCCGTGCCAGAAGTGCTGGCGCCACATCATCTGCCAGAGATGTTCGATGCGAGTCGGATCCTCACCAATTACAAGGTGCGACAAGTCCTCAATCGCACCGACGATGCCACGGGTGTGCCATTCAAGCGTCGCTTCGCCCCAGCCGAACAACCCGGGCTGGTCAGTGATGACTTTGACAAATACCCAGTTGCGCATACGAGCGTGACAGACCAGCGTTTCGATCGCAGTGATTTTCATTGCGTTTCTACCTGTCAATCTGCACTCGGCTCAACGAAGCTCCGGGAAGATACAGCCCGCTCCCACGACACATCCGCCCAAGTCCTCGGAAATCTGCACCAATGTTGTCCACAGGTACATTGCATATGTGTAATCCACCCACAAACGAAAAATTCTTCGGTCGCCAATGGTATCGGGCAAAACACCACAACTCACACCTGCGACACGCGTCAGCAGCAGTTGACTCACTGCGGCGTCGCGAAAGTTGATACTGCAGGACTGTGCCAACACTTCGGTTGCACGTGAGCCGGTCAGCAGAAATGTCGCATCCTGCCGGTCGACACGAAACACGAGTCCTTCCGCTGAAGTGAGATCTGATGACAGTTGAGGTAACACTTCGCCGGAAATGCCGCTTTCCAGCATGAGTTCGTCCTTTGCCAGCCGCACAATCAACCCGCCGTCAGTCAGCCCTTGCGATTCATAGACTGCTTGTGGTACGGCAATTCCACGGTCTGCAACGAAACGCTCGGCATCCGGCCCCTTGATGCCAAGCTTTTGCAACGCACTCACATCGCACAGCGCGAGCAGATTCAGAGCAGTCTGTTCATCACCTGCTTCCTGCAGTCGAACGGCCATTGGAGTTCCACGAACATTTTTCCATTCCGGCGCGCGTCGTTCGAGCCAGGCGTGTATCGGACTTCGTGCGGTTACGTCGGGCATGGGATAGTTGACGGTTCGGAGATGACGCGATCCGGCGGTGACACTTTATTTCTACTCGAACACCGAATCGTCGAGGTGTATTTGATAGACCCTGCCAGTGTCATAACCAACGATATAAAGCTCACCGTCCGTATCGATGCCGAAGGAAACAATTTTGTCCGGAGATGTGCCAATTTCGCGTATCTTGTTGAGTGTGCGGTTGTCCTGCGTAAGTCCCCAGACGCGTTTTGATTCAAAGTCGCCGAATATATAGACACCCTCATACGATGGATTTCTCTTTCCTCGGTAGACATGTCCGCCGGTTACCGAGACGCCATGCTTGCGTCTAATCGAAACTACCGGCTCCACATAGTCACCGTCCGCTTTGCGGAATTTATCCGAAAACGGTGTATGGCCTTCGTATACGTTCCATCCATGGTTTTCACCAGTGCGGACGATTGTGACTTCTTCGTAAGTCACCTGGCCAACGTCGCCAACCCACAAATCTTGCGTCATCGGATCGAAGCTCAGTCGCCAGGGCTGCCGGAAACCGAAAGCCCAGATCTCTTTTCTCACTCTGGAATCTGAGTTGTTGAAAAAAGGGTTCGATGCGGGGATCGCATAGGGAAGTCCCGGTGAACGGTGGTCTACATCGATACGAAGAATTGACCCGAGCAGAAGGCGGCGATTCTGAGCGTTGCCTTCCGGGTCCTCCTGTGGCCCACCGTCGCCAACACCGATATAAAGCAGGCCATCCGAACCGAAAACCATCACGCCACCTGTGTGCGCGACCGTCCATCGGGTGACATGGACAAGTCGCCGTGAGGGCACACCAGCGTCACGGCGATAATCCTCTGTGGTGACGCGTTCCACGACTACGGCGCCCTGGGATCCCTTTTCACCAATGTGGTGATAGATGTAGTACTTTCGGTTCCTGATGAAATCGGGATGAAAGGCTATTCCCAAAATCCCGGTGTCTGTACCGGCAATTGCCTCTTGGGCCAGAGTCAGGAAAAGTGATTTTTCATCTCCAGTCTCTTTTTTTTCCAAAAGCCAGATTTCGGGCGGGTTATGCTGGGCAACGATGAAACAGTTCGTCGTACCAGGAATCGGGTCGAACCAAACCGGTTTCGTGAAACACGTCTCTTCGGAGTGAAACGCCTTGATCTGCACGGGCATTTCGAGACGGGCAATGTTCTCCGGCACATCTCGTTCAGAAACTGTCTTCGGCGCGATTTGTTTAAGTGTCACCAGCCAGGAAATGAGGTCCGTGAACTCCTGCGACGTGACGAGGCGTTCTGCACCGGTCGGCATGAGCGACACGGCGCTTCGCGTTTCTTCCACGATCGTATCAGTTGCGACCTGGATGCGCTCATTCTTTGCGAGGATGAGTTCAAGTTCTGCCGGATCGCGGTGCGCAATAATGCCCGAATGTGCCTTGCCTGATTCGGTGACTAACGTCGTGGTGGCGTAACCGGTGAGGATCGACGCGCTCGGGTCGAGCACGGCCTTAATGAGTTCCTCCCGAGGATATTTGTCGCCAATTCCCAAGAGGTCAGGGCCGGCTCTGAGACCCGCCTCTCCAACGGTGTGGCAAACGGCACAGGCAGTGTCCTTACGCTGGAAAACCGTCTTTCCACGTACAGGATCACCGGATGTCGCCATGGCGAATGCCCGATACTCCTCCACAGACGGGGGTGACTGTACCTGTGTCACCGCAAAAATCACGGACATCCATACGACTGCGCTCATTGGATTGAGTATAATCCGGGTGTGTTGGGAAAACCATCGTTCCAAGTCAATTGGAGCGAAAGATGGGGGCGTTCATGTGTACGCTTCAACAGGGCAACGGGAATTACCTGAGAGTAACTGATATGAGCCAGGACGATTTCGATTATCGCGACTGTGATCGGCAAATCTGGGAGGAGGAGTTAGCGGACTTCGTGCCCGATCGTTTGCTCGATGCCCACATCCATCTTTTCTGGCGTTCCAATGTCAACGGACTTAAGCCAGGCTTTGAACGTAATGAAGCGAATCTGGAAACACTGAACAAGTGGTCAAAGCTGCTTTATCCAAGCCGGAAGATGCAGTACCTGATCCTGGGGACGCCCTTTCCTGGAACTGACGTCGCAAAGCATGTACAGTCCGTGGCGCAGGATATCAAAGGTGTGCCGGGTGTTCGTCACAATCGTATGGTAACCCCCGACTGCAAAGTCGAAGATATCGAGCGGGATCTCCGGAATCCGCAGTTCATCGGTCTCAAACCTTATCGCACGTATTCTGTGACCGGCGACATTGCCCAGTGCCGCATTCACGAATTTCTGCCACATGAGCAGCTCGAACTGGCCAACCACCATGGCTGGTGGGTCACGATGCACCTCTCTCGATTCGACGGCTGCGCCGATAGTCACAATCTCGACGATCTCGAGGAATACACGACCAAACGCTATCCTGACATCAAGTGGCTGCTGGCCCACTGTGCACGCAGCTTCACCTACTGGGCCATCGGACGTGCAGTGGACAGACTCCGCGAGATGCCAAACATTCACTATGACACCTCCGCCGTCACGGACGTCCGACCCTATATTACGCTCTTGACCCGGGAGGACACCCGACGCATTTTCTGGGGTTCCGACGGTGTCGGTGCAGCTTTCTTTCATGGCCACTATGCGGCACTGGGACGGGCTTGGCAGCACTATGATGCGGATGAGGGCGGTCTGCAGTTTCCGCACTGCGATGGACGACCGATTCTTGCAGTCTACGAACAGCTCATGTCATTGAAATTTGCAGCCGAAATGGCCGAGTTGTCCCGTGACCAGATTGAAGGCATCTTCTGGCGCAACGCGGCAGAAAAATTCGAAATCGGCGACTCCGAGGGTGCAGCAAACAGTCAGTAAAACCGGTATTTCCACCGTCTGGTTCGGTGTCTTCGTCAAGTCATCAGGCCGAGTTTGAAATTCGGAATTTCGGCTGTGCCGTGGCTCTTTGAGTTCAAACCCGTTTACATAGCTGACGCCTGTTGCAGAAAATTTAAACGGAGCTGTGTTCGAAATCGTAATCGTCCACGACTCTATCTTCTCATGTTTTTTGGGCATTTCTGCAAAGTAAAAAACTAAATGGTCACCGGACTTGGAATTGCCGACGTCCGCTGCAGCCATCAGGTGAGTTTGCCTGATATAAGTTTGCTTTGAACCGGCTGCATATTGGATTCCTGATTGAACCAGTTAAACACGGTATTTGCCCATGATCAGCCAAGTCAAACGAATGCACCGGAACACGTTAACTCGTATCAAGATCATTGGAATGTGGTGGCTGCTGTCTGTATCGACGAGCCTCTTTGCAGGAGGAGATGACGCACTACACTGGTCACAAACGGAGCCCTTCGGGCACAATGTGCCTTGGGGTCTGAAGACTGACAGTTTGGAAGACGTGCGAGACGAGCTTGCCACAGCAGGCCTGGTAGTTGAGCGAGGTCCGACAGAAGTCATTATCCGTCAGAAAGAGATTGGCGAACAGGGCTTCGTAGGGACCCTGGTGAAGTTCCTTGACGGACACATTCACGTCAGTGCCGGCCAGCAGCAGCGACGTTCGGGAGACGCCGGTAAAACCTGGAATAATATTAAGTCAAACTTCACGAACTACGCTTGCCGGATGAGTGATGGCCAGACGATCCAGTTCAGTGGACGAGCCGCTGACGGAGGAGGACTCAACCGGGAACCCACGGATCGACAGGAGACAATCAAAATACGCGCTGAACTCATTCGGTCCCGCGACAGCGGTCTGACCGAAAGCAGTGAAAAAGCGACCATTTATCTGCCGGCAGCTTTAAAACGAATGACTCTTCGGCACGCCAGAATTGTGCAGCTGACCGACGGCAGCCTGCTCGCCTGTTCTTACGTGTCATACCAGGAGGATCCCTGGGTCACATTTCCTTCGTGGGTGACGAAGACCGGCATTATCCACGCCAAGACGTTCCAGAAAAACCGTGTGATCGTTATTCATTCTACAAACGAGGGCAGGACATGGAGTTATCGTTCGACTGTTGCCTTCGACGTGACCAGGCACATCCACGACCGAATACTGGGCTTCTCTGAACCGGACATGGTTGCTCTCCAGAGCGGGGAAGTGATTGTGTTCATGCGGACCGTGGCCGGTGGCGGCGTTCGACCCATGTACGTGAGTGTTTCGCGTGACGGTGGACAAAGCTGGAGCAACGCGAATCCCGTGACGGATCGCGGCGTCAGTCCCTGTGTGATCCAGATGCAGAACGGCGTGATCGTTGTCGTCTATGGGCGTCCCGGCAACTGGCTGATGTTCAGCACGGATCAGGGCCAGACCTGGACCGGCCATTTTCAGTTCTATATGGGGCCTAAGTCATGGGACGCCTGGAACCAGTGTGCTCTGGAGGAGGTTGCCCCCGATACATTACTGGTCACTTACCGTCGAACGGATCCCGCGGCGACCCCAGGTACAAAGGCGGCCAGCTACGGTGACCTTCTCGGTACCATGTTTACTGTCAAACGTGACCTGTCCGGTCCGCGAGCAGCGGTATACCCGGAGATCGCTTCTGCCATTCTGCCGGTGGCTGTACAGACACCGGCAGCCGTTCCCGATCGGAATGCTGCAGTCCATCGGCGGCGGCGCGTTATACTTAATGATGATGCCGGGATGATCTTTGAAACAATTGACAAGCCGGAGGACTTTGTTTCAGAGATTGCGACCACGATTGACACCAATGTCGACAGTATCTGGCTCAGCTCGATGGTCGGCTCAGACCTTTACGTTTACGACTGCAGGGTCGGTGAGAGAGTCGGTGAGCGGATCTATCCTGGGCATGAAAAGCTGGAGGGCGAAGCCGAGGCGTTTGAAAAGCGGCGCAGGAACATGAACGTGATGCTCGATGCTGGAACTGATCCACTGCGTGAAGTGATCCGCTTGGGCCATCGTAACGGCAAGGAAGTGTTTGCCAGTTTTCGGATGAACATGGTTCAGGATTCCTGGAGGCCAAACTTCCAGACGCAGTGGAAACGTGACCATCCGGACTGGTGTCTCGGTGTGCGTGAGATGGCAAAACTGAAGGATGATCCTCGCAGTATTTACTGGTCCGGACTGGATTTTGAAAAGTCACAGGTCCGCGACCAGCGTGTTGCAGTGATCGAGGATATCTGTTCACGCTACGACGTGGATGGAATGGAACTCGATTTTTGGCGCTGGCCGATGTTTTTCAAGCCGTCGATGGACGGAAAGCCGGTCGAGACGCGCCACGTGAAAATCATGAATGACTTTCTGCGTCGTGTGCGCCGGGTCATGGGCAGGATTGAATCGTCGCGTCAGCGACCATTGCTCCTGGCGGTGCGGCTGTTCGATAACGAGTCAATCTCAATGAAGCTGGGTCTGGACGCCCGAACCTGGCTGCGTGAAGGTTTGATCGACATCCTCGTGGTCGGCGGTACCTATACTTATTATTCCATCGACACGGAGAAGTGGGTTGCAATGGCCCGTCCTTACGACATTCCTGTGTACGTGTGTATGTATCGTCCGTGGGGAATAGAACGGGATCGAGCACGATCGGCGTATCACATGAGCCACGGCGCGGCCGGAATGTACGTCTTCAACTGGCTGCGAAACCCCGCGGAGGAGCTGCCCGCCCTGCGGGAAATCGGCGATCCACAGGTTATAGCCCGCAGGGACAAACGCTATGTGATGAGTGGTCCCTTTAAGACACTGGGATTCCGACACGTACTCCCGGAACATCATCTGGTGCCGGTGCGGCTGAAACATGGCGAGTGGAGAACAGCGACCCTGCAAGTCGGTGATGATGTGCAAAAGGCAGCGGCGGAAGGAGTGTTGGCCGCGATGACCTTACAACTCACGTTGGAGAACTACTCTTCTGACGATGACAAGCTGACCGTTCAGCTCAATGGTCATACGCTGGATGCGACTGCATGGGATGGCGCGAACGTGGTGTTCGAGGTTGACGCGCCACCTCTCGTTCTCCATGAGAACAAAGTCGGCGTGTTTTTGGAACGAGGTGATCCAGCCAAGTCCACGCCGGTCGACCTGACCGGCGTGGACTTGAATATCCGCTACCGGTAGCGCTTTGTCAGCCAGTCAGTAGTGGACAGCGAACAGCCCCGGTTCCGAACTGGGGCCACTCTGAATGTAATTCCGGTCATGCCGGAGAGTCCTGCGGAAATCGGCGTTCAAACAGGCACTTGTACCAATGACAGCGAATCTGGTCCGGTGAATCCCGGAGTACCGAGTGTAGCTGTATGGCCAGTATGGTCGCAGAACTGTGCTACCTATATTCGTGTCGTACTTTGATGCACGGTCGACGAATGTCCTTCGAACGTCTTGTAAGAAAATGCTGTCTCTTCGGGAAATCGAGGATCTGATTGAATAACTATCGACCCTGAAAGGACGCAATTCGAGCGCCGTCTTTGCGCAAACGGTTCGTGGTGTGGCCATCGAGCAATGAATGTTGCGACAGCCGGACAGGGCAATAAAATGACCCTGTGTTCGAAAACCCCAAGGCGATTCCCCTTCAGCTGAATGAAACATATGGCTTTTTTGCCGCGTATACACGTTACCGTGACTCTGGTGCTGTTGTGCCTCGTTGGATCTGCCACGTGTGGAGGCGAGGCGTTTTCCGCACCGCAGGACTTGATCGGTCACACCACGAACAGTGGTGAGCAGCACGAGATGCTGTTCGAAGAGGATGTGGCGCCAGTCGTGCGAGCCTATTGTTTGCGGTGTCATGGTCTGGAAGGCTGGCATGCCGAATTGGACCTGCGCACGATGCCTTTGATCAACAAAGGTGGTCGGAGTGGTGTGGTAGTGGTTGCTGGCTCTGCGGAACAGAGTCTTCTTTACCAGGTGTTGGCTCCAGGCGATCGTCAGGAAACGCACGAACGAGCGATGAAGGAACTCGAACAGCGTTCTCGCCAGGGGATTCCGCGCCTGGGCATCCGACCCAGTGCAAAGCACGTGGATGTAATCGGCGCATGGATCAATGGGGGTGCCAGGGCGCGTTACACCGAAGCTGTACTGCTTCCGGATCAGGCGCCACCTTTAACCGACGAAGATCGAGAGTGGTGGTCATTCCGAAAACCGGTCCGTCCGCAGGTGCCGTTGGTAAACAGTCAACATCGCGTCCGCAGTCCTGTCGACGCGTTTCTGCTGGACAAGCTCGAAGACCAGGGGCTGTCGTTCAGCGACGATGCCCGGCCCGAAGTCCTGGTGCGGCGAGTCTATATGGATCTGGTTGGATTTCCGCCGGCACCCGAAGCCGTCGATACGTACCTGAGGGATGTATCGCCGGACCGGTATGAACGGTTAATTAACCAGTTACTGGCCTCGCCTCAATATGGTGAGCGGTGGGGCCGCCATTGGCTGGACTCTGCTGGTTACACCGACGTGGTGGGGCATGACGACCTGATTACGAGTACATGGCTGCAAAAAGGGATCTGGCGATTTCGAGACTACGTTATCCGCTCGTATAACGCAGACAAACCGTTCGACCGTTTTCTTCTCGAGCAGATTGCCGGTGACGAGTTGGTTGAGTGGCGTGACGCGGCGACCTACTCACCGGAGATCATAGAACATCTGGTTGCAACCGGGTTTCTTCGGCTGGCCAGAGACCAGACGCACGAAGAGGTTTCAGACAGGATCATTCATCGGGAAAACACCCTGGTGGAACTGCTGACAATTTTCGGAACGGGTGTCCTCGGTTTGACGGTCCAGTGTACGCAGTGTCACTCGCATAAATACGAACCGATCAGCCAGCTGGACTATTACCGTTTTCGCTCTCTCTTTACTCCGGCCTACAATCCTCAGGACTGGAAGCACTCGTGGGGCGAAAGGTTCGAGAGCGAGACACCGCGCAAAGAGACCGATTCGGGCCGCTACCTGCGCTTTATCTCTGAGAAAGAATACGAGAAAATCCGGGCTGCCAATGAAGTGATCGACGCGGAGATTGAAGCGTTCAGCGAAAAACTGAAGGCCATCCGGCAGCCTCCCGAATCGTTGCACAGAAATGTCGAAGAGACACTGGTGGAAGAGCGGGGCGCACGGGACGACGTTCAGCGAGATTCTGTCAAAACACCAGAGCCTCTGATGGAAGTGACCGAGAAAGAGGTCACAAGACAACTGGACGAAAAACTCTCGAAGCAGATCGCTGAAATTGAACAGACAATCAGAGAGCTGGAAAGCAGAAAACAACGTCCGGAATTGATTCAGGCGTTGTGGGACGTGGGGCCGCCTCCACCACAGTATATAATGACACGTGGCAATTATGAGCGGCCGGGGGCTGAAGTGACAGCCGGCGTATTTGCTGTTCTGGACGATCCTCAGTCACCCTTTAAGATACCTGTGTCCGAGCCAGGTGCCAGGACGAGTGGTTATCGAACTGCACTCGGCCGCTGGCTCGTCCGTGACGACCATCCGCTGACTGCGCGGGTGTTCCTGAACCGTGTCTGGCAGCGCTACTTCGACCGGGGAATTGTCGAGACCACGGGCAACTTTGGCCTGTCCGGCTCCCTTCCGTCTCATCCGAAGTTGCTCGACTGGCTGGCCACGGAGTTCGTCAGCGGTGGCTGGAAGTTGAAGCGAATGCACAAGTTCATCCTTATGTCAACGGCATACCGTCAATCATCGACTCGAGCTGGCAGCTCGAAGTTTGCAGGTCCACAGGCAGAATCGTTAAGGGAGCACTCTATTGACCCTGACAACCGGTTGCTTTGGAAGATGCCTCTGCGGCGGGTCGACTCGGAGGTTCTTCGCGATTCGATGCTTGCCGTCAGCGGCATGCTCGACAGAGCGCTGGGTGGGCCGCCGATCATCACGTTGGCCAATGACGATGGGGCGACCCTGGATTACAACAGCGAGGTACTGGCGGACCCCGCTGATGAATTTCGCAGGTCGGTCTACGTTGTCAATCGCAGAAACTACAGTTTGACGATGCTCAAGGTATTCGATCAGCCAGTGATGGCGACCAATTGTACGCGGCGAGAGAAGTCGGCTGTTGTGCTCCAGTCACTCACGCTGCTTAACGATAGGTTCACTCAACAGCAGGCCGCCCGTTTTGCGGACCGGGTATCCCGAGTGGCCGGCGAATCGGAAGCCATGCGAATTCGTGCGGCGTTCCGACTGGCGCTGAGTCGCCACCCGGATCCGCAGGAGATAGCCGCCAGCAAAGATTTTCTGCGTGAACAGGAAATCCTTTATCGTGCGGCGGACGGCGACGAAAAACAGGCCCCGGTAGCCGACCAAGCATTGATTGAATTATGCCATATGTTGTTGAGTACGAATGAATTCCTTTATATCAGATAACGCTTTGACTTTGCGTAGGTGCAGTGAGATCGTGAAGTAACACCGCGACCGTGCTGACCCAAAACAACACCGCAGAATACTCGCGGCCAGTTGCGGACACTCGGCACATGGTCGATGTGGGCGCTTACTGTGACTCCAGTCCAAACATTCTCGCCGCCAGGCTCCCAAAGATCTCTGTGCGTTCGGCTGCCGGTCTCGACTTGAGTTCGTTCATCGGGAGGTGCAGTGCGTTGGCGTAGCCCTCACGGAAGCTGACCGGAGGAAAGTCACTGCCCCACATCACCCGTCCTGTGAATGCATCGCAGGCCCTGTGCAGTAGTGGCAGGCCGGCGGGATCGAACGGATACAAATTTGTTACCGGCATCCTACGGCGGCAAAACTCACCCAGACCATGAATTTTCATATATGCGTTGGGAAACCGGTTCAGGGCCAGTACCGCGTCTTTGACCGACTCCGTCGCTGACTCATTCCATTCCGTCATCCCACCGAGGTGTTCGATGATCACCGGGAGGCTCGGTAAGGATTCGAGGATCTCGGCGAAGGCCGGTGATGCGAATGCCGGTGGTGTTCCGAGGCAGGAAACGACCAATCCCACATCCGCCGCCTTCTGCCAAATCTTCAGTGGATCATCGGGTCGAAGCCGAACACCCCTGGCGCCCTGTTCCGCTAGTTTTTCCAGGCGCTGAGATGCGTCACACGAGACAGTATTGACCAGTACCAGAGAGGCGAATCGGCCGGGATAGCGCATTTCACATTCGAACTGATACTCATTGTCGTATTGGCCCAGCATCTGGATCAGCACGGCCTTATCGACGCCGTTCCGGTCCATCTGGCTGACCAGGCTTTCCACTGGCTCATACCAGTACGGTGAAACGTGGCAATGAGTGTCGACAATGAACATACGAGTACGTCTCAACGTGTGAATGAGGGACCAGCGGGTAATCATTCCCATTCCTGCCATGAGGCTGGCGATAGCCGCGGAACTCGGATCAGCCCGGAAATCCTGCGCTAATACCAAACAGATTTGTCCACCTGGTTTCGAAGCCCTCTGCCAGTTGCAAATCGACAGGCATTATCATACAGAATCTCGAACTGCCGGTCCGGGATGTTGTCAGCGTCTCTGGCTGCGATGTGCGGAGTCAGCAGTACGTTCGGTAGATTCCAGAGTTTGTGGTCTTCGGGAAGTGGTTCAAGCTCGAACACATCCAGTGCACATCCGGCGATTTCACGGCTTTCGATTGCGGTGACGAGATCGTCGAGTCTGGTCGTGAGGCCCCGCCCGATGTTGATGAAATAGGCCGTTGGCTTCATCAGCCGGAACCGCTCCGAGTGCCACATGCCCTCGGTCCTGGGAGTATGCGGTACCGTCACGACCACGAAGTCCGCCTGCGGCAGCAGTGTGTCGAGTTCCTCAGGCTGGTGTTTCTGGACCGACGGAACATCATATTCCCACCTTGCATCCACACCGATCACGTGCATGCCAAAAGCAGTGAACAGTCTGGCGGTCTCCTGACCAATGCCACCGACGCCGACGATCAGCGCCGTCGACGTGGCCAGATCAATGTAGCGACTCCGGCGGGCGTCGGGAGCCCATCGCCGTTGCCACTGTGCTTCGATGTAATCGGGCAGTCCCCGTGCCAGACTCAATACATACATCATGATGTGTTCGGCAATGTGGTCGTTGAACGTCCCACGCGGATTCGTGACTACGACTGAATGTTCCACCAGTGCCTGATAGTAAAAATCAGCCGGGGGAGCAATCTGTGGACTGTGGATCCAGCGGAGCTTGTTTGCCAGCGGGAGCAGGTCCGGGGATACCCAGCCGAAAACCGCGTCCGCATCGCCGATTTCTCTGGGCGCTTCTGCTTCGCTCTGTAGCGACACGATGTGGTATTGCCGCAGGGATTCCTGCAGACGTTCGGCCCACCGCCGTTTGAGTTCATTGTCAGGCGGCATGAACACAAGTTTAAGCATGTCCTGGCTCCTCTTTTCACGAAGGTGGAAATATCTTCAGACCGGCATCAGCACGAAAGATTGATGTTGGTTCACCCACTGGGTGCCAAGCGCTTTGGGCATGGATCATTACTGGGTCACCGGAATGGTAAACGTCGGGCAAATCGTTTCGCTAATCGCCGGCGACTGCCGCAGGGAGCTTGCTGAGCTGCGGATTGAAAATCAGTTGTTCAAATGCAGCTGTCTTCAGGATCTGTACGTCTGTATCCGCTGCAAAATTACTCTGATTCCGGAATGAGACCTGCGGGATATTTCAGATTCAATCGCCCCTTTCAATTGTCAGTATGGACTCGATGGCCTTTGGACCGGTACTGGTTTTCAATAGTGGCGCACACCGATCAGACGACTCGCAAAACACCCTAGCGTATCCGGAACAATTCGCCGATTACGATCTCTCCGGCCGGATTCAATCCTCTTCCTGTTTTCCTCACTATCCACTCTGGGCGCAGGTTAATGGACCAGCTATCTGGAGGTATTGCATCGTCTCCGGTCTGCCGACTACGAAGCGAGCAACGATGTCTGCCGAACTCACTTCTGTTTTCGACATCGTTGCGGCTGGTGTTTTCACTCTCCGAAACTGGCAACTCCACCGTCGAGCATGGCGACCATGACACGGCCGCTTCGATCAACGATCAGTCCACCCGGGAGCGGCTCGGCGGGGAGTTCAATCTGGAACATTTGACTTCCGTCGTCTGAGTTGAGTGCAGTCAGGAAAAACTGCGGGACAGCTCGATGCAGGACCTGATAACGTGCCACCGCGACCACAGCGTTGGGAGCAAGTGCGACGGAGAGCGATTCAAATCCGCTTGAATCGCCGAGATCCGACTGCCAGCTCACTTTGCCTCGAGTCGACAGAACGCTGACCAGGTTTCGTCGACGGCGGTTCTGTGACGTTGTCGACGCATCGAAAGCTTCCTCTATTTCGGTAGCAAGCGTTTTGACGTTGAGATTGATAATCCTGCCATACTTGAAATTCGCCACTGCAAGTGCTGCATCGTTCCACGCCGGAGCAATGGCGCCGTAGTTCAGGCTCATCGACTGGCGATCAGCCGACCAAGCAGTGAATGATCCTTTGGTGGATACGTTTCGCGGCGATGAGTACAAAATGCGGCCGCCTGCGATGAGCGTCTGTTGATTAAACACTCCGACGAACCTGCCGCCGTTCGCTTGCGGATGTCCCTGTTTGCGAGAGGTTTCAAGGCACTTTCCGCTCTTCAGATCGAAGCGTGCCGGCGAAACAACATTGCCGCCAGCCATAACCAGCATGTCTCCCAGAATAGTCAGATTTCCCTGGACGCTGACACCCTTGCGGAGTTCAGGATTAAGGTGTCCCGAAGTGTTATTCTCCCAGATGATCTCGCCGGTTACGGCATCGACGGCATAGACGCAGGTCCCGTCATGGTCAACAATTCCTGCACCGAAATAGGCGACGCCGTCATGAACCAGCACGCCCGTGTTGACCGGCCAGGTAGAACTTAGCGAACCGTAAACCATCATGTGTCGTTCAATTGGTGCCGCGCGGAAGCGCCAGAGCAGCCGACCGGTTGCAGCTTCAAGGCAGTAAGCAAATCCATCCGCACTTCCGACGTATGCGCGGTTTTTCGAGAGAGACGGCGGGTATTTCAGCGGCCCTGCCGTCTGAAACGACCAGCGCTCCTCACCTGTGTCACCGTCAATCGCACGCACCTTGCCATCTTCTCCACCCAAAAAAACCAGTCCACCGGCTGCACTAAGATCGGTGGGTACGTATGTTCGGTTTGGTTCGTAGTGCCAGTGAAGACGCTTGGCCTGTTGGACTTGAACCATTGTGGAGGCCGAACGACTCAGATTGCCGCGATATGTCGCCCAGTCGTCATCATTGATTTCGAAGGCTCTCACGTTGACCGAGTTCTCAGCAACCTCCAGGCGTTCTTCGTTCTGTGCCTTGAAGTCAAATCGGAAGTCGCCAGCCGAACACCGCGCCACGTTCCCGATGAGTGCTAAATTGCAGTCACACGCCCAGGGGCCGAGGTAGATCAGGCCATTTGCCGGGATAACACCATCGTTGCATGCGGGACGGACTGCACCGTCAATCTGCAGAGTCCTGCTCCTGCGATCAAACCGGGTCATTCCTTCACCGCGGGCGAAGAAGGAGTCCGGGCTCGCCGTGAGACGGGTGCACGCCACTTTGGAGAAGCCCAGGTCATCCTCGACGATGCCCGTTTTCGGGTCGATCACCAGATGGCTGCCCCTCTCACCGACTCCGATGACCAGTTTGTTGTTAACGTAAATTGCGTTGGGATTATTCGTGACTTTCGGTTTGTGCCAGAGCAGTGAACCGTCGGCCGTCGAAATGGCAATTACGTTCATTCTGGTCTGACCCTGGATGATGAGTGATTCCGGCGTTGCCACAACCAGAGTCTGTGTCCGCCAGCCGGGTGTCGATGTAAGGCCTTTCCCTGGCTTCTCAATCAGACTAAGTGTCTCCGGATCACTGCTGGTCCATCGCAATTCTCCGGTCTCGCAGTCGAGCGCACGAATATGCCGATCCGGACAGTAAAGGAAAAACTTATCGTCTCGGATCGCAAGTCCGCGAGAGTCGATGAGAGATTCTTCGTTGTGTCTCCAGAGTACATTTTTGTTCTCGAGTTCATAAGCCACAAGAACATCGCCAAAACCATGTGGAATGCGTTTACCATAATATCCCTTGCTGAGATCCGCCCAACTCCAGCCACCAAAGGCGCGATTGCCTTTGACGAGTTCCACGCCATCTCCCGGAGCACCGGCTAATGCGTACAGGATTCCGTTCCTGATGGCAATCCATTTCCAGTCACCCGGGAAACCTTCGATACGAATTTCACCCTGTTTCTCACCGGTCCGGGCGTCGAGCAGCAGACAATGATCACCGTTGATCATATAAAAGGTGTCCTTCGTCGCCACAAATGCAGAACGATGGACAAGGTAATCCTCCGGCAGTCTGCGTTCCCATAGAATCGTACCGTTGTATCCGTTTCGCCCGATCAGGCGATTGAGCGCTCCCCATTCGCGCTCGTGGTGTGCGATATGACCCATGGCGAGAAACGTTCTGCCTCCTGCGACTGTTGTGACCGCCGGCATGCCGATGTACCAAGGCCTTGCCATGAACTGTGTCATGTAGGGCGCCCTGATGAGCGTGTCCTCAGAGACCGGGTTGTTGTCAGGGGATTTTTCCCAATGCGACCACTCGTCCAGACCAAACGGGACGGGTTTGGAGAATTGCACCCAGTCCCCATGTGAGTCTGACCACAACTGCACTCCGTCTACGTTGGACGCCCAGGCTCGAAGTACATCGCCCGCGTCTGAACCTCCCACAATGGCCACACCTTCCGGTCGCAGTGCTCGGAGTACATCGCTTACCTTGAGCGAGTGCAGGAGATCCGGTCGGTTCGAAATCAGAAGGTCGAGTGTATTGTCCGCATGAGGAAGATGACCAAGGCTGCCCTTCTCAACTACAATTCGCTGAATCGAATATCCTGCACCGTCCGCCTGCTGGCGAAGCTGTTCGACAGCATCAGCGTCGGAATCGCGGACATGAATCAGCATTTCACTGTTTCGCGCGAGAGCCAGTGGTAATGCCCCGTTCCCGGCTCCGAGCACACAGCAGACTCCACGGTGCATCTCTGCTCGTTTGATCAGATCTGATGCTTCCTGAGCGCTGGCACCATGAACGAAAAACGTCCACGCACTCGACAGAGCAAACGCAGCTGAACAGAATCGCATGGCGTAAACCTCCGGTTGGAATGATTCGCAACTGGCCGAAACAGCCTGAGCGCTGCTGACGAATCATCTCAGGAATAACCGCAGACTCAAAGTCACTCTCAGAAAATCGGGCTGGAAGGAATTAATTTTTCGACCAGCCGGATAACTCGTCCATCTGATTTAAATCATTCCGGTTCCTACGGTTTGCAGCAGGCCATTCGTTGGATCACCGTCCAGATCCAGCAGCCCTGTCTTAATTGCACGTTGGTCGGTAGTGCCGCAACGGAGCGCCCTCGACTGTTTCACCAGGACGACAGAGACATTGTTCTGCAAAACGACGGGTTGCCGACTTTAATGGCAACAGGGAGCAGCGTCGTTGCGCAGGTGGCTTGACCGGGCGGTGGTAATGGCCGTGTTCATTTCCAGTGAATGGTTGCCGTTCAGGCTGTTAATCTGAATCGATGAACTGCCGGCGAGTCACTGACGCCATGTTGTGATGACCCAGTTGCAGTTCTCCCTGGTGCGATTGAGGAAAGTGAATCCCGGATTCCAGAGGGAACAGTAGATTCAGGCAGCGACGGGTGTAAAACTGCGCTGGCGATTTCAGAATACCCGAGGATGGAAACATGTTGAACAGGATGACTCTTGCGGGATTTATTTTGGACGCAGTCACCACACTCAAAGGGTATTCGGACTGCAGCCGTCAGAAGAGCTGGCCCTGTGAGATGATTTTAGTGTCACGCACAGTGACCGAGACGGGAATGGTACAGCGCTCCGTTCCTATGGGACAAATCAGCAGACCGTCATTGTCAATAATGAAGTTGCTGAGCTGATGATGGCCGCCAGGATCTGGGGGTGGTTGATCTTTCGTGAATAGAATGGGATAAAGACTTGGGAGTCGGCAATTACCTCGTCAGAATCTGCAGATACCACCACGTGGATGATTGCCCAAAGTCTGTGCCGGGAAAATCGCTGGGTTTCCAGGCGTGAGTCTGAATCAGGCAGTGGCTGGCATGGCTTTCTTGTGAACTACGGAAGACACTGAGCTTGAGACTGACTTTCACCAGCCGGGCTCTCGAACCTGTTTTGTTTCGCTTCAGCTGCGATCTGACGACGTCAGAATCTTTGAACCGAGAGATGACTTCGCAGCCAGGCTGTTGCGTGTTTTGAGTGGTTACAGTAGTAAAGACACTGCAGCCTGACATCGGGACACCAGACCGATGAAAGTGGCGACTTATACCCGTCCGTACCTGAATGGTTGTTAGACATCATGACTTCCGATTCAAACTCGACAAACCCGTCCTCAGCTGTTTCCGGTGACGAGATTTCAGTGACCGGACGCTATCTGATACTGATCGTGGCGTTTTTGGGATGGGGATTCGCCGGCGTTCACATGTCGATTGTGTCCATCGTCATGCGCGTAGCCGTGGCGGATTTGCTGCCGAAGGGGACAGAAGAGGGAGTGATCGGGCAATCGTTCGGCTGGCAGGTATGCGCGTTCCTGTTTGGTGCAGCGACGGGAGGATATCTGTTTGGGATTGTCGGCGACCGCATCGGGCGCGCCCGGGCGATGGCGTTCAGTATTCTGTGCTATTCTTTTTTTTCCGGAGTGACATATTTCGCCAACGATACCGGCACATTGCTCGTTCTGAGATTCTTGACCTGCATGGGGATCGGCGGAATGTGGCCGAATGGGATCGCGCTGATTGCCGAAGCCTGGCCCAACGTCGCACGTCCAATACTTGCCGGAGTGATGGGAACCGCGGCCAATGTTGGGATCCTGTGCTTCGCAATAGCCACGACCTTTCGTTACGTCACCGGAGACGACTGGCGATGGACCATGATTGTTGGTGCGTCGCCGCTGTTGCTGGGGATTCTGACGTTGCTGCTGGTTCCCGAATCACCAAAATGGCTGGCGCTCCAGCGTTCCAAAAATCCGCTTGCAGGTGGTCCGGAAAAGGCCGGTCTCGGTGAAATCTTTCGTCCACCAGTCCTCAAGACGACTTTGATCGGCATATTGCTGGGTACGGTCCCGCTGTTTGGTGGCTGGGGAGTGAGCAACTGGGCACAGGCGTGGGCCAGCAAAGCCGGTGACCACCCGACCGTTGTGACACAGATCGACGGAGAGCCCGAGTCAAACACCTCCACTGTGCCGGGCAAACCGGACCCCGCGTTAAAATCGCGCGCTACAATTGCTCGATCACTGACCGGGTCGATTACCAGCCTGCTGGGCGGTGCGCTTGCGTCGATGATTGGGCGAAAGCTGAGTTACGGACTGCTTTGCGCCTGTTCGCTTGCGTGTACTCAGTTTCTGTTCCGCGTCGACGATCCGGCCAGTAAAGAACCATTTTTCTCGGTAAACCTCGGGTTCACGGTATGGCAGCCGACAGAGTTTCTGTTTTGGATGGGAGCTCTGGGATTCTTCAGTGGTTTCTTCTTCGGCTGGTTGCCGTTGTGTCTTCCGGAAATGTTTCCCACACGGGTGCGCTCGACCGGCGCGGGTGTGAGTTTCAACTGGGGACGAATACTGACGGGCTTTGGTGTTTTGGTATCGGCAGCTGCTTTGAGAGAGGCTTTCGAAGGCCGATACGCAGACGTCGGGCAGATCACGGGATTTATTTACGCTGCCGGAATTGTTGTCATACTGTTTGCGACCAAACTTTCAGGACGAGAACTGGAAGACTGAACGGGGTTTCCAGTTCTCTGAAACCAAAGAAATCGCGGCGGATCATCGGTTCTCAGAGTTGGCGCCGATCAGGATTTATTCCACTGCCTCTGCTGACACGGCAACCATGTAACTTCACAAGACAAGCATGTTTTCTTCAGTCCGGATTTGTCGACCGTTGTGTGTTGGTTCTGTGATGACCAGTTCGATGGAACCGGTAATGAGCATATGTTTCAGCTGCTGATATCGGGATGCATCCTCCCGACTCTACGCAGTCTGTTTGTGATCAATATGCGCATGATACTCCTGCGGTGAGCAGGCAAACTACACATTCGGCAGTTCGGTTTGTCGTCGTTGGGCTGAGGTCCGTTGGACTCCAGGAACGGCCTGAAGGCAGACGGGGCAAACGATACGGTTTTGGTATGTCACCCTATATAGCCCCCAATGAAGATGTCGTGCCCGTTCCAGGTCAGTCCACGATCAGGGAAGTCCGTGCGTATGTGTCGCGGAGCAATGAATACGGTGCAAGCGACGTACACGACACGCCGGATTCGCATTGGATCATGGGGCTTCCTGATGCGGAGGGCGGCTGGGACCATAAGACCACACATCCTCCGATCACTAACCCGATGTCCCGGTACCCAAAATATTCAGGGTCCCGCAGTTCCTGGGGCGTGGCGCGAGTGCCCACAGTCATCGTTGAGGTCGAAGATGAGGAAGGACGAGTTGGTGTTGGCGCCAGTACCGGCGGGGAAGCGGCGGCCTTCATTATCGAACAGCATCTTTCGATGTTTGTCGAGGGTCAGAATGTGCGCGACCGCTCGATCATGTGGGAGCAAATGTGGCGTGCATCGATCCATTACAGCCGTAAAGGGATTGGAGTGCACGCGATATCTGCAATCGACATAGCCTTGTGGGACCTCGCCGGCAAGACGCTCAACGAGCCCGTGTATAATCTCATGGGCGGCAGGACGAAGCAGCGCGTACCGGTTTACGCGACGACCTCTCGTCCGGATATTGCCAAAGAACTGGGATTTCACGGTGCGAAAGTGCCCTTGCCTTACGGGCCGAGCGAGGGTTCCGAAGGATTGCGCAGGAATATCGAATTCATTGCTAACTGGCGTGAAAAAGTGGGTTCGGATTTTCCGTTGATGCTGGACTGTTACATGGCGCTCGACCTGCAGTATGCTGCTGAACTGGTCTGTGCGCTGGCACCGTTCAATCTGAAGTGGATCGAAGAACCGTTAATGCCGGATGAGTACGTCGCGCATGCCAGGCTCGCGAAAAAGCTCGAAGGTCTGGGCACAACCATCTACTTGGCCACCGGTGAACATGAATACACACGCTACGGCTTCCAACAGTTGATCGAAGCCGGCGTGGGACTGCTTCAGCCGGACGTGATGTGGATGGGCGGTCCGACGGAGTTTGCCAGAGTTGTCGCACAGGCCAGAGCGCAGGCTGTCGCAGTGGTGCCGCATGGCTGCGGCGTCTACGGCTATTACATGGCGATGGCCTTTGACCACATCAACCTGGCGGAGTTCATGATGATGAGCGAGCAGGCGGACAGGATCGAACCGAATTTCGGCACCATGTTCAAAAATGAACCGCTGCCCGACGCGGGATATATCAAGCTGCCCGAGACACCAGGATTTGGCCTCGAACTGAATCGAGAGGCCCTGACTTTGGTACGGCCTTACGACCATTGACCAGGCAGTGGTCCGACCGTGTTCCACGTTGAGTCGACGTTCGTCCTGTGACTGTTACGATTTGGGATCCCCTCCATTTTGATATTTCATATTTCCCTGATTTCAGGACATTTTTTGAAATCATGCAGTCAGCCTGGTGAGCTGTTGATCACAGTTTAAATTGGTGCTCATACCCTGCTTGTGCCTGGTCGGAAAGAGGCGCTAATACCTGAATTCCGAGGGAGACCATGAACTCAGATCAGCGAATGTCACGCCACCAGTTCCTGCGACAGTCGACCACCGCTGCGTCGGCTGCAGTCGCGGTCTGCATTTCAAATAATAAGCGAGCCGCGGCTCAGCATGCAGAAGTTGATCGCTCAGTCATCGTTCGGTCAGCGTCGTTGGTTCGTCAGGCCGATATTCTGTTTGATTCGAAAGCCTACACCGCGTTTCCACATGTGGTGCGGCTTGATGGAGATGAACTGCTCATGGCATTCCGTCAGGCACCCGTCCAGGAACGAATACGCCACACCCATCCCCGAAGTGTGATCACCATCATTCGTTCCTACGACCTCGGTGAGACCTGGGATATTGAGAATGCAGGTCAGTTTGCTGCGGGAGGAGGCCAGGAGTTTGCACCTGTTTACCTGGGCGATGGTGTCGTTGGCGGACTACTGGCCATGCACGAGGTCGTCCCGGTCCGGGAACGTCAGCGAGCCGCCATTCCGCATACTCACAAAAACGAATATCCGTTCCGCAATGTGGGCGGTTTCTGGTGCTGGAGCGAAAACTCAGGTCTCACATGGCCGCTTCACCAAAATATTCTGTTTGCGCCAAAACTGCAGACCTGCGCAACGGCTGTTAAACTGACCGCGGGAACATTGCTGGCTCCGTGTTATGGAAGTTTGGCGGAAGGACTGTCGGGTATTTCATCGAACGTGGTGTATCGGTCCGATGATAACGGCCGGACGTGGTCTGCTCCTTTTATGATGGCCCAGGGGGCCACCACCACAAGGGATTATTACGAGCCAGTGGTTCTTGAACTGGAGGACGGACATTTGCTGGGCATGCACCGAATTGGACAGTGCACGGAGGGTCGAAACGGTCTGTTCTGGCAAAACGAATCTTTTGACGGCGGGAAGACGTGGACGGACCCCTTTGAGACGAATATTACTTCCGGGGCATGTCCGAGACTGCTGCATCTGTCTGATGGTCGTATTCTTCTGACGTACGGTCGACGTTACGAACCATACGGTCTTTACGCGAGACTAAGCAGCGACGGGGGAAAGAACTGGAGCGAGACCTCATGGCTGCTGCGGGCCGCACCAAACAGAGACCAGGGCTACAGTTCTTCTGTTGAAATTGCGCCAGGTCGCATCTTTACGGCCTGCTACGCGCAGAACCTGGACGGCGTGACGGGAATTACCGGCACTTTCTGGGGGCTTCCATCCGAATGAACAGGGAGCGTCTGAACGCCGTCCGGACTGGACTTGAATCGTGGTTTTCACATGATTCGGGGAATCGGACTTTGTCCGCTGCATGGCTGACGAACCCCACATGAGGTGACTCGTCAGGTGACACCCCGCCTTGGGCGAACCTGGTATACCCAGGAAAAACTCACGGCACCTACGGAGAGACCCGCCTGGCGCACTACCCACCTTCAGCCCGGTGGTTTTGGTTTCAGTAGATGTACTCGATGGACGTCGATCCCTGGTAACACAATCCAACGAGGGTTCAAATTACCATTACGAGCAGATTTGACGAAGACATACTCGTCGCTATCAGACTGTGAATTCGCCAGCACATTTTCAGATGGCTCTTCAGGTTTATTGTCGTCGGCCGAGATTGTAAAACAAGAAAACTGAGAAGAATCCGCCGGCATCTTCAGAACCACCATCCCCGCTCCAAGTGGTACGCTGCTTGTCAGGCAGGCCAATGACGGCTGGCGACATGGGCCGGATCGTGAAGTGAAGTGGACCCCGGTTTTCGGACCACGGGTTAAGGTGGATTGTTTTGGTCTGGAGTGATGTTGCTGATTGAGGATGTCGTGGCCTCCACAGGAGGCTTGGATGCCACGTACAAGACGTCGTTTCGACGGGAAGTTTAAATCGCGGGTCCCTTTCCCGCGCCGATGTGGGTCCCTTTTACATGCCGATCTCCGGCTGTTGACTGTCTTCGGCTTAAAATCATTGACATAGCTGCGACGGAATGCATTATCGCTACACGGTCATTGCGCTTCCACACACGTAACAAGATTCGCTGAATGAAGATCTTATTGGTCAGCGACTACGGTGTACCAAGAGGCGGTAGCGAGATCGTCACTCTTGCCATGCGCCGTTGCTTGCGTGAACATGGGCACGACGCCCGTCTGTTCGCTAGCTCGGCGAACTTGAAAGGGGGCCCGACCGATGCCGACTACCATTGCTTCGGCACCATGTCACCGCTGCGCGCGGCACTCTGGCCGATCAATCCGTTTGCGGCTGTGAAGCTGGCGCGCGTATTGAACGAGTTCCAGCCGCACGTAGTACACGTTAGATTGTTTCTCTCGCAACTCTCGCCACTGATCCTGCCCCTGCTGCGCAACGTTCCAGCCATCCTGCACGAAGGATGGTACCGTACCGTATGCCCGATTGGATCTAAGGTGCTACCTGATGGCAGAGAGTGCAACAAGCCGGCGGGCCTTGTGTGTTGTCGCAGCGGGTGCGTCCCGCCGTTGGCCTGGCCGCTCGCTATGGCGCAACTGCGACTCTGGCAACGTTGGCGCGATGTATTTGATCTGATCATTGCGAACAGTCAGGCTGTCGCTCGTCAACTGCGGGAAGCCAACATCGGCCCCGTCGAGGTCATCCGCAACGGCATAGCGCAGCGGGAGGCTCGTCCTCCTCTTACCGGGCCGCCGACAATCGTCTTCGCCGGCCGCCTCGTTCGTGAAAAGGGAGTCGACGTTCTTTTGCGGGCATTCGAGTTGGTCACCCGGCGTCTGGCCCACGCACGGCTGATGATCGCCGGTGAAGGTCCGGAGAAACGCCATTTGGAAAAGTCCTCAGAACACCTTGTCCCGAACGTTACCTTCCTGGGACACCTGCCACGTGCGGAGATCGAACGACGTTTCAACGCGGCTTGGGTGCAGGCCGTGCCATCTCGCGGCGCGGAGGCGTTTGGGAATGCAGGTGCCGAAGCGATGATGCGCGGCACGGCTCTCGTGGCCACTGCCAATGGCGGCTTCACCGAGTACGTGCAGCACCAACGTACAGGACTCTTGGTGCCGTCTGATGATGCGGCATCCCTATCCGACGCACTTCTGAGCATCTTGAGCGACCGAGAATTCGCCGAGTCCCTCGGGCAGGAGGGCCGGCGGTTCGCGCTTCAGGAGTTCAATCAGCAACAGTTTATCGAGCGGTTCGAGGCCATCTATAGCCGGTTAACGGCGCACTCGCGATCGTGAGATGTAAGAAGTCCCCTCGCAAAAGATCGCAAGTGACCATCCCGCCTTCTCAAGATTCGTTCGACTTTGGCGGCGCGACTTTCAAGAGAACAGTTTGCAGGGAGGATTCGTACTCGATACCGAGAAATTTCAGTAACGGCCGGATCACACGTGCAGGCGCTTCGGTTATTTCCACGCCACCAGTTAGTTCTTCGTAGGTAACCGTGTATACATCGTGGTCGGATAGAAACTCGGTGAACTCACGCTGGAGGCGGTCGACCTTAGCGCGCCAACTCTCCACCTCGTCCGGGTCGACTTCCCCATGATAGGGTCGCTCGTCTCCAGCTCTGTAATTCGCCTGGTGCCGGTCGCCTCTGGTCCTCGAGTCTATTTTGTTCCGTACCACACTCGTGGCAACTTCTGTCGGATCGCGTTTCAGATGTACGACCTGTGTCGCAGATAAATCGACTTTTTTCCTTGCACGCTCCCACTGTTTGTAGTGCACAATCGCACCAGTTTTCTTCCCGGCAACGCGTTTCGGTTCAGTACCCGAGCGCACCACCTCGCCATACATCTTCACCTCGGGATGCGAGTCCAGCAGATCCATCAATAAGTGGGAGCCGCTGCGTTGGTGAGTGATCAGGACGAAGTCCAGATCGAACATAAGATTCGCCGCGCGGCGGAACTGCCCAGTGCCCAGCCGCCACGCCAACATCAGCGCGCGACGGGTATTGCGTAGGAGCCACGTAGTGCCACGACGGGCTGCCCGCAATGCCGCAGTTGTTCGCCACGAAGGGGGTGTATATGCGGCCGGGAGTTGAGGCCTGCTCTTCGCCGATCGCCCTCGGAGTTGCGGAGGCGTCCAGTGCCATTCGGAGAACTCGGCCGTTCCCGCCAGCAACTCGCGCTGGACCGCTTCAGCGAGATTCTCGCGGTACTCGACGGTGACGTCCGTGGAGAGTCCGAGACGCAGCTTGTCCTTGGCGACGTGCACCGGGCGGTCCTCCAGGCGGGCGTAGTGCGGCTGCCACTCGAGCCTCAGGTGCTCGAAGATTCGGCGGCCCTCCCGTTGCGGTTGCGTGCAGAGTTCCTCGTGCTGCACGACGAGGATGCGCTCTCCGAAGCGCTGGACGGCGCGCCGACATTTCCGGCCGTCCCCGAGATAGGCCTTTGTGAATCGGTCGACCGTCGGTCGGCCGCGGTGCTCGTATTTGCTCTTGGACCAGAAGATCGCCCGGGGATCGCGGACGACGACGACGGCGGGCACGCTACAGCGTTCCATGACCTCGGGCAGGTGCGCCATGTAGCGGGGCATCTTGTCGTAGATGCGGACGCTCTTGTCCAGCAGGTCCGAGCGCTCGAGGAGCTCCTGATAGGCCTCCTGGAAGGTCGGAGCATCGCAGATCTCCCGCAGGTCGTCCTCGCTGATCCCCCAGTGGCGCACGATCTGCTGGTGGTACTTGGTCTGAAGCCGCGCGAACTTGCCTGGACTCTCGGCCAGCAGGAAGCCAATCTCGAAGCGGCCGTCGATGCGAGGATGCTGGCGGACGAACTGCGAGAGGAGCGTGGTGCCACCCTGCGCGAAGCCGCAGAGGATGCAGTGGAGGGGGTTCATGTCGTCACTCATGCGCAATTGGAACCTCCTTTCAGCCGGCACGGCGTCACGTGATTTTCGATCAGGCGCGCGATCGGAAATATGAACACTTCTTCAAGTTTTTCGCGATTGGTAATCCAGCGTAGAAGAGAGTTCACCACAGTGATCCAGCTGTCGTTTGCGGATGTGCTAATTTGGCTCGCCGTTCTGGTGCTCTGAAGTGGACCCCAACGAATTAGGGTATCAACGTATGACTGTTCGGACTTTTCTGGTTCGTTGATCCCTTAATTCGCGGGAACAAATCCGCACTAGAACTTGCCGTTCATTGCATTGCGCAATAAAGCAAAGTCCCGTTCATTCTGTTGTTCAACAAAATCGCGTACACGATGAGAAATCGCACTATTTCTTAATAGCGATTTGTTTTTATGCGGAAATATCGTATTGGGTAGTCCGATCTTCCTGCAAACTTGAGCGAACGAATCATCAAGGTTTTCGAATTTTTGAACAAAGGCGTACCCATTTTTATGGTGGGTAAATTTCCATTGTTCGTGGCTATGATGGAAAGCCATGCCGCGCGGTCTCCTTATCTTTTTGAATTTACGAGCCAGGTATTCCGGTTCTGTTTTGAGATGCCCGGCGATCGAAAGGAAACGATCATAAGGATTTCGTACTATCGTCCAAAGGTGATAGTCACACAAATCCGAGTCGGCAACTTGACTATACCAGGCGTTCGATTCTTTCGGATGTTTTGCCGGAGTGATTAAACCGGGACATTGCTTCTTCAAATAACCACCGTAAATCGAACTACCCCTGTCTTGTGTATTCTGGGCCAGATCCATTTTGAATTAGGCTCTACATATACGGAAGCTTGAACCACAAACCTTCCTGATTTGTCTCTTAGCGATATCACAGTGTTTGGAATATGTCCCTATAGGAATTTGGTTTTCGCATAACGTGACGACCTCGCCCGAAATGCTTCGTTAGGGGCGGGGCGCGACGAAATCGGGCACTAGAGAATCGACTCGATGAAGTCACGATATCGCTTACCCACGGCTTCGAGCGACGTGGACGCCCGCAGCTCGAGGCCGAACTTACGCGTCTGTTCCCAGTAGCTCCGCGAAAGCCAGCGTTCAGGTTCCACCGGTGACGCAACCTGGAAACCGCGAGCTCGGAAGTACTCCTCCGAGTAACTCCCCGGATTGATCGCAAATGGAATCCCAGAAGTGACATATTTTTGGGCTTTGGTAGGGGGTTTGTAGTATTGATTGAAAATATTGAGCTGCTTCAGATCAATGGCGGCTTTGCATTCGCGCATCATCTCCAATTGCTTCCGCTCAGACCACTTGTGGATTTCACAGCCGGCAATCACCCTGTCATCAGGCCTGAACGTCAGTGTGGAATAGCGGCGGGCGCCCCATCTATTCCAGGCTTTGTCGAGATCGGTCAAAATCTTCACTTCATTTCGAATCGGATGAAGCTTGAGCCAATTCAAGATGAACGATAGGTATTGGCAGCCGCCGATCCAAAGCACATAACCATCTTCCTTGAAGTCCGCCATCTGCGGAAGAGTATACTTGCTGTGGTGCTCGACGAAGTGCGTGGCGGGACAATACGGTCGTACGAGTGGGATCTGCCGTTCGCAGTGTACCAGTACCATGTCGCACGATTTCAAGAAGGCGGAGTCACCGTCTATATTTTTTCTGCTCAAGTAGAAATCGATCGGACAGTAGACAATGCGAGTGCCGTGATCTCTCGCCTGTGCAACGAAGCTTGCCGGGGGACGGTTCTTGATGATGAAAAGCACGTCGCAGCGGGGAGCCCAGCGTTGTCCCTCGCTGTAGACGATCACCCGATACGCTTTCGAAAGCTCGCGAGCGGTGTCGTAGCCAACCCAGTTCCAGGTTGGGAAATCGCGTTCCGGACCGAAGGCGACAACCGGTCCAGCTCCCGGCGTTCGGCGAGGCATGGAGACCACCTTGTTGTCACCAACCGCGCCGAGTTGACACGAACGGTCACGGCCGACGGCAGGCGGCTCCGACTTGGCAAGCTCCTCACTTTGAGGCTCGTCACAAAGATGGTCGCGGAGCAGCCGATGGTTCATCGCTCGGCGATAACTCCGTCGACTAAGTGCTGACGCCGCAGGAAGAACTAACGGTGACAGAAGCCTGTCCCAGACCTTGCCGACGTGCCGACCAACCTGCCGAGCTCGCGACCGTAGGGTCTGGCCACGATGTGGGTACTTACGGAACAGGCCATCGCCCCCACTGATCGAGTCAGGAAAATACTGAACCCTCAACCCGAGTTTCCAGGCGATGTAATTGAAGCTAATTTGGTCGCGTCGGGTTCCCTGTTCGATCTCTTCCCACCAAGCTTCGTTGAACGCCTCCACTGCCGCCGAATGGCGACGTAAAACAACACAGTTTTCCGAAAGCCCGGCATTGATCGGGTAGCCTTCGCGCGTGTATCTCTCAATCTGGCGGCGGATTCTTGTTGGATCATCAAGGCCTTGGTGAATGGCAGCTTGAGCCTCCTGATACAGACACGTTCTGCGGCTATGCCTGAATAGTGCGATGTCGCAGTCGGACAAATACTCCGCTACGAGGCGTTCTACTGGAAAACCAAAATTGATGACGACGTTGCCGTCTAGCCACAAACTGTACGTTGTGTCCGAGAAGTACCGGTGCGGCAGGACTTTGTAGATCTTGGCATTGCGCACCGGATCATCAAAGCCACGCTCCAAACTTCGGCAATGCCACTGCATATTGGAGACGCGGTTCGAATTCTCGACGAATGCGACGAGATCGGTGTCCTTGGTCGCTGATTCCGGCTGATGCGTGAGTGAGTCATAACGTCCTGTGATCGCCGTATAGATTACGAGCGACTCGGAACCCTCATCTCGAGATGTAGACGCTGCTTGATACGAGTATCTCACCTTCTGCCTTTTCACATCCACGCCTTGCCGACAGTCGCCAAGAGCCACGGCGAGATCCTGTGCAGATCGAATATTCCAGCCTAACACGGATTACGGCGCGGGGAATGCTGAAACCTCAACCACGTGGCCGACGACCATGACGTGGTATCCCTTATCGACTTAAGGCTTGCGGCCGACATTAGATCGACATCGGACAGTAACACAGTACAACGGGTGTGATCGGCAACCTGCACGGGTTGCCACAAGTCCGGATATTTTCCGGGCATGACCGCTCAAGTAAAATGAAAATGAAGCGAAAACGGTCGTGAAGCCAAAGAATAGATCCAATGCGGGATGCGGGAACAATTGTCCAGTCCCCGGTGCCGGTGAATCGTTGAACCGGAGAAATGGAATGCAATCGGTTTACTGTACACTGACCAGCAGTTGGGTTGTCAGTGTGAGTTTTCCACGAAGCGGTATGAATACAGGTCCGCGTCGCTGATCTCGAATCGCAGGCGTACAGCACGCCCCGCAAGAGCGCTGAGATCAGCAGTCTTTGCCCAGACAACTGTTCGTTGCAGATCGTCCCCATACACTTCCTGGCAGTCACCCAGTGCAAAACCAGGAAATGGCTGACCGTTGACATCCTGGATTTCGATTCGAACAGTTCCCGCCGCAGAGGTCGAGACATTGAGTTTAAGCTGACTGCCCGAGAAGATCAGAGGTTTGGTGATCAATTCGCCACCGATCAGGGGAGCATGCAACGACACAAACCCGTCGACGCGCAGGCTGTAGCGGCGGAGAACCGCGCCGGTTTCCTGTGCCGTACGTTCGGTGACATAAAGTGACAGTTCCGCTGGCGCGTCGGAGATCGTGGATTTTGTTTCAACCAACCCCCAGTTTTGATAGGTATCACCGTAAAACCAGCTGTCGCGCATCCGAAGGCCAGGTCTCAGGAACGACTCCGGCCAGACTGAGAACTGCCGACGATTCCGACTGGTCATGAACATGCCGTCGGTGAGGGCCGTCCCTTCGCGGCGTGAGTCTTTTGCACGCACCTGCCGGTAATTATAACGGGGCAGAGCCATGACCGATTCTGTCCAGCCGCGATCGATATACCGTGTGGGGAAACCCAGCAGCAGATGGGGAGCGCGGTAATACGGTGTGATCTGATTGGTATATAGCTGGCTGACGCGCCCGGCAGGATAATTCTTACCGACCGGGTCCCTGACATCCGTCTGCTGACTGCGGGGACGGCCCGGATCAACATTGGCGGAATAACTCAGGTATTCCGGCTCAGTCCAGTGCAGGAAATCCTGTGATGTGCCGGTGCGGATGTCTCGGCCATCGCGGAAGTCACGATGGTATTCCCGGTACTCACTGTGGTCTGTATCCCAGAATGCAAGATTCTGTGAATCAAATGCTCCGGTCGTTATTACAGGGTCCGGAGCCATCAGTGTCCAGTGAATCCCGTCGGGAGATTTGAAGGCGAACAAACCGTGTGTTCCGCCGACGCCCAGAGCCTTGTACTTTGCATCAGCCGCACAATCAGGATTCGTGTCGTGAAACGGCACAAATGCGTGAGTCCCGATACCCTCCCGGACGATGTTGTTCTTTTTTGAACCGTTCCGTTCTACCAGTTCCAGTTGTGGCTTTGTCCAGTGAATCCCGTCTTCACTTTCAGCATAGCAGTACACATTTCCTGTGCTCGGCCGATCCCTGCCGTCAAGATACGAGAAGTGACTTCCGCGATAGTACATCCGATAGCGGTCAGCATCCTGGAATACCGTGACATAGTTGGTCCCGTTGCCTTCCCACGGTTCATCGGTCACCAAAGCCACATTTCGCGGCACAGGCCGATGAAGCCGTAACTCAGCGCGGCCTGACAGTCGTTCAATCAAGGCATTATCCACAAACAACTCACAGCGTGAGCTGATATTAACCGGTCTGTCCGCCATTGAAGCAGTACTGGACAACATCACAAAGAAAAGCAGAAAACGAATCACGAAATAACTCCTGATGTCATTGAAAAAATTATCAGAGCCGCATTTATGAGACCGTCAGGATCAAATTTTTCTCGAGAAGCGCCGCAATCGTTTGCGTGAACACATCAGTCGCCTGTTCGACATCCTGTTGTGTATGAACGGCTGACACAACGCCACCGGTGGAACTCATGATATCGATGCCTCGGTACCGCAGTTGCCGCTGGTACTCGAGAATCAGTTCCGCCGGCATGCTTTTCAGTCGGGTGGCATCAGTTGTGTATAAATCATCCGGAGTGGAGGCGTCGCGCACGCGATCCGGATCAGTTTCGAAATAGACGTGGATTGTCGAACACGGACCATAGACGTATCCGGCAATTCCAAAATCACCAAGAACCTTGTTCCAGGCACGGTGCAGTTGTTGAGTGACTGCGTTTGCTGCATGTGTTGGTTCACCGGTGGCAATTCTTTGCAGGGCCGCAATTCCCGCTGCAGCGGCAAGCGGCGATGCATTGAAGGTGCCAAAATGGACCACTCTTTGGTACCGGTCGTGATGAGCGTCACCAGTAAGGTCGAACAGAGACATTATTTCGGTGCAGCCGACGACTGCCCCGCCAGGCATACCACCGGCGACAATTTTGGCAAGGCTGGTGAGGTCCGGGACAACGTTGTAGAGTTGCTGTGCACCACCCGGACTGAATCTGAATCCAGTCACGACCTCGTCAAAAACCAGAGGAATGTTGTGACGCGTGGTCAGCTCACGCAGTCCGTGCAGGAAATCAGGATCCAGTGGAACTCGACCCCAGGACGCCCCGGATGGTTCCAGGATCACTGCGGCAATATCGTGTTCACGCGAAAATACTAACTCAACAAGGTTCAGATCGCCGTCGGGGATAGCGATCATCTGATCACGTACATGAGGCGGTACACCCAGCGATCCGTCGGCATCGAATGGCGGATGGAACCCGTGGACCACGTCGTCGTGCCAGCCATGAAAATGGCCTTCGAATCGCAGAATCCGGTTATGTCCCGTGAAGGCTCGTGCCAACCGAAGCGCCAGTAGTGTTGCCTCGGTTCCGGAATTAACGAACCGGACTCGCTCAGCCGAAGGAATCAGACGCTGGACAAGTTCAGCCCACTCGATGTGCAGGGGATGGTCGTTCCCGAAATGGGTTCCCCGTTGAACAGTTTCGGTGATTGCACTGAGAATTTCCGCCGGGGCGTGTCCCAGCAGCAAAGCACCGTTTCCTCCCAGAAAATCGATGTATTCATTGCCGTCGACGTCCCACTTGCGGCTGCCGGCTCCACGTTCAATGTACAGCGGGATTGGCTCAAAGTGCCGAAGATCGTGGCCAACCGAACCGCCAAGGACTTCACGAGCCCGCCTGAACCAGGTTGCGGAAACAGGACGTCTGGCGACGTAGTCAGTGAGGAGATCATTATTTCTGGACATACGTCTGACCTGTAGCGTCGCCTGGTAACAGCGTCAATTCCGAACCGCAAGCGACTGGAATCACAAAACACAATCGAATGAATTTTCGGCGCAAGCCGCGGAACATGTGACAAACCTGTGTGCCGTGCCTGCATTCGATGTGGGACCGGCTTTGCCCTCAGAAACTGCCGATCATTTTTCGCGCGAGTCCCACGCCACCGCCGATTGCGCAGAACAACAGAACCAAGGCTGACACAACACCGACCGAAGCCACCCACCAACTCAGCCGATAACCATGTGGTAATGACATGTTGAAATACAGGACACAGCTGAAGACCACAAACAGTCCGACGCCCAGGGTCAGGAACGCAGCAATCTGCGTCATCAAGTCAAACGTAATCCCCGACCATGTCCACACAATCGAGCACGCGAAACAACCGCAGACGATAATACATTTGAGTCGTCGAATGGGAAACTGCTCGAATCGTGGCCAGATTGCAGACAGGAAATCGTAGGTAACCCGCGTGATTGCCTCCGGTACACTGGCGAGCGTGCCCCAAAGAGCTGCCAGGATCATTACGTAATAGATCGGCACCATCGATTCGTTGATTTCACGCCAGATATCTGCCTGTTTTGTGAGCAACTCCCAGGAATTTCCACTGAGTGTATTCTGCCGCGGATAGAGAACTGTGGCACCGGCAGCCAGAAAAGCAATGGATACGGTCAGCAGGACCAGGGCTCCCATGCCGACATCCCACTTCAACGGCAGAAGCAGCTTTCTGAGGCGGCGTGCCTGACGGGGATCATTCGGCAGGTAGTCGATCGACGGTCCAGTACGCGCCCGCCGCCGAATGTCGTCGATTTGAGGGTGAGAGTTGATTCCCCAGCCACTCAGGCCGACCCAGCTGGAATACGCCAGATGTCCACTCAAGCTGCCACCGATGTAGCCGAAGATGACGACCATATTCAATGAGTAATCGGTACGTACCGTGGTTGGTCCCCATTCCGGAGCGGCCGGCAGATGGCCGAAACGAATCGCACCCGAAAGCATGTTCCAGACGTCGGGTTTCACAAGCAGCGTCGCGATGATCGTTCCGAGAACCAACAGCCCGCATATCACGATCTGCTGGCGTTTGAGCATTTGAAACGAACTCAACAGACTCACTGCCATTGCTGTGGCAAAAATTGCGTTTGTCCAGAGATTTACCCAGATGTCGAAACTCAGGTCGCCAGGAAGAGTGTCGTAAAACAGAAAGGTCATCAGGTTTCCACATGGTTTGGCGACGGCGGTGAGTCCCATTCCGACCAGTCCGAGCTCTGCGGCAACGACAGACAGCAACAGCCAGCCGCGCGGACCAGGCAGCATCAACAGCCGGTGCCCGATCGGCTGTTGATGCTGTATATCGACCGATCAGATATGTGACGAAGATGCCTTTCACGACGACGCTTAAGACCAGCAGCCACAGCAGGCCATATTCAGACCACGCTCCCAGCCCCGTGACCATGATCGTTTCACCAACACCCAGTCCAAGCGAAGCGACGACGGCAGCCGGACCGAAAAATTTCATCATCCGCAGCAGTTTGCCGACTGAGAATGATTCAGCATAGATGCCTGTCAGAGGCGGGATTTCGATCGGCTCGTTTCGAAAAGTCTCATCCAACATTTTTATTTTACGCACGACACAAAGCGAGTGAATATAACAACCAGAACGGGCAGGTGTGTGTGCTGCAAAAAACACGAACCCTGAGCCACCTGTCCACTATGAATCGGGAAGCGATCCGAAACCCACCCGCTTGCGCTTCATGCCCGCATTGTCAGCATCGTCCGCCACAGGCAGGTACGGTTTGCCCCGTGACAAAGCTGGAATCGTCGGATAAAAGGAACTTGACAACACTGGCGACTTCTTTCGGCTGACCAATCCTTCCCATTGGCGTAATCGAAATCAGATGTTCGACAAGATTCGGGTTTGCTGACCGAGCCAGTTCTGTATTAGTAAGCCCCGGAGCGACACAGTTGACTCGGATGTTGTACGGCGCGAAAGCCTCGGCGCAATGCCGCGTGAAAGAGATCAGGGCGGATTTGGTCGTGGCATAGCCAATCATGCGGGACTTGATTTTGAGTCCTGCCAATGATGAAATGTTGACGATCCGGCCGTATTCGCGCGCAATCATTTCATCTTTAATTGCCCATGTCGTCAGAAACGGTCCGTCAACATTGACTTCGAACATGCGTTTCCAGGTGGCCAGTGTCAGTTCATCGTGTGGTGTGCTGCCTGCGATTCCGGCATTATTGATAAGCAGGTCGATCGGTCCCATGCGGTTGCGCACTTCTGTCATCATTCGCGCGACCAGTGCTTCGTTTGCGACATCAGCCTGAACGATCATTGCATCGGCAGCCGAGCCTTCGATCAACGATAATGTATCCCGTGCGGCCTGTTCGTTGCGTTCATAGTTGACAGCAACACGCGCCCCATTCAACGCGAGCATTTCACAGATCGATTGGCCAATGCCGCGTGCACCGCCGGTGACCAACGCAGTTCGGTCGGAGAAAAGGTGGGCATTCATTTGGGTCTCCGGTTCTCAATTATTCGACTTCGCTAATTCTTTCAGCAGGTCCAATGCATTTTCCACAACCGACGGACCCCAGTCGCGAGTAAACGGTGTGGGCAGCATGTAATTCTGATAGGATTCATTGACTTCCATGCCGCCTTCGTCGAAGGCCTCAGGTGTGGGCAGGTAGCCAAGGCATCCGTTGCTGTACCCCAGGAAAAAGGTCGCTGTGAGTGGCGAGCGACGCTTGACTTCAAGTGCGAGTTCGGCGAAAGGTTCCCCGTTGACGGCAACTATCCCTATGTCATTGATCCGCAGTGCCCAGAACACGAGTTCACGAGTGACCGGTTCACCTGATTCGACGGTGCGTACGACTGACTCTGCCCAGTGAACTAACCGCTGAGCCACGTGAATTGCCCCTGCATTTTTGCCCGCACGAGCGTCTTCGATCTGTCTCTGACAGCGATCGAGTGTCGCCTGCGCCACCTGTCGACCGGGAAGTGGTGCCATCGGCAGACTCACCTGCCGGGTGACCACTCCAAAATGCCTGAGACAAGCTTCCGGCAGCGGTTCGTAGTCCCGCAGGGAGATCGCTGCCACCGACTGAACGATTCGAGGCGAACCGTGTCGATTGTGTGTACGAATCCCCGCCCAGGTTTTGACGACCTCCCCGCCAAGCAGTGTACCGATCCGATGCAGATCGTCCAGCTGGTCCGCTCCACCAGATCCAATGCCGCAGCGAGGGCTGACATTGCCAGCGGCCCCCTGAAGGAACAATGACAACGCGCCGGTCGTTCGTTCCACGATTTCCCGAGCTGGTCCAACATAGTCGGGAGACAACTGAGACGTCTTCGGTCCAAGCACGATCGTGTGAGCAGCGGCCGTCATTACCGTAGCGATTGTCGTTCCCGAAAGATTGTCGATGCGGATTACACCGACGTCGTGATCCACCGGCCCGTCAGGGTTCTCGCCGATCACGATTCCGCCTTCAGGCCGTCGCTGGCGTCGATTGATACCAATTCGAGCATGCCCGGTTGCAGCGGCGACCCGAGCTGGCTGTAGCCGGCTATCGGCAATAGTCACCACGCTGACCAGTGAATCCTCCAGAATCGCCAGGTAGCGGCACTGCAATTCAGCCTGTTGGGGCGTGTCCTCCTGCCAGTCTGGAAGCATCGGGCCGAGGTGAGTGTGGCTGGTATTGATCATCACGCAGTCCGCGGGAACACCAATGGCCTCGCCAACTCGATTCCGAATGCGATCGACATGCGGACTTTGAATTAACAGTATGTCAAGGGCTATCAGGGCGACTTTCGTTACGCCGTCAGACAGTACGAGTGCGGTCGCTGTCAGTTCCCGCTCGACCGAATCGGAAACGCATTCCTGAACGGTGTAACCCATCATTCGGATGCCAATTGGCGGTGTGATGGCTGCACGCCCTGTACCGGCTTGCAAAATACGTCTCGAATTCATTGTAGACCCGACAGCTCACAGACCATCCCAATTCACCAGTCCTTTATTCTGTGCCACAAGGACAGGAATTGCGACCCTGCCAGGACAGTGAAATCCGGCGGACCCAGCCAGAGACATTGGCAGGTTGTTACTGGTTCGATTGTCTCAGAACGCGATCCGTCGTCCATACTTGGGCGTAGACGCGAGACATGGCAGACAGCGCTGCATTGTGGTGCGGTTCAAAAAAAGTCGCTACGGCGTCTTCGACGACGATTACGTTGTAACCGCGGTCAGCTGCATCACGTGCAGTGGTTTCCACACACATATCGGTTGCCATTCCGGCCAGCACCAGCGTATCCAGCTGAAGGTTTCGCAGGATCTGATCAATACCGGTGCCATTGAATGGACTGCTGGCATTTTTGTCGACCACCAGTTCGTGATCAAGTGGCGCGAGTCGGTCGACGATTTGATGTTCCATACTGCCTTTTGGCCACAGCGTTGGCCGGTCAGACTGTTCCCGCGCATCAGAGTCGCGTCGCTGACGTCGTAAGATCATGTCGCGACCATTCGGCAGGAGCGCGCCGTGACGCGTGAAGACCACTTCTCGCTTCATCTGGCGAAATACATCAAGCAGCCGGCGCGTGTTGACGATCGATTCAAGGACGCGTGGAACATAATATTCTGCAACCCTCGGATACCGCTCGACGAGCATCTGTGTGATGCCGCAATCAGGATTGGAACTGTAGTTCTGCAGGTCAATGACGACCAACGCCGCTTGTAACCAGTCAACGTCGAACGCGGGCCACGGCATGACCCAATCAGGTAAGGAATCAGGAGAGTCAACAGGACTACTCATTTTGATCTCGCACGACAAATTTGATCTGCGTTTAGCTGCTCAACGTTCCGGGATCAGCCGAAGTACTCATCGTATTCCAGCAGATCGTCCTCAGTGACGAAATCGTAGTGCTGTTCCTTCAAAACGCGCAGGGCTTCATCAATGTTGTCGACGTAAACGGCAATTGATCCGCGGCCATTGCGCCGATACATCAATGGATAAACGTATTGTACATTAAGTTCCGCCGACATGAGACTGCTGCAGATACTCGTGTGTGGCTGCTCGGTATCTGGCAGCAGTACACCGATCACGTCCGTTTCAAATTTTGTTACACCCGCAAATTCCAGCAGCTCCCGCGATCGTTCGTAGTTGTTGGTAATTAAACGAGCAATGGAACAGTCGGCTGAATCAACGATCGACAGACCGATAATCCGGAGATCCGACCGCTCAACCCGGCGCAACACATTCTGCAGTGCACCAACTGTGTTCTCCATGAACAATCCGAACTGCCTCAGACAGGGCCAGTCACATCCGCGCGACGTGATTGGCCGCAGCGGGGTGTCGTCGCCATATCCTGAACTCATCAGCCCGCCTTTTGAAATGAATTCCGACTGTCGATAATTGAATCTGCATCAAAGCGTTTGCCAAAGTAGCTGGCAATCGCATCCGGGTCGTTGAGCACGGTCTCCGCATCCCCGGAAACAATCACCCGTCCGCCATGGAGGATGTAGCTGCGGTCAGCAACTGTGAGCAGCTCTCGCTCACGATGGTCGGTCATCAGAATCGCTATGCCCTGATCTTTTAGATTGTGGATGATGTCCTGAATGCTGTGAATTGTGGTCGGGTCAATGCCGGTGAAGGGTTCGTCGAGCAGGATAATCTCGGGGTCACTGGCCAGTGAACGGGCAATTTCCAGACGTCGTCGTTCGCCTCCTGACAAAGACCCGGACCGCTGTCGGCGTTTGTCATCCAGTCCGAAATCATTCAGCAGCTGTCTGACGCGCTCGGCGGCTCCAAGTCGACTCTCTCCTCTCAATTCCATGATCGCATAAATGTTGTCTTCGACGGACAGCCGGGAAAAAATGCTCTGCTCCTGCGGCAGATATCCCAGTCCATGCTGGGCTCGGAGATACATGGGCCAGTGCGTGACGTCCGTATCCCGCAGAAAGATGCGTCCTTCCGCAGGAGCAATCAATCCACACGCTATACGAAACGTAGTACTTTTTCCGGCACCGTTTGGACCCAGGAGTCCGACGATTTCTCCTGAGTTAACTTCGAAGTCGACACCATCGACGGCTCGCTTGCCAGGATAATCCTTGACGAGACCTTCACACCGCAGCAATGACATTTGAGACTCCTTTCTCGTATTCGGCAGGCGTGTGACGCTGCAGCGATCGTTG
>CAUZPL010000047.1:0-49838 GCA_963581585.1 Planctomycetota bacterium
AGAGGTTGATCAAATTGTCCAATTCGCCATTCTCGCCGGTCGCGTTTGCTGCTTCGATTGCTTCCAGATCCTTGTTCAGAACACTCTCGGTCGATGACGAATACCGGCCCCAGAGCAACGTGTGGAGATACCAGTACAAAAGTCGGTCACGCTCTGTTTGGTCAGAGAGTTTTCCACCTCTCTGTGAGACGTACCGCGCCATCAGGGGGATCGCAAATCGGCTTCCAAGGACACGGTCGTGATCCAAACCGAGGCGGCTGGAAATTCGATTCAGGATGCGGTCGATCACCTTTTCCGTTGATTCAAGGCCAGCCCTAAAGTCTTGCGAAGAGATGTCTTTCATGGCCGTAAACAAAGCTTCACCGGTGGTGACCGCATTGATGCCTCGCAATAGCCAGTCGAGCGTGAAGTTGTAGCGAGCTTTCTTCCATTTGTTCAGGCGTGCTTTCATCTCATCGCGTGCTTCTGGCCAGCGCGAACAGATACGAGCCAACGTTAGATCGCCTTTGGATAATTTGGTGCCACCGCTGTTCACCCGATTGAAAATATCGACCACAACGTCAACGGTTTTATCCTCGCCGGTGACCTCTTCGATGTGCATATCAACTGCTTTGATATTTTCGATTGCATTCACACGGTTCAAATACGTGGAGATATCCGCGGCAAAATCCGGCTGTTGCATCAGCTTCTGCAACGTGGCACCGGCACCATCCTTGAGCACTTCCGTCACGTTGAGCCAACATGGATCGCCCTTCATCTTGGTGGGAGCATAAAATTCAAACAGTTCGGACTGAATGTTGAAGTAAAGCCCTGTGAAAGTCCGTTCATCTCCATCAAAAAACTTGGGTGCTTTACCCCGAATCAAACCGTAGAGCGAAGTAATACGTTGTTGCCCATCCAGCAGCAATTTGACGCTGCCCGGTTGAAGGGCCTGGTCACCGCGGGCATCCGCCGTTTCGGTCTGCGTGACCCAGACCAGCAGGCTGCCGACGGGATGCTTACGGTAGAGCGAGTGCATCAGGCCGCGGACCTGTTCCCGGTTCCAGACATAACCACGTTGGAATTCTGGGAGTGCCATTGCACCCAGGTCGATCTGGTCAAGGATGGTTTGAATCTGCATGGATTAGTCCTTCAGTATCGCTTCCGCGCGCGGCGGATGAACGTGCACCGGCCAGTTGGCCTCGTCCCACTGGTCCATGGGGATGAAGTTGCCGTCTGCGCCATCGAAGTTTTTTACTCATCTTACATCCAGGTTAGGGATCTCCTTCCAGTTCCAGTGCCAGGACGTCATATGCTGGTATGGTAAAGGTCTCCTCACCCAACTCTGCAAAGTCTTTACCGGCATCGACCGTCCCGGACAGTTTGCCCTGCTGCGCATGCGCAAGTTTGACCCGCTGCGCCGTCGCATAGTCGTTGAAAACAAGGACGGCGAACTTGCCGTCCTTTTCCCAGGCTACGGTTTCCATGCGTCCTGCAGTCTCGTCGAGGAGCCGAGTATTGAATCCCGGTACAGGCATGCCGTCACACAAATAAAGTTCGAAACGGGCCACCAGACTCATGCCTTCCGCAGCGTAATACGCACCGCCGGCCAGCATCTGTTTCAAATCCATTTCAGGACTGATGGCGCCGCATCGGCCGATCGCGCAGGCACGTACCATGGTGTTCTTCAGCTCACGTGCCTCAGGGAAATAACGGCCATAGAGCTTGCCGGATAACGACGCACCGTGTTGCAAGGCCGCTCGGTAACTCTTGCGCCCTGGATGTTCGTCTTTCCCGCCTGCTGGAAAAACACCCGCTGTTAACTGAGCTACCGACTCCGGCCAGACGTGGGAGACATGCTCATAGGTGTCGCAGACCGCGACCATATCGTGGTGGCCGATGTCCGAAAAGAAAGACTTCTGAATTCCTTCCTCGTGAAGCAGATAGTGGATACCGTGTTTGTTGAAGAGCTGGTGCTTCATCTCCCGCACTTCCAGCTCCTTGGTGGCAATATAGGTGGTGAATCTGCGGAGATACCGCGAAACGATCTCCTCATCGGTCATCTTTGCGGCGCCCTCGATTTTCGACCATGCCTCAAACCCCGCCTTGCATGATTCACAGAAGCAGGCGTTGTAGCCGAAGCGCATCTGCTCTTCATCGTGGGCAAAGGAAGAATTCGGCCAGTCCTTCCTGAGCTCAATAATATGCTGTTCAAAGCGCTTCCACGCTTCAGGAGCCTGATCTATTAGCTTGGTCGGGCAATACCCCACATCCTCGGCCTTGCCGCTTGTTACGCTGTTCCAGGTGCTGAATTCACTTTTCTTTCCAAGCATTTTGAGCACCTCGGCACTGCCCGAGTACAGCTTGATCGCGAAGTCAGGATGATCGGTGTAAAACCCTTTCCAGAACGGGCTTTGCCGAAAGCGTCCCGGGTTATGAGTCTCCGGAAGCGCATAGGATTGGCCATCCGTCTCTTCGATGAGTGCCTTAAGCTCCATATCGTGTATGCCGGGTTGCCAGATCGCCGGTCCGATTTTCGCAATAGTGCGGAAGCCGGCCAGACGCTCGGCCTTCGACTGGCGGCGATCGCTGCTCCAGCCGAGATACCACGGATTCAGGTAGCGTACGTAGAGGCGCGCCTGCTTCGGCTGCGGGCCCCCGGGCTCGGGTTGAAAGACGATCCGCATCGAGCGCCAGACTTGGCTGGCATTGCCGTTGCGGAACGTACGGCGGATGCGAAAGGTGCGCACCCTGTCATCTTCCGGCCGGCGCTCGAGCATGAAGTAAAGCGGCGACATTGGCAGTCCCGCCAACAGCGAAGCTGATTTCATCAGCACCTCCTGGGACCAGTTCATGCGCTGTCCTTTGCGCTGCCCGAGAAGCGGGTAATGCAGCGTATACCGGCGGTATGCCAGACCGTCACGCGTGAACTGCGTTTCCTCTACCCGCGGGATAACGTTAATCGGGTATTTGGGCCCGGTCTCAGCGCTGCCGGTCTTGTCCAGCAGGACGATCTCCTCGGGGACCTCGATCTCGATCACACCGCCATCCTGCCAGACCGGGGTGAAATTGCGCAGGAAAATCTTGTAGATCGTCACCATCCCTGTGGCAATGTGAAATTCCGGCTGGTCCGGGCAGATAAACAGCTCCTTCGGGCCGTTGAAGTATACGGTGCGGCGCAGGTACACAGTGCCGTCGCCGGTGCGGCTCGCCGGGATACGCACGTGATCACCATCACCCGAGGCCTTCTGCCACAGGGCAGGATCAAGCCACCGGGTTTCGAAAGCTTCGCTGCGATCGACAGTCCAGTACCAGGTGCCGTCACCCAGCGCGATTGTCTTCGGTTCATCGGGTGGAAGAGCCGCGGGCCAGACCGGAATCGTCGACCCTTTCAGCAACACCGGCTTTCCGGCCCCGATGGTTAGGCTGCCTTGGGCATTGACAGGTTGTTCGGTCTTCCCCTTGAGTTCCAGCACAATGTCCGTCGTGCCGATGCCGATCGTTTCCGCCAGACGTCCGCCCGCCTGCACCTTCACAACCCGGCCGTTCATGTACAGGTTCCACGTCGCGCCGGGTGCGCGTATCCTGCCTTCCAGCGGCAGTTCCGGACGATAAAGCGCCAGGTTCTCGGGTGTGGCCTTGCAGGAAAGGGAAAGATCATCAATGAATATTCCCGTCTCACTTTTCGGCGTATCCTTGAAGACGATGTAGGCGTGGTTATTGAGATTGGCAGTGCCAAGGTACTTTTGCAAACTAAAGGAATATTCCTTCCACTCGGGCGTAAGTTCCACAGTGTTGTCTCCCGCAAAATCACTCATGCCGAGAAACGTGTTGCGGGTGTAGCGAAGTCCTGCCAGGGCGACACTGAAACCGCCCTCGCCGCGGGCACGAAATTTCAGCCGGTACTCCACATCAGGGTAGATCAGGATGTAGCGAAGATTTTTGCCGCCCGGCCCCAGAGGGGAGACGAGGTCGTTTTCCACGCCGTCGGCATTCTCCGGCATGGCGCTTAGGTGACCCCCACCGGTGCAGCGCAGAACAAAGCGGCCTGTCGACCTGTCCTGGGCAGAGCCGTAGGTCCCTTCTTCCTCGAAGAGAGTCAACCCTTCCCCATACCAGTTCTTCGGCGCTTTGCCCACTTCCGGGTCACCTTCTTCAAAGCCGCCGTTGGGGAACAGTTCGATCCGGTCGTCGACAACGGGGTTGCCGTTCAGCCCCTTGAAGCCAACGTAGGGTTTCGGTTCGAACGGTTCTTTCACTGCCAGGGTGGTGCTGGTCGGAGAGGTTTCCGCCTTCACCTTGCCGCCGACCCACAACCCACAGGTGAGGTCGGTGTCGGATGTGTCATTCCGGATAATGCCGTCGCCAAGCTCTATCACGTGATTGGGACCGTCCGGCGGGGCGCTGCCGTCGGTCCAGGCCAGGAGAAACCCGGCGCCGCCGTCCAGTCCGCGGCGCGCCGCCATGACATACAGGTCATCGTCATGGAAGGCCACAGCCCTGGCAATCCCGTATTTGCCGTACGGGTCACTGTAGGGGACGTCCCAGGTTGCCTCCCGTCGCCAGTTGGCGTCGCCATAGTGAATGTAGGTATAATCCCGGTCCTTCAGCGGTTTGGCAAACGAAGCGGTGTGTTTCCCGTCGTGGGCGCCCATCGACGCGTCGAACCAGTTGCTGGTGCCCTCGGAACTGTCCGGCCAGGAGCAGTCGGCCATGTACGGTACCTGTCGCACAATCTTTCTGGTCACCGGGTCGAGGGTGATCAGCAACGTGCCGTCGTCGGGGACCGCACAATTGTGGAAATGGATCAGACCGTCGGGGCTCACACAGGCTTTGACATAGGCGCCGGAAAAATCCTCGCGGGTCGTATCCCATTGATGAATGAAATCGATGGGCTCTTTTCGTTTTTTGGCCAGGTCCCGCTCCTGCGGCCAGGGGGTACCGGTGAGGTCAACGGAGACGATCATGTTTTTGCTGTGATATCCCCGGGCACGCAGCCCGACAAAAGTGCTGCCGCTGACGGCGCTGCCCTTATTCATGTCTGCCGACAGGTGGAACAAAGGTTCGCTTGCTCCGGTTTTGAGATCATGCCGCGTGGTATGGCGATCGCGGTCCATCAGACTGAAATAGAGAAGATCGCCGAAGCGCGCGAAGAAGGTAACTTCTCTGGCGCCGGCGGTTACAGTTTCGTAGCTCTTGACGTGTGTCGCTTTGTTTTTCTCCAAGTCCACCTTGAATTCAAGCATCGGTGTGTCGCCGACCGGCAGCACGATAACCTCGAGCGCGAGGGCAGAAGCCGGGGTCCCAAACAGGAATAACGCTATAAGCCAGGTACGTCCAACCTGTTTCCCGACAGTCATGATGATTGCATCCGCTCTAAGAATTCCTCCTCGTCCTCGAAACAGGGCCATTCGAGGAAGAGGACGAAGATTGAAGTCATCTCTCGGTATTGGAGTCTGTAACAGCAGGTTCACCCGTGGCTAAATATTTTTACAGTTCCACTCACCGAGACTCATCCCGTTCAGCCTTGCTCATCCGTCGCCAGTTCCAGGGTGAAACAACTTTGTGACTGCCGGACCACAGTCCCGTCTTCAGCTTACGCGCCCGTTTCTCAGCTTCCGCCAAAGCGCTGTCGTCCGGCACGTACTTCACATAATGCCAAGCCATCCCCACAGCGACAAGCGCACGATTGATCAACGTGCCGTCGTGATAAATGTCACTGATCGTGCGGTCGTATTTGTCCTGACCGTATGAGACGACCTTCACAACATTGCGCAGGACGGAAGCTTTCAATGTCCCGGTTGCATTGTTGCCGGATGGCTGACCACGTTCCGGCCAGTCGATGCCGTGAAACCGAATGCGAATTGTTTTTTTCTCGTCATTCAGCACATCGATGGTGTCACCATCAACGACCTTGACCACTTTGCCCATGAATTCCGCAAGTGTATCAGCTGCTGCTGTGACGGCTGACGGTTCAACAACCTGACTCTGTGGCTGCGTCGCCGGTTCAGCTGCACCACAGCCGGACAGCGCAGGCAACGCAGTTAACGGGAGTTGTGTTTTCGTGGGATGACGTTAGCAGAAAAGATGATGGCGACTGTATCAACAGTGGCTCTTGCATCACTGATGTTTCGATTCATTCCGAGTTCCTGGCTTCCACTGCTGCGGCTTTTCGCCGTGCTGTTTTGCGTCAGTTGTGTCATTTCACTGCGAGACTACGTTCAGAAACACGGTAGTGACTGCTGCATTCACCTGATGTTCCATCGGTTTTAGAGCAAATCAGTTTTGGCATCGTCTTTGCTTCCGTCTGAGCCGGACAAACACTCGATACGCGTCAGACTGAAAGCATCAATTCCAGAGAGCACACAAATGAAACGCTTTATCGCAATAATTGTTTTTCCCGTCGCTGTGATCATGTGCGAGCAGCAAACGCTTTTCGCACCGCATTACACCGACTTCTCGTCGAAGGTTGCCGCCGTTGAAATGAACTCTGGAGGCGGGCCTACGGACTTCTACGAAAAGAATCAAGTGAAGCAGTGGTTCTCCCCGGACGGACTGATTGCCATCATCGCCGTCGCTGCATCAGAAGCGGGACTCATCGACCCCGTCGACTGCCCAAGCCTCGGGGGGCAGGAAGGCGAGGACATCGTAGACCCTGCTGGTCGCTCGAACTTTCGTGGCTGCATACCTATGGACGGCCCTGACGTCATGCATACCGACCTGGCTCTGGACCTGTTCTTTGAATTAGTGGACTCCGGATTCACCGAAGACGAAGCCTTTGATCTGGTCGAAATGGTCCTGGAAAGCGACCTGGGAACGGCACGTCCCCAACCTCTATCCGGGGAAGCCACCGGCAAGGTGACCCACCTGACCAAGACGAAGATCAAGGTTCAACAGGAAGTGGGCCCAACCACACCCTTTCTTGACATTGATGCCGCGACAGTTGTCGTGGATCGACAGGGCAATCCAGCTACTGTCTACAAAGGGGACCGCGTGAAAGTCGAATTTACCGGCAATCACGCTGACAAGATTACTGTCCTGTGAACGGGTAACCTGTAAAGAAACCCCTTTCTGCGCCCGGGGATCGTTCACCAGAGGACGATCCCCGGGATTTTTTGTTGTTCACCGAATCAGGCAGGCAAAGAAGACAGGCTTTGTGCAGACGCGTCCAACCTTCAGCTACTTGTTGACGGGGGGATATCGAACTAATGAACGTATGCGGCCGTCTCAAGCTCATGACGAATACCGCCTGCTGCTCAACATTGCTCTGGTTTGCGCACTCGAATGATGCTGCGAACAATTCGTCCGTAGTCGTTCCCGGTCCGGAACGAAAACGCCGGGGAAACCGTACTTCCGGACGAAGGCGACCTGGAAAGCGACGCATTCACTCTGAGTTCATGGGCTGAACTGCGGGATGCGGTGGCGGATTGTCCGGACCTGCCGGAAGTGAACAGATAATCACTTATCGAGTTGGGTGATGCTGCGGCAGGGGAATAGGGGCATCAAATCCCAGGAGGGAAAAGATTCAGGAACCCCAAGTCAGCTGCGTGTATTAGTGAGCCGGTTCGAAGACTTTTTGAGGCGTCGTGAGCTGGTGAACACAACTTCCTTCGCACGGCGACCCGTGTTTCAGCTGTGTTATTAATCTCGCGCTGCACGGAAATCCGGCGTTTTGAATTGTTTCACGGCTTTTTGGGAATTCAATCACTCAAAATTTGTGTCAGTGGCCGCGAGAGGAAACTGGTGGCAGAAAACCAACGATTTCGGAACTGTTCTTCAGACAGTAGCCGCCGTGAGAAACCGGTGCTCAACAGTGCGTGTCAGAAATAATCCGCTGCCCGCAACGTGGACCAGCGAAGTCATTCGCAGTTGATTTTCTGTCTTTCGATCCGTATCCGGTGACGTTACAATGCACAATGTAAGATGATTGTCATCGACGTCAGAGGACAAAGCATTTCGGGAGTGATTGGGATGGCTGACCCTAACCAACAGGTCTCGGTTGCGAGTTGCACGCGGCGGCAATGGCTGCGGGGCGGTGGGGCTCTGGCGGCTTCGACGATCTGGCCGGCTGTGTTGGCGGCGCGATCCAATGGTCGCACGTCCCCTCCGGCGCGACAGGCGATCGTGATTTATCTTCAGGGCGGGTTGTCGCACTACGAAAGCTTCGACCCGAAACCGGATGCGGCAAACGACTTTCGAGGGGAGTTTGCTCCGATGGCGACCAGCTTGCCTGGCGTTCACTTCTCCGAGCACATGCCGCATCTGTCGGCGCGCGTCCACAAGTTCAGCCTCGTCCGCAGCACGTACGTCGACTCTCCCTCCCACGAGCACGCGATTCACAAGTCACTGACGGGCTGGGAAGTTCCCGGTTCACCTCGCATTCTGGCAGGTGAACTGGTGCGCAATGAACTGTACCCTTCGATCGGTTCGGTTGTCGCCCGTGCATCTGAGCGGCCTGGCCTGCCAGGCTATGTAACGATTCCACACGCCGGGCAACTTGGGAGCCGTGTCCACTATGCAGGCGCGGGTTTGCTGGGGTTGACGTATGAGCCGATTGATTCCGGAATGCCCCCGGACCAGGCGGATCAGCCGTTTGCCGGGCCGGAGAGCCTGCGACTGCTTGCCGGTTTGACGGACCGCCGAATTCGTGATCGGCTGACGTTGTCTCGGAGCATTCGGCGCGATGATCTTGCGCAGCTCGAGTTGGAGGGGCTCGATGACTACCACCGCCAGGCCCGCGAGATTCTCGTCGGTGGCGAAGCTGCACGGGCGTTCGATTTGTCTGCCGAACCACGATCGGTGCGCGAGCGATACGGCCGGCATCTGTGGGGACAGCAAACCGTATTGGCCCGACGACTGGCTGAGAGAGGTGTCCCGTTCACGCTGGTCAACTTCACACTGAATCAGGTCAAGGGTCAGGACTGGGACACCCACGTGAACAACTTCGGATTGATGAAGAACACATTGCTGCCGCCGATGGACCGTGCAGTCAGCTCGCTGCTGGACGAACTCAGTGAGCGAGGCTTACTGGAGACAACGTTGGTTGCCATGTTCGGTGAATTCGGGCGCACGCCCCGCATCAACAGCAACGGCGGCCGCGATCACTGGGAAAAGGTATTTTCAGTGATGCTGGCCGGTGGCGGACTGAAACCAGGCGTCGTCGTGGGCAGCAGCACACGGAACGGAGATTTGCCCGCCGACCGCCCCGTGCATCTGAATGACGTACTTGCCACGATTTACCACCAGCTGGGTGTCTCCACAGATGACGTATTCCACGACGCCCTCGGCCGACCTTTTCCCATTCTTCCCCACGGCAAGCCGATCGCCGAGTTGCTCTGACGGCTCGGTTGACGTTTGACATGCCGCGCAGTTTGTCCTGGTTCAATCACACCTGGCCAGCAGGCCTGTTCCGACGGTTCGCAAATGTAACCAAGTCAAAGCTGGAGACTACGTTCAGCCGATCTTTACTCGCGGCAGGACGCATGTGTTACCCCAGCAAAGGACCGTTATTGTGAGACACGGCGGAAGAGTTGCCGGAAGCCTGCGTTGCATTCAACCTGGCAGACTGCGCTTAGTCACGTCAAACGACCTGTTGTCCACAGCATGTGCCTGTTCTTCGACAAACACAACGCGGGTCAAGCGCATCAGTTGATCGTCTCCGACTGTTCATGATCGTCAATTTGGGGATGGAGTTCCGTGGATTCAGGAACGAGGTGTCGGGTGGCAGCCGCAACCAGTACGGGAATCGCGATGGCAACTCCGAGTGCTAACGGCAGCCATTGATGTTGTTGGGCATAGTCTCCAAAAGCTGCATACGCGACCGCAATTCCGAGATTGCTGAGTAACACCGAAGGAAGAAACCGTCGCCACGCAAGTCGATGGATTCCCGCGATCAGAAGACTCGCTTCGGCAAACACGGGTATTGCTCGTGTCAGTATCAACACAAAAGGTCCGTAGCGGTCGCTGACGTGCTGCATTCGCTCGAGATCCTCACCACTTGAAAACCACAGCGCGAACGGGCGGCCCCAGCGCCGTGCCAGGGCGAAGCCGAACACGGCGCCCAGATTCATTCCGATCCACGTTGCCAGTGTTCCCTGACACCAGCCGAGCTGCCAACCACTGAGCGTACTGATGACACTGGATGGAATTGGCAACACAATGTCCGTCGACAGCAGGCCGACGACCAGCACGGTCATCGCGGTGCCGGATGGAGGATCCTCGGCCAGACCACGCAACCAATGATCAAGCTGACCACCGAAAAACAGAAACGGCAGCACTGGGATCAACAACACGATGCACATCAGCGGCAGAGTTCTGAATAATTCTCGCATTCGTCATTACGTTGATACAGGGCGCTCGGTGCGGACGGGATCATCCACGGGAACGTCGTAATATTCCAAAGCCCATTCGCGCATGTAGCGAACCTGACGTGGATCAATTCGATAAACAATCAGCTCCGGGTTATCAAGACTACCCAGATATTTTCGCAGGAGCACATTGGTGTTCCAAATCTCTTCCAGGATCTGTTGATCGTCGACGATCTGCGCAACCCCGGTGATACGAACCTGATTGTGGTCGCCGTCAAGATAACAAAGTTCAACTTTAGGATTCGCCGCGATCTCCAGCGTTTTGTGGTACGTCCGCAGATTCGCAACATACACCGTGAACCCCGCTGTTTTAACAGGAGAAACCGGCCGCAGACGCGGCTGGTCTCCATCCATGGAAGCCAAGTAAGGGAAATGGTCTTCCCTAAGGACGCTTTCCGCAAGACGTTTCAAATCGCCGTCGGCCATCGGTTGAGGCATGGGCTTGCTCATGCCCGCAGTATAACCACCGCGGACGACAGCTTGCAGCTCATCACCCGGCCGTCCGTCCCGACAACCTGCAATGTCGCCTGTCGCATTTCTTCAAAGTACGCTTCTGTCGTCTGCAGATTGACCAGTGCCCCGACAGCCGCCTTTACTTTTTCTCCAGCACCAGGGACGTCCGTAAACCGTTCGTTTCAAAGGTAAGCCCAAAACTCGCGGACTTGATCGAGTCGATGGCGGACGACAGCCGCGAACCGGTGTCGGGCGCTGCGGGACAGCCATAAACTGTTGACTCCATCGTCTGAAGCTCCTCGTTCCAGCGGTACTCGCCACCTCCAGGACAGACCAGCCGCCGCTGCCAGAATCGCTGGTGCAGCTGGACCGGGTCCTGGTTGGGATACCGCTGGTACCACTCATTGAGTATCGGCAGGTTCGACCAGCAGAGACTCTGCATCTGCTGCCGGTATTCGGGACTGAGCACCGTCTTGATCAACGTGGTCGCATTCGGGCTGATCTCCAGGGCCACGTTCTTGCCCAGCCAGGATGTCTTCACCGCTGGCTCACCCTCGGCGGGCGGTTCGGCTGTTCCCGGCTCGCGGTCAATGGCCCGCTTGATAATATCCTCGTTAAGCGTCAGTAACAGCTGCCGACCTGTAGCGCGATAGTAGATCGCCAGGTCCTCCGGAACTTCTCCTCCTGCCTGCAAGGAGGGTGCGATCTTCACATACGGCTGTTCCTTGTGCTGGACTGTTTGCCAAACTGTCATGCCGGGCGCCGCCTCGTTAATGAAAGTCCTCACCCCGGTCAGGAAAAGGGTCAGCTTGAGACCACTCTTGACCTCCACGGCAACACCTATCGGCAGCCTGCCAATATGGGTTTTGATGAATCGTTCCCGGTCGTCCGGATCTGTGTCGGCAAGCTCCTGCCAGAAATCGGACTGGTCGGCGTAAATCGTGACATAGCTTCCCAGCCAGCTGAGCGGGTCCACCTGGATCTGGGGAGCCACGCTTCTTGCCATGTTGAGATTCTGATTCATGAACTCAGACTCGGTGTTCAGTGCCAGGACAAAATGCACCAGTGCCTCGGTGTGACGATCCCCATCGTCGTCGGCAAGCTCCGCACCACGGGACAGCCCGATCAGCTCGTTGTAGTCCGAGCTGTCGATCAGGGGCATCACCGTGACGTCCGCCGCCAGGCGGTCCTTCTGGACGGAGAACTCCACGGCGATGGGATCAAAGAAATTACTCCAGTTCCCCTGGTACCCTCGCCGCCAGCGCTCGTACAGTTGTTTTTCCTCCGGCGAGACCTTGTACATTTCCATCTCGATAATCGGCGTCTGGAATGCCAGGCTCCCGTAACGATCCGAGGCCACACCCGAGGAGGTCAGCCGCAACTGGCCGACCTGGTCAAAGTGCGCGTCCGACTCGATAACCCCGGGTTCGACCTCGCCGGCAACCAGCTTGTCCAGGTTCTCCGCCTGCAGGTCGGTCATGGCCGCCAGCGCCCGCGTGCGGCGCGAGGTAGCAATCCGCCAGTGAGGACCACACCAGCGGCGGATCGTCTTATCCGAGAGGACCAGCAATCCGGACTGGCCTTCCCTGCCGAGCGGGTAACGGTCCCGGAAGAAGGTATACTCACCCAGCTCGTCAATACTGGGTCGCTTCTGCTGGGAGGCCTCCACCAGTCGCTCCAGCTGGACCAGTGAGTTGGTCACCACGACTGCATCGCCCAGGGATGCCACGTAACTGCAGACCACCCGGTCAGGGGACGCAAATCCCTGGTAGGGGACCTCGGAGACCATTCCCTGCTGGGCCGTCACGCCCTGGTAAGTTCCCACCTGGGCACTGATTTGCGCCAGCAACAGGGCCTGCAGTGCCGGGGCATTGACCGCCTCAAAGAGAATCGCAATGTCAGTTCCGGTACGGAGGTAAAGATCTCCGCCGGTCACCACCACACTGCGAATCACCTGGGGACCGAGCAGCCGGACGGTGCTGTTGAGTGCGAGGCCCAGCTGTAACTCGTAACGAGCCTGTGATCCGGCATCCTCTGACTGCATTTGTCCCAGCCCCAGAACTGTGGCACCATTCTGCCTGGCCTCATCGATCACGGCGATCATCGAAGTAAAATCATTGAAGAATATGACGTGCTGGTCGTCGGGGATGTACGCAGCAAGCGGGTCGAGTTCAGGTTCCAACCCGCTGACCAGTGGTTTCCAGTCGAACTCCTGGACCGTGATCCCGCGGATCGTGTCAATGTCGACGGTTTCCTCTCGTTCGCTGGCGGGAGGCAGTTCCCGGTCCAGTTGCAGGTTCTCGGCCAGGGCACGGCCACCGGACAGGAAAGCGTAGGTCTCTCCGAGATCATTCCCGCGATTCCCAAAGGACCTCCGCCAGACTCGTGGTTGCCGCAGCTCGGCACCAAACCCCTCGGCTGACTGACCGAACTGGTATCGGTACCATGCAGCGCCTGGCCCGCCATTGTTCATCAACGCAGTATAGAAGGATGCCCGAGCCAGCCAGAAGTCTCCCTGCACCTGGCCGCTCTTGGAGGGCGTCGCTGCCGCTGCGCTGAAGGCTGTCTGTTCAATCTTTCCGACCAGTGATCGGCTTTCAAACCAGCCTTTATTGAAAGAGAGAGTTCCACTGACTTTCCCGCCCGCTGGAACACGAACCACCAGAGTCATCGATTCTTCACGATCAACCCGCCTGTTCCTGTCAAGCCTAACCTTGTCCGAGGGAGCGGACACGTAAATTTCACCCGGGTCAGGCAGCGAAAAATTGAGTCGGCCTGTTTGGACTGCACGATAGATATCATAACCGTCCCCGCGAACATTCTCGAAGTTCCGGATAAGCTGCCGGGGAAGATCGCCCTCAACCTGCAGGTCATTAAAGTCAACCTGGTAATAATCATGACCGTCATCAACCCATTGCCTGGGAGTGACAGGGACCGGGTCCGAAGGTCGTTCAAATCCTGCCGTGTGCTCCGGAACCCCCATAATGTCACAATCCGTAAGCGCCGTCTTTAGTATGGCGACGCCCACGTCGGTGATTTGGGTGTCCTGGAGGAAGAGCCGCTGCAGACTGGTCAGTCCTGCAAGATGCACCAGTCCCGCGTCGGTGATTTTGGTGCCCTCTAGGTGGAGCGTCCGCAGACTGGTCAGTCCCTTCAGATGCACCAGTCCCGCGTCGGTGATTTTGGTGCCGATGAGGTGGACCGAATCAATCTCGCCCTGTTCATTGACCCGGACAGAAGCTCCCAGTTTTTCCAGCTGTACTTTCACGCTGCCGGCATCCACGGTGTCTTCTTTGGCTGCGGGCGTTGGCTGAACCGCATGCACATCGTCACCTTGAATATTCGGCTCCGGTGTCTGTTGTACGGACGTCTCCTGGCTGGACTCTTCGAGCGGAGCTGAAGACTGTTTCTGGCATCCGGCCAGGCAAATCAACAACATCATGGTGATCCGGTGCATGGTCAATTCTTTCATTCGCGGAGCCGGGAAACGGTGGTTTAGGTCGCGTGGACTCATACCTGACTATATCACGACAGGAAGTCACTCGCGGGCTCGGATGCTCCTCGACCGCTGTGTCGAGTCGTTCATACTTGTGATAGACACGTGTTCAATTTCCATGCCAGTAACACTGCAAAGGCATCCTGTGCATTGTAAATCATTGACAGGACAGACTTTATAATTTCTGTCGCGGTTCATCAGGACCGCACGTGCAGTGCACCGTCTGCGGTGCGCTGCACGTCGGCGACTGCACAGCGCGTGTGCTGTTGACCGGATACCGGTTTTCGCAGGTCATCGATCACGAGTCGTGGGAATTTTCAATTCCCCGCCGCTTCCACGTTTCGTCCTCGGTGCCAGGGGGCAGTCAAACGGCGTTTAAAGATTCTGTCACCGCTCGGGTTAGAAGCGGTGGATGACACACTTCGGCACCGCCTTCTTTAGTTCGGCGACGCCCCGCGTCGGTGATCTGAGTTTCGTTGAGGTTGAGCGGGTGGGCATACACACCAGTGAACCGGAATCGACTTTTGTGTATTGTAGGCATTCCCGGGCTGGTCGCGGTTGGGTGTCTGCACGTTCTTCCTGACTTAGCAGGGTGGTTCCGTGGAGAAATTCTCGCCAACAATTCGAAGGACATTGGGTTGATCCCTGATGCAGGATAATGAGAGGAGTAAGTTCCACCATGCTTGAAATCAGTCACAAACGAAAAATCAACCGCCGTACCGTACTCCAGGGGATGAGTACATTGACAGCCTTTCCCCTGCTCGCTGCGGACGAGCGCAAGCTGTTGCCAATTGCGGCGATTGTCACGGAGTATCGAAATAATTCGCATGCGGATGTCATCATCGGAAAAATCCTCGAGGGCTGGCAGCAGAAAGGCGGGCCGGGGCCGGAACTGAAGGTGGCAGCAATGTACACCGACCAGGTGCCCGACGGTGACATGAGCCGGGAGCTGTCGAAGAAACATGGGTTTCCCATTTTCAACACCATCGAAGATGCCATCACACTGGGGACAAACGATGTGCAGGTGGCAGCGGTGTTGAGCATTGGCGAGCACGGCAGTTATCCAAGGACGCCTGACACCAAACAGCATATGTATCCGCGCCGAAGATTTTTTGATGCCATCACTGCGACGCTGCGCAAGGCCGACAAAACAGTGCCGGTGTTCAACGACAAACACCTCGCATACAACTGGAAAGATGCCAGGCACATGTATGACACTGCGCGGGCGATGAAGATTCCGTTCATGGCGGGCTCGTCGCTGCCCGTCACGTGGCGACTGCCGGCAAAAGCGTTGCCGGTTGGCAGCGAGATAGAGGCTGCGGTGGGGATTGGCTATGGAGGGCTGGAGTCATATGGGTTTCATGCACTGGAAGCCCTGCAAAGTGTCGTTGAGCGGCGTAAAGGCGGTGAAAGCGGCGTGACAAGTGTGCAGCTGGTGAAAGGTGAAGCTGTCTGGCAGGCGCAACGTGACGGGTTCTGGACCATGGAACTGCTGCGCGCGGTGCTGAAACAGACCGGTAAGGATCTCTCGGAAGCGGAATTGAAAGAACGACTGACGGAGCGGGCACAGTTTTTCCTGCTGGAATATTCTGACGGACTTAAGGCAGCAGTGGCGATGATCAGTGGTATCGCCACACAGTTTGGCACGGTCGTTCAGGTACGAAACCAGGCCCGGCCTTTCGTGAATTGGTTTTGGCTGCAGAACGGAAAGCCCTACGGGCATTTCATTCATCTGCTGCGCGCCATTGAACACATGGTGCACACGGGTGAACCGGCATATCCCGTGGAACGTACGCTGCTGACCACTGGTATTCTCGACCGTGCCATGCACAGCGGCCTGTTGCAGGGAAAGAAAATGGACACACCCGAGCTTGCCATAGAATACCAACCGGCCAACTGGCCATTCGCAAACCGGAACGGAAAGTTTCCGTTGCCGCAGTAACAATGCAGTGACGTATTCCACCTCCGTCGTCAGCCGGTCGTGTTTCCCTCGATCGTCCGGGTATGACCGCACTAACGGAAAGGGGCATCACTTCTGCCCGGCATCTCAGGGGACCGTATCCGGCAGGGACAACCATGGTGCGCAATTTAGCGACCGACACCACCTGTCAGGACACCGCTCTCCGACCATCAGACCTGATCAATATTGTATCCCCGTCAGAAAAATCAGGGACCGGGACAGACTCCCAGACAAATAAAACCGTTACCGAACCGGCCAGTGCCTGATTGGTGTCCGGAGGCTCAATCTGTCGGAATCCCCGTTGGGAATCGATTGGCCAGGAGAACCGGATAGAGTGGAAACTGCAGGAGCCTCAGAGGTACTTGAACCCAGCAGAACGAAGAACTGTTAAAGACGATTAGACGGAACGGGTGCGACACCCTGCAATAGGGACGGGCTAAATGGCCAAAGTGAACACAGGAACACTGACCAGAGTCGCGAATTACGAGATCCTCAAGCCCGATAACAGGATCGGTGATACCCGAGGTTTTAACGTGCAGTCTGCACTTGTGCTGGTACTATTGGTTGCCTGGACCGCGACTGCTGCCAGTGGTGATGAATCCACAGACGGTTCGCACTGGGCGTATGTCAGGCCACAGCGTTCGGTACTTCCTGAGACTCAGGATCGCAACTGGCCGCAAAACGAGATCGATTACTTTGTCCTCCAGCGGCTTGAACGTGAAGGACTGGCACCGTCCAGTCGAGCCGACAAGGTGACGCTGATTCGCCGTGTGACGCTTGACCTCACAGGTCTGCCGCCAACACCTGACGAGGTAGAGTCGTTTCTCACCGACCAGTCCGACGATGCCTATGACAAAGTCGTCGATCGGTTGCTTCATTCAGAGCAATACGGTGAGCGCATGACGGCCTGGTGGCTTGATCTGGCTCGTTATGCCGATACACACGGCTACGAGGGCGACGGTACACGGACGATCTGGCTCTACCGTGACTGGGTGATCGATGCTTTTCACCGCGGACTGCCGTTTGACCGGTTCACGATCGAACAACTTGCCGGTGATCTGCTGCCGAATCCCACCGACAGCCAGCGGATCGCTACTGGTTTCCATCGCAATTCGCCCTTCTGCTACGAAGCAGGTACCAACCTGGAACAGTTCCGCGTCGAATCCGTGATCGATCGGGTGAATACCACCATGACCGTGTGGATGGGAACTACAATGGGCTGTGCCCAATGCCATGACCACAAATATGATCCGTTTAGCCAGCGTGATTATTTCCAGTTGTATGCGTTCTTCAATAACTCTGCGGATGCGGATGCAGAGGTCGGAACGATCAGCGCCACAAGTCCACTGGATCGTGCAACCGTCGCACAGCACAAAGCCCGACTCGCGGAACTGCGCAGGAAGTACGCCGCCAATTTTCCGGAACTCGCCGCCGAGCAGCGTCGTTGGGAAGACGAATCCACCACCAGAAAAAGGTGGCGGATTATCATACCGAGTGAGGTCAAATCGCTTCACGGTGCTGATCTTGAATTACTTGATGATAATTCGATTCTGGCGCGAGGAAAGAACCCCGATCACGACGTCTATGAATTGACGTTCTCCGCGCCGGAACTTTCTTTGGCCGCCATCGGCATTGAGGTCCTCAAGCACCAGAGCCTTCCGCATAACGGACCAGGTCGGTACGAGGATAACGGGAACTTTGGTCTCAGTGACCTTCAGATCGACTACGCTCCCGCCGAAAGCCCAGGCCGGTGGCAAATGGTCCGTTTTCAGAAAGCGAAGGCCAGCTACGAAGCAGATGGCGACAAAATCGACGGCGTGATTGACGATGATAAAAGCACCAACTGGTGTACGAACCAAAATGCGGGTCACGCAATGTTTGTTGCCGACAAGCCCTACGTGATTTCGGCAGGATCGCTCCTGCGCATCCAAATGCGTCACGATTCACAGTCGGACCGGCACGGTGTTGGCCGGTTCCGTTTCTGGGTATTCTCCAGTGACCGCGTTGAAGAACTGAGCAAGCGGGAACTCGCACCATTGCCAACGTTGGCGCTGCTGGAGATCCCGAGGGCTACACGCACCGAAGAGCAGCGCAGCCAACTGGCCGAATACTTCCGATCTATCGCTCCAGTACTCGCGTCGGTGCGGAAGGAGATTGCAACGCTGGAAGAGAAAATATTGCCCTCCAGCACCCTGGTGATGGTCGAGGGCGATGAACCGCGTGAGACACATATTTTCCATCGAGGCAGCTTCCTGGACCCCGGTGAACTGGTCCGGCCACATGTTCCCGCTGCGTGGCACAGCTGGCCGGAGAAAGAAGAGTTCAGTCGACTGGGTCTGGCGCGATGGCTTATGCGACCGGATAACCCGCTCGTGGCACGGGTGACCATGAACCGCATCTGGGCGCTTTTGTTCGGTAAAGGAATCGTCGAAACGAGCGAAGACTTTGGCATTCAGGGGTCCCCGCCGTCGCACCCGATGTTACTGGACTATCTGGCCACAGAGTTCGTGTCCGACGGCTGGAATCTTCAGGCAATGCAGAAGCAAATTGTCACTTCGGCCACGTACTGCCAGTCCTCCAGCACAACACCGGATCGGCTCGAGCGTGATCCGGACAACCGGCTGTTTGCTCGCGGTCCGGTATTCCGGCTGGATGCGGAAATGATCCGCGACAATGCACTTGCTGTCAGCGGACTGCTGACCCGGCAACTTGGCGGACCAGGTGTCTTTCCCTACCAGCCGCCGGGAATTTATGAACAGATTCACAGTTATGCCACGCAGTGGGAACCCAGCAGCAACGGCCAGCAGTATCGACGGGCGTTGTACATCTGGTGGAAGCGTACAGCCCCCTATCCTTCGATGATTACCTTCGACGCACCACGACGGAACATCTGCGTGGAGCGCCGGTCCCGAACCAATACGCCATTGCAGGCTTTGATAACACTCAACGATCCGGTGTTTGTCCAGTGTGCCGCCGCGCTCGGCCGTCGGATGGCCACAGAAATCAAAGGAGATGAACGACAGCGGGCAGCCTACGGGTTCCAGCTGTGCGTCGCCCGACCGCCAACGTCCGAAGAAGTTGACCTCCTCGTCGAACTGTACCACGAAAACCTTGCGATCTACCTACAGGACCCGACCGCAGCGAGAACTTTTTCCGTCCACAGTCTGTCCGATGAATTACCGAACGATGCAGCAGCGGGCGAACTGGCCGCCTGGTCCATTGTGGGAAATGTATTACTGAATCTCGACGAAACGTTAACAAAGTATTAAGCATGGATCGATCCAGCCTGCTGCATAACACGCGCCGCCAGTTTCTGTCCAGCTGCCCAACCGGCATGGGCGCAATGGCATTGTCGTCACTTCTGGGGAACGACACGTCTGCAGAGCCGGTCACTGCACTGCCAAACTCAACTGCGGTGAAGGATGTCCAGTTTCCCACCCGCGCTAAAAGGATCATCTACCTCCACATGGCGGGAGGACCATCACAGTTGGATCTGTATGACTACAAACCCAGGCTCTCGGCCCTAAATGGTCAGCTTTGTCCCGACGAATTCTATAAGGGACAGCGTTTTGCGTTCATTCAAGGGCATCCCAGACTGCTGGGGACACCGTTCAGGTTTAGCCGGCATGGCCAATGTGGTGCAACCATGTCCGAACATGTCCCTCATATTGCCGGAGTCGTTGACGAGTTGTGCTTTGTTAAGTCGATGCAAACCGATCAATTCAATCATGCGCCGGCACAGTTGTTCATGCAGACCGGCTCTCCCATCCTTGGTCGGCCGAGTATGGGAGCCTGGCTGTCGTACGGGCTGGGAACCGAAAACCAGGATCTTCCGGCCTTTGTGGTGCTTGTTTCGGGACAGCGCGGTCCAAGCGGTGGCACCTCACTATGGGGCAATGGATTCCTGCCCAGTATTCATCAGGGCGTGCAGCTGCGGTCACAGGGAGATCCGGTGCTTTTCCTCAGTGATCCGCAAGGCATGAATCGCCGTCAACGTCGGAGGACGATTGACAAGATTCGTGCGCTGAATGAAATACGACTGCAGTCGGTTGGCAATCCGGAAATCGCGACAAGAATTGAACAATTCGAACTGGCCTACCGCATGCAGCGCAGTGTTCCTGAGTTAATGGCTATGGATCGAGAACCGGCGTACATCCACAGAATGTATGGTACCAAGCCGGGCCGGAAGTCGTACGCGAACAACTGTCTGCTGGCGCGCCGGCTGGTGGAAAGGGGTGTGCGTTTCGTTCAGCTTTATCACTGGGGCTGGGACTCGCATGGTCAGGACAAGGGCGAAAGCCTGCGCTACAGCTTCGTCGAACGCTGCCAACAAACGGATCAGGCAACGGCGGCACTCATTACTGATCTGAAGCAACGCGGTCTGCTTGAAGACACGTTAGTCGTATGGGGAGGTGAGTTTGGACGTACTCCTATGGCTGAGGGTCGCAGCAAGGTCTACATCGGCCGCGATCACCATCAACACGCGTTTACGGTCTGGCTCGCAGGTGCCGGAGTGAAGCGAGGTTTGTCCTACGGGAGTACTGATGAATTGGGGTACATGGCAGTCGAGAAACCTGTACACGTCCACGACCTGCAGGCGACCATTCTCCATTTGATGGGTGTGGACCATGAAAGCCTCACCTATCGTTACCAGGGCCGGGACTTCCGCCTCACCGACGTCCACGGCAGTGTTGTCGATGATATATTGACGTAGCGCGACGTCGAAGTAATGGTTTCCGTTTCTGCGGTCCCGAGCAACCCGTCCAGTGTACCGCGACATTCTGCAGTTTTGTGCGCGAGCTCCGATTGGATTTCTTTGCGCTCTCCAAGCGATGGAAAACTCCGCATCATTACGGCATGACTTCGAGGTTTCGCGCTCAACGCAGATTGAACAGCGCCCCCACCCTGGGAACCGCGGAATTGATTGCGTGGTTACGAAAAACATTTCGGGACGATGTCCCCTCAGCGTTTTGAGTCAGCAGTTTCGTTTGTGTACCCGGGATACGGTGTTTGAGGAAGCCGGCTCAGATCCCCGCTTAATCCAAGTATCTATCGTGCGTTGCAGTCGTTTTACGACGATGCTGATATTAGGTGGTAAACTGTGTGGAGGGGAATCACCAATCTTCGTTGAATCGACAGTGACGGCAAAGAACTGCGTAAGCTGTCGGTTTCCAATATGATGAATGTCGAAGCCCTGCTATATAAGGGCATTAACGAGAACACAGGGAGAAAGGATGGATCAACCGCGTTAGCGTCCGTTGAAGCTTCCTGGAATCTCGTCAAGCCCATCTATGTTGCTGCAAAAAAAGGATTGCATAATCCTGCGGAGAAGCCTTCGGACTGCAGTTGAATTCAATGGACCCGACCACAGATCTCCCGGATGCGTTGCAAAGCCGGCGCCTGGTAGACGTGCAGTGGAAAATTCCAGAAAAAAGAGGACACGCACAGATCATTGACGAGGCCTGATTGAGGATGGACAGTCCGACATTGTCTGAAGAGCCTCCACGGTTACTGGTCCTGGAAAAAAAGCGTTACCACGACCTGGATGCCCTGCGTGCCTTTGCCATGCTGCTGGGCATTGGGCTGCACGGGGTGCTCTCGTTTTTTCCCATGCCCATTTGGCCGGCGCAGGATTTGCATCAGCCGGTGGTCGAGGTGCCCGCCGCGCTGGCCGCGCCCCTTGAGCAAGCCGGGCTGGAGGTGCCGACGACGTACAGTCCCTGCGAGTTTATGCTGCATGCCATTCACGGGTTTCGCTTGTCCTTGTTTTTTCTGGTGAGTGGATTTTTCACGGCCATGCTTTGGAGGAATCGTGGACTGAAACAATTGGCCAAACATCGCGCTAAGCGGATTCTCCTGCCGATTGCCATTTTTTTACCCATTATCTGGATACTCATTATTCCCGTGAGCATTTATGGCGGGGCTAAAAAGGAGGAGGTCGGAAAACTGCGTGCTCAATCAGCCAAGGCAGTTCAACCGAAGGCAAAGCTCGAGGCTAAAGAAGATACACAAACTCCAGCCAGAGATATTTTTACGGCTGCAGGCAGCGGGAATCTTAAGGCGATTAAAGAGCACATCAAGGCGGGCACGGATTTGAATCAGCGCGGGCCCGATCAATCAACCCCACTCATGACCGCAACCACCTTCGGCCGGGTGGAGGTCGCCAAGGCATTGATTGAGGCCGGTGCGGATCCGGATATGAAGAACAAGGATGGCTCAACGGCACTATTGATTGCATCGTTCTTTGCCCATCCTGAAATTGTCGAGGCACTGTGGGAAGCGGGAGCAGACTCCAACATCAGGAATAATGATGGAGCAACCGCTTTGGATGTGGTTCAAACTCCCTGGGAAGGGATTAAATTTATTTACGATATTGTGGGCGCAATCATGGGCCCGGCTGGACTTAAACTGGATTACGAGCGCATCCGGAAAACCCGCCCGAAAATTGCAGTAATGCTCAAGGAAAAGGGGGCGGAAGCGGGCGGGGATGTCGGAGCCGGTCTTGGAGGATTGGTGTTGCTGATTTTTTTCGCGCCCATCTTCCACCATCTCTGGTTCCTTTATTACCTGGCCTGGTTGGTGGCGGGGTTCATTGTGATCACGTGGTTGCTGGGAAAACTCAAGTGGAAGGCATTACCTGACTGGTTGATTACCTCACCCCTGCGCTGGCTTTGGCTGCTGCCGGTTACGTTTCTTCCACAGTTGCTGATGAAGGACAGTTTTGGCCCCGCCGCTGCGACCGGTTTTCTCCCCTGGCCGCCCATTCTGATTTATTACGCGGTCTTCTTTTTCTTCGGGGCAGTTTGTTTTGGCCGCGATTCGTTTAAAACCAAGGTGGGCAAACTGTGGCCGCTTAGCTTTGTCCTCGCCGTGCCCCCGCTGCTGGCGGGCTTGTGCCTGGTCAAGAGCCAGAACAACGGCAATTTGTTGGCCGCCTGCTCTGTTGCCTACGCATGGCTGGTGATCTTCGGATGCATCGGTTTCTTCCGCCACTTTTTCTCGGGCGAAAATCCGCGCATCCGTTACATCTCAGATTCCTCCTACTGGCTGTACATCTCGCACCTGCCGGTCATCATGTTTGTGCAGGCATGGATCAGCCCGTGGGATCTGCCTGCCTTCCTCAAATTCCTGATCGCCTGCGCAGCCACAACTCTCCCGTTGCTTTTGATCTACGAATTTATCGTCCGCTACAGCTTCATTGGCACATTGCTTAATGGCAAGCGTACCCGCCAACCGACCAAAGCCTAGTTTTCTGTTCTGAAGCTGATTTTTATCCCGTCTGTTGCGCATTACAGAGTCGTGGATTACGTCACAATTGACCGACCTGACTGAATCAGAAGCCTTTCGCCTGTGATCGGATTCCCGGAGCGGGCAACTCACTCAGATTGGCCAGTGCACTGTCGGTAATCCCGGTCCGTTCGAAATTGACCGCAACAATCCCGCCCTGTTCATTCACGGTGCGCAGACCTTCGGTCTCTCCTTTGAGCGAAAGTGTCTTCTGATCCACGGCTGCGTCCCACACTTTCAGCGTCTCGTCCGTACTTGCCGGTCCTGCTCATCACCGGAACAACAACTGCTTTGTTGGCCGGATATAACAGCGAACCTGTTCGTATCACGCTGACGATGGGACTGATTCACGAGTTTTTGCAGACAACGTTTTACGCCCGCAGTTATTCGATCACCAGAAACGCTATCACAGCGTTACTGCTTCGCTTTCCCGCGTCAATCATAATAGTTCGTATCTTCATTAAAGCCGTCGGTATGTGTAAGACTCATCGAGTCAACTGGCGTGGCACGGAGTACGTTCGAAGTCGATCAACGATACGTCACAAGTTCATTGTTCCACGACGACGTCTGTCACGGCTGACGAGATCACGATCAACTCAGATCAACAATCATCGCCTGGACAGATCTCCCTGCCATCAACCGAAAATATCCATGATCGGCTTGCCGAGGGCCACCTTGTGAGGTTGTCCAATCGGATCGGTGATCTGTGTCTCGGGGTCGATACCGAGCGCATAGTAGATTGTGGCAGCGATGTCTTCGGGAGTGACGGGGTTTGTAGCGGGATAGGCCGCGTGGCTGTCCGAAGAACCGTAAATCTCTCCACGGCGGATACCCGCGCCACCCATCAGGACCGTGAAGCAATGTCCCCAATGATCTCGTCCGGCGGGCATGTCGATGACGCTTTCCGTCTTTTGGCCGATCTTCGGCGTGCGGCCAAACTCTCCCATGGCCACCAGCAGCGTTTCGTCGAGCAGTCCGCGTTCCGACATGTCTTCGAGTAACGCCGAGAATCCACGGTCGAAATACGGCAGAAGTGACTTTCGCAGTATGGGAAAGTGCCTAAGGTGACCGTCCCACGCGGAATCCCTGCGGCGACCCGCAACCACCGTCACGAATCGTACTCCTGCTTCAACAAGTCGGCGCGTCAACAAGAGAGACTGGCCCAGGTGCGGCAGTCCGCCGAAGTTCCTCGCGCCCTTCGACCGATCGGTGCGATCGGGCAGTCCGTATCGCTCGCGCACCGATGCCGGCTCCTTGCTGAGATCGAAGGCATCACACGTATTCGATGATGTGAGCAGTGAAAACGCTTTTTGTTTGTGGCTGTCCATATCTGCCAGCGATGGATGCTCTCCCAGTCCGCCACCGGAAAATCGGTCAAGCAAGTGGAGCAGGGAGCGCCGGCCCTCCAGTCGAGTGCGCGGAACATCGCCTGGAAGCGTCAAACCTGGGGCGCGGAATCTCGGCACGCTTGGATCACCGAGCACGAGCGGGTTGAATCCGGAACCCATGAACCCGGCTCGTTGACCCGGAAGGTCGTGCCCGGCATCCCAGATGATATCGGGAAGATGGACGAACTCGAGTACATCGCGGCGCGGCTGTAACTTCGCCAGCACCGATCCGAACGGTGGAAAGTTATCAGGCTCTTCCTTGATGATGAGCGTACCCTTCGGATTGGGATTACGGCCCGTCAGCATGTAGTACGTCGCGGCGCTGTGAATATTGCAGTCGTGCGTGACGGAACGGATTAAGGTCAGATGGTGCATCTGCTGCGAAACCATCGGCAGGCCTTCGCACACTTGAATTTCCGGGACACTCGTCGAGATTGGTTTAAATTCGCCACGGATATCTGCGGGTGCGTTCGGCTTCATGTCCCACATATCCTGCTGCCCGGGTCCACCATCCAAAAAGACCAGGATGCAGGACTTTGCTGCCGCCGGTCGCAACCCTTGTGCCGCCGCAGCCTGAAGCACACCGGGCAGCGAGATTCCAAACAGACCGACAGAACCGACCTTCAGAAGATCTCGGCGATCAACATGCGGAAAACGACGAGGGTGGCCAGCGTTTTGTGAATTCATGGTCCCGCTCCTCCCTCATGCTGCGCTATAGTCCGGCGATGGCTCTATTTCTTTGCGAGTTAGTGAGTTTACCGCTTGCCGTGAAACGTTGACAAGCGATTTATCCGGCCTTGCATTCGCAAGGGCTGCTACCCGCCGGTTCTCAGAGTACAAACGCAGGGACGGATACCCGGCAAGGAAGGCGAAGAAGGACCAGTCGTACGGACGCCGGGATGCTCGTGCGGTACTCCGGCGACGAAGCCATGGGCGCCACGTGGAGGGCTGTCAGCACGGACTTCGGTCTCACCCGGAAGAAGACAGGAGCCAGCCTCGTCGCAGTGCATCAGCAAGAGAGAGTCGTGCTGCCCGAACCTTGGCAGACATGAAGGTGAGCCACTCATCGACTCCGCTGGTCACTCCAACTTCCGTGGCTGCATACCGACCGACGACCGTGATGTCATGGATACCGACCTGGCTATGGATCTGTTCTTTGAATTAGTGGACTCCGGATTCACCAAAGAGGAAGCCTGTGAATTGTTAGAAATGGACTCTGACGATTCTGCGATTTCCTGTTTTGGATTGGAGTCGAACCGGTTAGCGACGGCTTCTTCAGACGATTACCGCAAGGACGAGGATCGATTCCACGTCGCCCATTGACACCCTTGCAACATTTCTACTGCCTTTGTTCGTGACCCTCCAGATGTTCCATCCAAGTCTGCGGCTTTTCCCCGCTCCAAATCCCTATATTTGTTTAAATAAATAGAGGAAGACAACGTGGTTCAGAGCGCACTCTCACTGAAAGGACCCGCGCGGCTCCAGCGGAGCCCAATTCATTTTTGCCTTAGCATGTCTCCCTGGTACGATTGCATCAATGGTTTATTCCGCGGGACTCATTCACTTCCCGTGGGAGATAAACAGTTTCTGCAAATGAATCACCTTCCGCGGCAGAATGAAAAAATTATCGAACCGTTAAAATGATTAGCGAAAACGAATCCGAAACCTCGCATCAGAAACAGGTAACACTGATTTGCCCCACCAACGCGATGCTGGACGTACGGTGCTGAAATCCTAACATACCGTGGTTCGTTGTGTTTGGGATTTCGTCAGACGGCTGGCACGTGTCAGGGAGGATCGTCATGATCTTGGAGGGTAAAAAGGCGCTGGTAACCGGGGCCGGCCGGGGGATTGGCAAAGGAATTGCGATGGAACTGGCGCGGCGAGGAGCGGACCTTGTCATCAATGACCGTCCGGACGGACAGGACCTGGCTGGCACCCTTGAAGAAATCCAGGTCCTGTGCCCATCGATAACCGCCATCGAGGCGAACGTATTTCAGCGTTCGGAGTGCGAGCGACTCGTGTCGGCGGCCGTCGAAACAAAGGGACGGATCGACATTTTGGTGAGCAATCCCGCGAACATTCTGTGGTGCGAGTATTTGAAATTCGATCCAACGGACTTCGAGCGGGTCATCGCGGGCACACTCATTGGTGGTTTTCACATTAGCCAGCTTGTCTCCCGACACATGGTCGAACGTGGCGGCGGCGGGAAAATTCTGTTTATCTCAAGTGTCCACGCGGCAATGCCCTACACTGATTGTGTCGCGTACAACGCGGCCAAGTCAGGACTCAACCATATGGCCCGCACCATTGCTCTCGAACTGGCCCCGCATCACATTAACGTTAACTGCATTGAGCCTGGGTGGATCGATACCCCTGGCGAACAGGAGACATTCGGTGAAGAGCGGCTCCGCGAAGAAGGGGCGAAACTGCCCTGGGGGCGGCTTGGGCAGCCATCCGATATCGGGAAAGCGGCTGCGTTTCTTGTTTCCGACGAGGCCGAATACATCACCGCCGAAGTGTTACGTGTCGACGGTGCGTTCGTGTTCAAAGATGCCAAGGAAGAGGTGTAAGGGTCTTTCAACCTGATTCACCTTCGGAGCACGGGCGTCTTCGACATCGAGACTGGCTGCCGAAATGAGAGGATCTGCCGGGGTCTGACCCGAATCGCACAACAGCACGCTTACGCCGGGCGATTTCCTGATCCACCTTCGGTTCGTCGCATACCGTGTTCGGTACAGAATGCCACCCGAATCGTGTCAGTAGGAGTCCATTGATGACACGTTTCATCTCGACCGACTGCTGGCCAAGCAGCATAATCCACGACCTCTTGCCACCTTGGATGAATTACTGTGTGAACAACGTTGTGCAGGTCTCACGAGGTCGGCACAGTGGGTTGCAGCCGTTCGTTCCTGCACGGGAACAATCGACGGCACACGTCATGGGGCGCAAACGGTGCGTGGCGCCCGCACCAAGCGGATTTGTACGCCATGCTGAAGAACACATCAACGCTTCCGAGGACGCCAGGCTTTAGCCTGGAATGAATCACCCTACCCAAACTTCTTCCGGAATAGCGCCGTGTCCTTGTGGTTCAGGTTGGGAATGTCGACAGGTGCTTCCCAATCCGCGGGGATTTCATCGAGGTGCGTGGGCTTCCCTTCCTTCCTGAGGACCGACCAGAACCCTGCCATGTAGACTTTGTGCTTATGTTCGATCTGTTCGAGCGACTGTGAAGGCTCGTTCCCGCGCGCCAGCGATTCGAACTCCCAGATGGTCGGTGCCCAGAGCTGAGTCCTGTTGTACGGATAGCCGGTCCCGAGGTCGATCTGGAAGCCTTTGCCACCATATTCTTCCTCGGTGTGGATACGGATGCCTCCCAATCCGAACGAGCCGAGGTGAAGGGTACCCATGAACGTGCGTCCATCCGGCGTCTGGTGCTCGTAGGTGACGACTGCAGGGGAACTGTGCCAGTTCTTCGCTTGTTGGGCGACGGAGACTACGGGGTTCCCTGCTTCAGCAATGGCTCGGCAAACGAGGTAAACGCCATGGATCCCATGGGTGGAATAGTCGTCGGAGGAATTCGTCGCGTTGTAGCAGGTGATTTTTTTGTCTTTTGCCCATATCTTCGCCTGCACCATGGCGTGGGTGTGTTCAAAGGATGAGGGCACGAGAATGGGCGCCTTGTATTTGCGCGCCATCTCGATCATTTTATCACCTTTAGCAAGTGAGTTCGCGAACGGCCGGTTGATCAGATTGGGCAAACCTGCTTCGAGATACGGTTGGTGAATGATGTGGTTCCAGGGGTTGTTGTAGTAACCACCGGAGATGACCGCGTCGACCTTGCCGAGCATGTCATCGAAGTTTTTCACTGCGATCGCGTTGTAGCCCTTGGCGAAACTCTCCGCGATGTTTGGGTTGATATCCCAGCAATGGGTGATCCGCATGCCAGTGAATGGCTTGAGGATCGGAGCCCAGATTCCCATGTGTGAATAGAGCTGAAGGTTCATCACTCCGACACGGACTTCGTCGCGATTGTCATTGTTGGCCACGGCTGCCGGCATGCCGATGGCAGCACCGAGTCCCGTGACTCCCATCGCCGTGGAAACGGCGAGAAAACTACGGCGGCTGGAATCTGGTAGTGGGCTCATAGGATGGTTCCTTCTCCCGGTGTCGATCGCCGGAATGTTGGATCAAAGTCAGAGAATGGTTGCGGGCTGCTCGAGGTCATCACGGAACATAGAGTCGCCCGGTGTTGGAAACTGGATCGTGGATTCCTAACGTTTTGCAGAGACTGTGTGTGAATAACACATGTCCATATCCGTTGGGGTGAATGGTACCGTCGTCAAGCAAATAGTTGAGATCGGATTTCCTTCTTCTGACGTGGTCTCGCCAAATTTTGTTTTGATCGCAAAGGGCCACGCCTCGATCTTGCGCGACCTCACGAACGATGCGGGCGTACGCCGGCAGGTCGCTCTTCCGCGTGGCAGCCGCCGTGATTGGATTGGGCGTGTGCAGGAGAATCAACACATTTGTCTCGTCTCTCAGGCGATCCACCAGCTTTATGTAGGCTGCTCGAAACGCTTCCCGACCCTCCACCCCGGCATTAGCATCGTTCATGCCCATCATGATGGACACAACCGTAGGCTTGAACTGCAAGACCCGATGATCGAGGTCCTTTGCCAGTCCCGGCACCGTGTCGCCGGAGATGCCGGTGTTGATCACGACATCACGCATACGGCGCATCTCCCAACGGACACGTTCGGCAAAATGCTCCGGGTACGATCGGTAGCCGTGGGTGTGCAGTGCCCCATGCGTGATGGAATCGCCGGTGATGAGCCAAACGACGGGGTCGGGTTTGTCAAACAGGGCCTTGATCAAATCCAGTTCAGCAGCGACTGATTCTTCTGCCAGCAGACGTGGGAAGGAGAATAACAAGAGCGATGTCAGGACGAACTGGAGAAACGGTCTCAAATCTGTTTGCTGTTTCATGGATACGTTTTTCCCTGGGGAAGAAAATCATGGTGCCGACCGGCATTCTGAATTGCGCATTCGCCGATCCTGACGAGCAGTGGTGACTATAAAGTCATCGAAACGGCCGGTCAAATTCCGGTTCGGCCCGCATGTACACACGGTGGTGTGTCAATGGAGTGCGCCGCCCGGTTCGATCAAACGTTGCTTTGACAGCACGCTTCAACGGGGCAATTCGACGGCATCGAAGCCGGCAGTGTCAGACTGCTTGCGCGGGGGCATTTTTTCGGTACTCGTTGGTCAGTGCTGCAATCGGTTTTTTTCGGAGCCGTTGTGCACATCAGTACAATTCTATTTGGTGAGGCCCAGTGCATCCATTCGCTCCACAATGAGCTTTCTTTCATCCGGCATTAATGCTCGCAGAGGACGACGCGGTTCACCGACGTCGAATCCCAGGTGTTGCAACGCGGCCTTGGCCACTCCCATGCCATAGACCTGGAACCCCGCATCGATCATGGCGCAGGATTTCCATTGGAGTTCGCGGGCTCGGCAGATGTCGTCGGACAGGAATGCCTGATAGATTCCCACGTAGACTTGGGGCATGAAGTTGTAGGTCAATCCGATGCCTCCGTTCGCTCCCAGGTTCAGAGCCGACAGAAATACCTCGTCGTTGCCGGAGTAGACAATCAAATCGTCGCGCAGCAGGCGGATGCGGTGCATGGTGAAGTGGTCGTAGTCCGAGAACTTCAATCCGCTCACATTGGGAATTTCCAGCAATTGGCGCATCTCGTCGACGCTCATCAATTTGCCCGTCAACGCCGGTATGTGATAGACAAACAGCGGCAACTGCGTTGCCGAAGCAATCAGACGGTAATGCTCCATCAGTGCCGGCGAATCGACGTTATAATAAATTGGTGGCAGCACACTCACTGCGGCCGCGCCACTGGCCTCGGCGTGTTGCGCCAAATCGATGGTCGTGGACGTGTCGAGCGTGGTCACGTGGGCGATAACCTTGCCTCGGCCAGCTGCCGCGCGCACTGTCGCTTCCAGCATTTGTCTGCGTTCCGCCGCCGAAAGCAATAATCCTTCGCCGGTGCCGCCACAGATGTAGAACCCATCGACTCCCGCTTCCAGATGCCAGTCGACGATCTCTTTCACGACTGTCTCATTGATGCCACCAGCCTTATCGAAAGGAGTGACAAGTGCCGGGTAGACTCCGTGGAACTGTTGCATAGCTTCTGTCTCCATCAAAATCATCACTTACGTCCATTCGACGCGAGACATGGAATGGAAGGTCGCCGGGCCGCCGTTGTTTCTCGCAAATGAAATCATACGACCATCAATTCGTGGGAAATGATGGACTCGGAAGTCAGAATTTCGTGTCCATCGGTGGTCAACAGCACGGAATCTTCAAGTCCGAATTTCCCCTTTGCCTCCCAGAACGGGAACACGCCATCGAGCGTAATAAACGGCTCGATGCTGAGTACCATGCTGGCTTCCAGCGGGACATGATTCTGAAAAGCCAGTCCCGGACGTTCATGGATATCGAGTCCGACGCCATGCCCAATTGCTTCCCAGCCTGAGCGGTGACACCAGTCGACGAATTCGCCGTAACCATGGCTGCGGTTTACGTCGAAAGCGACCTGCACGACGTCGCTGGGTGCGGTGCCAGCACTCAGCAGCTCAGTGGATGCTTCGATCGCTTCGCGAGCGATGTCGTAGAACCGCCGGTCAGCATCCTTCGGCTTGCCGACGCTGCACATCCGTTTGAAGTCGCACCAGTAGCCATCGACTATGCACCCGCCGTCAAACTGGATCAGATCTCCTGTTTGAATCAGATTATCCGTCGGAGTGGCGTCGGCCCACATTCGTCTGGGACCGGCATAGTTCGTCAGATAACGGATGTCTGTGGCTCCCAGTTCGTACATTTTCGCCGACATGATTTGCGTCAGTTCCATTTCCGTCATTCCCGGCACGACAGACTCGAAACCGAAACGAACTGCCTGGGCACTGATTCGCGCCGCCTTGCGCAGTCGTTCGACCTCCACAACCGACTTGACCGCCCGGATTTCCATAATCGCATTGGATGCGTCTGCCCAGCACACGTTGGGAGCCATTTCCTGTAATTGAAAGATGTGCTCGATTCCCATGTGCGGATGCATGTCATTGGATAGTTCCAGGCCGATGGTTGCTGTGCCCAGTCCTTTTTCCTGGATCAGCCCGGCCAGCGCGGGAATTCCCGGAGACTGCTTGTTCATGTAGAAGTCCTGCTGAAAGTCCCAGAATCGCAAATCCTGAATCCAAGTTGTCGTGGCAATGAAGTCATTGCCGTGCGAACAGAGGAACGCAGGCTCGATCAGCGGGTCGCATGGCAGCAGTGCGAAGTAATAGTAGTGTTGTAGTGCAAATACCTCGCCACAGAATCCAGAGAAGTACCGGTGATTGGTTCTGTTGGTGATCAGAATCGCATCCAGCCCATGCTGCTCCATCGCCGTGCACAGCCGCCGGTAGCGTTGTTGATATTCGGCTAATGGGAAATCCGGGAACTGCGGGACGCGCATGTTCGACTCTCTCATACTGGAGACTTTGAGAGCGGAATGAGAGTGCTGATCTGACATTGTCATTTCCATTGTATCCGGGAGGCCGGGAATACGATCGGCACAAGGCCGTGCCAGCTGGTTAACGCGTTGTGGACCACGTCAGAAGCTTCGGCGGAGGCAGATCGTTCCCATTCTTCAGCGCGTGTCTTTCCTGAAATCAGAGTCCATCTCCTGCTCCCAATTCTTCCACGCGGCTGTCAACTGCCTGACCAGCGTGGGCTTTGACTCGGCGAGGTTGGGCGTTTCGCCAATGTCCTTTTCAAGGTGGTAGAGCTCGGGTTCTTCATCCTCAGAAAAAACAAGTTTCCAGGGCCCCCTGCGGATGGCGCGGAGATCCCGCTTACGCCAGAATACCGTGCGATCGGGTAGCGATGTACCCTCGAAGAGCAGCCGGGCGGTATCAATACCGTCGAGTTTCTTTTGGCCAGACACCCTGGCGCCTGCAAGTCCGGTGAAAGTCGGAAAAAGGTCCATGGTCAGGACGGTCTGGTCGCTGACCTGTCCGGGCTTGATCCTGCCCGGCCAGTAGAAAATTGCCGGGACACGATGGCCGCCCTCGTAGAGGTCTCCTTTTTGCCCGCGAAGCGGGCCGTTACTCGAGATGTTTCGAAAATCACGGCCGTAGGTCAGGTAACCGCCGTTGTCCGAGGTAAAGACGACCAGTGTGTTTTTTGCGAGGTCGTATTTTTCGAGCGTCGCCACAATCTCACCGACACTCGCGTCGACAGCTTCGACCATGGCTTTCACATGCGGGTGAACATTCTTCCTGTCCGGAATGAGACCCCACTTATCCCGATTGTAGTCCTTCCCGGTGACGCGGTGTGGTGGATCGTCGGGCCCTTGCCAGGGGAAGTGGATGGCGAGGTGAGGTAAATAGACGAAGAAAGGTCTTTCTTTATTGCATTCGATGAAACGAACGGCGTGGCGCGTGAGAAGGTCGGCTGTGTAACCCCGCTCCTTCACCTTTGTCTCGTCGTGCCACCAATCCTCACGGCCGCTCCGATCGATGTGTGTGTGGTGGTCACCGTCGCCAGAGGCCAGGCCCCGGAACTCATCGAATCCCTGGCGGGTCGGCATGTGCGGCGGGTGGTACCCGAGGTGCCACTTACCAAAGGCGCCTGTGACGTAACCGGCTTCCCTGAGTGTCTCCGCGATCGTGATGGCTTCCAGCGGCAAGCCCTTGTCATAGTCACTCACGCCAGACAGCGGGCCATCGAACAGGCGACCAAAACGCTGTTGGTAGCAACCCGTCAGCAACGCCACCCGCGTTGGGGTGCACATGGGACCATTGGAGTGGAAATCCGTAAACTTCAACCCGTTCGCTGCCAGACGGTCCAGATGGGGCGTGCGGTTCAGCGTGCTGCCATAACAGCCGACATCGCCGTAGCCGAGATCGTCCGCGACGATGAGAACGATATTAGGCTTCGCTTCGAGATCGACAGAGAAAAAGAGCAACAGAGTGCTGACAAACAGCGAGCCGAGTCCAAAGCTTCCACGAATCAACAGGTATACTCTCTGTGACATAGCGGCGTGCGTTCGCTTGTGTACTTTCTCAACAGACGGTCCGGGGGCAGTATATTCGGCGCCGCCGGGGCTGCCAATCGTCAGGAGTTTTGCCACACGGCGTCGTCGGACTGCACCGGATCATGGTGCCGTCAGTCTACTGCCTCCCTCGTCCTACTTCGCTTCGAACCTGGCATCTTCCCCATACGACGCTCCCGTTTCATTCACGGCGACCAGGCGGTAATGGTACTCCACACCGGGCTTCAGGCCAGTCAGCGTTGCAAAGCCGAGGCGAGGTGTGATCTGCAGGCCGCCATAGCGGGGTGACGTTTTCTGACTATAGTCTTTCGTCGGCCCGAATTCAAAATAGAATTGCGTCTTCCTGCCAAGGGGGTTGAGCCGGCCTTCAACTTTTGCCGTGCCGTTTTTGACCCGGCTCGTCGGGCCGGTGATCACATGCGGCTTCGTAGCGGTCGGCAATGTGAACTGCTGATTTGTCCCGTACGTACTTCCCTCCGCATTAGTCGTCACCAGGCGGTAATGAACCGTCTCACCAGGCTTCAAATTGAGCAGGTCGACATTCACGTGAAACCAGTCGTCATCGGGGAGATAATCGGCTCCGGAACCGAACAATTCGATTTCGCCAAGTCCCCAATGCTGGCGGTTGTATCCGGAGAGAATCCGCACTTTCACCTGCTTCGCGTTCGCGGACAGCTTTTTCTTCAACAGGAAGGCATAATTCGCCCCGGCCGGATGTGTCTTTGGGATTTCACCGCGGATGAGCGGCTGCCAGTTGGCACCGTTATCAGACACCAGGACTTCGACATCCTTGCTTGGCCACTTGGTGTGCTGATGGAGTTGAATTGTTTCGATGGTGACTGGCCGGGCAAACTCGTAGACGAATTCCTGCGGACCAGCCGGATTTGCGACGCTCTTCCACATTTTTCCCCCACCATGCCGCCAGCCGTCGGTGAGTTTCGTCGGAGCGTCGGCGGAATTCCGTGGCGCAAACATCAACTTGCCGCCGTTGGTCGGATAAACAAGCGAGAAATTACGATAGACCACTTCGAACTCATCGAAGTCAATCGCCCCTGTCGGTCGGTTTTGCGGATCAACGAACATCACCATGTGGAACAGGTCGACGTTCAGGTGCCGTTGGGTTTCGTCGATTGACCAGTAGGCATCGTAGCGTTTTTCCCCCTTGTTATTGCCACAATAACTCCAGTAGTTGGTGTCATTCAGCAACTGATATTCGGCTGTTTCCCACCGTCCGGTGGCGAGCAGATCGGTCAGTGTCTTGCCGGTGTAGGACCAGTTAGCATGCCTGTGGTGAGGAGACAGCGTCCTGTCGTCAGGGTTCGCTTCGATGTTCCTCTGAGCCTGCGACCACCAGATCAGTTCGGTACCGTTGGGTTTCCAGTTGCGCCCCCGAACTGACAGTTTAACGCGGGCGTCACGAAAGTCAGGATCGCCAGCTGCGAGATAAGCGCTGGGAGCGGAAGGGCTGAGACTGACGCTGCCGGGATACATGTACGGTGTGAGGTGCACAGTGCCAACGCCGTCATCGTGATTGTGATCGTCGCGAGAATTTCCCTCATAGCTGATGTAGCCGCACTTCACGCCTCCTTCCGTGAAATGAAGCCGCTTGGGACACCAACTGTTCCAGCCATTCCAGCCTTCACCCCAGGATTCGCGATAGTAGGCGGCGAGCTTCGGTGGAATCGGCCTGGTCGCGGTTTTGTTGCCGTACGACGGAGTCGGACCGTATTCGACGTACCAGGTCGTTGGTAAACCGTGCGAGTGAACTTGCCCGTTGACCGACAAACCCGTGATGCCCAGGAGCGTCGGCGACCCGAGTTTCACATCCGGCGGAGCTTCTGCTAAGAGAAGTGTCGTGCGTTGGTAAAGGAATACTGCAAGCAGGAGCCAGAGATTCCGCCAGCGGCGTGCATTTGATGTCGGCATGATGACGGACCTGTAAACGAAGAAGTGTGACAGTTCGTGAGTCGTTCCCAAGGTACCCGGTACCGAGTGCTCGGTACACGCTACGGACATCAGCAGCAACGCCTTGCCGGGCGGAACGCACACCATGAACAACTTTCTCTCACGCGGTGGGACTGCCGAAATGTCGAACCGCAATTGGTTGCGTGGGTCGGGCGATTTCACCGATGCAGGTATGGATAGTCAATACAAAAGGAACTGTTCGAATTTCGGGAATAACGGCCGATAGTTGGTTCAGGCTCCATGATCTATGATCAAAAATGTCTGATCTATGGCCCCCAAGGTTCAATCAATGAGATTCAAACGCCACTACGCCGGCCCAGCCTTTCAACCGCTGATCGTCGAGAAGATGGCGGGCCATTTCCGGACTTGTCGTACGAGGCCCTGACCGACGAAAGCTTATCGTGGAAGCCACCGATGGATTCGCTGATGAGCATGATTTTGCGGGAAGTGTCTGCGTGTTTTCCGGTGCAAGCCTCGCTGCTGCGTGGTTCTGCCGGGTTCAGGTGGAACTATCCTTGCCGCAGCACCTGCAACAGCTGTTGTAGATCAGGGCCAGCAACGCGCCGCCGACGGCACCGTCGACGACACCCACAAAAGTTCCGATGAGAAGGTCTCCCGTCTTGCCACTTCCAGTATAAAAGGGGTAGAGACCTCCGACGACTTCCTGGAATGACTGGCCGTAGCCTTCCCAGAACTGGCCGACAACACCCACAAAAAGAATACACACTCCCCACAGGATTCCACAAGCCGTGGCCAGAGCAACGACGTTGAGTTTCATGTTCCTTCCTCCTGTCTGTTGTTTTTGGGGACGCTTCTCTGCGTCCCAGGACACTGGATCGCACCAGCCTTTCTCTTCGCTTCAGAATTTCAACGCAGACAGCTATGAAATTCAACCGATCGGCAGTACCTGCGTGGACGCAGCTGTCCGGCCATTGTATTGACGCGACGAGCAGACAGATGCCTGGGATTCTCGACCCCTGTATCCTGGATGAGTGGAGATTTTCCCTGCCCCTGGAAGCTGCGTTGCACCATTCGATGTCGGCGGACTACTCATCGGGCCGGGAAGACTGCGTGCTCACTCAGCGGACACCACGATAAACAATCGGAAACAGTCGTCCGGCCAGCCCGTGTACCGCTGGGATTCTCTGTCGGACTACAATTTGAAACAGCTTCTCTTCGGGGACCAGCCGAAAGTCCGTACTTGCATACCCTCCCCATGAGTATTCCTTTGCAGTACGTTTCTCGTCGTCTGAACCGATCGAGACATCACGGATCGCAAACCCAAGGCCGAAGCGGAAGTCACCGGCAACTGTGTTCAACTGATCAGTGAACATCAGCCTGACTGTGCCTTCCTTCAGCAGTCGTTTCCCCCTGAACTCGCCACCATCAACCAGCATCCGGCAAAAGCTGGCGTAGTCGTGAATTGTTGAGAGCAGACCGCCGCCACCCGACTGAAATTGGAATCCGTCGTTGAATTCACTCGACGAAGCTTTGTCAATGATCGCTAGTTTGCCATCGTGGGATGTGTGACAGGACGCAAACCGACCTCGTTTTTCTTCGGGAATCGAAAAGCCTGTGTCTGTCATTGTCAGCGGGTCAAGAACGGCTTCCTGCATGTACTCATCGAGGGGCTTGCCGGACCAGACCTCAATCAGACGCCCCAGCAGGTCACTGCTGAAGCCGTAGGTGAATCGTTCCCCGGGATGGTGCAGTGCCGGGATTCGGACGAGCGCATCCGCTGCCTGCTCAATGGTCATTTTCGGTGGAAACATGCCGGCCGGGCCGCGATATCGCATCCCTTCGCGTTCGTAGTATTCGCGAGGGTTTGGGTTGCCGTCTCCGTAACTGTAGCCCGTCGTGTGCCGGAAGACGTCACGAACTGTGATCTGCCTCTTTGCCGGCACGATCCTGACCGCATCACGATCCTTTACCAGCACCATTGTCTTTTCGAAAGAAGGGATAAACTTTGACACGGGATCGTCCAGCTGAAACTTACCCTTTTCATACAGCGTTATAGCGGTCACGGACGTGATCGGTTTCGTCATTGAGTAAATGCGCAGGATCGTGTCCGCCTCGAAAGGCTTGCCATCTTCAATGTCGCGCCTGCCCGCAACTTCGAAATGAACTGTCCTGCCGTCGCAAATGACCAGGTGAGATGCTCCGGCGACGTCTCCTTTGGTAATCGCGCCGTTGAGCAGATCCTTTGCCTGAGACAGGGACTCGCTACTGACACCACCATCCGAGTCTGGCCTGGACGTCTCAGTCTTCGACGACTTCGCTGCAAAACCGGATACACTGCAGAACCACATGCCCGGCAGTGGCTTCAAACCGTTGAGTGATCCGCCGGCAACGTACAGCCGGTCTCCAATGATCGCGGTCGCCGTCGACGACAATCGTCGGGAGAATTCTCCGACGATCTGCGACCTGGCACCGGGCAGACGAGTCACAATTCCATTGTCGATCCACGGACTGTTCCGGTCACGTGTCAGGCCACCCATGGTGACGATACAACCGTTACTCAGAAATCTACTGTCTTCTGCCTGGAAGTGCGGCCGGGGCAGCCCGGGACCGCAACTCCGAAAACCGGACTGAGGATCGTGGACGGCCGCGCGAGTCTGATCGTCCTGCCCGTGATCGTGTCCGAACCGGCCTCCGCCTGCGCCGTGGTCCGGCAGCGGTGAAACGGCCGTCCATTGGTGCTGATCAATATCGTAATTCCACACTTCAGCGATCGCATATCCCCTGTACCCATCCCTGAAGCTGCCACCAATCCATTCGTCTGCCATCAGCCCTGTAAGACTGACACAGAACGTCACGATAATGAGAAGCAGTTTCATACGGGATACCTTATGCAGTGATACAGGAAAGCGGATTGCAACTTTGTCTTCTTCATCGACGTGAGTAACCAGTCGGGACGGAGTCCCGATCGACGGCTTTCCTGGACTACTTAGCCTTACGGAGTTCACTCGCAAGCCGGCCTCCCTGTTCACGGAGCAGCTTCGCAATTTCCGGCCTGACGGATTTGATTCATTTCAGGTCCAGTTCGAGCTGAAAGAGAGCGCTGAAAAACCTGCAGACCCCTTCGACAACGGGCCCCCACTCCGCGCTGACCGTATCGAGCGGCGTTGATCCGTCTTTGTTCTTCGCGTTGACTTCGGCACCTTTTTCCAAAAGCAGCTTTAGGATATCACGATGTCCGAAGAAGGAGCTGATCAACAGTGGCGTGGAGCCCTCTTCATCCGGGATAGTCAGGTCGGCACCTTTCTCAATCAGCAGGGCGGCTGCGGCGGTCCGGCCGTGCAGAGCAGCAATCACAAGCGGCGTCGCGTTACCAATTGGAGTCCGACTGTTAATGTCGGCGCCGGCGGCAAGTTGTTCCTGGATCGCTTTCACGTCGCCGGTTCGTGAGGCTGTCCGGATATCTTTCGAACCGTCACGCGCCGGCAGCGTGTCCAGGCTGGCACAAAAGTCGATCATCATTTCTTCCCAGCTCTGATCACCCCAGTGAACCTCTTTCGCGGGACCCGGATTGGCCGGGTTGTTTTGCGTCAGTTGTATTGTTCCGCTGCGATACCACGCTCAACACAACCGCTGCTCACCGCCTTCCTTTGCTACCTGGCCGCTTAAACTGTTTTTTTCCAGATGCGGCGACTCTCTGACGGCAGACGCAGGTTTACACCCTGCGTACACCAAAACGATTTCAGAGAGCACACAAATGAAACGTTTGTTTGCAATAATATTTTTCCGTCGCTGTGATCATATGTGAGCAGCAAACACTTTTCACAGCGCATTACACCGACTTCTCGTCGAAGGTTGCCGCCGTTGAAGTGAACTCTGAAGGCAGGCCGACGGACTTCTACGAGAAGAATCAACTGAAGCAATGGTTCTCCTCAGACGGACTGATTGCCATCATCGCCGTCGCTGCATCAGAAGCGGGACTCATCGACCCCGCCGACTGCCCAAGCCTCGGTGGGCAGGAAGGCGAGGACATCGTGGACTCTGCTGGTCGCTCGAACTTCCATGGCTGCATACTTATGGACGGCCCTGACGTCATGCATACCGACCTGGCTATGGACCTGCTTCTTTGAATTAGTGGACTCCGGATTCACCGAAGATAAAGCCTTTGATCTGGTCGAAATGGTCCTGGACGATTCTGGATTCGAGTCGGACCGGTTAGCGAGGGCTTTTTCAGACAATTGCTACAAGGATGAGGACGAGGATCGATTCCACATCACCCATTGACACGCTTGCATCGTTTCCACTGCCCTGATGTCATGGATACCGACCTGGCCACGGATCTGTTCTTTGAATCAGCAGATGCCGGATTCACCGAAGAAGAAGCCTTTGAACCGGTCGAAATGATTCTGGACGACAGGGTGCCTACATCGTTCCAGGAACTGATCGGTCATGTCACTTGGTCACGGCACAATGAATGTCGAGGCGGGGGCGGAATTTCACACCTGGTGCAAGCTGGTACTGCACCCCGGTTCCTGAGGTGTCTGGTAGCAGCCACCTTCGACCTGCGCCGGATGGACGAACCGTTTGCGCAAATGGGGAATGTATTCGAGGAACAGACGTTCATGGTTCAGAGCAATGTGATTGAAGAGGACCAGATGTTGATGGATCTGTCCCATGTCGCCGACATGAGGTACCACCCGCAAACCGAACTTTCTGGCGAGGATCGTCACGGCCAGATACTCACTGATCCCGGCTAAACGCGTGCAGTCGGCCTGAACAATCCCTACCGCGGCAGCCTGAAAATAATTCTTCCATACCACGCGGTTGTGAATCGATTCACCCACAGCGACAAACACCGGATCGATAGCCTCCGCGATTTTTTTGTGTGCGAGTACATCGTCGGGTTGGGTCGGTTCTTCGACCCAGTAAGGTTTTATTTGACCGAGCCGGGAACAGATATCCAGCGCCTGGGGCAGGTTCCAGGCCTGGTTGGCGTCCAGCATAATCAGTACCTCGGAACCCACTTCATCGCGGATCAGGTTAGCACGCCGTACATCGCGATCCGCGTCCTGCGATCCCACCTTGAGTTTCATAGCCGTGAACCCTTGATCCACGGCTCGACGGGCGTTTTCACGAATCGTGTCATCATCGTACTGAAACCAGCCCACCGACGTGTCGTAGCCAGGGTAGCCCGTTTCCAGCACTGATTCGCGCTGGGCTCGGCCGGACGCCTGAGAATACAGAATCTCAATGGCCTCCTGGCGTGAGAGCTCGTCTTCGAGGTAAGTAAAATCGATCAAATTCACCAATTGTTCAGGACTCAGATCCAGCAACAGCTTCCACAGTGGTACACCACGCGACTTGGCCCACAGGTCATAACAGCCAATCGTGATCGAAGCTAAAGCAGCGTGTGTCACGCCTTTGTGCGGGCCCAGCCAACGGAGTTGATGATGTTCAGCTATCTGGCGCTGCACTTCACCGAAATTGGACATCAATGCTTCGATTTCACGACCCAACAGAGGTTCCACCAGCAACCCGATGGCGGCACAAACGAGGTTGGTTCCGCCGCCCAGTGTATAGTTGATGCCGGTTCCGACTTGTCCATCGTCCGCTTCCAGTAAAGTGACCGCGTAGCCATAGACCGGATCCGTATGAACGGCGTCTGAGCCCACACCTGGTGGCAAGTCGATTCTCAAATCAGCTGTGCGAAACGATCGGATAGTGGTCATGTAAATCCTGGTGGGTGTGTTACGTCATCGGATCATATACGGACGTCGCTTGGAATTTGATCGCTGGAATAATCAGGCCCTCTCGACGCAGTGTAGCAAAGCAACCGGCTGGCCGACGCTGTCGGACCGAATCCGCCGCAGTTCTCGGTGACCCGGAACACAATCAGTTGATGGACGACGAGGTCTCATTTTAGTTTTTCCGGCCTGTGTAATGCCGTCTTGCGCCGTCCTTTACTGCCTGGCTGTTCGAATTGTTTTTCCGAAATCCGGTGACTCTCTGACGGCAGACGTAGGTTTACACTCCGCGTACACCAAAACCATTTCAGAGAGTGCACAAATGAAACGCTTCATATTAACAATGCTGACCCTGACCCTGTTCAATGAGATACATAATGGCGAAGCGTCCGCACAGAACATCAGGTTTGAAACTTCACCCATTCTCAGCCGGTCAGGACAGCAGGTCAGGACAGCAGGAACCTCAGCACGACGGTACATGTGTTGTCACCTGGTGAGGTCGAGATGAAGACTCAGATCTGCCAGAGAAGTCCGGGCTAACTCGTCAGCAGGAGGTGCCCCTCGATTGGAATGAACCGGGTCGCGGCCTCAATCAGAGATGCCGCCGTGAGCTTCCTCACGCCGTATACCTCGACCTCCACGCTGTGGGTGTTCCGAAGCTTCCTGACCACAAGGTCGAAGTCTCCATCGCCGGACGCCAGCACGGCCACGTCAACCTCCTTTGCGAGCTCGATCATGTCGAGGGTGATGCCCACGTCCCAGTCACCCTTCGCGGAGCCATCCCTTCTCTGAATAAAAGGCTTGAGCTTCACTTCGAAGCCGACAGACCTGAGGATCTGCTGAAACTGGATCTGCTTCGCATCCCTGCGATCAATCGCGTACGCGAAGGCCCGGACGACTTCTCTTCCCTCGGTGGCCGAATCCCAGAACGCTTTGTAGTCGAAATGACATCCATGGCAGTGCTTCACCGTGTAGTAGACGTTCTGAACATCCACGAAGATCGCGACTTTATCCATGGCGTGACCTTCCTGTCTCCTGGCCAGGAAGAAGTGATTGCGTCATACGTATACTGGCCGTAAGGTTTAAGTTTCTGACGCACCCAGCGGTTCAGGTCAACGGATGGCCATCACGACATTTTCACCTGCACAGTGCTGGTTCTCACTGCAATTTGTAGTTTTCGGATCTGGGGTTCAATGCAACTTTAGATGTTTGGCTAAGAAAATGCGAGTGCGGTAAATTCCACCTGAAAAGTGCTGCAGCTGATCAGCAAGTCCGGTCGCGTCCTTACTCTGCAAGTGAGTCAGAACCGGTCAGTTTTCAACGCATCGAAAAAACCGCAAGAGTTGATGCAACTCCGGTCACTTGATCAGCCAGGCTCACTCACTGGAGGTGCCTCGGCAGCGCAAGCTGACTGTCGTTCCCTGGCAGCGTCGATCGAGCGTCTGCACACACACTGGTAGTACCGATACGGAAGAGGGGGTTACGTAAATCGTTCCAGCCGGCCTCCCGCTGCTGGATGTCGAACACTCCTCGGATTAGAATACGGTCAGTACGAGTTCTGTTGATTAGTTAATGGAGGTTTTGAGTCGTGGGAGTAGATCACAATAAGGTACGACTGACCGGCGAGAATTCCTTTCTTAGACTCAGTGAGTCTTCCGACACGGATCCCTTGACGCAGGCAAGCCACTGGCGCGTGCACGTTTCACCAAAGGGGCCTGGGCACGTCCTGTTCATCAACAGCGATCTGACCAACAATCAGCCACGAATCTATGCGGACAACATTGCACTCGCTCGATGGCTTCAGGAAGGAATCCAGGCATCTATGGGAAACCAATACAGCGGAGATGGTATACCGATCAGCCAGGCCGAGTTCCGGAAAACGGGTGATACCTTCAGCTGTTGGTCGGAATACGTTGAATCACCGGACGGTCGGATCGTACTCAGCTGGTATAACTTCAACGAACCAGTTGTCATTGCTAACACCCCAGGCGAAAAAGAAGGTCAGCCGCACGGTGTCTACAGCATCCTGATTCCCGCAGCCCGCGCCCAGATGACTTTGAACGGCGTTGCAGCGTGTGGAAGCGCCCAGCCTCGCTCGCTGGACGAATCGACGGTCATCAGCACCTGCTGTCTTGCGCTTTCGGAGACCTGGACAATTCCTGGTGACCATGAATTGGCAAAAGAGAAGGTTTGCTGAAAGTCTGCCTTAACCGGTGTCTGGTAAGGAACAGCTGTGAGACCGAGCAGCTGACGCGAGCAGACAAGGGTTTGTCGAGTGGTATTCAGATCACAAAATATGCGCCGAAGAACGCTTCCTTCCCAGGACAGCAGGGTCGTTCCGTATGACGTGACGCCGCGCGCAGAACGTTTATTTATTGCAATTTTCTATCACGAATATCCCAATACGTTTGACAAGCTGTGCGAGCTGTCGATATTCGACCAGGCCGGTCGTCTGCGGCAACAGCCATTCCAGCGATTTCGGGAACCGCCTCTGCGCCCAGGTGTTGCCGTCCCTGCCTGTTCCGCCGACAGGTTTCAATTCCCGATCTCGGGCAGTGACCGGGAATTGACGCATTTGAACTCAGATCAGAGATGAACATCATATGGCTGGCTTCACTCACAAGATCCTCTCGCTTATTTTGTGGACAGTCATGGTAATTCCTGTCATGTCGGGTGTGTCAGCTCAAGACAACTCAGAGCTGGTCAGTCAGTCCACCCGATCTCGACGTGTGCTCTACAATTTTGACGGCGATTCCTGCCTGTGGACGAAAGCCGGCACCAAAAAGCCGGTCGCCGTTAACATCGACGACGTAAAGCGGCTAATCGGGGAAGTGGCTTACGATGGAAGCCTCGTCGATACAGTACTGGTCTGCGTTAACGCGCAGGTCATGTACTACCCGACAAAGATCGGCACAATGCGCGGCGCGCTGTCGACGTCCGACGAGCGAGCGAAATGGCCCAAGTCAGAGAAGCAGCGATTCCGGAACATGAAGGCTTTCTTTGATGCTGGAGTCGATCCGTATGCAGTCATGCTGGCTGAAGTGAAACGGCGTGGACGCGAGGCATTGCTCACGTTTCGAATGAACGACGATCATGGCAACGATTTTCTCCGCACGCAGTTCCTGGTGGATCATGCCAAATGGCGTTTGGGCACAGAACAGTATCACGGCAAAGGCGCAATGAACTTCGAACACGAGGAGGTCCGTGCCTACACGCTTGGGCTGATCGAGGAAGCCGTGCGACGCTATGACTGCGACGGTATCGAACTCGACTTCAATCGATTCCCGAACTTCTTCATAGACGGGTCAGTCGACGAGCGTGTTGCAAGAATGAACTTGCTGGTCGGGCGCGTTCGCGAAATGCTCGACGAAGTCGGACACGAGCGCGATCGACGACTGGTGCTCGCTGCGCGTGTGCCGTCGAATCGTGGCCGTACGCCGCCTACGCCCGAGACCGCGAAGCACCTCGGCTGCGACGTGCCTGCCTGGGTGAAGAACGGCTGGATCGATTTTGTCACGGTTTCTGAGTTCCTTTACGAACGCGGCGATCTGCCTGTTGACAGGTGGAAGCAGGCCATCACGACCGTGCCGGTCTACGGCGGCATCGAATGCACGAAAGGCAGTGGGGCAAAAAATCTCACCGCGGACGAATACCGTCACGCGGCAGCTCAGTTGGTCAAAGCGGGGTCCGCCGGCGTTTACCTGTTCAACTTCTTCACATCCCGCGAAGGCAGCGCAGCGGCCTATGAACCGCCGTTCGAAGTGCTGAGTGACCTGGCCGTGGCAAGTTGTGTCCATTAATGGACCTTTGATGCGACAGTTTCAGTCAATTTCTTCGATTTCGACAATGGTGGGGACGAGAGAGTCTCGTTAGCATGTCGCGCGAGGTGTGGGCGGGTTCGCTAATTCCCAGACTGGAACCTCTGTCGACAATGATTGCAATCAACCGTCCTTCACGACCGGACTTCGAACCCGGGCAATTGGTTCGCCATCGGCGCTACGGCTATCGGGGAGTCGTGGTTGGCCGTGATGAGTTCTGCCGGGCCAACGATGCGTGGTATTCCAAGAACCAGACACAGCCGAATCGCGATCAGCCGTGGTACCACGTACTCGTCGACAGATCGTTGACGTGCACCTATGCCGCGTCGGAAAATCTCGACGCCGATTCAAGCGGCCTGCCGGTCGAGCATCCGCTTGTGTCGCAGTTCTTCAATGAGTTCAAGAACGGCCTCTACATTCGCAATGACGAACCTTGGCCGGGGTAATAGCAGCACTGTTGCACAAGAATCACATGTCGCAAACGGTGGTTTTCTCGGAATCTTAAAAGGGGTTGAGTTAATCTGACAATCATCGTCGGGTTATCGCCTTCCGACCGTCGCAATTTGATTTTGCTTCCAGGAACAGACCGAACAAAGCGTCGTGTGAGGTTCGCACTGTACAAATGTTCGGACTTGCCTCGCGGAATTGACGTTCCAGGCTCACAGGTTGACCACACACGCCCGCGTACAGGACATGGTTACCAGAACCCATCGTTTCCCAGCTGAGCGAACGAAAGAATTTAGCATGCACCGTATGACCGTGATGTTTTTCATTTGCCTGACGGGATGCCAGCAACAGTCGCCGGCTCCACTCCAGGAGTCCAGTCAGGAGACCCTCACGCAGCAGGCGCTCGACCGGAATTCGCAAGGCAATGCTGCGTCCACAGGTCAGGAGACGCTCACGCTCAAAGGTCACACCGATCAAGTCTCCAGCGTGTGTTTCAGCCCCAACGGCATGCGGCTGGCCTCGGCAAGTGACGACATGGTGGTGAAGGTGTGGGACGTGGCCACGGGTCAGGAGACGCTCACACTCAAAGGACATACCAGTCTGGTCTCCAGCGTGTCGTACAGCCCGGACGGAAAGCGGCTGGCCTCGGCAAGTGCTGACAATACCGTGAAGGTGTGGGATGCGTCCACAGGTCAGGAGACGCTCACACTCAAAGGACACACCGCCCCTGTGTACAGCGTGTCGTACAGTCCGGACGGGACGCAGCTGGCCTCAGCAAGTCATGACAATACGGTGAAGCTGTGGGACGCGACCACGGGCCAGGAGACGCTCACGCTCCAGGAACACACCAACTATGTCCTCAGCGTGTGTTTCAGCCCGGACGGGACGCAGCTGGCTGCGGCAAGCCGGGACAAGACGGTGAAGATGTGGAATGCGTTCACGGGTCAGGAGACGCTCACGTTCAAAGGACACACCGTCCCGGTCCTCAGCGTGTGTTTCAGCCCGGATGGCAATCGCCTGGCCTCGGCGAGTTACGACAGGATAGTCAAGGTGTGGGATGCCTCCACGGGTCAGGAAATGCTAACGCTCAAGGAACATACCGCACCGGTCTCCAGCGTGTGTTTCAGTCCGGACGGGACGCGGCTGGCTTCGGCGAGTGTTGACAATACGGTGAAGGTGTGGGACGCGGTCACGGGTCAGGAGACACTCACACTCGAAGGACACACCAACTATGTCCTCAGCGTGTGTTTCAGTCCGGACGGGACGCGGCTGGCCTCGGCGAGTGCTGACAAGACGGTGACGGTGTGGGACGTGTCGGCCATCCACACTTCCGGCCCGGATCCATTCGCAGCCGCGGCGGGGAATTGAAATTTTCCACGACGCGTGATCGATGACACACAAAAACCGTAAATCCCGTCAACAGCAGACGCACTGTGCAGCCGATGACCTGCACCGCACGGCCGACCATGCACTGCACATGCGGTATTGGTGACCCGGCGGCGATATCTCTTCCATGATTGTGTCGAGCATGCTGTCATCTTTGGCCTGGGGTGTTTGAAGTTGTTCAGTTGGTGACAGGCAAATTCGCGGCCAAGTGTGTAGTTTTGGGGCAATGCTGTCCATCCGCGTCCTGACAAGATGGCCTTATGATGTTCCGATGCATTCTGTTTTTTGTGGTGAGTGTTCCCCCGTTAACGATGTCGCTCGAAACGGCAGTCGTGAGACAGCTGACTGCGCAATGGAGTCTCGAACGCGACTCGCTGGATTCTTCGGGCAATGGTCTGCACCTCTCGGGCCGTGATGTTCATTTTGGTGATCAGTCGACCCGTAGAAATAACCACCCGACGGCCAGTTTTGATGGCCGCAGCGGTGTGCTGACGGCGGCCGATGACAAGCGTCTGGACCCCGGCACCGGACGCTTTTCGATTTCGGCCTGGGTGCACACCAACAGCTCAATCGATGATGTGCTGGGCGACGTTGTCAGCAAGTTCGACCCGGCCCGGCGTACGGGGTTCGAGTTGTCGATCAAGAACAATGTTGGCGTGACCAACACGTCGGCCAATTACCGGCACGTACACTTCGGCATTGACAACGCACAGGTCGAGAAAGCGTGGACCGACCACGGTCGCCCGGGTAACAATATGTATGTCTTCAGCCTGTTGGTCCACCGTGGCCAGCTCTACGCCGGCACCTGCGAGCCGGGAATCAATGAAGCAGGACACGTCTACCTGTTCGACGGCAAGAACGGCTGGAAAGACCTGGGAACACCCGACCGCTGCAATGCTGTGTCGACGTTGTGCAGTTTCCATGGCGAGATCTACGCCGGAACGTCCAGGTACCGGCTGGCTGGGTCGTCTCTGCCCGAGTCTCCCAACCTCCGAAAGGGCGGCCGTGTCTACAAGTACATGGGCGGAAAGATCTGGAAGAATCTGGGCAAGCTGGGCGAGGCCGAGGCGCTGTATGGATCGGTGGTCTACAGGAACAAACTCTACGTCTCGGCAATGTACTCGGCCGGGCTGTTCCGCTACGACGGCAGCACCAAGTGGACCAACTGTGGGACATTCGAGGGTAAGCGGGTTGAGAGCCTGGCCGTCTACAATGGGGCGATCTACGCGAGCGGTTTTGACGAGGCGGGAGTATACCGTTACGACGGGCATGGGTGGGAGCACTTGGGAATCGTTGGCGAGAACACCCAGACCTACGGCTTCACCGTCTACCGCAGCGGCCTGCATGTCAGCACCTGGCCGACCGGCGGCGTGTTTCGTATGGAAGGGTCCGCCAAGAAGACTAGGTGGGAGTTTCTGGGTCAGCTGGCAATGGAGAAGGAGTCGATGCCACTGGCCGTCTACAACGGGATGATGTACTCGGGCACCCTGCCCCTGGGCGAGGTGTTCCGATTCGATGGGGGGAAGAAATGGACATCCCTGGGCCGGATCGACACCACGCCGAACGTCCGTTACCGGCGTGCCTGGTCGATGGCGGTCTTTCGCGGACGACTATTTGCCGGTGTGCTGCCTTCGGGACGGGTGAAGTCGATCGAGGCGGGCAAGAGCGTAACGTCCGATGTCGAGTTGCCCTCGGGCTGGGTGCACCTGGCGGCGGTCAAAGGGATTGACCGGTTGAAGTTGTACGTCGATGGCAAGAAGGTGGCCGAGTCCAGCAAATTCCAGGCATCGCAGTTCAATCTCAGCAACCGCGTTCCTCTGTCGGTCGGACGGGGACAGCACGATCACTTCAACGGCAGCCTGAGCGATGTGCGGTTCTACCGGCACGCGTTGAGTGATGCCGAGGTGAAGCAGATCAGTAAGTAGTCGGTTCGATGTGAATTTGGTTTTCGGGAGCTGTGTGATGATTCGTCTGGCGTTGTGATTTGCGTCGGTCCTGGGTAGTCGGCTGTCGGCAGACGAGCGACCTAACATCGTTATCCTGTTCACCTAGGACGCCGGGTATGCAGATTTCAGTTTTCAGCCGAAGACGCAATCGGACATGGAACGACTGACAATTCACATTGATTCAATTGCCCGCGACGGCGTGCGGCTGTCGGCGCCCTACATGTCCGGTGATGTCTGTTCTGCGGCTCAGGCGGGCTTGATGACCTGCCGTTACCATCAGCAACTCGCTCACAACTCAATGCCCTGCCACGCCCGCAAACGGACTTGGACCGGAAGTGAGGGTGTGCGCATCCCACAACTTCACGGTCGAACCAGGACTTGCCGAGGCCAGCTCCGTACCGTCTTATCGTAACTTGCTGAGGCCAGTCGCGTCCCGTCCGGACTGAAACACACGCTGGAGACCAAACTGGTGTGTCCTTTGAGTGTGAGCGTCTCCTGACCCGTGACCGCGTCCCATAACTTCACCGTCCTGTC
>CAUZPL010000048.1:0-49707 GCA_963581585.1 Planctomycetota bacterium
AGCGGTTGAGGTCCAGTCCCGGTCGAATGAATGCTTCGCGAAAGGTGCGATCGTACGGACCGTCGCCGCGGGCAGTCATGAACAGGATGTCGGTGCTGTCGCCTCGCCGGGGATGAAATCGCGTGGGCAGTGCAATGTAGATATGAGGGGCACGAAAGTACGGATGCGTTTGATTCGTATAGAGCTGTTCGCCAGGGAAGTTGGGATCGAGCGCGACCGGCTCACTCCATGAAACAAAATCCTGTGATGTGCTGCGGCTGATCGTTCGCAGTTTTCCCTGGGATGTCTTCCAGGTGCGGAAATAGCAGACGTAGCACTGTTCGCCGGGAGACCAGAAGGCAACATTCTGCGAATCAAACGCAAGTTCTTCGGAGGTGATCACAGGCTCCTCACGCAGTTTACTCCAGCGAATACCGTCATCGGACGTGTAGGCAAACAGGCCGCCGTCTCTGCCGATACCTCCCAGTGCCTTGAATCGCCGGTCGACCGCGAGGTGATCATTGGGCACTTCAGGCCGCCCCGGGATCCAGAGGCCGGGCCGCGTGTCGAGAAAGGGTGAAAAATTGTGGCAGGTCCCCACTTCATGCAGGATGACGTTGTTGGCCCGGCTGCCATCGACTTCGTACAGCCCGAGGGTTGGTTTCGTCCAGTGAATCCCGTCACCGCTCTCGTAATAACGCGTGACTTCCGTGTCATCGCCGGTTTTGTTCGCCCCGCGTCTGTCCTTTGCGTACAGCCGAAACAAATCACCGTCCCTGATAATTGTTGCGTATTGCAGGCTGTTGACCGGCCCGATCATCGGTGGAGCGAGGTGCGGCTCATGAAGTCTGAGCTGCACTCCCCTGAGTCTGTCGATCAGAAACCGATCCACAAACAGCTCACGCCGTGCACCGATGTCAACGACGTTGACTGATACGGTCTCTGCTGCCTGGGCAGCTCTCCATGTGCAGGTCGTTGTTGCGGTGACTGCGGCGACTGTCTTCAGCCAGTTCCGCCTTGTGAGAAATAATTTGTCCATGTTCGTCTTAATCAACCAGGTGTTTCATGCTTCATTCATATTTCGACTCAGGCCAGTACATGTTGACGGGCTGCGGGTGAGACACTCGTCTTCACTTAACACGCGTGCGAGGCCCCTTTCGCAGACCCGCCGGCGGCGGCGTGCCAGGAGGAAGTTGCTGCCAAGTCTGACCGGTCTCACAGAAATCACTCCAGTCGACCGCGGGATAACCAAACTGGAGATGCGGGGTTGGAACGGGGACGCCCCCCTGGTGATACGAGTGCATCGCAGCGTCCACGGTGCCACCGGCCAGCAGTGTCCGTTCGGCGGGATACGGCGGCCTCCTGGTCACAAAGAATGCCTGGATGGCGTGGGCCAGCGCCGGGAACAGACCGCGACTGCGCCAGGGACCCCCGTAAAAGGAAGCAGCACGCGGCGTTTGTTCCCCCTTCAACCGGCAAGCGGCACAAAAACCAGCGCCACCGAACCCGAGCACGGCACCACGAACGCCGTCCGCATAATCGATGAGAATGGCTCGTGGAGGTGTGCTCACCAACTTGCGGATGGCGAGCCGCCGCGTGGCAAAACCGGCTTCGAGGGCCGCTTCGGCCAGGGGCACGGACCAGCGCCCTTCGTCGGCCGCCTTCCACACGGCATCTCCGGCAAGTTGCTGGACCCGCGAAATTCCCGTCTCACCCCCCTGGCGACCTTCCGCCAGTGACTGCAGCAGTTCGACACCGTGGTAGTCGTAACCTTCCAGACTCCCGCCGTGGACCGTGACCAGTTCTTCGATCGGTGCGCCAGGCGACAGTGCGAGCGCCGGCCGGCGCTCCGCCAGGGGGACCGAACTCCCGGCCATCAACGGAATCCCGGCCCGTCGTGCCGTTTCGAACATCTCCTTTCCCCAGTCCCAGCGATAGGTGAAGTTCTTGTCATTAAAGACCGGGACGACGCGATTGGAGCGGCGCATGACGGCCACCATCTCGTTCAGGAATCGCCGCCGCGGAAACTCCCGGTCCGAAAGAGCGCTTATCGGCCGATAGCCGTATTCACCGATCGATAACACTGCGTCGACTGCCAGCTCGCACGTACCCAGGCACAATGCTTCGGCAATGGTCGAATAAAGCGGGATGCCGTAGCTTTTCGCCACATCGCGGCCAATGTCTTCAGCTCCCAAACCGATAACCCGTTCCGCTGTGTCGCCATCCTCCTTACGAGGAAACTTATCGATGTAAAACGACACCACATCGCAGGGAGAGGTGTGGCGCTGACCGTTAAACACGTAAGGTTCCAGAAAATTCTCCAAGATCACATCGGAATGTGAACCGGCGGTGAAGTGGGTGAAGAGTGCCGCCACCTTAGGTCGTTGCGGATTGACGTCAGTACCAATCACCGTGGTCTGAGCCACTGGGGACGCGACGAGGGTCGATCCCGCCAGAACTGATGTTTCGTTGAGAAACCGACGGCGACTCCAGGCGGCGTGAGCCGCAGTCAGAGGCCTTGAATTTCCCGAAAGCGCCACGGAATTTCCCCCTAACAAGATTGAACCCCCCGGTTGCCGGTGAATTCTTGACCCGCGCCCCGATATTTTGCAAGCCAACCGGACAATCATGGTCCTGCAGATTGCCCCATTCCCCCGAAAAGGATCAGTCGACCAGGGCGTTCGGATTTGAGGCTTCTGAAGAACCGCTCGACGAAGGCATTCATGTTCGGGCTTTGTCGTGGCAGCAACAGTGGTTCGTTTCCTGAGGCCGGCAGCAATTCAGATTCCCGGACTTGTGTCAAGCCGTGGCGATCTGGTACAGCCTGCGTGTCCGGATCAGCCGTGAACCAAGACGTCGTTGGAGCGATGCGATTCCCCTCGACATCTCCTGTTACCGACACCGCGGAGGCGTCCTGCTCCCCGACCAGTCCATCCTGATCAGCTACTGCGAAAGTGGTCGCACCCCGAACTGTGTCTACGTGCTTCGGTTTTGCGTGAACACCGTCCGCAATGGTGTCGAGTTGATGATGGTCGGAGGCTAAACCACGAACCGCCTGTACCATCGACGAAGCGTTTCCTCACCGAGCGATGGGGACCGCAGCAACATACGATCTCCACCTCAGCGAGACTCTTGTCTCCACGACCCATGCCATCCTCAAGCGTCTCGTGCGAATTGTCCTGGCAGACATGAACCTGTATTCTCCGGGCACACCGATTCAATCTGGCTACCACGAGGTCCCGGCCGCATGCTCCGAACAACCAAACTCACCTGGAGCGATTTGTACCGTGAAGTCGAGCTCTGCAAGTCGGCGGTGCGGCTCTACACCAAACCCCTTCAAAACAAACATGTGGCCCCCGAGACAGAGACCGCATGAAACGGCTCACGCTCATCGTCATCACAGTCGCAGTCGCCTGGCCGGGCTGCGCCGCCCCCCCTGACGAAGTCCGCGGCCCCGCGGGTGCCCGCCTTCTGGAGTTCGACGCAGTCCGCACGGAGCGAGTGATCACCCGCTGGCGCAGTCTCTCGCGCGTGGCGACGAAGGAGCTGACTCGAGAGCCTGTCGGTGGTCTTGTGGTCGTTCTCGACGCCCGACACGTCGGCCCGCACGGTCGCCTCGGCGCGGGGGTTTGGACGGCGCTCCGCGAGATACCCCGGCTCCAAGGCCTCATCGTCGAGAATGTGCCGATCGAGTCCGCGGCGTTCGAGGCCATCCACGAGCTCCCGGAGCTCGAGCTCATCGACCTCTCGGGCACCGCCGTCGACGACGCGGCACTCGAGCACCTTAGCCGACTCAAGCACCTGCACACGATCGACCTCGGCTTCACGCGTGTCTCCGCCAGAGGGCTTGCCCACCTCGAGCGACTCAAGAGCCTCCGAACACTGATGCTGGAAGGTCGACAGATCTCGGACGCCTGGCTCGATGCCATCGGCAGACTGGGAACGATCCACGAACTCCACGTTACCGACGCGCAGATTTCCGATGGTGGACTCGCCGGACTTGCTGCTCTTGAAGAACTTCGCGCGCTCGCCCTCGGCGGCACACCAATCACGGGAGCAGGACTCTCCCACCTCCGGGGCCTCCGAAATCTCCGGCTCCTCGATGTCTACGACACAGCTCTCGACAACGATGGTCTGGCGACGATCTCCTCGCTCGACCAGCTGCGTGCACTCAGCATTGAGTTTTGCGGCTCCCTGACCGGTGACGGGCTCGTACATCTCCGGAAACTGACCGGGCTCCGCGGACTAAGTCTCCGCCAGACGGGATTCGGGAATCGCTTCGACGGCACGATCGTCGAGCACATCGCCCCGCTCAAGCGGCTCAAGGTACTTGATCTCTTCGCGACCGCGGTCGACGACAATGCGCTCGTTCACCTCGCTTCGCTCGTCGAGCTGAGAGAGCTCGAGCTCAGCCTCGCGAACGTGACTGACCCGGGACTCGTCCACATTGCCGGCCTCCCGCATCTCGAGAAGCTCGCGCTCGATTCTCACGCGGGCTTCGGGAAGCCCATTATCACGGACGAGGGTCTGAAGACGATCGCCCGCCTCGAAACACTCGAGTATCTGAGCCTCGTGGGGGCTCGGGTCACGGCGGCCGGCGTCCGGGAGCTCGAATCGGCACTCCCGCGACTCGGGACAGTGCGCCGGGAGGGTGGAGACCTGACGTCGCCTGCCGCGCCCCCCCGTACTGCCGCCACGCCGATCGACACCAGCGGCTCCTGGCCTGGCTGGCGTGGCCCGAATCGAAACGGTAAGTCGACGGAGACCGGGCTGCTCTCCTCGTGGGAACCCGACGGCCCACCGCTCGTGTGGAGCGTCTCGACCGTCGGGAAAGGCTGGGCATCGGTTGCCGTGACCGATGGAGCTCTTTACACGCTCGGCAAGGAGGTCGCAAAGAGCGAGGACGAGCCCCCCGATGTCTTCGTCATCGCTCTCGCGGTTGCGGATGGGAGTCAGCTGTGGAAACGCGTCGTCAGCAAGACGAAGAGAAACATTATGTCGACCCCCATCGTCGACTCGGGGCTTGTTTTCGCCCTCGACCCCGATGGCAAGCTCTTCTGTCTGGACGCAAAGACCGGCAAGGACGTGTGGAGTCGGGACTACGTCGACGACTTCGGCGGTAAGCCACCCCAGGAACGCGGGTTCGCAGAAACGCCACTCGTCGACGGAAAGCGGCTGATCTGCACGCCGGGCGGCGAGCGAGCAGGAATTGTCGCGCTGAAGACGCGAACCGGGGAATTGATCTGGCAACGTCCCCTGCCTGTCTTCGGTCCTTCCGGGCGGGAGGGGTCATCCTTCGCGTCACCGCTGGTCACCGAGATCGGCGGCCGGCGCATCTACGTCGTCACGATCGGTTGCGGAGTGGCCGTCATGGACGCCGGGGACGGGACATTTCTCTGCGGTTATGGCGGACTCGACGGCGTCGCCATCTCGACACCGGTGCTGCGAGAAGGTCTCGTCTTCTGCTCAATCGGGTATGGCACCGGCAGCGCACTCATCAAGCTCGTCCCGAACACGAGTGGCGGCATCGACGCGGAGGAGCAATACTCTCTTCCCGGCGGCAGGTTTCAGAATCAGCATGGTGGATTCGTTCTCGTCGGCGACTCCATTTTCGGCGGCCACGGCAGCAATAACGGCTTGCCGACCTGCATCGACGTCGCGACAGGAGAAGTGCTGTGGAAGACCCGCGGGCCGGGAACCGGCTCGGCTGCCGTTATCTATGCGGACGGACATCTTTTCTTCCGCTATCAGGACGGCATCATGGCGCTCATCGAGGCATCGCGTGACGGCTACAGGCTGAAGGGCTCCTTCCGCCTTCCCGGCGCGGGAAGGGAGCGCTGGGCGCACCCGGCCATCGCGGGAAAGCGCCTTTATCTCCGGGAGCACGACCATCTCTTCGTTTACGATGTTCGCAAACGCTAGCACAAATTGCCTCAGAGGCAAGAACGGAAAACAACGACCCCGTTCAGTCAAAAAAAGGTCAGCCATACTGTCTGCCACGGCATTCGGAAGTGTTCCTCGCGAGTTCTTGCCACTATGAAAGAGGTTGATGTATCGCGTGCTGTGTTAAGCACTGTCACAAAAATTCAGGGAGAGTTGTTTACCGCCAAGCCGTGGTAAAGGTCCTGAACTCTTGCAACATATTGCCGCTGCCAGACTTCCGGAATCACGTCGCACGTAAGTTGTTACAAAGAGAGTTTGCACGGGGAGCTCGTTTCTGTTCTGCGTAAAAATGAGACAGACCGATTAATAAAAAACGCCGAGAGGTCCGCATCACGGCGTTTTGTCGTTTCCGTCTTTTCCGCAGTGCTTTGCGTCGGATCGATTCGCTCACCGCGACTCTCCGTTTCGAGAAAGACAAACCGGAGTCCGAAACGAACCCATAGGGTTTCGACTGCACCCCGAAAATTCGTCTCCAAACTCTCAGGTTAACAGCGGCCTCAAAGCTGACAGACCCGTCTCACTCGGACTTTCGTTTCATCAGTTCCTGACTCGACCGTGTAGATCTTCAGGTAGGGCCTGTGCTGACGGAAGATATTCAGTTAGCCGTTCACTTCCTCTGCTGACGGAAACAACATGCACCGTGTCCCGTCGGCCGAGGTGCCTTTGCCGGACTCACGACGCTCAGTACTCGCAACGGTCTTCGCTGCAGCGATTCTGAGGTCGTCCCGGTTTAACTTGTGACGATCCTCAAAACGCTCGCCAGACATCCCTTAAGATTCCTGCGGAACCGGTGCTCACTGGTCACCACGGTTAACGCCTTCTGAGACCACCAAAGCCGGTTGGACGGTCCAACAAGGAGAAACGCATGTCACTGAATGCGGCAAAAGCTGAAAACGCCTCATTCAAAAGCGAGACAGATCGAACCACCCGTATTTTGACTCACTTCAGTGACCGTAGTAACGAGTAAAGATTCGAGGTGTTTTCTCCAGGCGGGAACTCTGGGACGTTACTTTTGCTGTTGCATAAATACACTGCGGTTACTGTGGTACAGACCAGTGGGAGTCGAGCGCTGTACATATGAACGAAACACTGCAGACAATTCTGATTCAAGCTGAACAACAGCATGCCAGACACAGGAACCAGGGTGACTTTACACACCAACTGCTGCTGCAGGCAGCAGGCGAACTAAGCCTCAACCCACTGAGTCTTTGGATCCAGCACGGTCAGGCGACAGAAAGAGTGGCCTGGACCGGCGACACCCAGCCAGCTTTTCCAGCCACTTCAGGCCTGGAGAATCTGAATCATGGCGAGGTACGAGTTATCCCTCAGACCGATTCTGGTTTTGAGTCGCCTACCATGCTGTTGGCAGCCTCAGCGCTGGCTGCAGACGCGTTGATTTTACTGTTGGCAGGTCAGCAGGGACCACCAGTCGACCGTGATGATCTGAGTCAACTGGTGGATGTGTTTGCCGATCTCCAGCGTCGTCGTTTGCTGGAATCGTTTCTGGATCCTGCTGCAGGAGAGTCGGCGTGGCAGTCTTTGTTGTTGATGCTGCATGTCAGTCTCGACGAAAGAGTCATTGCCAATACTATTGCAACCGACGCTGCAGAATTACTGTCGGCTCGTCGCATTGGTGTGGGAAAAAAATATGGACGGCGGTGGGATATTGTTGCAACGACAGGTGTAAGTCAGCCCAATGACCGTTCCGATGCGTCCCGTGAACTGAGAAACCAGATCGAATCGGCGGTAACGGGAGTTTCCACTGCAGCAAATCCGGAGCACTGTTGTGTGCGTCCGCTGACCGGTTCGGGTGAATGGTCAGATGCGGAATGGGGCGTCGTAGTGGAATTTAAGAATACTGTCAGCAACGAGAAACGTCTGAACCAGCTGCTGAAACATGCTTCTGTAGCCATGTTCAACTGCAAGGCTGCCAGGCGTCGTTCCCCTGTGAATCTGCTTCGAAGCGGGATGCGGGCTGTCGCGCAGATGCGCACATTGGTGATAATAGCCGTGGCAGGAGCAACAACCGCTGCTTTGCTTCTGCTGCAGGCCGACCTGCGAATCGAAGCCTATGGTCAGCTGATGCCCAAACAACGCCTGTTCGTCTTTGCACCAGACGACGGTATTGTGACAGAGCTGTACGTTGAAGATCAATCTGAGCTTCAGGTTCAGGACCCACTGTGCGTTCTGACGAACGAAGACCTCAATGTTCAACAGGAGACAATCGAAGGTGAACTGGCAGCGGTGAACGCCAGACTGGCTTCGATTGATGCTTTGCGCGGAGGTCGCCATCTGCAAATGCAGGAAGCGTGGCTGTTGTCAGCAGAACGGGCCGAGCTGCAACAACGCCAACAGTCATTGACCCGGCAGTCACTGATCATGACCAAGCGGTTGAACCACCTGCATGTCCAGGCCGGCATGAACGGTCGTGTGTACGGTGATCGCCTGCGACAGACGTTGTTTCAGAGACCTGTTCAGCGAGGGCAGTATTTGTTTGAAGTGGCTGATCCCGATGCCGGGTGGCAGCTGCACCTCAGAGTTCCGGAGGCTGATGTGCGTTACGTGGCCGCAGCTGCACAAAATGCTCCCGGACCACTGGAAATTTCCTTTTCGCTGGAAACCTCACCGGAAGTCACACGACAGACAACTCTTTCATCACTGAGGGCTGCCACCGACGTAGATCGCCACGGCCAATTATCCACACAGGCGACGGCAGAGTTAACTGACATGCTGATCGGCAACGAGCGTCCTGGTGCCGGAGTTGTGGCTCGGATTCACTGTGGTCGTCGATCACTTGGTTTCATCTGGTTTCGCAAAGTTTTTGAGTTCGTCCAGCGACAGACATGGTTGTAAATATCACCCACTGACAGGTGTTTGCTCCTGACGGAAACCGATTTCAAATCCTCTGAATTATGGGATGCGATTGTGAACCTGCAAAAATGGAATTGTCTGCCCCGTCGTTTGATCCTGGCGATTCTGGCTGCGAACGCTGTTTGGCCTTCCCTGGCCGAAGAGATTCCGGTTGCGGGATGTTTTCTGAGCCTCAAGGAACAGGCTCGGATTCCAGCGTTGGAAACCGGACAAATCAGCCAAATTATGGTCGAACCAGGCGATAGGGTTTCTGAATCGCAGGTGCTGGCTTCGCTGGACGACGACGACGCGCGTCTGGCATTGCGCATGGCCAAGCTGGACCTGGCTGTTTTAAACAAACGCGATGCAGATTCCGTGCTGGTGGAGATCGCAGGTGCCACTGTTCAGGAAGCCGGCAGGTTACTGCAGCAAGCTCGGCTCCATGAGCAAATCAGCCGACAGACGGCAGAAACGGATATCCTGATTCGAAAAACATCTGCCGCACAGAAGCTGGCCCAGGATGCTTTTGATCGTACCACGGAATCCCGAAAAGCGTTTCGCAGCAGCGTGTCGGATCGTGAACTGGCAACGGTGAAATATGAACTGCAAAAAACCAGAATGGATGTGGAGCAGGCCTGGCACGATCAGTCACTGGAATTGCTCCGCGCAAACGGTCAGGCCGTCCTGGTAGAACAACAGGAAATCGCCAGCCACCGTTTGACGCTGGAGCAGTCCCAGGCAGAGCTGGAACAGAAAATTGTCTCTTTGAAGATGCAGCAGATGAGTACCGCAGTGGAAATCGCGGAGGACAAGCTGGACCGTCGGAAAATGAAATCGCCGTTGACAGGTATGGTGGTGGAAAAAATGCACTACATCGGAGAATGGGTCACGGCAGGAGAGCCCGTTCTACGGATCATTCGTCTGGATGAACTGTTCGTCGAAGGGTATGTCACGTCAGATCTGGTTGATGCATCTTTCCGTGGTCGTGAAGTGACTGTAAGTGCGGACACCCGCAGTGGACCGGTCACCGTGACGGGGCGGATCGTGTTTGTCAGTCCGGAAACCGACGGAGTCAACCGTCAGGTGCGAGTACGTGCCATAATCAAAAACGATCGTCTGCGTCTGCGTCCCGGCCAGCGAGTGAACATGATCATCATCACGAACTGATGGCAAGCACCGACCGGGCACAAACCGTGATTCCGTGGATCATGCGACGAGATCTGGAAGTGCTTCCGGCGGACGAGTCACTCGGAGCCTGGACAATCAAGGATCCGGTGCGCCTGACTTACTTTCGGGTGGAATCCACAGAGCTGGAATTTTTGCGGATGCTCGATGGACAGCGATCGCTGGAATCGGTGGTTCAACAGCTTACCCAGGATTTTTCGGGGATGAAATTTTCGAAGCAGAACCTGGCCACATTCCTGATGACGGCAGTTCGCGCTGGACTGTTAATTCCAGTCCAGCCTGGTTACGGGTCGCAGCTGGCGGCACAGGCTCGCAGTGCGCGTACAACGGCCATAGTGACCAAGCTGTTCTCCCTGATCAGTCATCGTTTTCGGGGTATTGATCCCACCGGTCTGCTTAAAGTTCTGGACCGCCGTCTGGGCTGGCTTTATCACCCCCGGATATTGCTGGCGGGCGGTATGTTTGTCGTTGTCACAGCCTGTATGGTGCTGTTGCGGTGGTCCCAGCTGCAGGCCGAACTGCCGAAAATCGGGGAGCTGTTGACCATACAGCATGCTTTGTCACTGGGATTGATCATCGCGGTCATCAAACTTCTGCACGAAATCGGGCACGGATTGACCTGCTGTCATTACGGCGGAGAGTGTCACGAAATGGGTTGCATCGTTGTGGGCTTCCTGCCCTTGCTGTACTGCGATGTTTCGGACTCGTGGCGTGAGCGGAATCGTGGACACCGGATTCAGGTGGCAGCAGCCGGGATTGTTGTGGAACTGTTTCTGGCCGCAGTGTTTGGTGTGCTGTGGATGGCCAGCGTCCCCGGGTTTCTGCACGCGATGTTTTTGAATGTGATGCTGGTCTGTTCGCTGAATACGATTTTGGTCAATGGCAACCCTCTGTTGCGCTATGATGGCTACTATGTGCTGTCAGATGCACTGCGTTTTCCCAATCTTGGTCCTGAGTCCCGTAGGGCGGCCACAGCGGTCGTTGATCGGCTTATACTGGGGCTTTCACGACCGGAAGAGCTGCGGTACACCGGTCTCAGTCGAATTGCAGTGCCGGTTTTTGGAGCGGTCTCCCTGGTATACCGCGTCTTTGTTCTGGTCGCGATTTTGCTGTTGGTCCACGGTGTGCTGAAGCCCTACCGACTGGAGGGCATCGTCTGGATGTTTGCTGCCAGTGTCAGTGCAGGAATGTTGTGGGGAGTGTTCAGCCTGATCAGGCAACGTTTACGTCTGATTCTGCCTTCAGCCCCCCGCCGACAGCGAGCAGCAGTTGGTCTGGTTATGCTGCTGGTCCTGCTGGGAACGTCACTGTTCTGGCCCCTGCCATATTCGATTGAAGTGCCCTTCACGCTGACACCCGGAGTAAATTCACCGGTCTATGTCTCTGCCGCCGGGGCTGTTGAGGAATCCCCTGGTTATGGGGCACACGTCCGGCAGGAGCAGCTGCTGGCGCAGCTCCGCAACCCACAACTGATATTGTTGGTCGTACAGCTGGAGGGTGAGCTGGAATTGCGCGAGGTACGGCTGCAGCACTTGACGACCAGCCGCAGCACCTCAAAGAGTTCGGCCATGGCTATTCCGGCAGCACGTAAAGCAGTGCAAAATACTCAGCAGCGACTGCAGACAGCGCGACGGAAAGCGGAAAGGCTCCGGCTGCTGAGTCCGCGGTCCGGACAGCTGTACCCGCCCCGGTCTCGTCTGTTGACCAACGAGTCGCAGCTGACGCCGGGATTTTGGCAGGGGACGCCGCTGGCTGCAGAAAATCATGCTGCATGGCTGGAGGAGCAGACCCTGATTGGCTGGGTGGGGTCTGAGGCTGGATTCCGAGCCCATGCTTTCGTCCCGCAGGAAAGCGTGGAATTCATGGCAGAAAACGCGTTCGCATCACTCACATTCAACTCAAAGCCGGGGCAACCTGTTTCCGGGACGGTGGAGAAAATCGGCAGCCAGCCGGAAACCAGTGTTCCACCAGAGCTTGCAGTAACCGGCATGCTGGCGGTCCGGCAGTTGAATGGCTTGTTGTCCGACACGCGGTTCGTGGTGCATGTCCGACTTGATGTCAGTCAGAGGCCCGTACCTCCGTTGTATGCCACAGGATTTGCGAGAATCGTCTGTGCCCCACGATCGCTGGCGTCCCGCTGCTGGCGACTGCTATCCCATACGTTTGCATTTGAACTCTAGCAGTAACAATGGAAAAGATCACAGCCGGATACCAGAAGCAGCACTGAACCTTCAATGACAAGCAGTTTGATATTCTAGTTCTGCGGGTGAACCGGCGAACGAGTTCAGACAATGGCGAATGTCCGTTAGGCAAACGCCACAGTATCGGTCATCGGGGGTTCAGGCAAACCAATCAATGAGCTGCTGCGTCTCCTTCTGTTCTCCGCAACAGGTTACCTGCCACTGGACCACTGAGTGTCCGTGCATTGATTATGAACCAGACGATATGAGTCAGGGCTGTCATGGTGATCACGAGCCTGTCGCAGTTCCTGGACCAACTCTCGGCGAGTCCGTCCGATTGCGAGAATAATCGGCCTTGCGACTTCGTCTTTTCTGGATTCAGCCTCATCAGTGGACGCCACGTGGAGTGGAGCCTGTCTTGTGGGTACCACGATTGGGTTGAGTCGTCGTATCAACACATCGCGATAGGAGTGAAAAATTCTGATTGGGTCGTAGATATGAGCCTCGAGTTCATGCCTCAGGGTCACTCGATAGGCACAAGATTGTGCGGCAAAATCCGAACTAACTGCAATCAGAAAGTCTGTCAGTCGAAAATAAACGTTCACGGACAGGGCAAAGATCGGGAGTCGTCCATCACTTCCTGTGCGTAAATTGTCCCATGCGATCGTCAGCCTGGCTCTATTTGTAACAGATGTATACCCGGCTCGATTTGCCGATCCGCCTGGAGGTCCTGGATGGGACGACGAATGATCAATCTCTCGCGGAATCTGATCATGAGTGAAGGATACATAGAAGGGGCTTCTTGCTTCAGGCATTGCCAGATCTCATTTTAGACGGGTGGTGGAACTTACGCATCGTCATTATGAATTGTTCTCTCGGGAATTCGCTGCGCATCGGCACACCGGTGAAGCTGTTAAGGGGCAACGTAGCGAGATTCAGGAAAAGGGGCGGTCGGCATTGGGAAAGCTGAAGCGTCCCGCCAGATTTCGACCGATGCACTCATAAAACATAGCGATATTAAACTGTCCTTTCACCAGAAAGCATTTCGGCAGGTATGCATTTCGGGCTGCGGTTACCGAACGACTGTACGTCTGCAGCTGCAGGGCCAGCAGGGAGGCGTTGCAGAACACGAATACTTCATCGTTTGTGTGATCGGCCTGCTGGACTTCCTCATCGTGGTTCACGACCGGACAGTTGTAAGCATTGTTGACAAACTGAGCGACCTGTTTGAAATGGGCGGTCGTGGCGGTTTCCAGCGATGCCTTGCTGTTACCGAACGCCGTCTCTCTGATTCCGGCGTCTGCTGCGCGATGCTGGCTGTTGAGGTACTTGCGGCTGGACCTGTTTTCCTGGAGCACTGGTTTCCACGCTTCGGCCGGGGTGCGAAAAATATCTTTGAGGTTCCAGTCTCCACAGACGTAACGCGACTGAATACCCGGTGAGCCGCGATGTTTCAGCACGCCCCGATATCTTCCCTGTGTTTCGACACCGTAGGGAGATAATCCCGCTTCGAAGCACATATTCAGACGCGCATCCAGTGGATGCATAACAAAACGAGAGGAGTACGGACTGACAGTCTTTGTTTGTGATTCTGCTTCGGCAGCGGTGTTTTGTTGTGTTTGTGGTCCCTGCTGCCTGTCGGTGAGGACCTGCAATGCGTCTGCATACTTTTTTTCGGACGCCTGCTGGTGGAGGACGAAGTGCCGGTAAATCGACCGTGCTGTATTGGCCATGTTTGGGAAGCAGTCAGCCCGCATGAAAGGACTCACTACCAGACCCCCCACGCCGGTACTGCCGGTGTTTTCCGCCGTTTTGGGTTGGCAATCCTGAAGTCTGGACTGGAACCCCGGCCTGCCAAGATATTTCAGGCTGCCGGGGCTGATGGCTCTCACGACAATTGTGACGTCCAGAACCTGGGCAGCCTCCAGAAAAATGCGGACCGCCCGTTCATCGATGCCGTCCTGTTCGGTGAAGTTGATTGTGTACTGGAACATCAAAGCCTGTTTGGGCTGGGGACATTTACCGCAGAAGACACGCCTGACATCCGGTATACGTTCGTTTTGCCTGGGGGTCGTCTGCTCAGGAAACCGCGGTTCACCGCAACGCTCTCAGCGGATAGGTGCATACATGTTATCGCCGGGATCGCGGTATCGGTTGCGAATTTTTTTTTGCAGCAGGGGTCGAAAGCATCAATTTTGTTGGAACGGCATTTACTGAATGATTCACTGCGGGCGGGTGCTCACCAGTACCAGATGAAGTGTTTCAATTCCTCATCGATTTCAGCTGCGTCCTGTGAGACAGACCCGGCTTCACAACTGTGAATCGCTCCAGGTTCGAAATTGACCGACATCTGATAACAGGGGTTGACCACCTGGTAAGTCCCGGCTGCGTGGCCAATGACGACCATGGCGTGTCCGGTTGCCTCGTGAACTGAGGTGACGATGACTGGTGTCCACTTTAGTGCATGACGTACGTTGGCTCCGTGTGGGTTCCTGAGTGCCTGGATCCTCAACCGGCTGTAGAATTTGTTTATTTTCTGCTCGGTGAGCCCTTTGTCGAGAGTTGCATAACGGCCTGCACGTGCCTCGTATCGTGAACCCTGCTGCTGAGTTTTCCGGTAGTTTCCAGTCCCACAGCATGTGACCGCACGCTTCCCCACAGCGGCTGATTGTGCTCTGAGAGTAGACAGGGACGTTCCAGACCATGGGATTGTTTCCTTAACGGCGAAAAAGATACTGGCGGCTGCTCGAAAACCTGCCGTCTGTTTCCATGATTCCAACGCAATTCCAGTGAACTTGTTTTTCTGTCTTCTGTCGAGCTCCAATCTGCCGTTTGGCAGGCACGTCTGCTGATCCCGCTCCCTGAGTCAAATCTCCAGCTCTGTCGCAGAGGCTGATAAACACGTATTCATTCGTGGCCCGATCATTGAGCTCCGTTTGCTGCTGTTCTCTGTGCTATTGTTTGGGCGAGGACCCGAATTTGAATGTGGGATGCAGCGTTACGTTGGAGTTTCGATATTCACCACGATTCCAGCGACGTTGGAATTCGTCCTGGGCCATGCGTTCGTAAGAGCCCTTGCGGGTCTGACGTCCCTTCAGCACAACACGATAGTATTCCTTTGTTTCATCAATGGTTCGCAGCAGACGAACTTCACCTGTCACGCCATCAAAGACAATTTGTCCGGCACCTGCACTTTCGATGGAACCATAGCTGTCGTGCGCACCGTGCATGACACGGTCATCTTTTGCTAACTTATTGAACAGCTGACGGATTTCCCGCGTCGCGGGATTGGTGGAATTACCGGTAATCGCTTCCTCAATCGTCAGGTTGGGGGTCGGGTTTTTCGGATCAACCACGGCCATAATATCGTAATCACCGACTAATGGTTTCATTTTCTTTTGATCGATGATCTGACCCGCTGCCAGCTTCCATTCCGTTTTTGCCGGCAGCATTAATGTCGCCCCTGCCTTGTTCTTCGCCACCAGTCGCTGCCCCACCAGTTCGACGACGTAATAACCCATGTCGTAGGCCTGCTTCAGTTCCTCCGCTCTTTTTGGACCGTGCGAGGCGACCGTTACAATGCCTGTCTCCCTGCTGGTCTTGGCATCAATTCCTTTGGGTTTGGCTGGATATTTTTTTTTGATCCACGGCAATGACAACCGATTTGTCCAGCGAACAGCGATAATCTTTTTTTTCAGTTTAGCGACTGCCAGGAACAGCTCTGCGTGTTGAGTGAGCATCCCCGCCCTGTCCGCACCTGCGATCAGCGTTGTGATCACACCGATTCTGCCTTTGGGAGCAGTGCCTTTTTTCAGTCGGCCACGTCGAGTGAGCAGTGCCATGAACACCCCCACACCGACAGCCGAAATAAACTGTGCCAGGAAACCGGCCGCGCGATCGAAGTCAGCAGGGTTTTTGGCGTTTACTGTTGTGTTGATGAAGTCAATAAAATGGCCTGTGGCACGCACGAGTTCAGCCCCGGTCATCACCACACCAAGAGCCAACAGAAATCCGGCGACAAAATCGATAACAAATCCCACGCCGATCGAATGAGACCCGGCCCACAAGACAAGCACACCAACCAGCATGCCGATTGCTTCCGGTGACAGCATAGCTCTGAGTTCCTGCCCCATGGCACCTGGCAACTTTGCAGGAGTCAGCAGCAGTACTTTTTCGAATTTTGACGCCAGATCATCACCACCGCCTGAAGACGATCGCAGACCGGTCAATGGATTTGTCGCTCGAAAATTTAGATCGTCATCAGACGGTGCCATGACTGTCTCAGTTAACGGATGTCAGACAATGTGCCCTGCTGATCTAATCCCGAAAATCCTGAAACGGGCTGCGTTAACGGGCGCGATTTCTCAGCGGACAATGCAGGGCATTGAACCGCTTCTGAATGCGATGGATGGTACAAAGAAAGATAAGGTGTAATTACCGGGCCGAAAACGTCATTTGCAGATTTTCCTGCGCCGGGAACGGTACGATCAACGGGCGTAACTTCACTTACCGCAGAAGTACTTGTCGGCCCCTGTGTCATCAAAGTGATTCTTATAGAAACCAAAATGACAATTGTTGGCCCAGTCATTCATATCATCTTCATTGCGTTGCATGTCGATGCAGGTGGGCCATGAATACTTGAAATTCGGGTCCTTAATTTGTTTCTCTTTTGCCTGTCCTGCTGTCACCTTTGCCTTGAAGACAAACTTCCCGCGATAGTCGAATTTGGCTAATTCGTCTTTCCATTCAATGGCTCCGTTCGCCTTCATGTAGCTGAATGACGCATGTGGTTTACCCGTGCGCGGGCCGCATTTAGTCCCGCGGGTCTTGAGCTTTACAATTACGCGATCTTTCATCCAGATGACTTGCCTGCCACCTGGTGGCAGCCACGGTCCTGTTTCATTCTTCATACATCGATATCCCATTTTCGTAATCGTACCGGAGAAATCTTTGAAATTTGTGATCGATATCGTACGACCACGCAGCAGACGCACGACAAGTGACTGCCCCGTCCGCTTGGCTCTCACAAGATCAGTATCCGACATGACAGCCTCGTGTTAAAAGTTCAGTGTCCGCAGTTCGTTTCCGGGTAGCTCAGCTGAAGTAGTTCTCGGAAGCTGCATAAAAGAGTTGCGGAGTTTTTGCATCAGATTGCGAAAAATGGACGAACTGTAACACGATGGGTCGGTCGCCCGGCAATCAGATCTTTCGTGCGATCAGCCGGCATGTCGCCATACCGTTTGTCGGTAACTGGCCACTCAGCAGACTCGTTCTCCGGTGGGCATTGACACGGTCAAGCCCCGGTTAAGCTGGATCCTCGAATCCCCACAGCGAAATCAAAGGCAAGCTGCTTACCAGATTTTAGTGGCCAGTAGTAAGCAGCGTCTAAGCGACAACGATGCCGACCTGTGGGATAGCGGCAAAGTGGTTTCGGACCAGTCGATCCACGTTGTGTATGCCGGAACACTGCTGAAATCCCGCCAGCGATGCTTTTAGAAGGTGAGTGTCTGGGATGGGAGGTTGAGAGTCTGTTCCGGAGAGCAGGGCAGACGACCACCCCGACCGCAGTTCACCGATGCCAATGGTAGCCGGTTAGCCTGAGGAACTCGGTCAGAGACAGGTCAGATTTCAGCGACATCAGATTCGTTGACAACGTGGATTCCCGGAAGCCATCGTTGACGGACCTGGTGTTATTTCGGATAGTTACCGGAAGGGAAACGGTTTCTTTTGCCGTTTCTACTGGAGATAAGATGCATGATTTTGCGCTGTCCCCTGGAAGAGAGTGCTCATCATTATTATCTCTGTTTTGCTCCTCGCGATGCCGTTTGCTTTGGCCGGCATCGAAGAAGATGAGAAGTCCCGCTCAGTTCGTCGCCAAAGCAGTAAAGGTCCGCTGTTGCGGGTCAGTGGACAGAGCATCTGAAAGATCCTCATTCAGCAAACTCAGGCGGAGCAGGCAGGTTTTTCACCAGCACCGCCAGTCCGGGCAGGACTTCGTCGAGTCCTGGTCCCGTTAAAAGGCAGACTCATTCTTGACGCAACGACGTTCTAGTCCTGCGATTTTCATTGCCGGGCCGGTGCTTGACCGGATCGGGATCATTTATGCGCCGCTCCTTGCGCTGCTGCTCGGAATTATCATCTATGCGTCGCCACTGAGGTATCAGCAAATCCAGATTGGCACTCATCAGGACAGGACGTCCAACCTGTTTATCTTGTGCTTCATCTACGCCCATCTTTTTCTGGTGTTTTTTCGCAGCCACGGTAATCCCGCGATTTTCCGACAGTATCCGGTCCGGTTTGTGGCAGCTCCGATCCTGCTGTTTCTCAGCATGTTGTCCTCCAACTGGATCGCGGCTTCCGTCGCCGTACTGGCGGTCAGCTGGGACGTCTACCATTCGTGCATGCAGACCTTCGGTATTGGCCGGATTTACGATGCCAGGGCGGGAAACGATCCAAATATCGGGCGACAACTTGACCAGGGCCTGAATTTACTGCTCTACGCCGGCCCCATCCTTGCCGGGACGTCCCTCATGCTTCATGTGCAGCTGGTCACGCCGCACAGTGGCGAACCGCACAGTGACCAATCGTTGTTTTTTTCCGCAGTTCCCGCGTTCGCGATGCAGTACCAGCGGGTCCTGACCCGGCTCATACTCTGCGTTGGAATCCCTTATCTGGCATGGTATGTCTTCTCCTACTGGCGATTACGGCGCTCGGGCTACTGCGTGTCCTTTGAAAAAGTCGCCCTGCTGGTCTCAACCGGTTGCTGCTCGATTTACACTTGGGGATTCAACTCGTTCGGACAGGCTTTTTTCATCATGAACTTCTTCCATGCACTGCAGTATTTCGTCATTGTCTGGAAGACGGAAGGCACTAACCTGCAAGGGCGCATGGGGCTGGGCGGGAAGAGCTGGGGACGCCTGCCGACATTACTGGGATTTCTGGGTATCGCTACCGCGTTCGGCGTCTGGGGAGGACTTATTTCAAAGCAAAACGACGCGAGTCCAGAGCAATACGATGTCAGTTTCTGCATCATCACCGTCGTTGCGATTATGCATTTCTGGTACGACGGGTTCATCTGGTCCGTTCGAAAGAAAGAGGTCTGATGTGACCAACGTGAAACGGTTCACCGACAGGTCCAGCTCCAGCGGTGACTGTCCGTCCGGACTGTACCGCGTGGCAATCTGTTCTTTCATTTGATCTGGTCGAACACCGGCTGCAGACCTTCCGCCGCAGCCGATGGATGCACTCCCTGACGCGCTAATCAGAAGTTGGCGGCGACAGTCAGTGAGTGGCCCGGGTAATAACGGAACGCTGTTGACGGGCGTTTCGCGCCTGTGGCATTCCATTCGGCGGCAGCCAGGACAAAATCAGCGTGACACAGACAGGATCCGAGGCTAAGGGTCCTCAGCAGCAGTTGCTGGTTCAAACGTTGCCCACGCTTCGCTTTTGGTGGACTGCGGATCACGCGGCAAATTATGCAGAACCACTTCTGACCACATGTGACTGTTGGTATGAGTACCAATTGTATATGCAATTGTATACGCCGATACCTTGACCGCAGGATTCGGCGATGCCGCCGGTTGATAAGGGATGTACAAAAACACGCCGTGCCTCCCTTCGTTTAAGATCATTTGTGTATTCAGCGCCACACTCATTGCTTCTCCCGCCATCTCCGCGCCCTCATAATAAAACGACGGCGTAAGTCCGGCCGGTGGTTCACCGGCTCCAAAGACGTCATTGAACGATGTATTATAAGTGAATGTAACGTTGTAACTGGTGCCTCCGATATCCAAACCGTGGATTGATGCTATGTATCCGTCTTCGTTCTTTGTAACGGTTTGTCCGTACAGAGAGCCGAATTCCACGATGTGGTATCCCGAAAATCCCATCATGACAGTCACCAAACACAAAGCCTCTGATTTCCTGCTCATCGTGAATCCCTTTTCTCGGGCTCCTTTCATCGATGGTGGAGTTTTCACTACCGTGACAGTATCACGAACCGGTTCTTCAGGGAAACCTGGCGGATTTCCATCTGAAGCGCGACGAGCTTGTTTGACGACCTCTGTGCGGGGTGTGACGGGATAAGGGCCCGCCTCATCCATCCTTACCGTCAAGTCAGCCACTTTGACCATTCGGCAGTTTCGTCCTTCCAGACTTCAGTCGAGTGATTGTTGGAAGGTGAGAGTCCCGTTGCTTCGGTCTCCAGCAACGACTGCAGAACTTTAGGAAAGTCGCTGGTGCCGGTCCCTTTGAGGTCCGGCCATGGAATTATCTGTTCGATGGATTTTGTCTGTCGCAGGGACTTCCGCCGGATATTGGAGCGGAATGATTGCCGTTCGAGTGGAGGCCACCTGTCACGCATTCGCAACTGGCTGACTGCAATCGGCTCCAGCCCGATAGTGACCTGGCGTTCCGGCAGAACCTCGTTGCAAACCACGAAACTCAGACCGGACTCATCCCGTGTTTCGGCTCTTTCATTGATGTAGTCTGTGACTTCCCGTTCGATGGCCACCGCCGGCATCTTCTGATGCTTCTGGTTGCAGGATATCAGTGAGCACATCCGGAACGGCCAGCGTAGTCTGAATGTGGAGGCTGTCCTGCCGTCTTGTTGCCTCGAATGTCGAAGCATCCGTAATTCACTGTCCGGCGAGAGTCCCCATTAGCCCTGAGACATTTTTCCATTTCGAAAGACTTCAATTCACCTCATTCGAGATAAACGTTTCACGCTAATTCCCATGGCCCTGGCGACAGCATCCTGGACCTCGTGAAAGCTACTGCACACTTCATTTCCGCTGATCGGATATCCATGATAAGTGTTTGGGCTGTGAATGCGAAAAGCGTATATTCTGCGGCGGTTCAGCACGCCGATCCAGGCGTTATTATGAGCGGAAAAACATGTCCCGCTGTTCAGTAGTTGTTGTGCCTGCACATCGGTCAGATCCATCTTGCTGATGTTACTTCTGGCAGATGCGTGTTTCTGGTTAAATTCATACTTTCTGGGCATGACGGAGATTCCGTGACTGGCAACGGTGTTGTTGTTTGTCTTCCTAGTTTTCTGCATCGTTCCGCAAACGTCTTCAGCACATCCGCAGGGATTCGAAGACGTCCAGTGTCTCGAACAACGGATCCGTACGAAGAGCGACCGATTTTGTCAATGAAAGGCGACCCTCCGGCAATGCCGGGTCATTGCCGAAGCAGAGCGAAACATTCATTCGCTGCACCACGGCTGCCGAATCGTCAGGGTCGACAGTAACAGGAGAGTAGAAAAGTCCGACAGGAGCACCCTTTGTTGTTCCCCGAACTTTTGGCTCAGCGACGATCGCTCTCACTAACTGAGTGTGAACTCAAACGTGCCGCTGTCATTCACATCGACTGCAGCCCGGGAAATTTCGTTTTCCTCTGCCATCCGCGACAGGAACTCAGCCGACATCTGCGGTAACAGACTGCCCGTCAGGATGCGATCCACGTTACGAGCACCACTGTCGACTTCCGTGCAGCGGCTGACAATGTGATCGAGAACTGCATCTGACCAGGTGAACGCCGCGTTGTAATGATCCCGCACCCGGCGTGCCACCTTGCCCAGTTTCAATACCGCGATCTGACGCATAATGTCGTCGCCGAGGGGAAAGAAAGGCACAACCAGAACGCGGCCCAGAAACGCTGGTTTGAAGCTGTTGAGTAACTCCGGGTGTAAGGCTTCTGCGAGGGCCTCCGGACCAGGCATGGTTTCCGGATCCGCGCAGAGTTTCATGATGGTTTCCGTTGCGGCGTTCGACGTCATAATAATCACCGTGTTCTTGAAATCGATGTCGCGCCCTTCGCCATCCTTCATGTTGCCCTTGTCAAATACCTGGTAAAAGATGTCCTGAACGCCGGAGTGAGCCTTTTCCATTTCGTCCAGCAACACCACGCTGTACGGTTTGCGGCGCACGGCCTCTGTCAGGATGCCGCCTTCGCCGTAGCCGACGTAGCCTGGAGGCGATCCCATCAGCAGCGAGACTTTGTGCTCTTCCTTGAACTCGCTCATGTTGATCGTGGTCATGTTTTGTTCACCGCCGTACAGCAATTCGGCCAGTGTGATGGCGGTTTCGGTTTTACCTACACCACTGGGACCCACCAGAAAGAAAACTCCAATCGGTCGATCCGGGTCCGTCAGGTTGGCTCGAGAGGTGCGGATGCGTTCGGCGATTTCCTTCAATGCATGGTCCTGGCCGACCACTCGCTGCTGCATTTCTTTGTCGAGCGATAGAATGGTGTTGATTTCGTCGCTGACCATGCGGCCCACCGGAATGCCCGTCCACGACGACACAATTTCTGCCACCGCCTGCGAATCCACACAGGCCTGCATCAGCGGTGTTTCCCCCTGCACGTCTTTCAGCTGACCGTCCAGCGTCTGCAGCTCTACGATCAGTTCGGCACGTTCCGCCACGGATAACTCGGTGGGCGGTTCTTCAGTCTCGGCGGTGTCCCTGGCTGTTTCACTTTCTGCATCTGCAATTGTATCCTCGTGCACCGACACTGACTCCCCGGACAGTTTTTGCCGCAGCCCGCGGATCTGCCCGATCAACTCCCGTTCGCGGTCCCATTGTTCCCTGAGTTGTTCATAACGCTGTTTGGTGTCTTCCTTCTTCTGCAGCAGCGCTTCCAGCTCATCCGTATGATCGGTTCCGGTGGCAACTTCCCGCTGCAGCGCTTCAATGGCAGTCGACGTCTGATCAATCATCCGCTGAGAGTCTTCCACGGCCGGTGGGATCGTGGTATGTCCGATCGCCACTCGGGCGCAGGCTGTGTCCAGCAAACTGACCGATTTGTCCGGCAGCTGGCGTCCGGAAATATAGCGGCTGGACAGCCGCACGGAATCTTCCACCGCTTCGTTGAGGATTTCGATCTTGTGGTGGCCCTGCAGTGTGTCCACCAGTCCCCGCATCATGGCAATCGCTTTGGCCTGTCCCGGTTCTTCGACTTTCACCACCTGAAACCGCCGGGCCAGAGCCGCATCGCGTTCAAAATATTTTTTGTACTCTGCCCACGTGGTCGCCGCGATTGTCCGCAGTTCTCCACGGGCCAAAGCCGGCTTCAGCAAATTTGCTGCGTCCCCCTGACCGGCCTGGCCCCCGGCACCGATCAGCGTGTGTGCCTCGTCGATGAACAGAATAATGGGTGTCACGGACTTGTTGACTTCTTCGATCACACCTTTCAGACGGTTTTCAAATTCTCCTTTCACGCCCGCACCGGCCTGCAGCAGGCTCAAGTCCAGAGTTCGCAGCGTGACGGTCCGCAGTGACGGGGGCACATCACCGTGAGCGATCCGTAAAGCGAAACCTTCCACGACGGCTGTTTTCCCCACGCCGGCCTCTCCGGTCATGATCGGGTTGTTTTGCCGACGCCGGGTGAGGATGTCCACGATCTGACGAATTTCTTCATCACGCCCCAATACCGGGTCAATCCCACCGTCCCGGGCTTTAGCCGTCAGATCAATCGTGTACTGGTCCAGATTGGGAGTTTGCGTGGGTCCGCCCGGACGCGCGGCACCGCCGTGCGCGGCAGAACCACCGGCAGTTGTGGTCATGACATCGGTGCCGGCTTCCGTGCTGTCGGCGATGATGACCGCCATGTCTTTGGCCAGCGACTCGGGTGAGATGCGTGAAAACTCTGCTGAAATTCCGCGGGCAATTTGCGAAAGCGATCGATCGGTCAACAGTGCCAGTAACAGGTGGCCTGATCGCGTTTTGGCCGCCTGATAGTCAATCGAACCCAGCACCCAGGCTTCGCGGGCCAGATCCACGGTATGCATTGACAGCACCGGCTGGCTGGAGTTACCGGTCTTCAGACGGTCAACGGCCCTAGTCGTGTCGGCAATCAGACGCGATGGATCAATTTCGAAAGCCACCGCAATCGCATGAATGTCGGTATTGGAACCTTCCAGTATTTTGAGCAGCCAGTGCTCGATCTCCACGTTGTAATTGGTCCGCGAAAGACAAAGTCCAGCGGCTCCTTCCAGGGAGCGGGTACAGACGTCGTTGAGCTTGCCAATCAGTGCTTTCAGATTTACGGCCGTCATGGAATTTATATCCCATATCTGCAACCTGGCTGTCGATACAGCCAGGATAAAAAAATTGAAACACGCAAAACCAAAGGTTACCGCAACACTATTGCGGCCGGCAGAGTTCTGTGCATCAAAACGTCCTGCTTTTCCTCATCCTGCTGCGGAAAACAATCAGCTGAAACGAAACACCGCATCAGTCGCATCCATGCTGCGACCTGCCTTCGGTAGCCAGGTGTTCTGGCCCAGTCGAGGTGTGTAATGACTGTGTTTGTCCAGAGAACACATGGGGATCTCTGCCTTTTTTAAAACAAGCTGTACATGAAAGTCTTTGTCCGGACCCAGGTAGAATCGAATCGTTTCGGCTACCTTTGTCAATCGTTCTTTTCCAGGCAGCAAGCTGTTGAACTGCTCAATTCCCAGTGGCCCCAGCTGAACACAGATGCGGCTCTGGACATCCCATACTTTGCACCCGGCGATGACAGATTCGCCTAGTTTCAGATTCAGTCCGGCGGGATAACGTTTGGAAGGCAAACCGGATTGCAGGTCCTTTGGCAACAGCAACCACTGTCCGACAAACTGTTGCACCTGTGTCGGGATACGGAAGCAACCGTATATCGTTCTTTCCAACCCCACCGCACTTCGAGTCCTCTGTGCAAACAGCCCGCCAAAAGCGATCAGCAGCTCGTCATCAAATGAAAAGCGCCTGCGCAGACCGGGTATCTGCAAACCAATTAAGCTAAACAGAGTTTTTGTAACCAGATCATCGTCATTCACTCCTTCGCGATGTTTGCGTTCGTAAAGGAATGTCAGTCGATATTTTTCCCAGGCCCGATAGAACAACGACACACAGCGATGATTGAACAGGTCAAAGAACTCTCGAAGTGTGTAGTCTTTGTGCCGTTGATGAGCGCGTTCGATCAACAGGGAACTGTAATGCTGCGGCAGGACCCCGTTGGGACCGGTAAGCCCCATGAAAGATACTGTCATGTCCAGGGGGATTACCGAATCGGCGCCCTGTCGAGGCTTCAGCGTGGCAATCTCGCCAGGTGGAAACGACAACGAGGGTACCGCTCCAAAACGCACCGATTCTTCACGCGGTGGATTATCCCCACCCACTGGCGCAGCGGCAGAACCCTGTTGCTGCAACGCGTACAGCTCAATCAGCCTCACGGCCTGAAAAAAATCGAACTCTTCGGGGGTCTCGAGCAATTCCTGGATTATACCAGTGATCGGTCCCCCGTCTGCGCCGGCCATGTCCACGGTCCCTTGTCCTGAGATTTTCGCCGCCTTGTTGTTGCTTCCAGTTTGGTGAATGAGTTGATCGACGTGTACATGCCAAAGAAACGATTCACTACCAGAGAAAACAAGTACGCACTGTCACCGATGAAATTTTCGTCTTCCAGCATCATGCTTATCAGCGTACCTTTAACAATCGCTCCGTTCACTCGTTGCACACAGGATTCACAACTGATGCTGTGCAGTCCGTTCACCATGTTTCTGGTTTGTACTGAGTCTTTCACGTCATTGAGCGCCAGAATCTCGCGAACTGCTTCGGCAGCGTCCCCGGCTTCGGCAAGACTCAGATGATTGAGTGAAAGTTGTGAAACCAGTGGCCATAGATTTCGACGACCCATGTGTCGTCGCCAGGTGGCGGTGGGAGGTACCAGACATTCAATGGCTGCCACAGTTCCTTCATTCGTTTCAAATCGAATCTGAGCCAGGGTGCGCTGCTGGCCAAGCTGCTCCGGGAGGTCACGATTAAAACAGGTCAATTCCGTGTACAATTTTCCTCGGTTGTGACGAATAGGCGAGAACAAGGGATCCATCAATGTCAGCCAGACTTCCGTTCCTTTGTTCCAGTTGCCATCTTCCTGTGGTCCTGGCCGTCGTGTACTGTGCCAGTATCCGGTCTTGGTAGAAGTCTGGCCATGGTTTACTGAATAAAACCGTTCCAGTTTTCGAAGGTTGCCCTGGTCGTCTTCCAGTTGCACACTGTTGACCGTGGAAATCTCATGTGCCTCTTCGGCTCTGGCATCCGGAATGATGCGGTATTCGGTCGTGCGGTAGTTAAGTGCCACTGCGTCTGCAGTTAAATTGAACAGATTGATCACCGGAGTGCAGTTTGTCAGCACGGTTTCAGTGGAAACGTCCGCGGTCATCTCCTGAGGAATTTCGCGTAACAACAGCGTGATTTCCAGCTGCGTGCCCAACCGACTCAGTATTTCAGGCGTGATACCCCTGATGTCAAAAAACAGAAATTTTTCCCGCAACACAAAGTATTCCGTCAGCAGTCGATATCCAGGAAATGACTGAGGATGATCCGGCAACAGTGCCTCACTCCGAGCAAAACCGACTGGCTGCACACAGTCAGCTGACAGCACACCTGCGACAGCCGACGGATCTTTGGCGGTGATGACAACTTCGATCGTCTGCGTCAGCACCAGCTCCAGAAGCTGAGCCGCCTTCTCGAAATTTGGCATATTGATGTAGCAGCGCACGTGGTCCAGCGCGTAGTCGGCGAAAGTCATCTGCGGGTCCCAGGTTTCCAACTGGAAACACAGGCCTCCTGCCGCATACTGCCGTCCGCCGGTGTTCGGCCCCGGCAGTGGGCTGGACAGTAACTCAATTTTCTGTGGCGTCAGTGGGTGAAGCCAAACCGGGTAACAGGTTTTAAACTGGCACGAGTGGCCGTTGACACGTTCGGTATCCAGACGCGTTCCCACATTCAGCAGCTTTCCGCCGACCTGATCTTTTTGAGAACGCTGCAATTCGAATCGGACTACCGAGGTGGAGGGAACAGGCGACAGCATGTGCGGATACAGAATCCCCAGCATGGCGTCTGCAAGTTCCGGAAAACTGTCGTCCAGCTTGTGTCGTGTGCGGGCATTCAAATAGGCAAATGCCTGAATCAGCCGTTCGACATGCGGATCCTGCGCCTCCCGTTCGCTCAGATTCAGTCGGTTCGCGATCTTGGGAAACCGAACAGAAAAATCTTCGACAGTCTGGCGAAAATAATCCAGTTCCCGCTGATAAAAGATGTCCAGTGATTCGCTCATAACAATTTATTTGACGTCAAACTTCCCGGTGGTAGATTCCATTTCGGATTCATATTTCAAAGAAACACGCTCGTCTTCCAACCACAGAACCGCTTCAATGCGAAAACATAGAGTCCTGTCGTAGCTCCCGGTACGGCTCACGTTGCTGACCCGAATATCCTGCAGCCGCGGCTCGAAAATTTCCAGCGCACGCTGAATTGCAGCAATCATCGTTTCAACATCACTGGCGATGCCCAGCCCGGCAGCCGTGAAGTCGGGGATGCCATAGTTAATCAGAGAATTCTCCAGTTCGTTCAGTTCAGGTGGCCAGGACACACATCGATAACGCGTATTGAGCAGATCTTCCAGGTCTCTGCGGATACAATTTTGCATTGTCCGTGAACGTTGCGCTTTGTTCAGTGGAACTTCTGAGGAAACCGTGGGATCCTCGTCGATCAGACGATCGAGCAGCGACAAACGGGTGAGAGTCTCGTCGGCAGTGGACGCGTTCATTCCAATCTCTTTCTGACTCACACGGTACGCCTCTAGCCGTTCGCGGTACGAAAGATGAGAGAGCTGATTGTGTTGATTGCGGTTACCTCATCTCCCACAAGCCACTCCCGCTGACCCAGTCCACAGGTCAGTCCTGCACATCGTTGATTCCAGTCGGTGGCTCTCCCGATTCGAATTCGCTCATCCTCTGCAGCATGCGAGCCATGGTACAGAGCCGGCAGATGCACACGTCCCGACACGTCACCCACCGTCTCCACTTCAGCCGCACGCCACAACTGATCAGACAGATGTTTCATCGGTGATATCTCCAGGGAGACGACTTGCTCCAGAGACAACCAGTAATACTTACCTGTTGCCGTGTAGACCTCAATGGTGGCACCCAGTAAATCATCGAGGTCTGTCATTCCTTCGAAGGCCGTGCCGTCGCATTCGCCCATCACACTGGACTCCAACTCGCGAGCAGTGGCCACATGTGTTGCTGCGTCTTCGGAATTCCCCTCACGCAAACTGATCAGGGCTTTTAGTCGGGCCTGGAGCGCCGCGTTTGGTTGTGTGAGGAATTCGGGGATCCGTCCCGATTCATACACTTCGTGGCGACACATTTCGGAGCGGATCAGATGACGCAGCAGCGACACGCCCACCACAGAATCACTGTCCAGTTCAGCCACCGCATCCAGTTGCTTGTCGGCCCGCTCCATATCTCCGGAGAAACACAACAATTCTGAAAGTACGCTGCGGGCTTCTATGTCAGACGGGTGGTTCCGCACGGCCTGGGTCGCTGCTGTCACCGCGTCTGAAAGCTGACCCGATTGGAAAAAATCGTGTGCTTCAGTCACCGTAAGGTCCTCCGGAAAAATAATAAATCTGTGTCAAAGACTGCTGCAGGCCACCTGCAGCCTCAAGCTTTACTCTTAAACTCCATCCGACGTGAAACCAGCGTCATGCTGGAAGAAAGCTGATCCAGCTGATAATGCGGCAGCATTCGCAAAATCATCTGATACTTCCCGGGCTGATCCAAAATTTCCGTGACTTCGATTTCAGCTTCACGCAAGGGAAAGCGAGCCTTCGCGTCCGCCGACGCTTTGTCGTCCGGAGTCATATAATCCATCAGCCAGCTCTGGATCTTGTTTTCTACTTCTACGGCACTTAGCTGTGATCCGATCTCGTCTCGTGTTTTGACCTTCACGTAATGAGCCATTCTGGAACAGCACAGTACATACTGCAACATGGCAGAAACTCGTGCGTTGGCTGTTGCCAGCTCGGTGTTATATTGCTGTGGCTGATGCACTGACTGATTGGAATAAAACACACAGTAGGGCGTGTCTTTACAGTGCGAGAGCGGAATAAATCCAAGGTCACATAACTCCGCTTCCTGCTGGTCGGACAGACACACCTCAACACTGCTGCGGTTGGCGACCCCGCTCGCATCTGTGTGAAAACTTTCGGTTGGCAGCCCCCGCACCAGGCCACCTCCATCTTCGCCCCGCACTACCCCACGAATATCGGCAAACCAGCCACAATCCGCAAAGGCCCGCAGCAGCACACCTCCCATGGCCCAGGCAGCGCTGCCCCACAGATATTTTGACTTTTCAGAACCCTGAACATCTTCATGAAAACGAAAACCAAACCGACCGGATCCATCATCCCGATACGGCTCCCGCATCAGAATTCGTGGCAGCGTGAGCCCCAGAAACTGCGTATCCGGACGTTGCCGCAGACTCTTCCATCGTCTGTGTCGCGGCTGCTCAAAAATTTTTCCCAGATCAATGGGGCTGCCCAGTTTGCTGAAATCGTTCAGACTCAGCAGCTCTGGACTGGCCGCGGCCAGCACCGGAGCAAACGCTGCGGCGCCCACTCCAGCCAGATTTTCCAGCAGGTCCAAATCATCGGGATGATTGGTGAATTCATAATCGGCCAGCAACACGCCATACGGCGTTCCGCCGGGCATCCCGAATTCCTGCTCGTAGACTTTGTCGAACAGCGAATTCTGCTCGAATTCTGATGCCTTTTCAAAATCGCGTTTTAATTCGCGCTTCGACACGCTTAAGAACCGCAAAGATATCTGCCCGGGCTGTTTATCGAACCCATGATCTTCCTTCAGGCGTAACTGTGTCTCAACAAGGTACTCCAAACCACGCCAGGCAGATTCCAGCCCCTGAAATTCGGGTGTATGCAGGATTTCGTTGATCTGATCACTCAACAGCTGATCGATCCTCGCAATATCGCGAGTCAGGGTGCGCCGCATTACCCGCAGCTGGTCCGTTGTGACTGGAATATCCCCGCACCAGATTCGCAGTTGGGCGGCAGTTGAATCAGCGCGGTGGAATTCTCTCAGCCTGTCCGCAACGGCCGGTTGCGGGTCATTGGTTACCCCCTTGCCACTGATCAGCGCATCCAGCAAACTCTCGGTCGCAGGGCCGAGCGCACACCCGGCAGCTGCAGTCTGCAGGCCGCTCGTTCCTAAATTCTCGTGTTCAATTTGCAACCTGTCGGGCCTGGTTGTTGTTTGCGGCGCAGAAAAAAAGTCCTGCCACCCAGGTGGCAGGACTGACCTTCGACTCCCCTAAACCTGCTGCGGCAGTTTGGCCACCATCCGCAGCGACGCTGTCAGTTCTTCCAGCTGGAGCCACGGACGCAAGTGGGCAACCGCGTTGTAAGAACCGGGAGCCCCTGGAACTTCCTCCACGCTGATTGCCGCTTCGGCCAGAGGATACTTGGCCTTCATTTCCGGAGTCGGGTTATCATCTGCCAGAACGTAATTGGCAATCCAGCGTTTCAAAAAGGTCTCCAAGTCGGATCGTTCCATGAAGGAGCCAATCTTATCTCTGGCGATACACTTCAGATAGTGCGCTATCCGTGACGAGGCCATGATATAAGGCAGTCGTGCAGAAATGGCGGCGTTGGCCGTGGCTTCGTCACGATCGTACTTTTTCGGTCGCTGTGTGCTCTGCGCCCCAAAAAATACAGAGTAATCTGTATTTTTGTAATGACACAGCGGCAAAAAGCCTTCCTTACTCAGTTCGGCTTCACGTCGATCCGTGATGCCAATTTCAGTCGGGCACTTGGAGTCCACGTCACCGTCGTCGCTAAGAAAATTATGCACCGGCAGGCCTTCCACCGTCCCGCCATTCTCAGCCCCTCGAATTGCCGTACACCATTGTGTCTGGGCGAACGCCCGCGTCATGTTGGTGCCCATGGCATAGGCCGCATTCATCCAGCAGTAATCGTCATGGCTCGCCGGCTGTGCCTCGCCTGTTGAGGGGTCGAGATCAAATTCTTCGTAGCCGAACTCATCCACTGGTTTGGTGTTGGCCCCGTAAGGCAATCGAGCCAGTACACGCGGCATCACCAGCGTAACAAAGCGGGAATCTTCTGAATCACGAAACGAATTCCATTTCGTGTATTTCTTGTTCATGAAGATTTTTTCGATGTCCCTTGGCTGAGACAGCTCCTGCCAGGAATCCAAGCCCATCATGGATGGATCGGAGGCGGAAATAAACGGACAGTGTGCTGAAGCACAAACCCCAGATATGTTTTCCAGCAGGTCGATATCTTCCGGATGATTGGTGAACTCGTAGTCGCCAATCAAACCCCCGTAGGGCTCGCCACCCGGCATGCCAAACTCTGTTTCATACAACTTTCTGAACAGCACGCTTTGATCAAACTCGACTGCCTTATCGAGATCCTTGAATAGTTCCCGTTTGGAAACATTCAGCATTTTCAGTTTCAGCGTTTTACTGGTCTCGCTGTTGTCAACCAGATGATGCAGCCCGCGCCAGGAACCTTCCAGCTTTTGGAACTGTTCGTGGTGCATAATCTCGGCCAGCTGCACCGACAATCGTTCATCAACCGAGACAATTGCCTGCCTGATCGTCTTGGTGCAGCTTTTGTCCCACTTCAGGGTCCCCTCCATCGCTACACTGATCAGATTCTTGACCATGTCCTGCGCTTCATCCCGTTCGACAGCAGAAGGCATGGCCTCCAGCATGCTGTCCAGGATACTAGCGGACTCCGTTTGGGCTTCCGCAGCCTGAGTTTCCTGTTCACCCGTGCTCATGATTCGTCTCCTTGCTTATCTGTTTCCGCACCAGTCTCATCTGAGGTTTCCACTCCCATTTGTCCGGCGGCTTCCTGCACCTTGGCGCTATCACTAAGAACCTGTTCCATCAGGGCTTCCAGGTCTTCAGAACGATCCATTGTTGTCAACAGATCCCGCAACTGATCCCGCGAATCCAGCAGCGATTTCAGGGCAGGTACCTGCTCCACTACCCGGGCGGGATCAAAATCATCCATGGACGAGAATTTTAGCTGCACACCCATTTCACTGTCATCTTCCTGCAGAGTATTTTTTACTCGCAGATTCAGTTCAGGACTGACCTTCGCCATGATGTCATTGAAGTTGTCCCGATCGATTTCCGTGAATTTGCGTTTGGACAAAGGATCCGGCTTGTTGGTGGGGTTGCCGGAAAAGTCACCCATGACCCCCATGACAAAGGGCAACTCTTTCCTGACAACGGCACCATTGGTTTCCACGTCGTAGGTGATGTGTACTCGAGGCTTTCTAACACGATCGAGTTTGTGTTGTTGTGATTCGGGCATACGACTGACCTTTCTGTGAAAACAGATTGGTGAATTGAAAGCTTCACTCTGTGACCCCACACGGGACGACTAATATCTATTCCTCAGAATTTTCCGGTATGTCGATTCCCACATCCTTGAACACGCGGCTGAGTACCTCCTGGTCCGCAATCAAATCCGCATACAACTCCTGGGGTGACAAACGTCCGCGTCTTTGTGCTTTTCTGATTTCAGCCGGCAAAATACTTTGTGGTTCGTGTTTCTCAAACCACACCGCCACTGTTTCCAGCAGGCTGAAGGCTTCTTCCCGTGAACCAATTTTACCGCGGATCGGTGCCCCGCCCGAACTTTGGCCGAGCTGTTCAGTATTTTCTGGTTCAACGTCACTTTCTGTCAGGTCCTCGGGAATATGGATATGCTCGCCGGCAATCTGTTCAATCGTTTCCAATGCCGTCTGTATGCCCCTGGGAAAGTGACTGAACACCAATTGTTCATCCAGATGCTGCGGATCTTCCAGTGTCGCGGTCTTGTTTTCCAGTGTATCGGTCAGCGCCGTCAGCGCGGCAGCCGCCTGTTTGATGTCTGAGACAAGGTCACGGTAGAAATCGGGAGACTGGTCCACCGTTAGCGCAACGGCAGTCCTGATTGCATCGAGTGTGATCGCACCTCTGGCAATCTGTGTTTCTCGCTCGTCGCTGCTTTGGGTCTCCAGACGTTTCCCCTGGTCGTGCTGCCACACGACCAGCACATCCGTTGACGGGGTCTCTTCGGTTATCGGAACTCGCTGCAGTGCATAGGTAATGGTCTTTCCATCCAGTCGCGAAATCGGCAACAAAGTGGTGGAAACACCGTCTTCATCCGGTGCAGGCAACAACTCCCCCCAGAAGTCCTGAATCATTTTCGTTGTAAGATTCAAAGCCCTGGCCAGCCCTGAGAATCCATGCAGACGCACTGCTGCCTCAATCATATAGGCCACGATTTCCAGATCTTTGGCCTGAGTGGCCAGAAACTCATGACCCTTACTCCAGACATCCCGCCAGATGCTGCGGATTACTGGACTTGCAGAGGGCTCTCCTCTGAGGTCGGCCTGACGCTCCTGCTCCGCAGCATCATTCCGAAGATCCTTGATGACTCGAAAATCATTGTTGGGGTCTGCGTCCTGGCGCAAATCAACCCCGCCTGGAGACTCACCGTCAAACGGTGCCAGTAAGACAGAAATATCCAAGTCTGCTGGCGTGCCCATTTTTCCCGTTGCCGTAATGCACTAAAACACAGTTAGCACCACATCAGCCTGTCTCTGTGTCGCCGCTGACACATAATTTCTCTAAGGGGCGGTCAAGATCGGCCGGCTTTCTGACCGGTGTGCTGTGACCCTGTCCACCGGTCATCCTGGACGCAAGGCGACTTAATGTCCGAACGTGCATTCGACTGGCCCAGGCTTTACTGATGCCGATTCGTTCTCCCGCCTGTTTTATCGAGATTCCATCGAAATAGATACTGCGAATCAAAACCTGTTCGCGTTCTGGCAACTCATCAACAAGCTGCGTCAACACCGACTGCAGTTCACGTGACTGGACAACATCGGCAGGAGTCACATTGTCGTCGGCTGGCTCGACAGTTTGTGACTCGCCACTTGCGTGGGTGACCAGGTAGCTCATGGACAGTGACATGGTTGTCCGCTCGAACCAGCTGAGCTCGTCGGCGGTCTCTCCATCTGCCTCGGACAGCAAGGCGTTGGCAGCCTTTTCGTATCGTCCCCGCGCATAGTCCGCCTTGGTGAACCAGTTCATACTGGAAAGACCGTCCAAAACAGCTCCACGAATCCTGTAGTAAGCGTACGTGGTGAACCGTACCTCTCGCGTCTGGTCAAAATCCCGGGCGGCTTCCATCAACCCCACCTGGCCAAATCCAATCAAATCATCGAGGTCTACCGTACGCGGCAGTCGCTGGTGAATTTTCCAGGCAATGGAGCGGACCAGTCCCTGGCAACTTGTCACCAACTCTTCAGGAGATCGCGTTTTGTGGATGCTCATGGATTCTGCCTTAGCGAATTCCATAGACGTTCCACACGAGACCGCGTATCAACATCGGCATACAATGTATGTGCCACGGTCCGATTCATTGTTGTTCTCTGCTCTGCGCTGAGAAACGGAATGTCACTGGTTACAGCGTCGACAAGCGATTCGATCACAGGAACTGTACACAACTGCTGCCCGGGATATCGTCGTGCGACGGTTGTCAGGCGAATGGCGACATCGCCTGTTGGCTTCAGTAATTCACCGGCTGCAGAGGTGGCGGTAGCAGCGATCACATGCTCTAGTAACTCGCCCGCAATAATATCCGAGCTTGACACGGGCCCTGCGGAATCCGCCGCTGAAGAGGATCTCTGGGGTAAATTTTCCGTGCCACTCAAGGAATCCGACTCCCAAATCAATCCGGTTAAAGCCAATCCACAGGAACCAGTTTGCATACCATTTGCTGTTGCTTCAACCAACCTGAACACACTTCCCCGATTAGGACTGGAAACATTTTTACGGGTTGGAAACCGTTGTCATATAAGATCTGTCAGATACGGTGATTACTTCGTCACTACCCTGCAAGCATAAGCCATAAAGCTGGAAATTTCTGAAAATTTTCGGCTCGTATCGGGACCTGTCCCCGTCGATGTTGGCAGAAAATCCAATACACACGCTCTTCGGCTTCGAAAACAGGTGCAATAGAACCTTCTGCCAGGGTAGAGGAATCAGACTGGACTAATTACTGTTTTCTCAGATGGTCCAACAGTCCGGGCGGGCGACAACCGGATTGGAAATCGCAGCTCTGAACGGGGCTCCGGTAATTTTCTGTCTGGTTTGCCAACGAAAGACAGTGTTGCCGGAAACAGAGGCTGCTAAAAACCGAGGCGGGGGTCCAACATCCCGATACTTTGTGCAGACGTTAAGCAAAAAGGCTCACAGATGAGTTCTGATTCACTGTACTGGGGCGAAGGGCTGTTCCTGAGACCCCAGCATTTTCAAATTCTGGAGCGTCAGTTTCATGACAAACTGGTGAGGTCAGAGCATTGGGCCACGCCTTTTGGCTATGGTCTGCACAAAATTCAAATCGATCATGACGCCCTGTCGAACTGGAGGGTGTCTCTGACGGCCTGCCATTTGCGGCTCAAAGACGGCACACAGTTAAGATTCAATGAAGCCGCCCATCTTTCGCCAGTGGAAATTCCACGCGATGCGTTTACACGAGCTGATTCCCGGGTCCGTGTGTACGTGGGAGTCCCCGAACTGCGCAACGGGTTCAGCAACACCTCAAACACTAATGAGACCGGCAAACGGTATCTCCGCGTTGAAGAGGAGGTTGAAGATGAAAATGCTGCGGGCAATCCGCAGACGGTGGAGTTCCGTAAGCTGAACCCTCAGATTCTGATCGGAGACGACAGCATTCGGGGATACGACAGTATTCCCATTATGCAGCTGAAACTGGGAGTGACGGCTGAAGCCCCACCGCAAATCGACGCGGATTATGCACCACCCGTGCTGGTCACGGAAGCGTGGACAGAACTGCAAAGCTTTGTCAGGTCTGTGTACGACAGACTGGGAGCCGCTGCCGAACAGTTCGCCACACAAATGCGGGATCGAGGCATCGCTTTTACCAGCGGACACAAGGAAGATCTCGAACGGATCCTGCATCTGCATGCCATCAACATGGCTTTGGGAAGTCTTGCCTATCTGCCCTTCACACCGGGTGTACACCCGTTCCTGGTTTATCGAGAACTGTGCAAAGCGGTCAGCAGTCTGGCAATATTCCGCAAGTTACGACGGATACCCGAATTGCCGACGTACGATCATGACGACCCTCTGCCCGGGTTTCTGCAGCTGGCCAAACTGCTGGAAGTCGAAATTGAACACCGTGAGTACGAACGCAAACCGTTTCATTCTGAGGGACTGCTGATGTCAGTGCGGATGGAATCAGAATGGGTACAACCGGACTGGGAATTTTATGTTGGAATCGAATCTGAAGCCGCCTCCAGCCAAGTCAGCCAGATGTTATCCGAAAAAGAACTGGGACTGAAAGTCGGCGAAAGAGACAAAGTCGATCTGATTTACACTCGAGGACGACGAAGTGTCAAATGGTCGCTGGTGGGTCAGCCGCCCCGCGCATTTCCGAGAGTCAACTGGCATTACTTTCAGGTTGTCCGTGAAGGAGTCTGGGAGGATGTCGAAAGAACGTTGAATCTCGGGATCCGCTTCAACGAAACGCTGGTCGAAAGTCAGGTGGAGGGTGACAATCAGATTGAGGCAAAAGATCGTGAATCCGGCGGTCTGGTCACCATGAAATTCTGGTTGTTCGCCATTCGTCGCAGCGCCGACCGTTAGTGGACATATGTCTGAGTATCAAATTTTTGACCCACGGAATCTATGTACGGCGGGAACCAACGAAACATGTCAAATAAGGTGATTCGTTTCGCGGAACCATTTTTTCTGAAGGTGCTGCATCTGCTGGATCAGACAGATCCGCCGGACAGTCAGCAGTTCCGTCGCCTGCAGCAGGACCTCAAAGCGGATCTGGGAGAGATTGAACGCAGTGTTATCGGAGGGCAGACGAATCTGACCGCCGGGGAATGGGATGTCGTGAAGCGTGTTCTTGTCTACTGGGCGGACGAGGTTCTGACATTCCAGCTGGCAGGATGGAAGGACTATACGCTCGAACAGGAATTCTACAGCGAACAGAATCGAGCGTGGAAATTTTACGTGGAAGCGGAAAACGCCATTTCCACAGGTAACAGTGAAGTTTTGGAGCTGTTTTATCTGGCGGTCGTACTGGGGTTTGAAGGCGACATTGCCGATGCGTTCAAAGAAGAACTGCGGCGGGAAATGCCCGGAGGTCATCAGGACCCTGCCAAAGCCCGGGTGCATTGGACCAAAGAACTGCAGAAGGACATTCGTTACGATGCTCCGCAGGTGGCTCCCAATGAACAACCACTTCAGGGAGACGTACATCCACCGGCTCCGGGGCCGTCGTTTGTGCAGACAGCGGGGCTGGCCGGTTTTTTGATCTCTCTGCTGATCCTTCTGATCGTAGTCGGCTGGTATATTTTCGACAGGTTTGACAGACCACCGGCCGAACAGGTTTCCGCTGTGATCACGCTGATCTCGGAACAGAACCACAGTTGACAGCATCTGCAACCTGGTCCTGATCAGCACCGCGCATCAAAAAAGCGTTGCGGAACAGTTCCGCAACGCTTCAGATGCGTGGATTATGTGACGTGGCAGTAATTACAGAACCGGTACAGTTTCTTCCTGAACAGTTTCGGTCACCGGTTGTTGTATGCTGACAGCGTGCAACTTTTTGTCCTGTGATTGTCCAATCATGTAGCGGGTAACATCGGCCTGATAGGTGGCCGCATTTTTTTTGGACACGAACATCAACAGTTGGCCTTCATGCAGCAGCAGGTAGCGGCCTTCCACGATCTCTTGGGTCGCCACAAACTGTACCGGGTCGCAACCACCAAATGCCACCGCATATTCCGCCGGATTTTGTTCAAAATCCTGCTGGGCGGCCGCATCAGCCAAGTAGTAGATTCGTCCGCGGTAGGTGCTGCTAAACTGATCGCTGGGCTGTGCCAGACGCCCCTGCTTGAATGAAACCACACACACTTTCGCCAGCTTTGTAATGGGGGTGGGCACTGCAGTGCTGCGGATATTCGACGGAAGATACAGCAGAACGCCGCCGGCAGTTGGAGGCGGTTCCACACCGTCATCCTCCGGAACCACAGGTGGCGGCTCTTCAGTACTGCGAACCGGTTCCGGGGAACCAGCAGATGGTGCCGTTTCCGGAAGATTCGGCCGGTAGTGACAGGGAATACCACACACTTGGATGGCCTTGACCGCCATTTCACGAACGCGTCTGGACGGTTCCAGACAGGAACCGTCATCTTTCAGCTTGTAAGCAACCTGGGCCAGCTTGTTCAGTGTGGCCGCATCACAGCAACCCACGCAACCACTGCCCTTGCCGGATTCTGGTGGGTCGGGCGTTCCGCGTTTGCGCTCGAGGGTAGCCTGTGGCTTTAGAAATTCCTTCCACTTACACTTCACCAGCCCCATTGGTTTGACGGCTTCGACTAAAGCTATGGCTTTTGCTTTGGTGGCTTCGAACACAGCGCAGGGGTCACACTCCAGAATCGGTTTAACCGCAGCCTTGACTTCCTTATGCACACATTTGACCTGCTGCTGCACCACGGCATGGGTTTTTCGAACATGATTTTGAAATTCACAGTCTGAATCGTCTTCAGAAGATGGCTTTGGGCAACCAGTGTTCTGGAACATGTTCCGCAGAGCCGTGACGGCCTCAAAACGGACAGGCTCCCATTCATCGTTCATCAGTACGGCCACAAGCATTTCCCGGGCTTCCGGGAACTGGGCACAATGTAGTGTCGACAGATACTGGATTGCCGCGATGCGGTTAGGAATGTCGAGCTCACGCGCTCGAATTTTTGCAGCAAGTCCACTGGCTGATTCTGCAGGAGCCATGCGAAACGGTTTCATCAGCAGTGGATCGACTCCCAGATCTCCGACGAGACCCATCATGTCCGGAGTTCCCTGGGGGAGAAACGCACCCCACGGAGGTCCACCACCATCCGGTGCCGGCAAGCCTTGGCCCATCACAACCGGACCCATCGCCACTATGATGAAAGCCAAGGGCAGAAATTTCCTGCCACAACGATGCAATTCCATTTGCCGCATTTGTCCAGCTCCAGAAAACAGCTTAGCACTGTCTGCACCACCGCCATAACTATGATGCCGTGAAACTGATTTCGGCGGCCACGCCATTGACAACCCAGTTTACCCCGACAGTCACAGAGAAATTTTCGACTATGCAAATGGATGTATCATTTGAGTAATTTGCGTAATAAAACCACTGGCGGTTTTGACGTCCTTTTGTGAACTTAATCTCCGTCCCGTGCGATTCACCTGGATTTTCTGAGTGCGTCACACAGTCACGGTCTCCCCGGTGCGACCCACAAAAAAACCAGCGAGTTGACTATTTCAGTCTGGTCTCGCTGGTCTGTTGGTTTTCGAGAATAGCGAATCACGCGTTTGAGTGCGTATTTCACAGCACAACAGTAAAAAAACTGGCTGACTGCTTACTGCGACCCCTGCTTAATACCAAGCGAGGAATCACGAGTCGCCCTTAGGGCTGTTCGGAACCTGAGTCGTAATCCTGTGCTGGATTTGCGGCTGCTTCGCCACCGGCAGTTTCTGCTTCGCCGCCGGCGGCAATCGTTTGCACCTCAAACGTGATGTCGGCTGGCAGGCCTTCTTCGGCAACCGGTGGTACAAATCCTACCGTCACCTGTATGATTGAACCGGCCCGTACGTTTTCAAGCTGTTGCAGCTTGTGATACAGCTGTCCATCGTGCACCGTGTCGACCTTAATGTCGTATTCATAGCTTTCGGACTGGTTGCCCACGGGAACGGTGTACTCGCGTCGTTTTCCGAGGGTCAACATTCGCATGCCGGCCAGATACACGAAGGGACGGTCGTCCGGCAGTACGAAGATCAGCCGCGCCTGAGAAGCTCCATACAGTTTTTTCGACTGAGCTTTCGGTTTAAGGCTGTCCACATCGATACTGTGGACGCCACTGCAGCAGGTTTCGGTGATCGCACCCGGTTCGCAGGTCTGGCAGGGATCGCAGGTTTGACATCGCTGACAGCACGAAGCTGTCAGCGATGGGGCACTGCAGTCGCGTTCACTGGCCAGTGACGCGGACTGGACGACAGCCAGAAGGACAGCTGCGCCAAACGAAAAATGTCTAAAGGTCATGGTGTGTTCCTGTGGATGCGTGAGGCGGCAATATCCGTTGGTCTGCCATTCGGGCAGCATTCCCTTCCGTGAATGCATGAATCAGCAATTCTTGCCATCCCGTATCGTGTTCGGTTGCCAATTGCCGGTGTGTTCATAAAAACCAACCTCGGTTCGAACAGTTAAAAACCGGACAGTGCAGCAACGAGGCAAACTTTGCGGTCTGGTCAGACAACGTAGCCTGCTGAACGCGGCCCGTTCAAACAACGCGGTCCGCCTCAACGATCGGCCGGCCACAGAAAAAGTTGGCCATTGGCGTCGGCTGAAAGTAATTTTCCGTGAACAGCATCCACATCCAAAGCTGTGACGGCAGCACCATGCCCTCTGTCATTGGAACTGTCTTCAAGAGAAATAATATGTGCCAGCGTCTTCGCCGTTGAGTCCTCTGCCGGTTCAGTCGGTATGACCCATCGCTGCAGGATGCCATCGGATCCCCCGGTCAGCAGTTCCTGATTACGATCGTCGATGGCAATCGCCGTAATTCCCAGCTTGGCCGGCTCATCGCCGGAGTCAATGTCGTGTTGTTCGGTCGCATCGATACGACGTACCAATTTGGCGCCATTCAATGCTAGACGCCACAGAAATCCGTAACTGACGAGTTCTTCTTCGTCGGCATTCCAGCGGGCACCGGCAGCGGTCAGCAGGGAGCCGTCGTGTGAGAAATCCAGTGTGTTCAGCGCCAGCTCTGAGACGGGGACATCGTCCGGCAGCGGAATCGATAACTGCTGCGGTCCCTGATCTGTGACGACCCACAGTTCCAGGCGACCCTGCCGAATTGCAGCCAGGTACTGACCGTCTTCACTCCAGCGCAGACTGTTACTCAGCGCGACATTTTCGTCTTCGATCCATTCTCCTGCTGCTGCCGTCTCGGCTTCCCCGGTTTCAAAAAAAACTGCCAGCGGCGGACCGGCCCCCGGTGTCCATTTCCAGCCCTTGAGATTTCCACTGCCGTCAATGCTCGACAAGGTGTAGCCTGGGGGCCCCTGTCCGGTGGCTGCCACCGGCGGTCGAAACTGAATATCGGCAAACGGGCGCCTCCCGGCCACACGGCGTGACAGACGAAAGACCGGTTGCCCGTGACGTTCGTTGGCTTCATCCGCATGAAACACACGCAGAGAATCACTGGCCGTGGCCACATATTTTCTGTCAGCAGAAAAACTCGCGTGAATTTCCGGACCATGAGAACGGAACTCGGTCACGTGTTTGCGGCTCTTCAGATCCCACAGGTGGGCAAACCGTCCATCAAATGTGGCCACCCGCTGCGGGCCACCCGTGCCGGGGGCAAAAGTGCCCCGCACAGCGGTCTGTTTGCTGTCAGTCTGTTTGTCCTGAGGCAGTCGGAAGCCCTCGGTGACTTTCCAGTTTGCAGTGTTGATGATCAGCAGACGGTCTTCATGCACGTACAGAACTTTACTGCCGTCTGAAGACCACGAAACATCATGGCGATACGGCTTCGATCGATCACTATCTGTGCTCTGGATCCTGGTTCCCGCTGGCAGGGGTTTCCAGTTGCCTTCCCGGGTGCAGTAATTCAGATTCAGCTGGTACTCACCTTCAGAAGTTTTGGTGAGGTCCGAGGTAATGAACCCACTGCCATCGGGATTGGGGCGCAAGCGGATAATGAAATCCGGAATCCGCTCTCCTTCGGGCCTGGTAATTTCTTCCGGCTCACGGAATTGTCCATTTTCAATGGTCCGGCGGAACACGCGCCCATCAAAACCGGCAGTGATGATTTCATCGGCTTTCGAGAAAAAAATACCGGAGACGGCATCAAAGCCGTGCGTGCCGGTTGTCTGGGCCAGCTTGTCTCCTGACTGCACATCCCATAACACGAGCGTCCCGCGGCGGGTGGCGGTAACCACGTGACGGGGATCCGCTGAAAACGCAGTTGCTGTTACCTGATGCCGGATCGGGCCCTGCAGCACACGATGTGGCTGGGGAACTGCATCTTCCAGAATTTGGGATGTCTCCCAGATCACAGCGCAGTACTGGTCACTGTCGTGACCGTCCGTGTCCGCGCTCGTATCAGATTTTTCCCTATTCAGCCCGCTGGCGATGATCCACTGTCCATCGGAGGACACGACCACTTCGCACGACGGATCTTCGGTCAGCAAGCGGGACCGTTCGTACCCCACGCCGTCGCCATCGTCTGTCGCGTCCCAGACCGACACTGAACCAAAATAATCAAAGGTCAGCAGCAGTTCGCCCTGTGGCGGTAAAAACTGCAGTGAGACGATTTCCGGGATGTGACCCTCCAGAAAAATATTTTGTTCGGGACTGAAAAACAAATCCCGTGGTGGAGACATGGCGGCATGAAGTGTTCGTTCGCCTGAGACACTGTCAAACGCATGAGCTGCCAGATCGTTGGCGCCCACCACGAAACGCCGGCCGTCAGAACTAAACCGCGCCGAATAAATGTTTCGTCCCTGCTGAATTCTTATGGGAGATGTATTCTGCGACGTGTTTTGAGCGCTGGTGAGCAGATATCTCGACCGCAGTTGGACCGCAGCCACCACGCTTTTGTTGTCCCGACCTTGCTGCCGCTGTGTTGGTGGGTCCAGCAAGGTTGCTGGCTGCTCGGCAGACACCGGCTGTTCGTCATCGATCAGTTCCAGCAGGCTGCGCCGATATTCCGCATAAGTGTTTGTATTCCACGTGCGGCAGCTTTTTTCTGAAACGGAGACTAACCGAGATTTGGTTTCAGCCTGAAAACTAACGGCAAGGATGTCGGAAGCGTGACCACCCAGCACCTTTTCCTCGTACCAGTCTTCATTTTCATGCAGCGTCCAGCGGTCGATGTTCCAGTCCCAGATCTGCAGGTAGCGATCGACAGCCGTCACTATTCGTTTGTTGTCGGAAGAAAAAGCCACGGCATTGATCGCGTGTGCACCGATTGTTGACACCACATCCGTCGTTGATGGCTCAACAGTAAACGGGAACTCTCCGGCAGCTGCGGCTGTCCGCCGCGCGAAAATCAATTTTTGAGCGTCGTCTTTGTCACCCACCAGCCCCAGCAGCGAACCATCCTGAGAAACAAACAGTCTTTTTGGCTCGAATCTGTCTTGCCTGCCTCGTTTCTGCAATCCCGCGAGCTTCGGGTAGTCGGTTCTTTCATTGTCATCCACCAGCGATACGAAATGGCTGTCGCCTGTCTTCGCCGTAATGATGAATCCGGTTTCATCGGGCAGCAGCACTGCATCATGAAATCCTTTGAAATCAGTGGTCCTTTTGCCCAGCGTCACCAAACGGGGTTCCGAATTTCCGTCCAGGGATTGAATCAGCACAGAGATTTTTCGGTCTCTCCCCAGCAGATAAAGATGGTTTGCCGAAATCAGACATTTTTTCAGTCTGATGTCAGCAGCACCTGCAGCCGACTCCAGCAAATCATAATTTACACCCGTCCATTTCCACGCGTACCACTGTTTGCGATCAATCGCACAAATCCCGGACCCATCCTGTGAGACGGCAATGTCATTCAAATCCTTGATCCGACTGCCGGACGGAAGCGACAGATCAAAGCGGGATTCGCTGCTGTCGGTGATCTCTGACTGACGGAAGGCGGTCAATCTGTGGTCCGTGTGCAACAGCCGCGTCTTGCCGTCTGCACTCACAACGGCTTTTTCGACCGTCCCATCGCCTGGAAAACTGATCGCGGCGTTGCCGTTGGCACCCTTTGTGGCTTTTTCCAGCTTCCCCTCAAGAGCCTGCTTGTATTCAGAACTGATTACCTCCTGCTCGTCGGCATCATACAGGGCCCGCGCCTGTTCACCCAGTTCGCGCACTTCTTCGTATTTCGCAAGCTCCAATTTGGCGTCGATTTCTTCCAGTAGTCCGTCGAAACGGGCCCGAAGCAATTCGGCATCTGCATCCTGCAGGCGTTTATCTTTTGCCAGGAGTTCCTTCGCTTTGGCTACTGCTATTGCCTCCTGCTTCTTAGCTTCCTTTGCGTTATCGTCAGCATTTTTCGCTTCGGCTACAGCTCTCGCCTCCTGCTTCTTAGCCTCCTTTGCGTTGTCGTCAGCATTTTTCGCTTCGGCTACAGCTCTCGCCTCCTGCTTCTTAGCTTCCTGTGCATTGTCTTGAGCTATCTTCTCCTGCCTCTGAGCTTCCTGTGCATTGTCTTGAGCTATCTTCTCCTGCCTCTGAGCTTCCTGTGCATTGTCCTCCGCTTTCTTCGCTTCGGTTACAGCTCTTGCCTCCTGCTCCTGAGCAACCCGATTCTGCTGTCCGGCATACAACGCAAAGACGACAGCAGCGACGGTCATCAGACCCCAAGTCACTTTCATGACACGCCGTGAGCGACGTGACTTTTTCAGTTTTCTGCGGATTCGAAGGTCCGGATCCGCTTCTGTCTGGCCGGCCGCAATTACTTCCAGTCCCAGGTCCAGGTCGCCTTTCTGCAGAGCCAGCTGGGCGTAACCGCGTCGGGCCAGCTGATTCCCGGCAATGGCCCGCGGGTTCCGGGGCCATTTGCGAAGGGCCTCATCGTACAGGGCCACTGCTGTCTGGTACTGCGAATAGGACGCGGTGCCTTTGTGCTCGACCTGCTGCATGATCTCTTCGGCACTACCGGTGATGCGGTACTCCCGCAGGGCTTCCTGCAACTCTTCCACGCTTTGATGCCGGTCTTCCGGTCGTGTCTGCATCGCTTTGCAGGCAATTTGCATCAGTTCACCTTTATTCGCAACGTCGGTTTCAATTTCATTATTCAGGACCGCCTGATAGATATGGATCAACTGACGCCCCGGACCCAGAGTCCAGAACTTCCGCAGCAAATGCGGTGGAAAACCTTCCACGATCTCAAACAGGATGGCACCCAGCAGATAAATGTCAGTCGTCGCTGCCACACGACGGATATCGGGATCAGCGAGTTCAGGTGCCATGTACGCAGGCGTCCCCGCCTGGCCACGGTGATCAATCTGAATGCTGTTGGCTGCCTCAAACCGAGGTGTGGTCACCGCCAGACCCCAGTCCAGCACCAGTACTTCTCCGAAGTCGCCCACCATCACGTTTTCGGGCTTCAGATCCCGATTGACCACACCGCGGGTGTGGGCATAGGCCACGCCGTCGCACACCTTCAGCAGGATATCCAGGTTCTCGTCAAGCGTATTGTCACGGATTGTGTTGTCCCAGGACGTACCGCCGACATGTTTCATGGAATAAAACAGTTTTCCATCAGTGGTCTGTCCGAGGTCGTGCACGGGCACGATATTGGGATGCACCAGATGGGCAGTGACCACAGCTTCCGAGACAAATGCCGCCTGCGTGTGGTCCGGATCTTCAAGATCTGGCTTCAGCGTTTTGACGGCCAGATCACGGTTCAGTGAGGTCTGCCGGGCGCAATACACGATGCCCATGGTGCCCGCACCCAGTTGGTCCCCAATCTCGTATTCAGGTGCCGAATCGTCGGGCACCAAAGCCGACTGCAGACCTGTCCGCTCGGCCGGGTCTGCAGGAACTTGATTGCGAATGCCCGACAGGTGTCCGGCCACGCTACGCCGACGGATCCTCAGATTCCAGGTACTTTTGTTTGCAGCAGTGGCAGGTCGTGCTTCATCGTTGTCCGGATCCAGTCGACCGGGGCTGGTCTCCACACCATTTGTCTCACTGGGTTTCTCCTCAGTATCCTGCAACGCGCCGGACAACGAACCCGCAGAATCGGACGAACCAAATAATGTGCCGAGCTCAGTCAGCTGATGGAACCCAGGCTGGATGGTCTTTGTCACACGAGACAGTTGTTCTGATGATAGCAGGGGTTCCCGGGGAGCAAACTGAGTCCCCAAGGCTCCACGATCATCCGGCAATGGGGGCGTTGATTGTTTTTCGCTGCTCATGACACAAAGGCTCGGCTGAACACATTCAGAGGCAGAAACAGAACTGTCACACGAGACGTAACTGCATCTGTTGATCTAGAAGGTGGCACATCTAATCCAACAGATTGATAAAACGATGCCTTGCCAGATTATCAATGGAAAGCATCATTTCCGAATCCCCAAATTGCTGGATTCGCACAATTAACGCTGGATTCCAACCGTCCCAGGCAGGTGGATGATTCCAGGTGAGGTGCCCCGGTGTGCCTCAGCTCATTTCCTGTTTGCTTGCTGACTCAAAATGCGGGCCACGGTTGTCAGATGACGTGAAACCCTCCCTGTTTTTTTGCGACGACTCAACAACGCACTGACTGTTAATCCGGCCATGGCCGAGCGAACCAGGACATCACCTGATTCCAGCCGGCTCACCTCATTCCCGTCCTCGGGGACTTCTTCGGTTTGATCGTCGCTGCTTTGTTCTGCGGCAGCGGCGCCTTCCGGCTGCGGAGCATTCTGCGGCGATTCCACGGCTTCGCCTGTGGTGTCACTGCCGTTTGCAGCCCGATTTTTCTGAATCACCGGCTGGCCTGAATCTTCCGGCAGTACATAGCCGTCTTCATCCACGGAGAGTTTTTCCAGCTGCAGTTCCGGCCACTGCTCGGGAATCGTTTCTTCTACCGGGAAGGCCTGCTGATCCACCACGTCAAATTTCAGCACGGGGCGTTCAAAGGTCACATCATCCCCGTTTCGGGTCTTGGTGGTGATCAGCCAAAGTTCGAAGCCTGCTCCATTGAGGTCCTGATCCTGCACCCAGCCCTTCAATTCCTTCGGTTGCAGCAGTTTCCAGCCGACTTCGTTATCGATGTGTTCGTAACCATGAATCGGGTCCGTGCTGCCGGTTCGTCGCAACTGGAAGAAGTCTTCCGACTGTGTGGAGTACGGTTCCAGCGGCGGCTCCAATGTTTCAACACCCAGTACATGCAAAGGTTCGGGCGGCAGTACGGGGACAGCGGGTGCGGGTGCCGGCACCGGCGCCGGCGGGTCGGGTCGTTCTTCCATTACGAACAGGGGGGTTGTAGACATCACGACTTGCAGCAGGCCATTTTCAAAATGCAGATCCTGATTGTCTGTCACTTCGTCCGTGGACCCGATGCCGGTGAAATTTGCATTCGCCGGAGCCAAATGGTCGTCTGCCAGCGGATTGAAGCTCCCGGTGTTAGGATCGTCCGTAGAGTTTTGCACATTGTCCGTGGAGGGGTTTTGCACAACATTCGGTGCCACGACCCGAATTGAATCATGATGACTGACCGAGAAGTCCGCCACGAACGTAACCTGACTCGATAGTGCAAATGGTGTGAAGTCAAACAAGTTGGAATAGAAGTGTCCAATTTCGATCGTTTGCCCGCCCGCACCGACGCTAAAGGTTTCATATCGGTCTGATGTCGGGTTGTTAAATGCGTCCGCCGGAGGTGGAGGATTCACCACCGCGTTGTTGGAAGGATCTCTCCAGTCAATATGAACCTGCAGATTGACTTCATCGGCGGCCCCCACATCAACTTTCCATGTGCTGAACAGTTGATCCTGATCGAAAGCTGTGGAATTCTGCTGGTCCTGAGGAATGGCTGCCAGAGGGAGACCGGGTTCGAACGTATTCGCAATTCCCGCTTCTGTGATGAGCCTCGATGAAGCACCAAAATTCAGTGTATTTTCCGCGTTAATCCGAATTCTGTCTCCGGTTGGGGTGTAGGTCAGGTTTGTCCCGGCGGGAATAACAGAGGCAGTGCTGACATCGACATTCGGAGCAATATCCACAGTGCCGGCTGAAATTATGATCTGCTCTCCGGTCAGGGCCGTATTATCTCCCGTGCCATCTTCCGCATTGATATCGGCGTTCACATCAAAGATGCCTGACACACTGACTGATACGGCTGTCTTTGCGATCGAATGCTGGGTGCCCTGTCCTGCCGCAGACAGATCGATCGCAGTCCCTGCTTCCGCATGTTCATGATTCAAAGCAAGGCGAATAGTATTGGCGTTGTCAACGATCACCACATAGGTTCTGCCTGCTTCCAGCCCAGGGATGGTGTTGACTTCGGGGTCAAGGTTGGTTGCTGAATCTGCACCACCGGCTCCGTCGTCGTAGACCACATTGTCTCCGGTGACGTAATTGTGCCCGGTGATGGTGATCTGATCTGTTCCTGGATTGACCGCTGCATTTCCGTCAAAGGTGTGAATGGTTGTCGGTCCGCCGGAGCTGGCCGTAACAACTCCATCAATTGTGGTGTTTCCGGAGCCGGCCAGTTGCGTGAAACTGGCCGCATCGACCGTACTGGTAACCAGTACGTCTTTGGCCGTGTCAATGGAAATGTCACCCAGACGAATTGCTCCGGTTCCCACTGCTCCTGTGAACGTCACGTCACCATAAGTCGTGGTTGCCGGAGCATCTGCTGTGCCGGCCAGGATAACTAGATTTTCCAGGCGATCAGTTGTGCCTTCCACAGTCGCAGTAAATGTGACGTCACCGGAATTATTGCCGAACGTGGTGATCTTTACATCACTGCCCAGTCGTGCCGGATCACTGATGACGATGTTTGTCCCGTTTCCACGCGTCCCGGGATCGGGCAAGGCATTCACATTGTTGCCACCGGCTGCCGTCAGATCACCGTTGAGGATAACCCGTGGAGTCGCAGCCGAATTTGCATCAAGTGCGATGTTTCCGGCATTGCCACCCGCATTCGCGGCCGTGGCCCCCGCGTTACCACCGGATGAATCAATGTTCGTCACGGAAACCGTACCGTCGACCGTCATGACGGTAACGTTGCCACCGTCACTGCTGTCTGTGCCCGAGTTGTTGTCAAAGCCACGTGTGATCACGTCACCATCGAGGCTGATGTTGCCAGTGACATTGGAATGAATCGTGACCTCCCCGGAGTCTTCATTCGCCTGGTCTCCGGTCGTGGTGATATCTCCGTCGGCTGAACTGCTGACCTCCGTACCGGCATCAATGTCCACCAGTGCGCCACCGGAAACAACAGGACCGTTGATACTCACGCTGGTTTCAGCATTAACGGTAACGATGCCGTTCGCTGTGGTGATACTTTCTGAGGTGATGCTGCCGCCACTGGCTCCGTCAGTACGCAGCGTGACGGTTCCTGTTCCCGAGTTGATGGAGGATCCGTCAATCATGTTGATGGAGTTTGCTGCTGTGGCAGGTACTGCAATTCCGTCACCGGCTGCTGCGTCATCGTTGGCCCGGACAAGCACGTTTCCTCCGTCTGACACCACATTCGCCGCAGCAGCAAACGCGATGGCATCGTCTGCGGTGAGTGTCATGTCGCCACCGCTGGTGGTCAGATCGTCATTCACAATCAGATCACTGTTCGCCCCGTTGGCGTTAATGTCAATCAGGCCTGACGCTCCGCTCCCGCTGCCGGAAGCCTCAATCACACCGACGGTGACGTCACCTGCAACAGTATCAATCGTGACATCGCCGCCGTCTCCGTTGGTGGCGCCACCTGTGGTGCTGATATCCCCGGCGAGCGTAACATCTGTGCCGGCATCGATGTCCAGATTCCCCGAAGCCCCGTCCACAGTGCCGCTGGTTGTGGTGATATCTCCGTCGGCTGAACTGCTGACCTCCGTACCGGCATCAATGTCCACCAGTGCGCCACCGGAAACAACAGGACCGTTGATACTCACGCTGGTTTCAGCATTAACGGTAACGATGCCGT
>CAUZPL010000049.1:0-47640 GCA_963581585.1 Planctomycetota bacterium
TGTTGACCGGCCGGACCATCGGTGGAGCGAGGTGCGGCTCATGTAGTTTGAGCTGAACTCCGTTGAGCCTGTCGATCAGAAATCGGTCAACAAACAGCTCACGCCGTGCACCCATGTCAACGACATTCACCGACGCCGCCTCTGCCGCCTGGCCTGCCCGCCATGTGCAGGTCGTTGTTGCTGCGACGGCGGTGGCTGTTTTCAGCCAGTTCCGCCTTGTCAGAAAGATTTTTCCCATTTTTGTTTCCGTCACTCAGAATACGATTCCAGGGCTGCGGCGGTCCCAGGAGTTTCATCTCGAATTTTTCTGAGCGACCCGAACAGGAACAGGCTCGTTGACCTCGAATCCCACCCCGAAGGAACCAGCTCAGCTCCCCGATCACTTGTCTTTCTAATCACAGGAGACAGTGGATTGTGTGTGACATATCCACCTGCAACAGCCGGGTCTGCAACATGTTTCGAAAAATTCACCCCCAAATTTTTCCAGTTGTGTCCATGTTGTCGAAGCATGACGAACCTGGAATCATGAAATAACGCCGCTATGACGAACATCACTCGCTGCAGGGCGCGATCAGGAGACATGCGATCAGTGTCAGTTGCTTTGTTTCTCCTACTCTTCGCTACGTTCGTTCGTCGTGATTTGGTCAACAATTTTTGGCCATTCCGGGTGATCGTGCAGCATGACCAGATCCGGGTCGCCCAGGACATGTTTTTCATCATAGAAACCGGCTTCAGCAGACTGCTGCATCAGATCTATTGCCCTGGCCAGACACTGTTGTTTGCGTTCGGGTGTCAGACTGGAAAACTCCAACGCACGGCTGTAGGTGCATGCTGTATTGTAGAGTGTCCCCTGATAGAAACCGACGGCTGCAGGTGGAACCTGATTCAGGATCAACTCTGCATATCTCAGACCTGCTTCGATCTGTCCGGATCTTACCTGCAGCAGTGCCAGTGTACTTTCCGTAAACACGTCAGATGGACTCAAGCGATTGGCCTCCAGTACATCGGCCCGTGCAGCTTCAATCTGACCATTTCTGAGATACAGAGACGCGCGGCTCACCAGAAAGTCAGAGTAGAAAGGATCCTGTTCAATCAATTTGTCAAGCCGTTGTTTTGCTTTGCCGTAATCTCCCTGACGCTTGAGTCTGCGAATTTCCTGTTTGTGCTGGTAAGCACGAGTGCGTGAGCGAGTGTTACTTCGGGACAATTGCCGGACAGCTTCCATACGCAAGCCGCGCTCCGGAGAAATCATGCTGAGATTAATCATGCGACGTGCTTCCGGATGGTCAATCGAGGCCAGCTGAACCAGCAGTTTTGTCGCCATACGGAATACTGAACCTTCCAGGCTTCCGTGTTCAATGGCTTCCTGACGGAACAGTTCGAAGCGATCAACGACGAGCTGCAGCATTTCAGGAGACGTCGCCAGTGGCAGAGAATTCAATACCGTACTGAATTCCATCTCGTTCCCATCGAGCGACTTCTTCAGAAGTTCCGCACAGCGTGGATGATTCATGATCATTAGCTGCTGAAACAGCTGGCTTCGAGCCGCCCGATCCAGGCGATCAATATCGTCGATCATTATGTCCAGCTGCTCGCCGGTGGCACAACGGATGGCTGTCATGAGTGTCTGCGTCCGATGGTGTCGTGGCAGTTCCTCTGAGCTGTGATGTTCGAACAGGCGCATGGTCCAGTCAGAATCCGGCAACTGGTGGATCATCCCCAGGAGCTGCTTTGTGATGGCGCCCTGTTCCACACGTACGGCAATGCCCTCACGTGCAAGTGCGGTCCCACCAGAGTGGATTACGATCCACAGTAATTCATCCTGGATCAGCGGCTCTGTCACGTTCAGCAGGTGGTGCCGCGCAACGTCAACAAATGTGGGGTCGTTGTCATGCAGAAATCGCAGGACGTCGCGTAAGACGCCGCTCTGAATGGTGTTCGAGACCGACCGGTCCTCACTTTCCTCCGTCAACGATTGATCGGCAGCTGGACGGCCCAGTTGTTCTGCGGCAAACTGAGACGTCAGTTTCGTCCACCGATGATCATGTGTCCGCAGTATTTCCCGAACCATCGTTTCCCTCAGTGACACATCGTCATCTGCCATTGCCCATACCTCACGCACAACTGCGTCGGTCCGGGGTACAATGCAGCGTACAAGTGTTCCGGCAGCAATGGCGGCCGTGGCCGATGTGATGGATTCTTTCCTATCCGGTGGTGACTGCAGATACGAACGCAGGGTCGTGCGGAGTGCTTCCACTCCAAGCGGGTCGCTGACACGGTCCAGCAATTCCAGCACCAGCTGTTGATCGGCGACTAACCCTGAATGAATTGAGTTCAGCAGGTGCGCAAGGTCAGCAGCAGGAAGACGATCGATACTGCTTTCCATTGCAACCCGGCGTATTCCGGCCTCGGGTGATTTGAATTCCGCTATCGCATTGTCGATGGGTAGTCGCTCGTACAGAGTCCGTGCTGCAGCTGCAACTGCCTGCTCACGAGAACGATGCATAATCTGTCCTGGCGTACGGTTCCCGTACTGGAACCCGGTGACGTGAAATTCGCGAAACTGTACGGGGGCTGGAAACCCACGAACGACTGTTCTGCGATTCGGCATAGCGGTGCCGTTCGCCAGTTGGAGCCAGTTGGAAATATTGGGAGGCAATCGCTGTGATTCTCCCGGACTGGCGTCGAGAACAAGCCTCTGAACTCCCTGTTTGTTCAGGGTGCGAAACTGTTCATCAAGAACCCACATTGTCATAAGATCTATGGAACGCTTGATCGACAGGACGGCAATCCGGTTTTCGAAACCGACATACACTGTGCGGGCGCCGGCCAGGTCTCGGATCACCTGATTCAGACTGAGGGTCTGTGTTATATTGCTGAGTTGCCATGTGAGCTGCAGCGTAACTTCTTCTGAAACAGGTCGCACAACCTGAAAGGCGACCCAGCCGTCGAGTGTCTCATTGGGATGGAGCTGCCGCTCATTCTCGAGCAGAAGCGGTGACCGTGGCGAACGGATGTGGCGACAGATATCATTCTCGCACAACAATTGAATTTGAGCGCGACCGACTGTCAGTGGAGTATCCGACTGATTCGTGACCTGCAGCTGCAGACAGACGGTGCTGTCGAACCGTTTGAGGAGTCCACTGCGTGGCATCGAGGTCACCTGCCGGATTACCAGTTGTAGTGGTTCTACAGGTTTCCGGCCAAAGGCTGACGCCGAGTTGAGCATCAGCACCAGGGGGATTGTTTGCAGGATAATCGCCGCAAACCAGCTGATGCCGGTATACGGAGTCCTGCCATCACTCAAATCGTGGGCAGAACGTTTCAAAGAAATCTCCCTGACTCCATACCTCAGTTGTCGAATGTGGTTAACGGTCCGCCAGCCCGGTGAGTGCCCGGATTCGGCAGCTCTTTTCAAAACGGAGCTCCCTGATCGATTGCTTTGTCCTGTTCTTTCTGACCGACATGCTCTTCTGCAAGCTGTTCCCCAGGTTCCGGCTGCATTTCGAACAGAAACCGCGAGGCCATCGATTCGCGTCGCCGACCCCATTTCATCCTGGATTTGGCGCGAGTCAGCGTCAAGTGATCCATGGCGCGAGTGACTCCTACGTACGCCAGTCGTCGTTCCTCAGAAATATCCTTTTCCAAACCGCTGTCGACACTGCGTTTGTGCGGCAGCAGATTCTCTTCCAGACCGACAAGGTAAACTCGCGGGAATTCCAGTCCCTTGGCGGAATGCAAAGTCATCAGCGAAACCTCATTTGTATTCTCGTTTTCGTTCTGGTCTTCGTCGCGGTCCATCAAAGCGATCGTCTCCAGAAAGCCAGTCAGGGACGGAGTAGTTTCACGCTCCACATACTGGCCCATTGAGTTCAACAGATCACCCACCACGGCACGACGCTGTTCCTGTTGCGATTCCTCCTTGTATTGTCGATTGATCTCAGCATTGTAGTTGATTTCTTTAAGCAGTCGGCCGGCGATTTCGGCCATTTGGCGGGGACGTTTCAGTATTTCCACCCGATAACGATCCAGCAGCTGACGAAACTCCGACACTGCAGCCAATGCACGCGCAGGAATCCGGCCACTCAACTCCGTTTCGGGAATGACTTTCCACAATGGCAGTCCTCGATCAACTGCCAAAGCTATGAGTTTTTCTGTCGTAGAGACTCCGATCCCCCGGGCTGGCGTATTGATAATCCGCATCAAAGAAGATTCATCGCTCGGATTAGCGAGAATTTTCAAATAGCACAGAACATCACGAATCTCTTTCCGGTCGAAGAATGACTGACCTCCAAACAGACGATAGGGCACATTCAGTCGCCTCATTTCGGTTTCAAACATTCGTGGCTGTTCGTTGGTGCGAAACAGAACTGCAATATTGCGCGGACGTACGCCCAGTTCGCTGACGAGATAGCCGATTTCTCTGACCACGTATTCAGACTCTGACGTTTCATCCTCGAAGGCCATCATGCGAACAGGTGCACCCTGACGTTTGTGCGCGAACAGTTTCTTGTCGTGCCGATTTCGATTATGACGCACGAGGCGATTTGCAAAACCAATAATCTCATTCGTGCAGCGGTAGTTGCTCTCCAGTCGAACTGTTTTTGTGCCTGGAAAATGCCGGCTGAAGTGGAGGATGTGTTCGACTTCGGCTCCACGCCAGCTATAGATCGACTGATCATCGTCTCCCACGACACAGATGTTCCTGTGCGGTGATACCAGAAGAGTCATTAGTTCGAACTGAACTGCGTTCGTATCCTGGTACTCATCAATCTGGACGTGGTCGAAGCGGGCCTGGTGTTTTTGGCGGACAGCCTCACTGATCCGGAACAGCCGAACTGTCAACAGCAGTAAATCGTCAAAGTCGACGGCACCAGAGCCACGCAACTGCTGCTGGTAGCGTCGATAGGCCATACTGGCCAGGAAGTCGAAGTCGGATTCAATGAAGTCTCCGGCGCTGTCTTCTGTCACCCCGGCCATTTTCCATTGACTGATGCGACTGATCAAATCTGCGGGCCGCATGGATTTTTCGCCGACTCGTATTTCTCTCAAGGCCTTGCGGGCCACAGACTGCTGATCGCTGCGATCATAGATCGTGAATCGCTTTGAGTATCCGAGAGACTCGATGTCTTCCCGCAGGACACGCACGCACCATGCATGAAACGTTGTGACTATGGGTTTGGTTCTTGTGTCCTGGCCGAGCTGCTGCAGTGTCCGCTGCCGCATTTCTTTGGCCGCTTTGTTGGTGAATGTGACCGACAGGATTCGATCAGCGCGAATTCCGTTCGCGACCAGGTTGGCAATCCGAAACGTGATGACACGTGTTTTGCCCGTACCGGCCCCTGCCAAAACCAGCAGCGGTCCGGATAACGTTGTAACAGCATCGCGCTGAGCAGCATTGAGTCTCGAGAGATCCGGCATGAAAAAACTCGTGAACTTCAGAACAGCGACGAAACGGCGGTTCCTGGGCAGATACAGTTCTTACACTAACACGGCAATTTGTTCATCGCCTGGTGGTCGTAACACCTGCTCATCGTCGATGTCACTGGTGCTGTCGCGGGACAAGACCGAAAACACGCAGAAGTCGCCGCAGAACGTGACGTCGCAAATCGTGAAGCTGCCCAGACTGCGTCAGAAAGTCGTCACGAATCAGATTCAGGCACGGTACAAGAATCAGTGTCAGAGCAGTGGCAAAGATCAGGCCGAATGTGAGAGTGACCGCCATGGGGATCAGAAATTTGGCCTGAAAACTGTTTTCGAACATCAGCGGGACCAGTCCGGAGGCCGTCGTGAGTGTTGTCAGCAGGATGGCTCGCAGACGTTTACGAGCCCCGTCAACGCTTGCTTCGAGTGAGGAAAGTCCGGCTTCGATGCGTTTGTTGATGAAATCGACCAGCACGAGTGAATCGTTGACCAGGATGCCGGCCAGTGCGACCAGACCAATAGCGCTCATTATGGTGAAAGTCTCTCCGGTCACCCAGTGTCCAACGATCGCTCCCAGAAAACCGAAGGGGATGGCGGACATCACGACAAGTGGCTGTGTGTACGATTTAAACAGTCCCGCCAGCATGGCAAAAATGATCAGAAGTGCGACTGGAAAGGCCATCCGCAGAGACGCGAATGATTTCCGCATCTCCTCAGCTTCGCCCAGAAACTCCACTTCGAGTCCTGGATAAATCGGCAACAGCCTGTTGCTGACCAGTTCCTGAATTGCCGCCTGCACGGTGCTCGTGCTGGGAACCACAGCGTCGTCCACTGATGCCGTGATTGTGGCAGATCGCGTCTGTTGATACCGTGTAATCGTCGAGTAGCCAGTTCCCATGTCGGCAGCAGCAATTTCGTTCATTGGGATCCAGTTCCGATGCCCAGGCAACCCACGACCGGGAAGCCACATCGATTCCACGTTCCATGTGTTCGTGCGATATTCTTCGGGATACCGCACCATGATTCGTACATCTTCCCGGTCCCGCGTGATCCGGCGTGCTTCCTGGCCGAACAAAGCACCCCGTACGTGCATCCCCAGTCCTTCGACGGTAACGCCTGTAGGCGTTGCTGAATCCCGCAATTTCAGACGCAGTTCCTTACGCCCCAGATCGAGATTGTCGTCGAGATCAAAGACGCCCTCGATTTCACCGATCATGCGTTTGAGATCACGCGTCGCATTCGGGAGCTGGTCATTGGCTACTCCTGCCAGACTTACATGGATGTCACGGCCGCCTGGTCCGCCGGTCATTGACTCCCAACGAACGGAATTCATTCCGCGCAGCTCTTCGTCGCAAAACTTACGCAGTGACGACAATAACTCCGTGCTGGACCGCGTTCGTTCTTCGGCAGGGCACAATTCAATCACCAGCTGTCCGAGATGGCTTTGGTCGTCGAAACCTACAGAGCCAGCGCCGGTTAAATCATACTGTCGCCCTGCAGTGGTCTGAATATTGACGACCTCAGGAAACGAGCCCTCTTCCAGAACAAAGTCCGAGAGACGTCCCAGTTCTTCCTGCACGCGATCCGACGTTGTTCCTATGGGCATTTCCAGAGCGCAAATCAGAGTTTCACTGTCCATGTCCTGAAGGAAAGCCCACTTCACGATACCACCTGCCAGCAGGCCTCCTGCCATAATGCAGGCTCCGAGTGATGATGCCACTGTAACGTACCGCCATTTCAAACAGCTGCGAAGTATGGCATCGTACGGTGTCAACAGCCATCGGTGCAGAAACCGGGTCTTGCGCCCGGGGGAAACTTTAACCTCGCCAGAACCGGCTTGAGCGATGCTCAGTTCAGGAAGATGCTTCAGGTGAGCTGGAAGGATCACCAACGCCTCGATGAGTGAAATCGACAGTGCAGCGATCACCACGAGTGGCAGCTGAGCCATAAAGTCACCGATCTGTCCACTGATAAAGAAGAGTGGAGCAAACGCGCCGATTGTTGTGGCGACTGCGATGATCACGGGCCACATGACCTCTTCTGCACCCACAATTGCCGCCTGCATTGGCGGCAATCCGTCCTCCACATGTCGGTAGATGTTTTCACCGATCACGATGGCATCGTCCACGATGATGCCAAGGACAATGATCATACCGAACATCGACAGCAGGTTGATTGATGCTCCTACCGCAAACATCGCGGTAAAGGTTCCCATGAACGACACGACGAGTCCGACAGCAGCCCACCAGGCGACCCGCCAGTTCAGAAACATATTGAGTGATATCAGCACCAGAATCAGTCCGACTTTGCCGTTTCTCAGCATCAGGTCCAGCCGTCCTTCGACAAAACGGGCGATGTCAGTATGGAGCAGGTATTTGAAATCGTCGCTGAACGGGGTGCCGCGAGCCTGCTGATCGATCTGGTAAAGATCGGCTCGTCCCAGCATGGTCAGTGCCTGGGAGAGTCCCTCAGTGGGGCCGGTATACGGGTTACCACTTCGAGCCGCAAACCACGTCTTAATCACAGCAGCAATCTCTACCACATCCTCTGACTTGCCGCTGAACAGAACCACGTCAACCGCCTGACGGCCGTTGAATTCGGATTTGAGATCCGTATCCACGAACGAGTCTGACAGCGTCGCGACATCCTTCAGCTGAATTCGCCGCCCGTCTGATTCGGCACGGACCACAATTTCGTCCAGTGCAGAAGCGTCCTGTTGTTCTCCCAGCGTTCGCACTGCCACAGTGCTGCGGTTTCCCTTTAATCGCCCTCCACTGATATCTAGATTAGCCCCGCGAATCGCAGAGGCGATTTCTTCAAAGGTCACGTCGTACTTCAAAAGCTGGTCCGGCATCACGTCAACATAGATCTCGTCGTCGCGAACACCGTACAGTTCAACTTTACTGACACCCGACAGTTTCAACACCTCGTCGCGAAGGCTGCTGGCAACCTGCTTGATGGCCCGTTCATCCCCGTCGCCAGATACCGAAATCGCGATGACCGGCAGCTGAGGCTCCACCTTGCGCAGGCTGATTTCCTCGACGTCATCCGGTAAATCCTGGATTGCATCCAGCTCGTTTCGGACTTCCTGCATCAGTGTATCGACATTGCTGATCGATTGAGAAATCGTCAACGTAACAAAACAGATCCCTTCACCGACCTGAGCCTCAACCTTTTCAATGCCTTCCAGGCTGCGAACCGCTTCTTCGATCTTGATTGTGACCGACTTCTCGATGTCTTCGGGCTGCACTCCTGGGTATATCGCGGAAATCATCAGCTTGTCCGGACGCGATTCAGGGAACATCTCCCGCTGCAGTGTGAAAGCAAAAATGAAGCCGGATGCGAGCAGCACCAGCATCAACATGTTCACAAGCACGGAGTTTCGAACACTGAACGACGGCAGCGACATTGCGCAGAGACCCAGCGGGATGGATCAAAAAAAGTCAATATCCGTGGACAGACTGAAGAGTTCGGAATAGCCCGCTTCGCGATTTAATTCTCGGCGACACCCAGTGGATCGCAGAACCAAACTCCAGGCGGAACAGTTCTGGATACATTTTAGGTTGTGACTGAAACCACACCAGTTGCCAATTGATGATTCCTGCTTTTCGGAGCCGACAGAAATGGACGGTTCTGATCACGAGTCAATAGAGGAACCGATACATTCCCGAATTTAGGCATTATTGGTGTCCAGTGGGAAATACCTGATTGCGATTTTCGGAGAGCGTGCTGAGAATACGGCTGTGAATAGTCTGCAAAAGTGCTTGGGAAAATCAACGGGGTTCTTGAACGGCGACGGGTCGCTTGATGTCGCGTGGCGCTCAGAATGAATGAATCATATGGACACTTCCACTGTGACCGCTGCCGAGATCATGACGACTCGTCTTCGGACGACGACACCAAAAACTCATGTACGGGATGCCATCAATGATCTGATTTCCCTCCGAGTATCGGGACTTCCCGTGGTTGAAACGGATGGTCAGTTTGCCGGACGTTTTTCTGAAAGAACCGTTATCGGAGCACTCGAACTTGCAGATATGGAGTACACCGGCCATATCTCGCCGCTGCATTCGGTGAAGGCCTCCGAGCTCATGCAGCAGAACCTGGTGCTTTGTTCGTCTGTGGACACATTCACGGCTGCTACGCTGTTGCTGGAGAATCATGTCTCAGGTACTCCAGTGATTGACGATCAGAGCAACCTGCTGGGAGTCTTTTCCGAGAAGTCGGCGACACGGGTCTTTGTGGGATTGTGCTGGGAGCAGTTGCCATCAGCGCGAGTCACTGCATGGCTGGATCGTGACGAACGACGGTGTATTACGGAAGACACGAGGCTGGATGAAATCATCCATAGATTCCATGATTCTGATTTTCGCAGACTGATGGTGATTCGAGGCGGGCAGTTGGTAGGGCAGGTGAATCGCAGGGATGCCCTGAAAGCAGCTGTGGAACGGGTTGATGTCGGTCAGACTGGTGACGGGCCTGATCGTCGGATGGCGAATCAGGTGATGACGGTTGGCGCCTGGATGGATCGAGAGATCCCCACGATTGGTTCGAAAGCCGATGTGCTGACCATCGCTCAAATGTTCATTCACTCGTCGGCGCGACAGTTGCCAGTCGTGGACAACATGCACCTGGCCGGGCAGATCAGTCGCAGTGATTTTCTCCGGGGCGTCGAACGATTCTTTCCGAAGACCCAGAAATCTACTGCGGGTGCTCAGTCACTTGATCTCAGTTCCATGGAAGCTCGCGATGAAATCAGTGCTTTAAACTGACGTCCGACATAACCCATCATCACTGATCTGGTACCAAAAAGAAAACGGCGGATGCATGCGTCATCCGCCGTTGTTTTTTTTACCGCCCGAAGTCCCCGGGCCAATTGACCACAACGGGTGGAGGCCGCTGCCATTTTAATCAATCACACGTGCGCACTGGCTGATGAAAAATATGACCGCACCCCAGTCGCCGCATCTGGCCGCTGGTTGTGACCAGCTGGAGATATCCGGTTTCCGTCAATAGTTGCTGAATCGTCATTTGGCATCTCACGCAGCATGTGTCCCGCCAATCGCACCCTCTAGTCATCGTAGTCGATTTCGATTTTGTAACCGTTGCGCTTCCAACCCACTTCGATTTCAATATCGCCGGGGTATGGCTGGTTTGTGTCAGAGAAGACACCACGCCACGCCCGGTAGTAGTGCAGCGGAGTGCCCCGACAGTAGACCACGGCAGGGACAACATAGGCTGGACGATGCACGACCACCGGGGCGACATAAATGGGCACCACGCAGATCGGAGTTCCGTGGATGTGTGTCTGCATTTAAGCAGGATGGGCGTAGTAGTTGTGATATCCAGCTGATGCAGTGCCGACAAAAACAACGCTCAGCAGGAGGGCAGCCGCAATTTTCCGGAACATCATGAACCTCCTTGGGAATAAAAAAACCGGTGGCGATGGTTTCCTCATGCATGAGGAAAGTCACCTGCGTTGTGTGAACAAATTCTCCTGTACATCCACCGCGGTCATATCCGGGAAGTAGTCGATGTACAGTCGTCGCTGGAATTAGACCCGGGCCGAACAGTGGCTGGACGCCGAAATCTTTGTGTGAATTATTCCGATACTCGTTGTCCACAACGACTGCCCAGGAGACATATTTCTGCAATTACTGCTGGAGCAGTTCGTAACTGGAAAAATCCACCGGATGGCTGAGGGTGGCTGATGGCTATGCGCCTCCCGGACGCTGTATTTCACTGCGGTTAGCCGCAGCTTCAGCTGTCGATTCAGGTTCCTGCTGAGATTCTTCCGAGCATAACGATTGTTTGGCTCACTGAACGCGTTCTGTCTCGTCGGATCTTGTGTCTCAGGAAGACGTGTAAAGTTAGGGAAATCAGGTAGACGAAGATGTATTCACAAACCGTTACCTACATTCTAATTGAAACTCTATAATGAGGTACCAAGCGATGATGAGGCTCATGGTTGGAGCCGCTGCTGCAGTTACCGTACTGCTTAACAGCGGTCTGGTAATGGCCGGGTTGTGCGGAGCTGGAAGTTTTGCGATCGGTCCTGTCGAAGCCTGCAACGAGTGCGGTGACTTCGCCACTGCAAAATGCGGATGTGTTCCGCAATATCGCACAGTGACTGACGTTGTCATGGAACAACAGCAGTACACCTGCATGAAGACGGTCTATGATCAATGTACGGAGACCATACCGATTCAATGCGTTCGCAACGTGTATGAAACATGCTATCGTGACGAATGCTACACGGTGTGTAAGCCTGTATATGAGACTAAGTATCGCTGTGTGCAGCAGACAATCTGCAAGCCAGTGACGGAAACCTGTTATCGCACAGTGACATATAATGTTCGGAAGCCCTGTTACAAGACGTGTTATCGCAACGTCTGTTACAACGTTTGCAAGCCCTGTTATAAAACCTGTTATCGCACCGTGTGCTACAAAGTTTGCAAGCCCTGCTACAAGACCTGCTATCGCGACGAGTGCTACACGACCTGGAAGACAGAAACCAAGACCTGCTGGAAAGATGTCTGCTACACAGTATACAAGCCGGTTACGGAAACACGTTGTGTTGACGTTTGTTCCGGTGAGTGGAAGACCGTGACTCGACAGATTCCTGGTGCAGTCTGTGCAGCTCCCTGTGTTCCTGATTTCAGCAGTCCAGGCTGTGCCTGCCCGACAGAAGTTCAGTGTCCTGATCGCACCGTCTGTTGCCGTATCTGGTGCCCAAAAATCATCAAGAAGCAGATTCAGTGCACTCGAATGGTTCCTGAAATCTGCCACAAGAAGGTGCCTTACACCGTCTGCTGTCGGGTTCCTCAGACGTGCACCCGTCGTGTTCCTTACACGACCTGTACATTCACAACTCAAACCTGTTCAAAACAGGTTCCTTATACAACCTGCACCATGATACGTGAAGCACATACAAAGCAGGTGCCTTATACGACCTGCACCTGGACCAATCATTGTATTACCAAGAAGATTCCTTACACGAAGTGCCGCATGGTCTCTGAGTGTGTGACAAAGAAAATTCCTTACACCTGCTGCCGTATGGTCAAGCAGACCTGCACTCGCAAAGTCCCGTACACCACCTGTCGACAGGTTTGTGAAACACGTATGACGACTCGTACCAAATGTGTTCCTCGACAGGTCTCGGTCACGATGACACGCTGTGTCCCTCGACTGGTTTGCCGGAAGGTGCCTGTTTGTTGCGACTCCTGTGTTCCGGACTGTGCCGCTCCATCCGACGTTCCGGACTGTGCCGCTCCAAGTGACGGCTGTAACTAACGTCAGACAAAATCGCTGACATACAGCAACCCGATTTCAAAGGAGCCCACAAGACGTGGGCTCTTCTTATTGTTGCCACGGAAGCAGAAGAATCAGCGTTTGTGCATAGATTTCCGCAACCAACGCTGACGGTTCATTTCGGTTAATACGACATGGCGACTCATGGAGCCAGGCTGGTTCCGCTGAGTGGGTGGGAACCACAACTGCTATCGATGCTTCCGTTGATCTAAACGGGACGCAGAGGAGCCTGCGGCATACCAACTCCACGCTGCCGATGAAAACGCCGGCTTTGTCCGAGTATCGCAAGAGTCAGGACATGAGTCCAATTTCTGATTCAGGCTCGGAAAGTTCACAGAATTCATTTTTCTGGACTCTTTAAAATCATGGTGCGCTCTGAACTTTGACATGTTCATACAGGATTTCTCCGTGCTCGTCGCGAAAACGGAATGAAAGCATGGTTTGCGCATCAGCAGCACCGGGAATGCATTCGATTTCAAGGAACCCGCCGGACGGCGTTGACTGTGAGTATGGCTGTTTGATCAAACCATCCGGGTCCGTTGACTGCGGGTCTCCGGGTCTGCGGCCAAGTCGTGAGTTGGCGTCGATGAGCGCCCCGCAGGAGAACTCTTCGATACCCGATAAATGAATCGAACGATATTGCCAGTGCCGATCGCCACAGACAAGGTAGAAGTTCTCTGCCTCACCGGAGTCTGTGAGCCAGGCAAAGAACTCATCTCGTTCATCTCGAAAGCCACCAATATTGGTATGGTTATCTTTCTTGTGTTTGTCGTCCGGACCAATCATGGGCGTGGGGGAAATCAGCAGTTTGAATGTTGCGTCACTTTCAGCCAGTGTCTTCTTCAGCCATTCCTTTTGCCGAGCACCCCAGATGGTTTTTTCCGGTCGCTCCGGCATCCCGTTCGGGCTGCGATACAGGCGGTTTTCAGGAAACCACAACTGCAGATCTCGGCTGATGCGATGAGTGCGATAGGTTAACGTATCGTCATCATCCGAGCGTCCATAGGGCAGCTGTTCCAGCATCAGGCGTCGGCCCAGCTCCGGAGATGGTTCATAGTCCCCGGTGTTGTCACAATCGTCGACACGAAAATCATGGTCATCGATCATCCAGTATGTCGGGATCACGGCAAACAGGTTTTGGAATCGTGGCTGTGCAAACTGTTCATGCCACTTCTGACGTAACTGCGGCAGCGTCTTTGCCCGAAACTCACCGGCTGGCGTGTCGTAGTAGATGTTGTCGCCGGTCCCCACGAAGAAATCCGGCTCCAGCCTGCGAATCGTGTCAAGCGTTGGATAGCCCAGGTGCTTGTCAGGTCCGGAATATGCACGCGGGAGTGCGGTATTGTTTTGAGCAATGTGTCGCTCACGGTTGATTCGATCGTCTCCGTGAAACTTGGCATGGTTCATTCCGGTCACGACGACGAACTTGATGGGCACGGACTGCTTGGCTCCAGGCAACGTCTGGAAAGACGCACTCGGTCCTTCACGAAACTCATCTGTGATCTTCCCGATTTGCGTTCGGCAAATGTAAGACGTCCCTGGCTGAAGATTCGTAAACGAGGTACGAGCAATACAGTCACGGTCGGAGTGAGCCGCTGCGATCTGTGTCAATATCTTACCCCCGGCCTGTGACAGCAGGGAAAATTCAGCAACACCGGCAGTGCCAGGAAGGTCACGGTCAGTGATCCTGTCGGCCTGTGTGAGACGGATCTGCACAAGGGCAGATGTCGACGTCACCTCCCCGACCATTATTCCCTGTCCGGCGTGAATGTCGGGAAATTCAAACCCCTCCCGAATCGTTCCATCGTACGCGATCAGTGGTTGCGCAGTTCTGACACGACCCAATGGACGACAGCCGGGCCCTGTACCATCCCGTCCGAGATCGCTGTCTGCTGATTCCGCTATAGTGCGAAGTCTCGTGACCACATCTCTGTTCTGTCGTGCAACGTTCATCGATTCGGAAATATCATTGTCCAGATTGTAGAGTTCGCCGTTTTCCAAATGCAGCTTCCACGGACCAGTACGCAGTGCCTGCAGTTTGAGACCCCGATAATAGTAGAACGTTTCGTGGGGTGACTGAGCGTCTGGAGTGCCTGCAAGTATCGGCCAGATATCGCCGCCATCGATTTTTCGATCGTCCGGCAGCGTGCCCCCTGCCAGTTTTACCAGAGTTGGAAGGAGATCCATCGTACTGGTCACGTGATCGGCGGCTGTCCCGGCAGGGATTTTTCCAGGCCACCAGGTGATGGTGGGAACGCGCATGCCGCCTTCGAACGTAGTGCCCTTACCCCCTTTCGCAGCGGAGCATTGATCGCTCCGTGACGCGGCTGACCGCCGTTATCGGAAGTGAACAGAACCATTGTCTTTGCGGACAGCCCGAGGGCGCGGACTGTGTCCAGGATCTGTCCGACACTCCAGTCGATTTCCTCAACCCAGTCACCAAACAGGCCGTGCCGTGATTTGCCGTGGAATCGTTTGCCGGGATAAAGCGGAAAATGGACGGCGGAGTGCGGTAGATACAGCAAGAATGGTTCGTCGCGGTGTTGCCACAAAAACGACACAACTTCCTGCGTGTAACGTTCCACAATCTGTTGCTGATCATCCGGAAGAACACGCTGCAGGACTGTTTCATTGCGCAGCAGCGGAAGAGGTGGCTGGACGCGGCGTCGCTTCCCGTCCGGCTCAGGTAATGGCTGTCCAAGGTTGCTCTTTACACCATCAGCTGCTGGTCCCATGTCGTTCGAGTATGGAAGGCCGAAGTAATAATCGAACCCTTGTCGTGTTGGCAGGAATGCTGGTTGATCACCCAAATGCCACTTGCCACTTGCCAATGATGCCCGTTGCATAACCCTGTTCTTTGAGCAGTTCGGCGATAGTGATTTCACCCGCATGAAGACCGGTCTCGTATCCCGGAAACAGGACGTGCGGAATACTAAGGGCTCGTTTGGGATAACACCCGGTCATCAGCGACGCGCGTGACGGCGAGCACACCGGAGCGGCATAGAAGCAGGTCAGCTTCCGGCCTTCTTCCGCCATCCGGTCCAGATTCGGTGTTCGGTTCAGGACTGAGCCAAACGGCCCGATGTCGCCGTATCCCAGATCGTCAATGTTAATGAGAATGAAATTTGGTTTCACATCGGCCGCAATTGACACTTGAAGAGGATTTACGGCCACTAGACCAATTGTGATTACGCGAAACAGGATTAAACGCCGCATGTGGCAACCTTGATAGCGAACTGATGTCCGAGAATCGATGGAGGCGATGAAAACTTCCCGCAATCGTAGGGACTGAATTGTCGCGTTTGTAGTGTCAGCCATGAATGTCGGGTTGCGGAAACTGCGTCGATCAATTGTGTGCTTGTCTCGACTTCCGTACACAAACAGAAACAATTCAGATGTTTGCGCTTCCCTAATTACTGGCGAGAATTGTTATTCGAATTGATACGGGAATGTGGAAACGGTCATTGACCTGGCGTTACGTCACAAAGCTCCGCAGTCGCATTCTCGCATCCACGTCGGTGTCGCCATGTGTTTCCTTTATCCGGTACCCAAACCTCGATCCAGTGCTTCGAGCTCCCGCTGGTAACCGGTCATTGTGCTGGCCACAGTTTCAGAACTGATCTTCCAGACCGGATTATCTTCCGTGGAAGCGTTGCAGTGGTCGGTCAGCAGTCGGTACAGGAAACGAAACAGATGTCGCGGGACTCGCAGTTGACCAAACCGTTCAATGAGTTCTTGCTCTTTGACCTCATCGGCGAACAGGCTGCGAATGGAGACGTTTTTGTCCGCTGATTCGTTCAGGCATGCGCGCAGCCGATTCGTCGCCATGTCATACAGAGACTGACCAGTCCATTCCAGGCTGTTTATGAGGTTCTGCTTATCCAGTCGGGAACGTTCATAGAATTCCCGCTTTTCACGGTTGAGGTAATACACGACATCTTTTGGCAAAAGCATTTTGAAACCAATGCCAGGGTGTTTCAGAAACTTGTTGTCGAACATCGACCACAGAAAATCCCGAATGCGTTCCGGTGCGCCATTGATGAGATGAGGTTCATCGACTTGGTCCACGATCACAACCATACTGGTGAAACCAAGCGGTTTCAGGATACGCTGCAGCTTGGCCATGAGTTCATAGCGGTCGTCACTGCGATCACGAGATGGCATCGGCTGGCCATCAATCTCGCGCCCGTAAAATGCTGCAAGGATCTTTCTGAGTATCGATGTTCCGTGCTCCAGGATGCGCACCTGTGAGGCAATTTGTCCGGCTTTCCACCACAGGCGCAACCAGCGGCGCGACCAGGGAATCCATCCGGCAGCCATGATGACCCAGATCCACCAGGCTTTGAGAATTCCAAGAGTGCCCAGACCGTCCTCCGGGAGTTTTCGGAATGCCAGGACCAGCGTCAGTGCTGTGACGATAACACCTATCCAGACGCGCCACTCTGACCCTGGTGTCAGAAACCCAAGACGCCGTTTGACCCGCTTCCAGCGGTGATAATGTGACTGGTCCGAAGACTGATCGTAGAACGCCGCCAGCAGCAACAGATCCCGTTTCCGTAATCGTGGCAGTTCCTTCATTCGCCTGAGTGTCAGGTCGTGGTCATCGTGATGTTCGTCCGCCACAACATTGCAAAGCCGCCGCGTCGACAGCGTGAGCAACGCGTCCATGTGGTCCCAGAGACGCCACTCCCGTAAACAATGGTCCGGCTGCCGTTTGCGGCCCCGCAGGCGATCTCGAAATGCGTCCAGGAAGGGATTCAGATCATCGTAGGTGATTACAAACACTCGCTGATTCGGGTGCTGGTCGTTCCAGTCCCGGATCGCGTTCAGGAGCTGGATTCGCAGAGCGGTCTTGCCGGCGCCTTTTTCTCCAAAGACGACGGCGGTGCTGGGGTTGCTGCAGTCCCCCAGCACCTTGTCCCACGCCGGGTGATAAATTGTCGCAGCACAATGCTTTAGGAAGATGTGGTCTGCCAGAGCATCTTCCTGACCAAATGGGTTGATTCCAACCCCGTAGTGCTCAAAAAACTGGTTGATTTTCATGAGAAGTTGATTCGAATAAATGACGTCGTTCGATCGGATTGGCAGTGCCCGGGTCGTCAATTCTCCGAGCTCAACAATACCACATGGGATGCGTGGGAGGATTTTTACCACAGTGAAAGCCAGTGAATTCAGGATTGGTTTCACGACAGCTGCATCCAGCCTCGAGTGATCAATCAGTTCTTTGAAATCCTCTGAAGCCTGGGCATGTTCACTGCATCGGGAAAACCCCCCCCATGAAAAAATCCCTTTCTAATCAGGTGTCGTGGACGATCGGCCGGGACGATAAAACAAATGGTAGCAGTCAGTATTGCTCCCGTTGGCGGACTGACGAAGCCGATTTTCACCCCGATTTAGCGCCTTCTCAGCTCTAATTGCTCATATTGACAGGTCTGCGAGATTGCCATAATCTCAAATGAGCTGCTGAGTTGCGGCAGTTTTTCAGCGAATGGAGTCGCTTAATGCCCGCCCAGGATCACATGACCGACGCTTTCCCGACCGGGCCTGTTCCCTTCATCGACCTAGTGGCACAGTATCAGCTGATTCAGGATGATGTCCGTCAGGTCGTGGATCGGGTTTTTCAGAATCAGTCATTTGTACTGGGAGATGAAGTCGCTGGTCTGGAATCCGAAATCGCCGACTATTGTGATGCTCGCTACGCTGTCGGTTGCGCGTCCGGTACCGATGCTCTGGTTCTTTCACTGATAGCGGTGGGAGTACAACCGGGTGATGAAGTGATCACCAGCCCGTTCACGTTTTTTGCCACGGCGAGTGCGATACATCGGACCGGCGCACGACCTGTGTTTGTCGATATCGAACCAGATGGCTTCAACCTCTGCCCGAACCGGGTTGAAGAGGCGTTGACCGAAAAGACGCGGGCACTCATGCCGGTCCACATCTTTGGCCAGTGTGCAGAAATGGAACCGCTGTGGCGCCTGTCCGTTCGACACAAAATTCCCGTGGTTGAAGACGCGTGCCAGGCCATCGGTGCCCAATATCGCGGTCGCAGGGCAGGAGTGCTCGGGACTGTCGGCTGCTTCAGTTTCTTCCCCACCAAGAACCTTGGCGGTGCCGGGGACGGTGGCATGATCGTAACCGACGATCCTCAGATCGCCGAACGGATCAGGCGACTTCGCGTTCATGGCGATGTGGGCGGCTACCAGCACGTTGAAGTCGGCTTCAACAGTCGCCTGGATTCGGTGCAGGCAGCGGTTCTAAGAGTCAAACTTCGCAGTCTGGAACGGTGGACGGAAGCTCGCCGGAGTAACGCGAAATTGTACCAGGAGCTGTTTAGTGCATTCAATTTGCAATCTGGCATTGTTGCGCCGGTGACGCTGCCGGACCGTCGTCATATCTTTAATCAGTTTACCATTCGGGTGCGCGCCGATCGACGCAATGAGGTGATGGCATCACTTCGCAACACCGATATCGGATGTGCAGTGTATTATCCCATTCCACTGCATTTGCAGACGTGCTTTGAATATCTGGGACACACTGCAGGTGATTTTCCTGAGGCAGAACAGGCCTGTCAGGAAGTTCTGTCGTTGCCGATCTATGCCGAGATTCCGGATGAACATCAGCATCGGGTTGTCGCTGGTCTGGCAGACGTGATTCAGTCCGGTTCCACAATTATGTTCCCAGACAAGTCCGACTCCGATCGACAGGCCGCCTAATACGACATTACACTGTCTGCAGATTGCAAAGTTCCCTCGCTGACGTGATTAGCTGTCAGCCCAGCCTAAATCCCACGGCAGCGTGCGCCCGCGCGACGGCAATCCACGGCCTGAAAAGACATCCCGTGTTGGCACCGATTGCCGAAACTGGCAGCATCTGCAACGGAACCTGCATTCGTATAAGCGCAGTGCACAGCGTTTGACAACTCTTGTGTTTTGGCGGTACGGTCAGTAAAGTGCTATGCAGTAAGTAGTTAGGTGTTTTACAGAGAGGTGGCAGAGTGGCCGAAGGCACCGGTCTTGAATTTGGACATCGGCTGAAAACAAAACAAGGTGGCCAGGACATTCTGCAAATTAGCAGGAACCAAAACTGTGACGCGTGAGATGAACCCACTTGGTTCGTGCGCTTGATTATGATCTTGTAATTAGGTCATCTCTTTCCAACGAGATGCAAAAACTTGTGTGTGGCAATGAGACCAGATGAGAACCGCAAAGGAAAATGCATAATGATAACCTGAACCGCCACGAAAATGATAAAATTCGTAATCGAACTATTTGTCGTGTACATGCTTGTCTGTTGGCTGTATTTCACTTTACTTGGATGAAAGAAAAAGATCATCACACAACCGCGAGACTCAAACGGCCGGTTCGCCGGAAACAGATGAATACAGGCACGGAATTTCAGAGGGCATCAAGCATGCCCAGAAGCTTCAGGCAGAATTCGCAGCCAGGGAACAGGCGGGAGAAGACAACTCGTATTGCAACGTAACCAACAAAGAATCGATTGCGTTTAACGAGGCATTCATATCGTCAAATTGTCAACCGATCAAACGCGGCCGCGGTCGCCCAAAGAAACCCCGTCCAACTACAGAAAACATTCCGTGTTTTTCAGGTTGAAACGCACGTCGGACGTTGTTGACAAAATGCCCCTGACAGGCGTCAGTGACGCCCGGCATTTTCAAATACCAAACTGGCTCCCGGCCAGGCCACACCAAGTCCAACTCAAAAGCCCCAAATTCACCCCTTTCACAGGGGGTCATACCCGTTGCGAGCGTGACAACCCGATCGTCTCGGGGTAGATTGTGTTTTGAGGATCGACCAGCCATGTTCTCAGTTTTTGCAGAACCCACCAAAGCCATTTCGCGCAGCTTTCCGCGGCGCGAGCTGTTGCGCGCCGGCGGCTTGAGCTTGCTTGGCTTGACGTCCGGCCAACTCGCGGCGCTGCGCGCACGCGCCACCGGACCAACAACGCAGCCGCCGCGCTCTTGCATCTTTCTCTTCCTCTTCGGCGGGCCGAGCCAAATCGATCTGTGGGACATGAAGCCACAGGCCCCCGTCGAGGTTCGTGGCGACTTTCAGCCGATTGCGACGAAAGTGCCGGGCGTTCATGTTTGTGAACACTTGCCGCGCTTCGCCCAGATGATGGACAAAGTCTGCTTACTGCGCTCGATGACGCACAACATGAACGTGCACGGGCCGGCGTGCAGTGAAGTGTTCACGGGGCGCGAATATTTCTCCGCGCCGACGACTGACCAAGCCCGGCCGGAAGACTGGCCTTCGCTGAGCGCGATGACGATGCGGTTCGGAAAATCGCATGGAGGTTTGCCGCCGTCGGTCGTTTTGCCATGGTACTTGCACTTCACAGGGCAAGCCCGCCGCATCGCCGGCCAAACGGGCGGGCGGATGGGCGAACGGCACAACGGACTGCTGATCCAAGGCGACGCGAAAGAGCTGAACTTTCGGACGGACGGCTTGCAACTTGCTCAAAACGTTCCGCTCGACCGCATCCGCGGGCGGCAGGGTTTGCTGGGCCACCTCGAAACAACGGCCGGCCCGCGGAAGCTGATGACCACGGCGATTGACGACTTTCAGCGACATCGCGATCGCGCTGTGTCGTTGCTCGAAAACGACGCGGGCCGAGTGCTCGACGTCAATCGCGAGCCGGTTGCTGTGCGCGAACGGTACGGCAAGACGATGGTCGGCCAAAGTCTGTTGATGGCACGGCGAATGGTCGAGGCCGGCGTCTCGCTCGTCACGGTGAATTGGGAAGATGAAACCAAGATATCCGGCACAAACACTTGCTGGGATACGCATCAAAATAACTTCTCGAAGCTGAAAACGCTGCTCTGCCCGATTTTTGACGAAGCGTTTCCTGCGTTCATCAATGATCTCGACGAGCGCGGACTGCTGGAAACGACGCTGGTCGTGGCGATCGGCGAGTTCGGCCGCACGCCGCACATGGGCCAATTCACGCAGAGCAGCAACACGCAAAAGACCGGTCGCGATCACTGGCCGCACGCGTTCACCGCGATCCTGGCCGGCGGCGGCGTGCGCGGGGGACAGGTCTACGGCGCGACCAACCGGCACGCCGGCTTCGTCCGCGACAAGCCGGTCACGCCCGCCGACTTGACAGCCACCATCTTCGAGCACCTGGGCATTGACTACTCACAGATGTACGAAGGTGAGATCCGCCAGTTGCGACACCAGTTGAGCGACGGGAAGCCGGTGCGCGATCTCGGCTGACGGCTACACTTGCAGACTGGTCGTTGGGCGTTAGCCCCGGTTCCGACAACCGGACGCTGGCGCGTGCCGATTGATAAACTCTCGCGAGTGAGAACGAATGGAAGTCGCGAGATTCTCCGCACGCTCGACAACCCGGGCGCAGATTGGGTCAAAGCATCCTCAACCCGAACAACATCCGCATTTGACTCGACTACCTGAAAGCCGACGATCCGGACTTGTCCGTGATCGTCGACGCCGGATGAGGACGGCCAGCGACGTCGCGATCACGTTCGAACTGGGCGTCGACAGTGTCTCCTGTTGAACACGGCCCGTCTCCCGCGCGCGCGATCCGGTGGGCATGGCGCGGGCGATGAAGGCCGCGGCCGAAGCCGGACGTTGGGCGTAGCGATCGGGCTGCATTTCCAAGCAGCTTTATTCCACGCCGAGCAACGCGAGGGAATGCTCTTGATCGATCAACGAAAGCGGAATGCCATCCACTCGGCTAGTTGCAGCCAGTTGCTGCTTCGTAGTAAAGCGCTGCCAAGGGCAAGTTCTGGGAACCGTGGCCATGGTTCTCCTGCGAACGTACATCATCGTCGGCAGTGGCAAAGGCAGCGCCCCCAATCGGGATGCTTCAGCGCCAACGAAATGGTCACCCAGACTGTCCGTACAGAATCGGCTGGTCGGCCCGACCTGGCATCGGTGTGTGGTGGACATGGAGCCCTTCAACTTTCGGCTCATACCGTTTTGTCGGAGAACCAACAGCGTCCCGCGCCAATGACTACGTCCGCAACAGAAGTTCGACCTGCCACGCAGCAATCACATTGTTCCTGCATCCCACACCGGTAAGGAAGTAATAATGGTCCTGAAAGTTGTCGCTGACGCCCGCCACCCGCGACCAGGAAGTTGCCGTTCGTCGGCCACTGGCCAGAAAGATACTCGTCATCAAGACCCACATCCGCCAGCGACTGCGTGCAACCCGGCTGCCAATCACTCGCTCCAATCAGACCACTGTTCAGGACATTCCCAACGACATTTCGGTACTGACATCCCTGGCTCTCCCGTCTCGCAGCGTGTTGTGCAACCGCCGCTTGATCTGAGAACCCTTTTTCTGGATTCCGGTTCTTACCGCTTCCTCAGAAAGTGAAGACCACGGTGTTCGACTCAAATTGCGATCCGTGTCCAGCCGTGTTAAAATTAGTCCTTACGCCGTGAGGAACGGTGAAATCGCAATGCGAGTCGTTTCGAACCTCAAATGTCCAGGAGAATCAAATGTCTACACTGACTCTTCAAGTCTCATCGACATCTGCCGGCGATTTGCCCGATATGCCAATCGAACCATCGTGGATTAAGGAAGGCAACCCTGTTGCCCGAGGTACCGTCGTGACTCAAAGCGAGGATAAGAAAGTGTCCAGTGGGCTTTGGTCTTGCGAGCCCGGCAAGTTCGAATGGACGTTCGGTTGGGACGAGTTCATCCATGTGCTCGAAGGCGAATTGGACATCACGGAGGACGGAACAGACAATACCATCACGTTGCGCCCTGGTGATATGGCCCATTTCCCGCTGGGCATGAAGACTCACTGGCACGTGAAGAAGCACGTCCGCAAGTTCTTTGTCATTCGCACGCCCGAACCGTTTGTGTTGTAAGTTTTACAGGCCCTGCGAAGGGTGATCCTTCGCTCACTCATTGTTGAATAACGCACTTGACCAATTCCAGTTTCAGCTCGTTCACGCCGGAATCGGTGACCTGAGTATCGTTGAGCCATAGGTACTGAAGCTCTGACATATCCTGCAGGTGCACGAGTGCGGCGTCGGTGATTTGTGTGCCGCTCAGGTCCAGAAAATGGAGTCCGGTCAATCCGTTCAGATGTTCCAGCCCGGCATCAGTCACCGCGGTGTCGCTGAGGCTGACGTATCGGAGCTCGGTCAAATCCTTCATGTGCACGAGCTCGTCGTTAGTAACCGTGGGGCCGGTCCATACGAGACGAACCGCCACCGCCGTGTCTTCCGGGCCCTTGACCTCGCCGCCCAGTTTCCTGATCTCAGCGACGGCTTCCTTCTGCTGTGGGGTCGCCTGAGGCTCCCCACCACACCCAACAAGGCCAATGATCGCAGCTAACGACAACGCGGCAACGGCAGCGGAGCAACTCGAAAATGACAGAGCTTTCATGACCAACTCCAACGAAAAAACGATGTCCGGCGATAACGCATCAAAATTTGAATTTGACCTCGAGGTTCGGTAGTGACTGATTGAGTTTCTCCGCCCCGGCGTTCGTCACCTGCGCGCCGACCACGCCAAGAACCTTGAGCTGTTTCAGGTCACGAAGGTGCTCCAGCGCTTCGTCCGAGACGGGAGTTCCAGAGACGTCCAGGACGATGAGATTTGTCAGTCCGCTGACATGGACGAGGGCGGCATCGGTGGTCTCGGTCTGCGCCAAATTCAGCTCCTCCAGTGCAGTCAGCTGGCTCACATATTTGAGCCCTGAGCCGTCGATCGACGTCTCGGTGAGGTACAGCGATTTGAGATGGGCCAGTCCCTCAAGATACTTTAGAGCTTCATCGGTGATGGAAGCACCGGAGAGAAACAGGTGCTCCAGCAAAGGGGCTCCCTGGAGGCGCGCGAGATCGTCGTCGTCGATCAGCGTGAGTTGAAGGTAGAGGAACTTCAGCAGAGGCAGAGCAGGCAGATGGTCCAGCGCCGTCAGGCTGTCTCCCGGAGGGATGCGGAGCCTTTCAGCATTTTTGTACTCATCCAAATTGACGATCGCGCCAAGTGCCCGGAGTTGCGAGATCGCTTCCGTTTGAGCTTTGTTCGGCCATCTATCGGGCCGCCATTGAATAAAGGCTCCCACTGCGGCAACTAACAGCAGGATGATAGCCAATCGCCACAAACAACGACGCGTCCCTTCGAACATAATTCAACCCTTATCAAAATCCAAACGAGGCGGAGCCGCTGTCTTTTTGATGACCCGGTGCGCAACTTCACGGCGACAAACTGACAAATCCCTTTGAAGACATCCGCACCAGTTGTCCTCTCCCCTCGATCGCGAGAAACTCCAGATCGATCGGCGGTGAGGGGAACCGCTGACTGAGACCGGAGGGCCATTGCACGATCAATTCATCCACCCGGTCACAGGCTCCGAGCCCGAAGATGAGTTGACGTTGGTTGCTGGCCTGGTAGCCGTCTCCGGCGGTGAGTTGCCGACTCCAGGTCTGGTCGTCACTGGCGAGGCGAACCGTGGTGCCGATCGCATCACGGCTCCCGGCAACTCCCTTCAGCCGGATTGCCAAGCAATGACCGGCGTCTGAGGTCCGGTTGGTGAGCAGCGCTACCGGCGCATCGAGGTGTGAGACAACGACGTCCTCACGACCGTCGCGGTTCCAGTCCAGGCGCGCCAGGCCTCGGCCCAAAAATACCTGCTGAAAGTACGGTCCAAGCGAGTCTGCCGAGAGTTCCACGAATCGTCCTGCTCCCAGATTGCGAAAATATTGCGGACGCATGTGGTAGGGGATGCCGTCGTTTCGGTAATCGCCGACATGGCCATTGGTCACAATCAGATCCGGATGTCCGTCCAGTTCGCCGTCGAGGAACTGAGTGCCGAACCCGAGCATCGGCAGGCTCGGTTCGCGGAGACCGGCTTCCTGCGAGGCGTCGCGGAACAGGCTGCCGGGCTGCTGGAGGTAGAGCGTGTTTGCTTCGTCGTGGTAATTCGTCACAAACAGATCGATCAGGCCGTCCGCGTTCACATCGCCAGCGGCGATGCCCATGCAGGCCTGCGTGAGCCCGTCTCGGTCGAAGGCGAGGCCACTCCCCATCGCGCCCTCACGGAACAGCGGCGGTTCCCCGAGGTTCTCCGTCTCATTCACGAAGTAGCCGTTGCCGTCGGTATCGTTCGCGACGATCAGATTCAGCCTTCCGGTGCCGGTCAATTCGGCCGCGACAATCCCCAGTCCTTTTCCGTGGAGCACTTTGATTCCACCCTCGTCGGTCCACTCCTCGAAGCGCCCATCACCGACATTCAGATACAGCTGGTCCTGAGCCGGATCGAAGTCGTGCGGCGTGCAGATCCGTGGCTCGCCGCGACTATTCCGGCAGACCCGCTCAAACACATCACTGCCGGCCAGATAGTTGACGGCGTAGATGTCGGGCCACGCGTCGCCGTTCAGATCGGCCAGGAGGCAACTGGTGGTCCAACGGTCCCCGCCAGTGCCGGTTTCTGCGGTCACGTCGCTGAACGTGCCGTCACCGTTGTTGTGGTACAGCCGGTTCCCGTCAAGATTGGCAATGTAGAGATCGGGATAACCGTCGCTGTTGTAGTCGCCGACGGTTACTCCCTGACTGTAGCGGTCTTCGACTAATCCTGCCGCCTCGGTGACGTCCTCAAATCGCCCGTTTCCACGGTTGTGGAAGAGCCGATCCAGGTGTTCGACCTGCTCGTCCCGCGGTGGCCAGTGACATCCTTGCGTCAGATAGACGTCGGGCCAACCATCTTCATCATAGTCGAGCACGGCCACGCCGCCGCCTGTGAATTCGAATGGCCGCGCAATCGGAGTCCGGGGATCGGTGTCGTTGAAGTACGTGAAGTTGAGGAGACTTGAGGAAGCCTCGTCCGCGAATTGTGTGGCGTGACCAATCGAGGAAGCGCTGCTCAGCGGCGAAGCCTTCCTCATGCTTTCCCAACGCGGCATCGGAAAATCCGACAAATCGATCTTTCGTGTGGGATCCGCGTCGCGTGAGGTACGTGCCAGATCAGGATTGAGAAAAGGGACCAACCGCTGGACCATGCGTTCCGCCCACTCCAACTGCGGATCGCGTTCCAGAGCCATACGGGACCATCCCCACGCCTCCCACAGCATTCCCAACTTCTCACACAGTTGGGACGTACGACGAATGGTCGCGGCATCGGGAGCGGTGGTGTGCCGCTTCATCAGAAGCAGCAAGTCCTGGAGCATGGCGGCCCGATCGATAAACGGCGCCGCTTTCTCCGGCTCCTCCAGCGCGAGCAACACCTGGCCCAACTGATAGGCTGCTCTTTGATAACAGGGGTCGCGACGGAGGGACTCCCAATAACAGCGTGCAGCACCACGCAACTTCCCGTGGGTCTGTGCGAAGGTACCACGAAGAGCCCACGTCTCAGGGCGATCGTCTGCCGGAGCGGGGAGCCGCCCGTTCCACTCCTGAAACTTCACCGTCTTGTCTGTCTCCAGCAGCAAACTTCCCAGCCGCAACTGAGCCTCACTCAATTCGGGTGCAACGGCGATGACTTCCCGCAGCAATTCTTCCGCACGGTCCACTTGCCGCTGACGGAGAGCCGCCACCGCCGCACCGAGTCGCACGAGCGGATCATCGGGACTTCTCCGAATGTACTCGGCAAGCACATCGGCGTTCTCACGGGCGGTCTCACGCAGCGCCAAGAGCAGTAGATCGGTCGGCGTGAACGCACCTTGCCGAAGCAATGCCAGACGGCACGGAATCGCTTCCCGAATCCGCCCGCAAAGGCCCAGCAGATAAGCCTGATGTTGATTGGCACGGACGTGTCGTGGATTCACTGCGAGGACCCGGCGAAATCGCTGTTCCGCATCGGACAGGCGATACAGAGCGTTTAAGAGCATGTCTCCAGCCAGAAAGTGGGCTTCCAGCGCGACGTCGCTGCCGTCATCACGAATGCGATCAAAATAACCAACCGCATCTGCCGCACGCCTTTGTTTGATTGCAGCCTGACCCGCCACCAGCAGCGCGTCTGGTGACTGCGGAGAGTCACTCGCCACCCTCAAGGCCAACTGCTCGGCCTCAGCATACTGTCCTTGCGCATATGCAGCCTGCGCCTGGGTCAACAGTTGCTCGGCAGATTTTCGGAACACCCAGTCCCCCAAGACACCCAGAAAGACGACGCTCAGAAAGACGACGCTCAACCAAAGAATTCCAGCGAGAATACGCGGACAGTGGTCAGTCTGCATGGCATGTCAAGTGAGTCAGCATTTTCCGCGCCACGCCTATGATCTTCACGACTACCGCCAATTAGCGGGGGGCAGACTTTATATCCTTAGGATGGAATGAAGATCCGGCTGTTCACAGCATTACACTTCTTTCATCAAAGCTGTAGATCGAAGTCTACACCCTCGTTAATCCCTTCTGCGACTTCCGCTGTGAGATTCGACATCTGTTCTGTGCGGTAATTCATTGGAAAACCCGAAAGATCGGGGAGCGGAGCTCTCTTGTCAATCATTGGGGGCGGCATCGGTGGTGGCATAATGAGCACATGGTACTTGTCGACGAGCAGGTCGGCGACTGAATAGGTGCCATCCGCACCGATCTTACCCGCTCCGGATCGTCCTGTGTCTGTATTTATGAAGGCGATCGATCCTTCGGTCAACGGCTCTCCGGCGACCGTAACCGTGCCAGAGACATCACCGACGGCCTCCTCGTCCTCATTGTCACCGCCGCAGCCGCAGATTCCCAAAGCAAATGTTAGCAGACAGCTCGCGAGGACTCGCGAGAACAAGTCGCGTTTCGATTCCGTGTATTGGATGGACTCAGCTCCCACTCAAGGATGGTCACGATATAACTACGCCGCAAACAGGTTTGTGCAACCCTGTGACCGCTAAGGTCTTTGAGTCAAACAAAACAGCGCCACGAGTCCCCTCTCCCGAACGGAGAGGGGACTGCGTCGGCGTTGCCAACTGCAATTTAAGTCGATCTTAATATATTCCGACGGCCATACGATCATCGGCGCAAGAAATCCGTTGTAACACGCCGAAGTTGATATCGTCGGAGACGAACCGCACGCTGCCATCCGCTAAGGTAGCCAGGATCCCCCCCGAATGGAACGAATTCACGATCGTATTCGCCTCGTACATATTACCTGCGCCAGGCAGGGGTGCGCCGGCAGGAAAATTGGTGTTGGGAGAGTACCGAATGGAAGTCACCGATGCTTGCCAGCAATCGGGCCCACTGCCGCCGCCATCCCAAGGGACTCCCATGCGGTAGGTGACGCCGCTGTTACCATTATCATGAGGACCGGGACCCAATTCTTCGCTTCCATACCACAGACCGGTCCAGCCGCCCCAGCCGCCGTAGTAGTTGGCCCGGAGATCCGTTGTGCCCACTAGTCCGGACTGCTCGGCCACGATCATCGTCTTAGACGTTCCGTCGATGCAGTCTCTGATCGATTTATGTTCGAAGACGTTCAGCAGGCCCTGGTTGGTGTACATGCCGCCACCGTAGTAGCTGTAACCTTCTCGGTTGGTCCGCCCTGCAGGATCGGGATAAGACCCCATGACGCCAACGTAGTCTTTCAGTTGGGGAGTTCCGCCGAAAGGTGCACCCCGAGTACCCGCTTTGCCGTACCTCGGCGCCACACTGGATGGACACCAGTAGATGGGCGTTGCCCAGCCCTGCAGAATCACGTGCGGACCATAAAATGGGGAGTTAAACCGATATGCGGGGCTACCGGTAACAAAGTCGAACTGGTCGAATACATTAGCCTCATCGATGTACGGCAGGATCGTGGCCCGCCAGCCCGGTGCGGAATCTTCCACCGTCCCAGTAGGATCTGTGCCTACTGCTGCACCAATCGGGAAGCAGAGGTGCACATCGTGATAATTGTGCAGCGCCAAGCCAATCTGCTTCATGTTGTTGCGGCACTGTGTGCGGCGAGCCGCCTCACGGGCCTGCTGCACAGCAGGCAGCAACAACGCAATCAAAATCGCAATGATGGCAATCACGACCAACAGTTCAATGAGCGTGAATCCTTTACTGCGCCGAAAACGTCCACTAAACATAATTTTACTCCGAGTTACAGACACAACAAACGACAAAACAAACGACCACACGGACCAGAACAGCAACGAGACCCAACCACAATCTTTTGCTCTTGGGCCAGACTTACAGTCACTGAAAAAGAACACAGTCACTGAACAATAACCTGCATCCGCATCCATCGCTACGCTGTGCGATGCTGGCATAATTCCTGATTATTTCAACGGGGTAGATGTGAAAACATGGGAAGAATTTGATGTTCGTTGTACGGTTCGTTAAACGCACTTCCACGAATCGAGATCCACCTAGCATGGAGACGACGGTCGTCGAGAGAATCTGCTCTCGTGGCTCGTTTTCGATATATATCTCAAGCTAGTCCGGTTTTCTCGCGTCGCAGGGCCGCGTCAACAGAGCTCCTGAATTGCTCCCCATGGAGCGAAGGCATCACGTGATTGAGCCAGATCCCAATCCAGTCCGGACCAGCCAGAGACCAGGTGCAGTTACCTGGTGCCGCGCCGCCTTGGGAGCAGGTGTGCTTGCTTGCCTGGCACTGATTGGGGTCCTGGTCTCTCCGAATCCGTCCGAACCGGACGGAGCGCAGCTGTTGGAAGTCGCAAAGGCAGCGTATCAGGATGGGCGGTATGCGGATGCACTCCAGTGTCTGGACCGAATCCCCGACGACGGCAGTGCCGTGGCTGTCACCGCTCGTTCCCTTGCTGGAGAGCTGCTGCTCACCCGATTCAACCGTTTGACGGCAGCCGAACAACAATTCCGTCGGGCGGTGGCACAGGACAAAGACAACTTACGTGCCAATAACCAACTGGTGCATTTGATGCACTTGGGGACGCGCAGTTGGGAACTGGTCCCGTTTGAGCTGAGCGTCATCCGTGGAGGAAGGCCTTCGTTGAAGGGAATGAAGACCCTGTCCCTGGGTCCTAGGCTGAATCCAGATGCCAAATTCATTCGTGAGTGCGCCCAGGCCGATCCCCATGAGCCCACAGTCCAGTTGGGCTTGGCCGCCATTGCCGTCGATGAACGAGAGTATTTGAAAGCCGAGGAATATCTGCGCATCGCCGCGGGAATTCATCCACATGCCCCCATTGTTGAGTTCCGGCTTGGGCAGGTCTTATTACTCCGGCACGCTTCGGAAGCCGATTTTCTCGAGTGGCATCGGTCGTTGCCACCGCAAGCGGGAGAAGAACCAGGTATTTGGATGCTCTTGGGACTGTGGGCGGAAGCGCGGAATGAGTCGAGGGGCGCCGTCCGCTGTTTTTGGGAGGCGCTCAGGCGAGATCCCAATCTCAGAGAGGCCAACTACCGGTTAGGCCAGCTGCTGAGGGCTGCCGATGAAACGGTTGCAGCCGATCCCTTCCTGGACCGCTCACGCAGGCTGACCGAGTATGCTGCGACTATCGAAATGCTCAACGCAGGACGTATGGACAAAACCCGGAGTAGGGAGGACGCCCTGGTGGCTGCCGAACGGGCCGAGAACCTGGGCCTTCTGTTCGAGGCCTGTGGCTGGTTCGGCCTGTGTTTGCAGCTCGATCCCCTGTATCCAAAGGCGCAGCACGGATTCCGCAGGCTGCAGTTGAAAATAGCAACTCTCGAGCGTGTGCGGACAATTCCGGAAGCAAATCCGGCATCCAAAATTGATCTGTCCGACTATCCTTTGCCGGATTGGCACGCTGCCGAGACGCGCCCTGTGAAATCTGATTTGCCTGGCCCCGCTTATGAGCGAGTCACGTTTGAGGACCGGGCCGCTGAAGCAGGATTGGGTTTCGACTACTTCGTCGATCCTGACGATCCGGGCATGTATGAACTGACGGGGGGCGGAGTTGCCATTTTGGATTTTGACAGAGATGGCTGGCCTGACGTTTATTTCACGCAAGGATGTCACTGGCCGCCGCGGGAGGAGCAAGTCGGACACCTGGACCGTTTGTTCCGCAACCTCAGCAACGGAACCTTTGTCGACGTCACCGAAGCAGCAGGATTGACCGAGAATCGCTACAGTCAGGGAGCAACGGTCGGTGACTACAACAGCGACGGCCTTCCCGATCTCTACGTCGCCAATCTCGACATCAATCGCCTGTACCGCAACAACGGCGACGGCACGTTCAGCGACGTGACCGACGTGACCGGGACAGGCGGAGAGAAATGGACGTCGAGTTGCGCAATGGCCGATCTGAACGGAGATACGTGGCCTGACATCTATGTCGTAAATTATCTCGGAGGGCCGGCGCTAACGACCATCTGTCGCAATGAAACCGGCACACTGCATGACTGCACGCCGTACGGGTTCCCCGCCGAACAAGACCAGTTTTACCTGAATCTTGGAGACGGCCGCTTTGAGGATATCACTGCCGACACAGGGATCACCGTTCGTGACGGCAAGGGACTGGGGATCGTCGTAGCTGACTTCGACGGTTCTGGAAAACTTGAGGTCTTCGTCGCTAACGACGGCGTCCCCAACTTTCTATTTGTCAATCAGGCATCCGGTAGACAACGTCCACGGTTCAGCGAGCAGGGATTACCAACGGGAGTCGCGGTGAATGCCAAGGGTGAAGCCGAAGCCGGCATGGGAGTCGCCGCCGGTGACCTAGACGGGAACGGGCTGACGGACCTGTTTGTTACAAATTTCTTGAACGAGTCCAATTCACTTTATCTTCAACAGCCTGGGAATGTATTTGTCGACGCCACCGACTCAGCCGGTTTACACGACCCCAGTTTGCCGATGCTCGGCTTCGGCACCCAATGTCTCGATGGGGAACTGGACGGCACTTTGGACCTGATAGTTACGAACGGACACATCAATCAAAATTCCGGTCCTCACGTGGCCTACCAGATGGAGCCGCAGTATTTCCGTAACCTCGGAGAGGCGAATTTCGTGGAGATGTCCGGAAAATCACTCGGTCAGTTTTTTATCGAGAAGCGCCGCGGGCGGGGCATGGCGCGGGTGGACTGGAATCGTGATGGACTGGAAGACGTTGTCGTTTCGCACCTCGGTGCGCCTGCCGCGCTGCTGACAAATACGACTGCTCCGTGCGGGTTTTACATCTCAATTTCTCTCATAGGCGTCGAATCCAGTCGCGATGCAATTGGGACGATTGTCACGCTGAAAGTTGCTGATTCGACGCTGACGCGTCAGCTCGTGGCCGGCGACGGGTACCAGGCCAGCAACCAACGGAACCTTGTCTTCGGTCTCGGCGAGGCCACGCGAGTAACCAGCCTAGAGATTAGTTGGCCGTCGGGGCGCCGACAGAACTTCGAGGACTTACCGGCCAACACCGATTACTTGTTCATTGAAGGGTATTCCCGACCTGTCTTACAGCCCAATTGAGGCCCGGGACTAAGCTGCCTTGAAGATGGCAGCAATTCAGAGCACGCAATCGATCACGTCACCGGCAACATCCATGAGGAGAAATCCTCGATCGACTGAAACTTATTGAGCCGGGCCTGCAGGTAAGCTGCCAGCTGCTTTAACTCACCCTCAGTCGGCATGCGAGCAAGACAGAGTCTGAAGGCGTATTCCACCCGGTCATCCTGATTCAAATCCGGCTCACTGAGTGCATGATCTGCCAGTGCCTGGGCCATCTCAAAAAACACGGGATCATTCAGCAGCGTCAGTGCCTGCAACGGCGTGTTGGAACGAGCTCTCCGCGTGCAGATTTCATACGGATCAGGAGAATCAAACGTGACTCCCGGTGCAAATGGTGCGGTACGAATTCTGAATGTGTACAGACCTCGACGTTGACAATCTGGTGTGGAGCTCGTTTCCCAGCCACGACCACCGTAACCTTCCATCGTCACGTGTACCGGCTGCTGAGGGCGTACACTGGGGTCATCGATCTTGAGGTACAGCAATCCGCTGACGGCCAGACCGGAATCTCGAACCGTTTCCGCCGGAAGTCGCAGAGCGTTTGTCGGGCGAGCAGCACATTGTTCGGATTAATTGACTGCAAATCCGCACGATACTGCGAGGATCGGCGATAAGCGGACGAGGAGATATCTTCAATTGCGATGGACATCGTCTACTGGCATTTGGTCGCCGACACCTTTGAACTGCTGAGTGAGATGCCACGTCAGAACCGCAGGACTGCCGCATGTTGCTGGGATGGTGAAGGACGTTGCCGGACTGATTGATCGGTCAATGTCAGCAGGGCATGTCGGTCTAACTAACACAGGCGTGCCTCCAGTCAATCCTGCGGCGCCTGGCCCAGCGGCCAGAGTTCAAACCGGCGGACAAACATCTCGGCCTGCTCGGTCTGCAGCAGAAGCTTACCGGCATCGGGGTTGGCCTCGAACGCTTCGTTCACCGTGACACCATTGACCTTGTAGATCAGTTGTCCGCCATCGGCGATGACGTCCATCCGCGTCCATTCGCCGTGGGGACTCTCGACGTCGTCACAGCCACGGAAACCAATCGTGTCGGTCCAATCCACGTCTCGGCCGAACCAATTGATTCGTCCGCCGGAGATCGTGACCCGTTCGCCACCATTCTTCCACACCATTTCGCCGTCACGGTCCCTGGTGATTTCAGCCGTGAGAGACGTCGGCAACACTTTTCCGGAGTTCGGGTCGGTGCCGGTCAACACCAGGATATCGCCCACGCCACCTTCAATAATCTGAGCCTCGATGGAAGCCATCCAGGTGTTACCGTATCCGCCGTCCGGACCCCAGCAGTGGAGCAACAGACCGGAATCCCGCGACCGAGCCGCGCGCTCTCCCCATGTCTTCTCGCCCCACTTGAACTCGATGATCAGGTGATAGTCACAATATGCGCGATTGGTGATCAGCCCGCCGTAGCCGTCGCCGGAGATGTGAATCATCCCGTCCCTGACCGTGAACACCTTTTTCGGATCGGCGTAGTTCAGACCGCGGATCCATGTGTAGAAGCCTTCGAGATTGCGACCGTTGAAGAGTTTGATCGGACCATCCGAGGGGCTGATCGCATGCCCGCGTGACGGAGGTATTGCCGGCTCCCCCGGCAGTTCACGGAGGGAGATGTTGCGGAAAGCGACCGGATCGTTGTGTCCGGCGAAACCGAAGTGCCCGCTCGTCCGTTTCGCGCCGCGGGGAACTTCGCCGTCCTTCGACTCGGTAACCTCGCTGAGGTCCGTATCCAGAATGGTCGTCCCATTGAGTTCGACCTTGATGCGGGATCCCCGGACGGTGACCTGCTGGAAGTTCCACTCGCCGGCAGGCCGCAGGTAACCGGGGTGAGCGGCAGCGAGTCCGTACACCGAACCGTGATACTGCCGCGGATCGAGCTCGTCGTGCCGGGGATAGGCCGCGTCGAGCACCTGCAGTTCGAGCCCGTCCACATGCGGCTGTCCTTCTCCGGGGTAGCGAATCATCAGCCCGTTATTGCCACCCGGCGGCAGCTTGAACTCCAACCGTGCGACAAAGTCGGAGTATTCCTGCTCAGTGAAGACGTTTCCCCCCTCTCCCTGCTTACAGACGATGGCGCCGTCTACAATCTCGTAGTTATCCTTGTTTCCGGTCCAGCCGTCGAAGTCTTTGCCATTGAAGATCGGCTCAAACCGAGCGGAATCACGAGCTGCCAGAATCGCGTTGGTTTCCTCTGGTGGGATTTCACGGATGAAGAGATCGCGGAAATACAGCAAGTTGCCGTGGTTCTGCAGCTCGACCTGTCCGCGTGGGTCGATCGGCAGACTGCGGTCCCAGACGTTCTCCATCACGGCGTCGTCAGACACGAGCTGACCATTCAGCGTCACGGTCACACGTTCACCAACCATACGAATGGAGAATGTATTCCAATCACCGACTGGTTTGTCGGCCTTGACAAGCGGAAACCGCGGGTGGTCCTGATTGTTCCACAGAGCCCCGGACCCGTTCTCGGCTCCGTACCCGAAGTAGTTCTCGAAGTCTGTGTCCCAAATCTGCACCTGCGGACTGCCGCGAAGGTAGATACCGCTGTCGCCCCCCTCCAGGATCTTCCAGTCGAGAGTGAGTTCGAAGTCGCCATAGTCCTTCTCAGTACACAAGCTCTGCCCCTGACCATCGAAGACAAGCACGCCATCGTCGACTTTCCAATGCGCCCGCATGGCTTCGTCGGCCTCTTTCTGGGCGGCCGCCAACTCAGCGGGTGACATCGCGGCCCGCGTCTTCGGGTTGCCAACGAGTCCTTTCCAGCCCGTCAAGTCTTTGCCGTTGAAAAGCGGCGTGAATCCCGCAGCCTTTCGCATGACGTGCGAGAGTTTGACTTCCGTACCATCCTCATCGGCCGCCGCCATGAACGCATAGATTTCCAGCGTCTCTTCGGCGGTAACCGGCGGCTGGCCACTCCGGAAGAACTTGACAATCTCAACCACCAGAGGACGGTACGTGTCATACGAACCGACCGTCGCCTCGCCATTATCGCCGACCGCCTTGCCACCGTAACCTTTTCCCTCGCGATAGACTCCGATGCGGTCACCGTCCCAGTGTCCGGTGACGACAATCTTGCCGTCCTCGCTGGTGCGTGTAATCGACTGGCACCCCGTTCCCATGACGGTGAAAAGAGACTCGACGCCGTGAATCCCGTACCAGAACAGGTCCGGGTGTGTCTTTTCAATGATCGCCGGGCTATGTGTCTCGCAATAGCGGATCCGTCCCAGGGACCCGGCACGTGCTGCCTGCGAGTTGCTGCCATATCGTAGAGACGACGATGAGAAGACCGGCACACCGGCCAGCTTCGCTTCGCGGAAGATCGTGATCGCATCCTGCAGCGACCCGGCAACCGGTTTGTCGATGAATACCGGCTTGCCTGCTCTGAGCACCGGCCGTACTTGTTCCAAGTGAGGCCGTCCGTCGTTGGATTCCAGAAGCACCGCGTCAACCTGTGTGAGCAACTCGTCGATCGAATCAACAATTCGGACGCCGTACTTCTGAACTTCCTGGGTATATCCCGGGACGCGACTGGTGCTGCTTTCGATATCCGGGCTGCCCTGCGGATAGGCGGCCACCACGTGACAGCCAGCCAATTCGGGCGGGGCATTCTCATCGTTCAGAATCTTCGTGAAGGCGATCGCGTGCGACGTGTCGAGCCCGATGATACCCACTCGAATCTGTGCTGCCGCACCGGCGTGACACGTGACGCTTGCAGTGGCCAGCAAAACGCCGACGAGGAAGGTGCAAATCATTCTGCCCATCATGATAATTGACCTTTGATACGTGGGGCCGCTCGACAACGGAACTTCGCCATCTTCTTCCCCATCATCGTATCGATGACGACCGGAATCAACTCAACGTGCAGCTCAGGTACACGTGAGCTGTCAGTCAATCACATGAGCCTCGGCAGCGAAGAGACTCTTGTCTTTTCGCTGTCAGCCGAAGACCATTAACTGCACGGCGACCAACCGGAGTGATGGTAGCTGGGGCAGGAGGCCACCGAACCGAGCTTGACCGGCGCGCACATCGGCTACCAGCTGTGAACGAAAATGGGGCCGAAAAGTTAATTCAGAATGCTTCTCAACACTCTACCGTGCACGTCGGTCAGCCGATGGTGACGGCCCTGGTATTTGAAGGTCAATTTGGTGTGGTCGATTCCCAGGCAGTGCAGCATGGTCGCATGCAAATCGAATACATGGACCGGATCTTTGGCAATGTTGTAGCAATAGTCGTCGGTTTCTCCGTACGAGATTCCAGGTTGGATACCCCCACCAGCCATCCAGATCGTGAAGCAGCGTGGATGGTGATCTCGGCCATAGTCATCCCGCGTCAGGTGGCCCTGGCAGTAGACGGTGCGGCCAAACTCACCACCCCAGATGACCAGGGTGTCGTCGAGCAACCCCCGGGCCTTGAGATCCGTGATAAGCGCGGCCGATGCCTGGTCGGTGTCTCTGCATTGGGCGATAATCGCTTTCGGCAAATTCTTGTGATGATCCCAGCCGCGGTGGAAGAGTTGAATGAACCGGACACCGCGTTCGGCAAGCCGTCGGGCCAGCAAACAATTGGAGGCGAACGTGCCCCGCGTGCGTGCGTCCGGGCCGTACAAATCAAATATGTGTTCAGGCTCATCGGACATGTCAGTCAGGTCCGGCAGCGACATTTGCATGCGATAAGCCAATTCGTATTGCGCGATCCGAGTAACGATTTCGGGATCACCTACTTCCGCTACTTTCAGCTCATTGAGCCTGGCCAAGTCGTTGAGCATCCGGCGGCGGATGTCCGCGCTCAACCCATTCGGGTTCGACAAAAAAAGCACCGGGTCGGCAACGGATCGAAACTTCGTCCCCTGGTACTTCGACGGAAGGAAGCCGCTGCCCCAAAGCCGGTCGTACAGAGGCTGTCCGCTGAATCCGCTGCCCTGCGACACCATGGCCACAAAGGCGGGCAGATCCTGGTTTTGACTGCCCAACCCGTACGACAGCCAGGCCCCGATGCTTGGCCGGCCTGCCCGTTGAGCACCCGTCTGGAAGAACGTGACCGCCGGATCATGGTTGATGGCTTCGGTGTGCATCGACTTGAGGAAGCACAACTCGTCGGCGATCTGCGCCGTGAACGGCACCAATTGACTGACCCACGCCCCGCTTTCTCCGCGCCGGGCAAACTGAAACTTACTCGGTGCGACCGGGAACCTTGCTTGTTTCGACGTCATCCCGGTCAGCCGTTGGCCCTGGCGCACCGAATCGGGCAACTCAGTACCCCGCAGATCGTGAAGCTTTGGTTTGTAGTCAAACAGGTCCATTTGTGATGGCGCACCGGACTGGAACAGGTAGATCACCCGCCTGGCTGTAGGGGCAAAGTTCGGAAAGCCTGCCGGGCCGCCGGGAGCGGCGATCCTGTTGGCGGGCGTCGCCTGGAGATCTTCATTCAGCAACGATGCCAACGCCGCGGTCCCGACACCGGCCCGGTCAAAGAAATGACGCCGGTTAATCATCAGCCGGCTTTCGAGCAGCGGATTCATGTTCATTCTTTGGTGATCACTTCATCCAGGTTCATAATGAGGCTGGCGACGACGGTCCAGGCGGCCAATTCACGTGGGTCCAGTTTCTCATTGCTCAAAGATTCCCCGGCACTGATCAATTCTGCGGCTGCCTGCGGGTCGTTTTGATATTGGTCCCGATAGTCGTAAAAACCGCCGACCAGAATCTCAAGTTCGTCAGGTCTCGCCGGGCGAGCCATCGCCAACCGGTATGCAAAGCTGATGCGCTCCTCGGGTGTTGGGCCCCCCTCAATCATCAGGCGCTCCGCCAGCGCACGCGATGCTTCGACAAAGGTCACGTCGTTCATCAGTGTCAATGCCTGCAGCGGTGTATTGGTTCGCGTCTGGCGCACGACACATGTTTCGCGGCCAGCGGCGTCGAAAGTCATCATCGTTGGCGGAGCAACCGTTCGCTTCCAAAACGTATACAAGCTCCGGCGGTACAATTTCTCCCCATGGTCCTGGTTGTAGACTTTACCCGACAACTCTTTCCATAATCCCGCAGGCTGATATGGCATGACGGAGGGCCCTCCCAGTCTCTCAACCATCAGACCGCTAATCGCAAGTGCCTGATCGCGGATCATTTCCGACGGCAGTCGCAGCCTCGGTCCCCGTGCCAGCAGACGATTCTGTGGATCCTTTTTTCGCTTTACCAACGAATCCTTCGACGATTGACGATAGGTCGCACTCATGACAATCGTTTTCTGGATCGCCTTCACGTCCCAGCCGACACGAATCAGCTCGCTGGCGAGCCAATCGAGCAGTTCCGGATGGCTTGGCCGTTCACCCTGGGCCCCGAAATCCTCCGCTGTCTCCACCAGACCGGTACCGAAAAACATCTGCCAAAAGCGGTTGACCGCCACGCGCGCCGTCAGCGGGTTGGAAGGATCCATTAACCACTTTGCAAAGCCCAGCCGATTGTTCTCGACCTCTTTCGGCATCGGGGAAAGACATGCGGGCACGCCGGCAGTCACCTTCTCACCAGGTTTGTCATACTCACCTCGAATGAGGACAAAGGTCTCTCGCCGTGCCGTCTCCTGCATCACCATCGTCGTGGGAACGCTGTCCCACAATTCCTGTTTTTTTTCGCGCAGCGCAAATAGATTTTGTCGTGCCTGACGAATATCGGCATCCGCCTGCTCCTCTAAGAAATAACTGCGGATCTTGTGAGATTGCTGCCGGTTTCTCTTCTCGGGGGCAATCGCAGCAATTTCGTGAATTGGCTCGGCTGTGGCGACCACTTCGACTTCGTCCGGCGACAATTCGTCCGCATAAATGCAGACGTCGTCGATTAAGCCGCGGAATTGGTGGCGCGTGCCTCGGGAGCCAATGCATAACGGCTCGGCCGTCTTGAACGAGTTATTCAGATCGTCAAGAAGAACCATGACCTGCTGGAGCTCACCGTTGACGTAGACCTGCACGCCGTCTGCCTTCATCGAACCAGCGTAGGTGACCACCACGTGGCACCAGCGCTCAGGCGGCAGAGGCTCCAGGGTCTCCAGGCGGATGGCGTCATCGAGCCACCGGTTGACCAGGTTCACCTGGACTTTACCCGCTTCCAGATGCACGTTGAAACCGGCCGACTCTGCAGTCTCATCCATTCGTGACAGAATCGACCCGTCCCCTCTTCCCTTCGGGTAAATCCAGGCCGCCAGCGAGAATGCATCGAGCTCGCTGTAATCAGCCACGTCTCCTGCAACGACATAACGTTTTCCGTCGAAACCGCCGGCCAAACCAATCTTGCCGGGCACATACGCCGATTTGCCGCCGACGAATCTCGGGCGACCGGCCCCGACCGGAGCCTTCCCTTCCGTAGCAGCGAAATCGGTCGGATTGCTCCTGGGGCGGGCCGCGGCGACGCGATCGACGACCTGATACGTCGGCTCACCGTCCAACTCGAAGTGAGCGACGAGTTCTTTGAAGATCGACCAGTCGAGCAGCGAGGAGTGATCGAACGACTCTTCCCATTCGGCCTGTTCGGCCGCAATTTGCCCTTCCAATGCGCTGTACTCGGCTTCTGCGGCCGTCAATTCCCGGTCAAGTGCCTCAAGCTGCGCTTGAAGATGCAGCGTCGGCGCTTTGATCATCGGGGGCGAATTGCCGTTTCTGACGGCTTTCCCATTTTCCGGCACGTTGTTGAAGAACGCAAAGACCTGATAAAACTCCTTCTGCGTAATCATATCGAATTTGTGGTCATGACACCGGGCGCATTGCATCGTCAGACCCAGCCAGACAGTGGCCGTTGTATCAACGCGGTCGACGACGTACTCGACTCGGAACTCTTCCGGGATAATGCCACCCTCCGCGTTGCCACGGTGGTTGCGGTTGAAGCCGGTCGCAATTTTCTGCTCGAGCGTGGCGTTCGGCAGCAGATCTCCAGCTAATTGCTCGATCGTGAACCGGTCGAACGGCATGTTCTTATTGAACGCCTCGATGACCCAGTCGCGCCACCGCCACATGGTCCGTGGGCCATCCGTTTGATAACCGTTGGTATCGGCATAGCGCGCTGCGTCCAGCCAACGGACCGCCATCCGTTCACCGTATCGCGGCGAAGCCAGTAGTCGATGGACCACTTTCTCCCAGGCTCCAGCGGACTCGTCGGCAACGAAATCATTCACCTCATCGGGTGACGGGGGAAGTCCCGTAAGATCCAATGTCCCCCGACGAATCAGCGTCGTCTTATTCGCTTCGGGCGAGGGAGCGAGTCCTTCCTGCTGGATGCGGGCCATGATCAGGGAGTCGATCGGGTTCTGTGTCCACGTCGACCAGTACGAGGAATTCCCGCCTGTTCCACTCGGGGACCTGGCACCGACGGATTCTGCCGAGGAGGCCAGCCGGGGAATCGTCGGGCGTCCTGGTTCCACTAACGACCAATGCTGCTGCCAGCGGGCTCCCTGCTCGATCCAGCGGCGGATCAGTTCAATCTGTCGCCCCGTCAACTTTCTCCCGGAAGCGGCCGGCGGCATGCGCTGCTCTTCATCTGCCGACGTAATACGTTGAAACAGCTCGCTCTCGGCGAGGTCTTCGGACACCACAAGATGGTATCCCCCGTAGTCTCCAAACATCCCGGCTTCGGTGTCCAGCCGCAAGTCGGCCTTTCGTTTCTCCCTGTCCGGGCCGTGACACTGATAGCAGTTGTCGGAAAGGATCGGACGAATGTCGCGGTCGAAATCGATTCTGGCTGGAAGTCCCTCAGCGGCGTCAATCGACCCCAACAACACGGCACAGGTCACTGTCAGAGACAGTATCCCCGCAATCGAGCAATGGGTCATCCTCATACCGAACACAATGGGGGCCCTTCAGGAGACCATCCCGCTGCCGAATCCCCGCATCCTGTAGTAACAGGTCGGGCGCTCCTCAGCGATCTTACGAAGCAGCAGTCGATCGATCCAGTCACTCACGGTAGAAGCACCCACAGAGGGTGAGACGTACCGTGAGTGACTGGATCGATCGACATGCTACGCAACCCTGGGAACGAACTGTCAAAGACCTGATCAATCTGGCACGTACTCCAACGTTCCGGGTGCTGGCGATGTGCCTCCTCGGCGGTCCGATATTTCAAACTCAGCGGCTTTCTCGGACGCAAATCAGACGGCGCACCCGAATGGATCACCACCTGGAGAGGCTGGGAAAAACTCAACAACTTCGTCCGAGACGCTCAGCCAGCCCAAGGATTACAGTCAAATTAAATGCGGGTAACGGCAAGGCCGGAAGTCCGTCCTACTTCGCTTCGGATTTCTTCAACAACTCCGCGCGCATGCGCGCCTCTCGCTCTTTTTTCATCATCCAGAAGCGATAGTCTAAATCGGCGAGTCGCCGGCCGAGCATGGCTTCCAAGCCTTTTTGCGTGAACTGGCGGGTTTCCAGATGCGGGTCGTCCAGCGCTTCGATCAGCGCCGGCACGGCCCACCTGGCCTGGGCCTCGGTGAGCGCTTCGGCAGCGACCAGCCGCGTGAAATGTTGATCGCTGGCAAGCCACCCCAGCGCGACGGGCTCGTCGCGCTTCGGATAGTTGGCCACGACGCTCGCTTCGAAAACGGCGGACTTCTTAAAATTGTACCACTCGGCGAACCGGTCGATGGGCTTTTCCACGTGACACAGATTGCAGGCGTTGGGTTGGTTGCTGCGGAGCATTTTGGGTTCGGTGGGACTAAAGATCAAATGTGTGCGAACCACGTCCTGCATACCCTCGTTGATCTTCGGCATGTGGTAATTCATGCAACGGCTGCCGGCGCTGTCGACCTTATGGTGCGTATGGGCAGCGATGGCGTCCGTCGAGTTGTACTGCTGGTGACAATGAATGCACGTCAATGACTTCATCGAATGTTGACGGGCTTTTGCCTGGCTGTAACAATGGCCTTTCACGGCGTCGCTGTACTCGGTCGAGTTCCAGGTCGACATGCGGCCGGCGAAGTAACTCCGGTGACCCGTATGGCAACGGGCACACGCCCAATTGACATTCTGCGGCGAACGTCCGAAGAGTTCCTTGTCGCTTTCTTTCTTGTTCAGGAAGATATGAGGGCTGGACGGAAAAACCGCGGCGGAATCCTGGGATTTTCCACGTGGTACTTCAATCCGTTGTGGCACGCTTCACAGCTCACGCCGAGATCGGCTGAGAACTTCTGCGCCGGACGTTGGTCGAGCGTCTCGAGAATCCCGTCGAGTTCGTGTTGCGACAGCTCGGACACGGATTGGGCCGGTCTCAGGAACGGCCGGTGCCTTTCGTCCAGGTACGCGCCGGCGAAATAGTCCAGCGCTCGAGGACTGTACAATGGCAAACGCTCCCTGCCATCATTCTGCAACAGCCAATCGCCCACCGGCCGTGTCGTGTGACAGGCGCCGCATGCCTGGTCGTACATAACCCAGTTGAGCGAAACATGGATCATCGCGTTCATCGTCCGGACCTTGATGACCGCCCACGTCCACCAGCGGCACCCAATGTTTTTGATCGAGCCAGTATCCAAACGGCAACAAATGGTCGATAAAACGCGTCGGGTGCCGCGGCGGGACGTGGCCGGCGATCAGCTGCCCGACGTAATACTGGAAGAACCACGAACCGACCGTGCGAAAGATGGAATAGGTCCGTTCAACCTGGCCGCGGACCAACTTCATGCGGTACTGCCCGTCTTCGCGGTAGAAAGTTGCCCGGCCACCCATGTATTCTGTCGAAGCGCCGCCGGAAAATCGCCCTTGACCGTTTGTTCGTTGGCCATGGCGTTCATGAAACGATGCGAGTGATTCGACCAGGCGTCATGGTTTTCGCGGTGGCACTTCTTGCAGCTCTCCGCGCCAGCATAATCGATGAGCCGGATATTGCTCACCTCATCGGGCACCCGTACGGCGCTTTTGACTTTGTCCGGGACAGAGTCCCACCAGAACGTCAACGGATGCCGACCACCTGCGGAGGCTTGGCCGGCCGATCGGCCGGTTGTCGCTGCTTCGTAGAACGATCACCCCGCGCGCAGTGATCGTTCTCGGCGGCCGGGTGGCGAGTCTGTTGCCAGGCGACCAGCGCGACGATCCCTCCGCTACCGACCCTTCGTTCGCAGGGTCGGATCGGCCGAGCAGAGATTCATGCTGGCGGCGGCGTTTGGTCACGGGATTAGAACGATAAAAGATGTGCGACGCTCGTCGGCGACTGCGATTTCTCCATCCGCTAATGTATTCCGCTTGGTGCCAGCGTGTAAAGCCGACGACCGGTTCTGCAAACAGTAGAAATCGTAACCCGAAGCACCAACGAGGATGTGGCAACGCCATGCCATTTTGTCGAAACACTTTCTCACAAGTTTCACGGTGTTCGAAGCAAAACGATTGAGCTTCGCGGCGGAGTCACCGTGATTTTGCAGATCACCTACCAGCATCAGAGGGGTCAAACAGGGACACCCATCTTGCTTCGTTAGCGAACAGAGTCAGTACGTTGGCACGAAGGGATTCGTTTCGGTCCCGGAAGGAGTTCCGATGCCTTTCAGGTTCCGGTCCAATCCAGCGTCCCGGCACCGGGCTCCGCCTGCAGGTCCTGGTTGACGTCAAAAAACAGGCCGAAAGGGATGGTTTTCCAGTGCCCGTCGAAACCACGAGTGCTGACTGCCCCGCGGGCCGGCGACGGCACATCAAGGCTCAAGCCAACACCTCCCAAATCGGACTTCCGTAACTCAGCGGGATGGGCTTCTGCTGCAGGTCGTACATGTGCTGCAGGTGGTCGATTCCCAGCCTCTCGAAGATTGTCGCCGAAAGGTCATCCGGACTGACCGGATTGGATTTGGGGTATCCCCCGTCTTTCGTGCTGCTTCCGTACACGAGGCCCTTCTGAATGCCGCCGCCGGCCATGCCAACCGACTGGCAGAATCCCCAGTGGTCTCGGCCGCCGGCACCATTGATCTTCGGAGTCCTGCCGAACTCGCCCCACCAGGTGACCAGCGTTTCGTCCAGCATGCCGCGCTCGCTCAAGTCGTCGAGAAGGGCGGACATGGCTCGATCGAACGGAGGCAGCAAATGTTCGCGCATCCGCACGTGCTGATTCTTGTGCGTATCCCAACTCTGGTTGTCGGTATTCACGGGATAATTCCAGTAGACGGTGACGAACGGTACGCCCGCCTCGACCAGCCGTCGCGCCATAATCAGCGATTGAGCGAAGTGATGGTAGCCGTAACGTTCCCGCAGCTTGTCCGGCTCGCGGGAAACGTCGAAGGCCCGTTCGGTTTTTGGCGAATCGAGCAAGTTCAACGCCCGCTCGTAGGAGCTGTCGAAAGCCTGTACCGGGGCTGAATTCGAAAGAGACTCGGCCCGTTCTGCAATCGCACGGCGCAGGTTCACGCGGCGTTTGAAGCTAGAGCGCGTCACCCCTTCGGCCAGCGCCAGCCCAGGAACCTGAAACTTTTTTTTGGTCAAATCACCGAGCACTCGAAATGGTTTGTACTTTGCGCCCAGCAGGCCGGCGCCCTGCCCCGGCACGTCAGTCACGCCGCCGTCGTTGATGATGGCCGGCATCTGCACATGCGCGGGCAAATAGTGCGGATGCTTCAGGAAGCGTGCGGCATTGCAGCCGATGTGCGGAATGTCTTTTTTGCTCGGCTCCCGCAGCGTTCCGGGGCTGTCGTGAATGTGGCCCGTCAACATGTGGTAGCAGCTGGTTCCATGATTCACCCCGTCGTGCGTCTGGCTGCGGATGATGGTAAATTCGTGCGCCCGGCGGCACATCATCGGCAAATGTTCGCAGAAATAGGTGCCCGGGACGCTGGTCTGGATCGGTTTGAACTCGCCTCGCGACATCTCCGGCGCGAGCGGCTTGAGGTCCCAGGTTTCCTGAGCGCCGGGACCGCCGTACAGGAACAGCTGGATGCACGCTTTGGCCCGGCCGGTCCGTTTTTGCTGCAATTCTTTCGCCGCAGCCAGAGATTTGAAATACTGCGGCAACGCCAGCCCGACTGCACCCAGGCCCCCAATGCTCATCCATTGACGCCGTGTCAAGCCATCACATAGTGTCGCCCCCCTGATGCTCCAGGTGAATCATGACTGGCTCTCCGGGCGGTAAGGATCGTCCGTTAGACGTCGTCCAACATTACACTACTGTAACTCTTATCGGTTACGGGACGCAAGAACCGTAACAATGTGGTGTGGGTAATATCCGGTTTTACGTTTCGCTGGCGTTGGCGGCCGGCTAAGGCGGGAAGCGTGGAGCAGCAGTTTTCCAGGGACGTTTGGATGGTTTTCCGTGCCGGCTACTGGCCAGTTTCGTGGATCAGCCAGGCCAGATTGAAGCGCGCAAAGCGCACGTCGCGGCCACCGGTCACGCCCTGCTGCCACACGGCTGTGAGCGTCCCGTCGCCGGCCTGATAGCAGTCGGGATAGGAGGCCTGGTTTCCCCCGGTGGGGCCGGCGATGTCTTTCGGTTTGCTCCAGGTCTTACCGCCGTCGAAAGAAGCCGCCGCGCAGAGTGGAAAACGCGTGGGGGCATTGTCCCACACACACAGAATACCCCTTCGCTGCCCCACCGTGAACTGACACAACGCCGCAGGCGCATTCGTTCCGCGCAAGGGACTGGGACCGACCTCGGTCCATGTCTTCCCTTCATCGAAGCTGCGCGCCTCGAAGAGGTGGGTCGAGCCGGTCCGCATCAGCATGTAAACGCTGCCGTCTTCCAGTTCCACGATGGCCGGCTCATCGGTGCCCAGAACAGCACTGGTTTTCGCCTTCTCGTACGAGGCGTCCGTATCCCCACCATTGTGCCACGTCTCGCCGTTGTCGCTCGAGCGCATCACCCCCGCCCGCAGGTGCATGGCGTCTTCGTCCCCAAGCGTCCTGCCCTGCTCGCAAAAGATATCCCAGCTATATCCCATCAGGAGCGTACCGGACTTCAGACGCAGACCGTGCTGCGTCTTGCCGCAGGTATAGCGATGGTTCATTGGGATCTGGTACAGATCACTCCACGTTTTGCCGTTGTCTTCACTGCGCGTGCCCCAGGTCGTGCTCGTCGAGATTCCCGGGCCGTCCGGCCTCACGGTCGAAGTCACGAAAATGCGCTTGCCAGAGACGAGGATGCTGGGGTCGAGGTCGTGTCCCGGCGTCCGAATCAGAGGCACAGGTTCCGACCACGTGAGCCCGTGGTCACTGGAGAAGATGCCCACGATGCTGTCCTTCTCCTTGGCGCTCGGTGTAGTTCGATATTCTCTTGAGGAGTACCAGATCACCATTAAACGACCATCATCCAGGCACGCCATGCTCGGATAGCGATTCCACTCAACGTCCTGGTGCGAGGCGAGAATCTGGCGTTCGAACCTGGGCTTCTCTTCTGCGGCACATGACGCCGGCGACCCACCGGTGACAGCCGCGAGAATCACGATCCCGACAAAGAATTTCACGTTCATTTTCTTACTCCCTGACTCCTGTTTGTTGTGCGGACGACCAATCGTACCAGCAGCGAATGCAGCAGTTCGGTTCTGTCAAACAGACTGGCACCTTCCATCGCTTACTTTTTCGGGGCTGCTTCTTCAGGAGGGCGATTCCTG
>CAUZPL010000050.1:0-44776 GCA_963581585.1 Planctomycetota bacterium
ACGTGGAGGATTTGGTCCTTGATCCGGCTGCCGCCTACTCGGACAGCTCCATCGGCTCTGCGGACCAAGCCGACCAGTCCCAGCAACTGACCTACGTCGACATCGACACGTTCCTGGCCACCTTCTAATCATCACCGACGCACATCGGCATGGAGAGTTCGCCTGCGAGCTACGCACCCGACGCGTATTTTGCGTTGATCGACCTGCATTTGTTGCTCAGGTAGGCCCCAACATCACCCACCATCGCTAAAAAACGGCAAGGGGTACCAGCGGGCCGTCGATGAGAGGAAGATGCCGGACAGCGAGTATATGATGCCGTCAAGTGCGATGACGGCTTCGCAAACTTGTGCATCAGAGTCCGGCGAGGCGGTTACGGGCATCTCCAAAACGGTCAAGTTTGACACCCATGCGATCCATGATCGACAGATACATGCTGCAGAGCTTACGGTTGTCGTCACCCTTATCGGTGAAGTCCAGCACGCGTCCGGTTTCCAGCGTGCCTCCCAGACGACCAGCCAGAATCACCGGTACTTTGCTGGAGTCATGGTGGCTTCCTGACCACATGCTCGAAATGAACAGCAGGCATGAATTGTCAAGCACGGTTCCCTCACCCTCCGGCATTGCGTTGAGGCGGCCCGCAAGCTCCGCGAGCTGACTACAGTAATAGCGTGACACTCGTTCATAAGCATCCGACTCGTCGTCATGCGAGGCCGGATGATGTGCCGTGCGAACGTTCAGGAAAGGATAGAAAAGACCGGAAAGGTCTCGGCAGAGAAGCAGCGTGGCCACTCGCGTTTTGTCCGTCTGGAAGGCAATTGCAATCATGTCGCACATCAGCTTCATGTGCTCACGAATGTCCTCCGGCAGCCCGTTGTCTGGACGATCCATTATCACCAGTGGCCGGCCCCGATCTCGGGCCCGTTCACTCGCTCGATCCTTCATAGCTCGCATCTGCTCGATACGCTGCTCCACCTCACGGACACTGGTCAGATACTCGTCAAGTTTGCCACGATCGGAGTGACTGACCTGGCGATTCAGGTGCGCAGCATGTTCTTTGACGCGGTCAAGAATACTTTGGGTCCGTCGACTGCCCTGATTATCGAAAAGACTGTCGAAGGCCAGCGAAGGATAGACCTCCATCGGCACCGGCGAAGTCGGGTTTTGCCAGGAGATGTGCGAGCTGTAGGCCATCGAAAAATTGGACTCGTGGTAGCCGGTGAGCGGCTGCTCACATCCAAGCACCATGCTGGGAAGGACGGTCTGGGCGCCCATGTGCATGGCAAGCATTTGGTCCATACTCACGTCTCCCTTCAGCACAGCGCCCCTTTGCAGTGACGCCCCGGAAAGAATGTTTCCCGTCTGCCCCGGGTGAATGTGGACGTCAGTGGCATTCCGGTTGAATAAACCATTGATGACGTTCATCCTGGTCTTCAGTGATTCCATAGGAGCAAGGCACTTGCCCAGCTCCATTTCCTCACCAGACCCTTTGGCCCACCAGTGCTTCGGGTTGATCCCATTGCCCATAAACAGAGCGGCGAAGCGTCTGGGGAACGCAGCCGATGTGGTATCGGTTCCGGTCTGGCCACCCCAAACTGGAAGCGACTCAAGCCACGGCAGAGCCACAGTACACCCAACACCGTGAAGGAGACTTCTGCGACTAATGTGGGTTTGGGACATTGTCATCGGGATAATCCGGTCAGTATCTGACTACTGCCATTGTCCTGTTTGTCTATATTCCTGCCAAGCCAGAATATTGCCCTTTCCGACTGCAAAGCCGGGTTCTTCCGGCTTTATTTGCGACAAGTTTAGGCGGGGATATGGTCCTGCCACCACCTTTCGCCGGTTGTTTCTCAGCGTAAGAAGAATGTGATGGCAACGATATGAAAACAACAGCACGCAGATTCGCCGACTCGATCAGGGAAACGAATCGGATGTTGTGCTGATGCATAATGATCCAATGAGACGTTACTGCGGCATGTCATAATCCCGCCCTCGTTTGTTGAGAAACTGGGGGCTGGTGACGATTGTTTCCACGAGGCTGCCAAAACGGTGGCCATTGTTATCCAGATTGTCACTCATGTTCTGAATCGTCGCCTCGTCCGAAAGCTCAAGCGTGCGACCAAGGGCGTACGCAAGCAACTTGCGGCAAAGATTGTGGACAAACTCTTCCTCTCGGTGCTCACTCAGGTAACGGCGCAGGCCGTCCAATTCGGTCCCTTCAGCGCCGCCGGGAAACGTTGCCTGAGTGTCGACTGGTCGGCCGCTGAGGTCCCTGTCGCGCCGCTCGCCAATTGGGCCGTAGCCCTCGAAGACCAGACCGATGGAGTCAAAATGTGAATGGCAGCCGGCACAACTTTCGGTCTCGCGGTGTCTGGCCAGGAGCTGTCGCAGCGAAAGGTCGCCCAGCTCCGCTTCGTCCTCGGGTAATTCCGGGACATTCGGTGGCGGTGGCGGGATGTGCTCGCCGAGTAACCGACGGACAACCCAGTAACCGCGCTTCACCGGACTGGTGCGCAGTCCCGGCGAGTTTTTGGTCAGGAAGACTGACATCGGCAGGAGACCTCCACGACCGTAGCGTCGTGCCTGATCAACCTGCACCCAGTCATTCTGTCCCGCGCCGAGGAAAGGTATTCCGTAGTGTTCGGCCAGAACGGAATCGACGAACGTGTGTTCGGCATAGAGAAAATCAAGTACCTCCCCGTCGCGGCGGACGAGGTCGACAAAGAACCGGAGGGGCTCTTCATACATCGACTGTCGGAGCTTGTTCGTGAAACTTTTGAAACGCTCGCGGTCTACGCTGTTGTGTTGTTCGAAGTGGCGAAAGTCCAGCCAGTTACCACCGAACTCGGTGGCGAAGCCGCGGACACGGCGATCCTGCAGCATCCGTCTGGTCTGGACGACGAGGACCTCAGGCCGGTGCAAATCACCGGCGCCCGCGTGGCCCAGCAGTTCGGCGTCAGGCATGCTGGACCAGAGGAAGTAACTGAGGCGACTGGCCAGGTCGTAGTCCGACAGAGAGCGAACGGCGTCACCAGCCTGCGGAAGATCGACGCGATAGCAGAACCTGGGGGACATCAGTATACTGACCACAACATCGCGGACAGCATCTTCATGGCTCAAACCCTCTTTACGCAGAGAGTGGTAGAAGGCGAGAAGTTCGATGCGCTCGGGCTTAGTCAGAGGACGTCGGCAAGCACGCTCTGAAAAATCCATCAGTGCCTTGAGGTGACTGGGCTCGGCCGCCAGCCGTGCCTGCTCAACCCATCGGATTTTGGCAGATATACTGGTAAAGAAGGTCTCGATTGCCTGGAGTGCCTGCTCCCGGCCGCCCTGTTTTCCCGAATCCAATGCCGATTCCACCGGTTGGCCGGCGACCTGTGGTGAGTCAGCCGACTGGAGCGATGCCTTGGCTAGGTAGACCTCAGCGAGTCGCTGGATCATTACGTCGGAGGTAACGTTCCTGTCTTCCGCTCGCGCGAAATCAAACCTGGCCTCCTGCATGAACCATACTGGCTCGGCGCGCTCGAAAAAAACGAAATCCTTGTATTGCCGCATCGGGGCGAAGGTGACGAAATCGAGTTCCTGCCAGAGACTGTCAATTTCACTCTGACTCTGTTCGTCGAGAATCTGCTTGTAGAGTGGCTGATCGTCCCGGAAGTAGCCAACCATCAGGTGGAAGCCTGCGCTGAGCAGCCGTCCCTCTTTTCGATTCGACGGGTTGATGACACCATCGCGCTGTGACACGAAAAACTCACTGGGGAAAACCTCGCAAAAACGTGCTATGTCCTCCTCGTGGGGTGCATTCTCCGGGGCATCAGCGCCAACTGTTTGTGGAATATGGCAGAGCATACGATTATCAGCCAGCTGGCGATTCTTCCAGAGAACGAGCGGCTGAGATCCCATAGAGATTCCATAGACACCAATACTCCGCTCGGGGACCGCAAACATTTTTCGCTCGCGACTGACAAAATCACGCATCTCCGTACAACCGCGACGGGCCCGGTCATGGTGCTCTGCATCGGGCTTCGGCAGGTCGCGCCACATCATCTGCAGATCAGCGAGAGGGCCGGATTCGTGTCGAGTCCCGGTCAGGGTCGACCAAAGCATGTTGAGATACCTGATGCTGATGCCTGCTTCGGCAGCGAAGTCGACCAGTGTCGCGGCCGGCCTGGCAATGGCATCACGGTGCCGGTAACGCCAAGCGGCCAAAAAATAGTCAGCGTAATCGACCCGCTGCCGGTGGTAGAAGTCAACAATGCGACGGACACAGTACTTATCGCGATCCGTGTCAGTGACCACCGGATGCGGCGCGAAGACAAATCCTCCTGGTTTCAGAACGATGTGGTCAGCAACGTACCGCGCCGCATCCAGGTACTTCTTCAGTAAGGCCGGCGACATCGACAATGACTCGCCGGAGTTGTCAAATCCGGCCTCGTTGGCGGGATCGATAGGGAACTCCCGCGTTGGCCGGATGTCGACGTCCGTCAAATCCCGGATCGTATAATCATACTCGGTGTTGCTCAGCCGGCGCGGGAGAATTCGTCCAGGATCGCCGGCACGTCGCTGCGCTTCGTGCTGCCGCAACGCCCGAATCCAGTCGATCATTGCGCGTCGTTCATCAGGCGTCGGATGCCGATTCGCTTCCTCCGGCGGCATTTCTTTCGCCTCGAGCCTCTCAACCACGAGGTCCCAAAGACGAAAATGTCCGGCCACTGCTGCAGTGGTCGAATAACGGCTTAGGTCCAGCCTGCCCTCCTGCTTCTCTTTGCCGTGGCAAGCCAAGCAGTGCGTTTGCAGAAAAGGACGCACGGTGTCCGCGAAGCGGCGCTGTAGTTGGAGATCGACTGCTTCCGCGGCAACCGTTCGGACCGGGATCAACTCAAGGAGCAGGATGATCGTCGTAAGGGCCGCGTGCTGAAACTGCATTGGATGTGTTCTATTGCCTGACATTACCGTTGGAAGGTCAATTCAACCAACGACTTGTCATTCTATCACTTTCCAAGGACCGTCGTTAAGTCCGGCCCCAGGACTCTCCGCAATTTGGTGACGATATAAGTACATGATGACGATCCGAAATCTCACCGCGCAGTGCAACAGGCATCTCAGTCACATAATCACGATGACAGTCTGCCGGAAGTCTGTGAATGTTATGGTATGATCACCCGGTCGTCAGTTTACGAACGTCCTGGTTGGCGCTCTGCTGGTTTCCGTCGAGCGGAGTGTCTCCCACGAACCGACAGGAGGGATCCCAGCTCGATTCCTGCCTGTGTACGGTCGAGGCACTGCGACATGCTGGCTACGAAGACGGTGATTGAGTGTTCAGCGGTGGACACGACTCCGCTTATTGGAACGAGGACCTGAGATCGGCGTTAATGTGAGCGAAGGATGAGGAATGACTGGCCTAGCTACGACACAAATATCAATCCTGTCGGAACTGGAAAACCCGTTCACAGCACCGCCAACGGGGTGTCGTTGCCGTCACGTTCTTAATAGAAAAAGATACGTTCATGACCACCCGCGAGATACTCAAAGTAATTGAGTCATCCCCTTTGGGCCTGCTCATTTTCCTCTACGTGATTCCGCTGCTCGTCCTTTGTTTGCGCCTGATTCATGGTTCCGGAAGGGGTGCGGAACGACCCTGGTGTTACGGCTATTCGGTGTTGGTTTAAGCTACGAGTATTCCGGGAACACTGGCCGGAGTTATCACCGGTTACACATTGTTGTTCACTCGCGAGAATCTCATGGACCAAAGTATCCTCATTTATTTACTGCCTATCGTCATGATGTTCATAACCTTGATGCTCATATCGAAGTTCGTAGCACGCCAGGATGTGCCGGGTTTCGACCGTATCACCGGCCTGATTGCACTTCTGGGTATTACGGGCCTGGCGCTACTTTTGTTGACCCGGCTTCGCTTCTTCGTGGGCTTTTTCGGCAGCTTTACGATGATGATCACGGTGGGCGTCTTTTTATTCATGATGCTCAAGTGGGGCGTGGGACGATTGTTCCGCGGTCCGGTGTGAGACAAAAGAAGAACCTCCTACTTTTGGTGCCTGAATATCCCGACACCCCTCCAGTCAGGTTACGACTCAACCACGAATCCATACACTGAATTCCGGGATGATGGCGTATAAAGTTCAGCAAATGAGCCTCAAAGCGTGACTGTTAAATGGACGGCTAATTTATCTGCCGCCGGTTCGGTCGAGACGGGGTCATCAGAGAAATCGATTTGACCTTTGGATTTCATCCAAATTCTTTTTTTTCCGGCTAGTGACTTAAAGAATTTTCGGGCGAGTGAGGGCATCAGCGCATTTTCCGAATGGATCATCAGCGTCGGCACCGCCATCCGGAAATGACCGCCGCTTGACCATCGGACCTTCCATGCCACTCGCAGCTGGTCGGATGATGGACCAGCTGCAAGAATTGGTCGAATCGCATAGAATGAGTTGGTAAGCTGGGTTGGATAATGTAACTTTGACACAAGTGTCAGCAAAGAAAAGCACGAAGCGCAACCGAGTGTGGTCATCTGAATGCATTCACTTGTGTGTGTTTTGAGCCCGTGTTTGCCAGAAGCTGGCAATGTCTGATTAAAGTGAATGTCACTGTGATGTTCGTGCATGAGGTGCCTTTGAACAGTACCACGTATATTTTTCGCGCCATCGTACACCCACAGCCAATGGAACACTGGAGTCCCCTGATGAGATCGCTCCTTCCAGTCGGCTGTGGACGTCGGTTATGTGTCATAGTCATGGCATCCATTGCAATGATTTGTGCCGATCCACTCTTCGCACAGCAGCCGTCCGGTAAGATTGTCTTTGAAGAACACGTGCGCCCCATATTCGCAACGCGCTGTTTCGGGTGTCATGGCAGCAAACGTCGGGCTGAACTCGACCTCCGCTCGCGTGATTCCATCCTGAAAGGAAGCGAATCGGGGCCAGTCCTCATATCGGAGAAGCCCCGTGAAAGTCCGCTGTACGAAGTTGTCCACGACAGGCGCATGCCCCCGAAGGAAGAAAAGCCGTTGTCGGATGCTGAAGTGGACACCATTCGACGATGGATCATTTCAGGGGCGAAGTTTCGCAGTGTCGCAGTGAGCAGCTCCGATGGTCTTAACCAACACGTCATCCTGCCAATACTTCAACTCCGCTGCACAGTCTGTCACGGTCGACAGATACAACAGGCTGAACTCGATTTGCGAACCAGGTCATCAATTCTCACGGGAGGAAAATCCGGTCCGGCCATGGTACCTGGGAAGCCCGATGAGAGTCTGATTCTCAGAAAAATCCACGCTGAGGAAATGCCGCCGCGCGACAAACTTGCCATGGTCAGTGTCAAGCCAATGGAATTGTCAGAAATTAAATCGTTGTCAGCGTGGATTGCCGCTGGCGCTCCGGAAGAAGAAGTTCTACCCGACGTGGCCAGCACACATCCGGATCCACTGGTCAGCATCGAGGATCGAAAATTCTGGTCTTTCCAGTCGCCACAGAGAAAGTCTGTGCCGCAGTTGCCGGAGCACACTCGTAATCCCATTGATGCATTCGTGCTGCGAAAACTCCTGAAAAACAGGATGAGTTTCTCGCCCGAGTCGGCTCGAACGACACTGATTCGTCGAGCCACCATCAATCTGACCGGATTGCCGCCGTCACCTGGTGAAATCGAAAACTTTCTTGCTGACAATTCGCCCAATGCCTGGGAACGACTCATTGATCGACTTCTGGCATCACCTCGATACGGAGAACGCTGGGGCCGCTACTGGCTTGATCTGGCAGGCTATTCTGATTCCGAAGGCGGACAGCATGCGGATCGAATTCGCCCCGAGGCATATCGATATCGGGATTACGTCATTCGCTCACTGAACGATGACAAGCCCTACGACAAATTTCTGCTCGAACAGATTGCCGGTGATGAGCTCGTGGATTATGGCAGCGCCGAAACCATTACCAGCGAGATCTATGAAAACCTCGTGGCCACCGGGTTTCTGCGAATGGCACCAGACGGAACATACGCCGGGATTACTGCATTCGTTCCCGATCGACTGGAGATTATCGACGATGAACTGGAAGTGCTGACTTCGTCGGTGATGGGCCTGACTGTCCGATGCGCAAGGTGTCACTCACACAAATTCGATCCGATCCCGCAGCGGGACTATTACCGTCTTGCTGCTGTTTTTAAAGGGGCGCTGGACGAACATGACTGGCTGGAACCGGTAAAGCATCGATACGTGCCGTATGTCACAGACGACGAGCGGCGCGCATGGCAGTCAGACGAAGATAAACTGTCCGCTGAAATCGAATCTCTGCAGGCAGCTCTCAGGAAAATACAGACAGAATTCGCAATGCGACATGTCCCGGATGCCCCGGATGAGGAAACACTGAAAAAACTGGAACCTGAGTTCGCCGCAGCCACGAAACAGACGGACGCCGCCATTAAGGCAATCGAAGCACGACGGGTTCCGGAACCGCGTATTCGGGCCTTGTGGGATCGAGGTGAACCGTCGCCGACGTACCTACTGAAACGTGGTAACTACCTGACACCAGGGCGTCCGGTGGGTCCGGGAGTCCCGTCCGTTCTCACGAATGGAATGACGCCGTTCGACGTCGAGGCGCCGTTTGAAGGCACAACCGGACGACGACTTGCGTTTGCACGCTGGCTCACTGCATCTGATCACCCATTGACCGCACGTGTCATGGTCAACCGAATCTGGAAACATCATTTTGGAACCGGAATTGTCTCAACACTGGACAACTTTGGAACCACTGGCACAAGACCCACTCATCCTGATCTGCTGGACTGGCTCGCCACCGAGTTTGTTCGCCAGAACTGGTCAATCAAAGCTATGCATCGTCTGTTGATGACATCGCTGACATATCGTCAGTCGTCTGATACCACAGCCAAACACTTGAAACTGGATCCGGATAACAAGCTGCTCTCTCGAATGCCCATGCGCCGCATGGAGGGGGAGGTGCTGCGGGACTGTCTGCTGAGTGTTACCGGCAGACTTGACCTTACTCCATACGGTCCGGCTGATAAAGTTCACGCGCGCGATGACGGACTTGTCGTAACGGTCGGGAAGGAGAACACATGGCGACGAACGATTTACGTGCTGCAGCGACGGACCACACAATTAACCATTCTCGACAATTTTGACTTTCCACAACTGAATCCGAATTGTATTGAACGCAGCGATTCCATTGTGGCCCCCCAGGCGCTGCATTTACTCAACAACAAACGGATACACAAGTTCAGCCGTTTCTTTGCCGCACGTGTCAGACGTGAGGCGGGCAACGACCGCGCAGCGCAACTTGAGCGAGCCTGGCTGCTGGCCTTCGGCCATCCTCCAACGATTGACGAACAGCGGATTACATTGAAGGCGCTCAACGAGCTGACAAATGAATGGATGCGGAAACTGGACGGCGTCAAACTGACCGTTCCTGCAGCGGCACATCTGTGGATTCGCCATGCTAAACCGGACACAGCTTACGAAGATGATTTGGTCTCGGTGTGGTCGCAGGAACGTGAACTGCGATTCGGACTTCTGGAATTCGATGTCAGTGATTTCGGTGATGAACCGTGGAAGGCCGCTCATCTGGAACTGGGTATGCTCAGTACACATGCGATCAAACAGTCTGCCATGATGATCCCGCCTGGCATTGATCAGCTCACATGGTCCGGTTACCAGAAAACGAAAGCCGGCCGGCAGCAGCCATTTGAAGCCTTCGGCAGGATCGAGTCCGAACCGGGAATCGAAATAACCGGGACATACACGAAGAGTGCCTCCGCGACCGCGTCCGATCTGAAGCTGCTGAATGATACAAAACAGGGCGGACGCATCGCGATTGTGCTGATCGCAGATGAAGACGGTAAGCCGTACGGCCGCGACTGGGATGATGGGGGGAAAGAGAATAATGTGCCAAGGCTGGTAATTCGCCAGGGAGCCTCCGACCCGGACGAAGCCAGACAGCGGGCTCTCGAAAATGTTTGCCATGCCATCGTGAATTCCGCCGACTTTTTGTACATCGATTGAATTCAATGACCCAACACTCCAAGACTCCGATTGATCGACGAAACTTCTTTGACCATGTTGGTGGCGGGATCTACGGGGCTGCGCTCGGATCACTTCTCAGCCAGGACGTTTACGGTGCAGAAGAAACGAAGCCGTCAGAAATCCGCTCGAGAACCGAGTACGACCTTAAGCCCCGAGCTCCGCACATCAAAGCACGGGCGAATTCCGTCATTCACCTGTTTATGAATGGTGGGCCGAGCCAGATGGATCTGTTCGATCCCAAGCCTGAACTTGAACGGAATCACGGCAAGTCGTATTTCGAAAAAATTGCCGGAGAAGTAGAGAGTCCAGGAGCTGCCGGCGCACTGATGCGATCTCCATTCAGATTCGCCAGGCACGGTCAGAGCGGAATGTGGCTGTCTGAGGTGATGCCGCACCTTTCAGGCTGTGCCGACGATCTGGCGCTCATTCGATCAATGTACACGACAAACCTGACGCACGAACCAGCACTCTTCCAGATCCACTCGGGTAATACGCTGCCAGGACTCCCCAGCCTTGGAGGGTGGATCACATATGGCTTGGGGACCGTCAATCAAAACCTGCCGGCATACGTCGTTCTTGATGACCCGAAGGGACTCCCGGTCAACAGGAAGCAGAGCTGGCAGTCCGGGTATCTCCCGCCCGTTTATCAAGGCACGCGTTTTCGCTCTCAGGGTTCGCCTGTTCTGGATCTGAAACCGGGATTTGAGGAACCATCGAGCGTAACTCATCTGGAGCGGGACCTGATATCACGGCTGGATCGGCTGCATCAGCGCCAGCACTCATTACTACCGGGCCTAAGTGCGCGGATCGCCAGTTACGAACTTGCGGCGCGCATGCAGCTGGCAGCTTCCGACGCACTGGATCTCAATCAGGAATCATCAGCCACACAGGCGCTGTACGGACTGGATCAGGAACCTACCGATTCTTATGGTCGGCGGTGCCTGATCGCACGTCGTCTTGTGGAGCGCGGCGTACGTTTCGTGCAGCTGTTTCTCGATTTTCAGCCGTGGGACAGTCACAGCGGCCTGGAGAAAGGAATCAAAATCTGCTGTGCGCGCACCGATCAGCCAATCGCCGCGCTCCTGATGGACCTCAGGCACCGAGGGCTGCTTGACAGTACGCTCGTCGTCTGGGGTGGGGAGTTTGGACGCCTGCCGATCGCACAGGGTGCGAACGGGCGCGACCACAACAAAAATGCGATGGTCAGCTGGATGGCCGGTGGAAGCGTCAAAGGAGGCCTCAGTTACGGAACCACGGATGAGATTGGCTTTGCGGCAGCTGACGACAAAGTCAGCGTACCGGACTGGCATGCCACGATACTGCACATTCTGGGCCTCGACTACAAAAGTCTCTCTTACCATCGCAACGGTCTGGACGAGAAGCTGACCGGCGTGTTTGAAGCACGGGTTGTAAGCGAAATTCTGTAATGAATTGCGGGGTGAGTTTAGTCATCCGCAAAATGAACGATGGATTCACCCTCAGGTCCGAATGGACGCCGCTGGCGTCACACTAGAGTCGATCGTAATCGAACAGGTGCTGACTACGGTACCCAAAATAACGGGTTCCGGTCGAACCCCGGCCGTGGACATCGACGTTTGGAGTCGTTGAGTCAGTTAGGTGAAATACGTGCTCGATGGTACCGAGATGCTGCTGCCATTCTTCCCGCGCTGCGATACGCACAGGATCAGGAGCTCAAAAGGAATCCCAACGGAGAAGTTTCCCGAGAATGTTCATGAAAACTTCCTCAGAATTACTTTCTGACAGCCTTCTGGCCGATACAGAACAGGTGTTCATGAGTCCGCAGGAAGATTTGGCCGTCGGAGATGGCCAGTGTGGAATCGCTCGGCTCGCCAAGGTCATTGCTGGCAACCAGTTCAAGCTGCCTGGGGTTGGGCAGAAAGACACTTGTGATGCCGCTGCGGCTGGTGACATACATGCGCCCGTCGGCGTACACGATCGACCCCCAGTGTGCTCCAGGCAGTCGCGCTCGCCAGACCTGGTCACCGGTTTGCAGGTCGATGCACTGCGCGGTACCCACATCAGCGTTGGCAACATAGATGTAGTCTCCGATGACCACGCCGGTGCCCAGTCGGTCGGGCTGACTCTTGTTGATGCCCCACAGGCGATTCGTCTCGGTGACATCCCCCGTTCCTCCGAGTCTGAAGGCAAAGGCTGGTCCCCGGGCACCAGTCATGGCCACGCCTATCCCGTCAACAATCAACGGTGACGTATACACCAGGTTGGTGGACGGATTGGGGAGCCCGGCACACGTCCATATGATTTCCCCTGACTCCGGTTCGTATGCCACTACCCGCGTCGGCATGCTACAGACGATCTGGTCCCTGCCGTCGATTTCGACCACAACCGGTGTACTGAATGAGCCCACAATTTTTGGCTGCCGTGTGCTGAATCCTCCCGGCTCTTTGGTCTGCCAGAGTATGTCACCGGTTGTCAAATCGACCGCTGTCATGAATGTCCTCTCGCCCGGACCGAAGTTGAGGATCACTCGGCCGCGGTGAATGACCGGAGAGGAGGCGTAGCCATAGACGTGGCTGAATTCGCCCAGATCGGTCCGCCAAAGTTCGAGGCCCTCGAAATTGTAACAGTACAAACCGAGTGTACCGTGCCAGACTACAATGCGTTCATCGTCAGCAACGGGTGTCGACGCGGCGTATGGATTTTGTGTGTGTGTTGGACCGATTTCTTCACAATAGGCCGTTCTCATCCACAGATGATTTCCGTCACGACGATCGAAACAGTGCAGGCCGCGATTCCGGCCGCTGTCGCTTGCACAGGCCACGAACACACGGCTGGCCGAAACGATGGGACTGCTGTTGCCAGGTCCCGGAAGTTTTGATTTCCATTCGATGTTCTCATCCGGACCCCAGACAACAGGAAGGTTTTTCTCCTGCGAGACTCCGGCACCGTGTGGTCCTCGAAACTGCGTCCAGTCATCAGCAATGACGGTTGGCACCGTTGCCGCAAGGAATACCGCGATGATCGAACCCTGCTGAGCCATGATCTATACTTCTCCCGTGAACTTCGAAAACAACGGTGTGCATCATACCTCGTGTTTGTTCTGCTGCGTAGTCGCCGAAGGCTTGAAAAGCCGCTGAGCAGCCTTCGACTGTTCAGATATGGACGATCAGAGACCCAGAAAGTCGACACCACACGTAAAACCGGTGGTCAGCCCTCGTCTCGAATCGAAATACAGAGTGGTTGTTAAGCTGCAACCTGCCTGGGCAACCATTTCTGCGACAGCGAATAACGTTATGCCCAGGCATCATCGCAGTCAAAACCGATATTGGTATCACGAATTAGGCAGCCCTCGCATTTAATCCGTGTGTCAGCACGAGCCCCGGATCGAGCGGCACAATACCATGCCGTCAGTCGGCCGACTGTTGGGAAAACAACATCGAGTGCAGTTCGATCATTTGCCTCGTCCGGCGTTCCTCTGACACTCACAATCTGTGTTGCCGTAACACCGGAGTGCAACACTGGCTGAAGAATAACTGGCGCACGCAAAAGTAGATTGAGCTGGCTTCCAGGGGAGGCTGTGGAATCAATGCTCCATTCCCGCGATTCCACGTTCGGGAATCTCTGCTTACGCTGATCTGCCCAACGAGCTACACTCGCTGTACCGTCCAGCCTTTGACCACTATTACGACTTCACTTCTGCGTCAAAAGGACCTCGTATCATGCCTTCCGTCATCGTGGTCGGCACGATCCTTGGAATCTTTTTGTTGGTTGCCATTTATGATGTGCTGCAGAAGAAGCACGCAGTTTTACGCAACTTCCCGGTGATCGGTCACTTTCGGTATCTTTTGGAAGCCGTCGGACCGGAGTTGCGCCAGTACATTGTGACCAGCAACGATGAAGAACGGCCATTCAGCCGCGACGAACGAAGCTGGGTTTATGCCTCTTCCAAGAAACAGAACAATTACTTCGGCTTCGGTACAGACAACGATCTCGAGACATCCAAGGGAACTCTGATCATCAAACAGGCGACTTTTCCGCTCCCTTCGATCATGAAGGGTGATCCGGAATTCAGTGAAGGATTTCGTGTCCCCTGTGCCAAAGTGATGGGCGCTCATCGACAGCGAAGAAAAGCATTTCGCCCGAATTCAGTGGTGAACATTTCTGGGATGAGTTTTGGTTCACTGAGTTCCAGGGCCGTTGAATCGCTCAATCGCGGCAGCAGGATCGCGGGTTGTCTGCACAATACCGGCGAAGGTGGAATATCGTCTTACCACCAAAACGGTGGTGAACTCATCTGGCAACTCGGAACAGGTTACTTCGGCTGTCGCAATGTAGCCGGAGAATTCGACCTCAATCGATTCGTTGAGAATGTAGAACGTTATTCGGTTCGCGCCATCGAAATCAAACTGAGCCAGGGCGCGAAGCCTGGCATGGGCGGTCTGTTGCCGGCAGCAAAGGTCACACCCGAAATTGCCCGGATCCGGGGTATCTCAGTGGGAAAGGATTGTGCCAGCCCGTCCAGCCATTCCGCTTTTCACGACGTGGACTCGCTGCTCGACTTCGTTGAGTTGCTGGCTGACAGGTCGGGACTCCCGGTTGGAATCAAGTCAGCTGTCGGCGAACAGGCGTTCTGGGCTGAACTCGCTCAGACGATGTCTGACTCGGATCGAGGTGTGGACTTTGTAACAATCGACGGTGGCGAAGGTGGAACCGGCGCGGCGCCACTGGTATTCTCCGACCATGTTGCGTTGCCCTTTAAGTTGGGTTTTGTACGTGTCTATGGCGAGTTCATCAAACGCGACCAGCATACCAATATTATATTCGCGGGCTCAGGACGACTCGGTCTTCCCGAACATGCTTTGGTGGCGTTGTCGCTGGGCTGTGACCTGATTAACGTTGGTCGAGAAGCCATGCTGTCCATTGGCTGCATACAGGCCATGCGTTGCCATACAGGTCATTGCCCCACCGGAGTTGCAACGCAAAATCGATGGCTGATGCGCGGCCTCGACCCTGCATTGAAGTCCGACCGACTTGCCAATTACGTTGTGACACTCCGCAGGGAACTGCTGTCCGTCTCGCGTGCCTGTGGACATCCGCATCCCGCGCTAGTGACGATCGACCAGCTGGAGATCGTCGATCAGCAGTTTTCCTCAACACCGTTAAGTAAAATTTTCGGTACGGTGGAATTTCCGGATTGGGGTCTGCCCGGTGAAGCCGATCGCAACGAAATTCGGAACATCATGATGTGAACAAAAGCAGCTGCCGCGACAACTGGTTCATTGCATCGACCAAAACGACTCTCGCGTCAATTCACTGGTCTTTTTTCTTACCAGCGAACTGCCTTTACGACAACGGCGTACCAATTGCGATTGTGTTCGTCGGCTTTACTGCATATTGCTAGGGAAGTCATCGTGCTTCGTCGTCGTTGTCGTTGTCTCTCCTCACCAAGTGACCATCACCAGACTTTTTTCCGACTATCCCAAACTGCGGCTGCCCGGAATAAAGCATTCAGCAGTGCAGTGAAATAATTTTACCCGATATCTCGGAAAACACTTTCCGGACGCGAATTCCTGGAGAAGTCTAAATCACAGAATCAGCATGGCGTCACCATAGCTGTAGAAGCGATAACGATGCTCAACTGCAGTGCGATAGGCTTTCAGAGTGAGGTCGTAGCCGGCAAATGCAGCCACTAACACGATGAGTGTTGAACCGGGCAGATGGAAATTTGTGAGCAGCTGATCAACCATCTGAAACCGATAACCAGGCTGGATGAACAGTTCAGTCGGTCCGCGAAATTCCCGGAGCCTGCTGCCGACACAGGCTGATTCAAGTGCCCGGACGCTGGTCGTTCCCACGGCAATGATTCTGCCACCCGAGTCTCGGGTGTCGGAAATCTGATCAACTGTTTTTTCCCTCACCTCGCACCACTCTGAGTGCATCTGGTGGTCTGACAACTTCTCTGTACAAACCGGGCGATACGTGCCGATTCCAACATGCAGGGTCACAGCCGATCGCTCAATACGCCGTTCGCGGAATGAGTCCAGCAGCGTCTTAGTGAAATGGAGTCCGGCCGTCGGTGCCGCGATTGCTCCCGGCCGTTCTGCGAAGACGGTCTGGTACCGGTCCCGGTCCCGGTCATCTGCGACCGTACGCCCAATGTATGGCGGCAAAGGCAAAGTGCCAAATTGATTAAGCAGCGTGACAGGATCCTCATCCACGTCCACGCGGGCCAGCCAGCTGCCGTCTTCCAGTCTTTCTTCCAGAGTCAGACAGAGATGCGGCGATTGTTGGTCAGGCGGGTGAATCGTAAGTGTTTCCTGGGAACGCAGTTTGCCACGCGTTTGTCCCGTGATTCGCCAAAATCCATCCTGCGGCTGATCGAGGAAGAGTCCTTCCCAGCGTCCCAAGGTTTTTGTGCGATAACCGAACAGGCGCGCAGGCAGTACCTGAGTGTTGTTGAAGACCATTCGGTCGCCTGACTGCAGCAGATCCGGCAGATCTCGAATCCTGTAATGACAGATGGACTGAGAGGCACGTTCCACGACCATAAGTCGAGCCTCGTCGTGGCGTTCAGCCGGACGGGATGCAATCAGTTCCTTTGGCAGAGCATATTGCCATGCGGAGATGTCGTTGAGGTCGATGGTCATCTTCCAGTCTGGAATGTTGGAGAGTCCGGATTCCTACGCAGGAATGGCGAACTCCCGGACTATAGCGCGAGCAGCCCGCAGTCCATCGACGGCCGCCGTGACAATGCCGCCGGCATAGCCGGCCCCCTCACCAACCGGATACATGCCGCTGATCCCCGGTGTCTGATATGTTCGTCGATCTCGATCCAGGCGGACCGGTGAACTCCCTCGCATTTCGGGACCGGTGAGTACTGCCTCTTCGAGATATGTACCTCGCCATGTTTCGTCCATCACCGGCAGTCCCTGCTTCACCGCCTTCAGAACCGCCGGTGGCAGCAATGGGGACAGGGAACGAGGCACTGTGCCGCGTGCATAAGACGAAGGAATCTCATCCGTGGCTGACGGAGATCGATCATTCAGGAAATCGGCGGCACGCTGGACCGGGGCGTCGTAATTACCGCCAGCTGCAGCGAAGGCAGCGCGTTCGTATCGCCGCTGTAATTCAATTCCTGCCAACGGATGCGAGCTGCCAAACTGATCGGATGACAGAGTAACCACCAGTCCACTGTTGGCGAACGGCGTATCATGACGAGAGTTGCTCATGCCGTTGGAGCAAAACATTCCGGGTTCCGACACACTCGGAATCACGATGCCTCCAGCACACATGCAAAAGCTGTACAGATCATGCTCTCCCTTCGCCACCAGCGAATAGTCGGCCGCGCCCAGGAGACTGACGTACTTCGTTCGACCGTACTTGTACTGATTAACGGTCTCCTGCGGTTGCTCAATACGCAGGCCAAGCTGGAACGCCTTTGGCTGCATGGGGAACCCTAAACGATACAGCATTTCATATGTGTCACGAGCACTGTGACCAATACCGAGCACACAGTGACGCGTGGCAATGGTACCGGAGGATGTCTGCAGACACATGAGCTGACCGTCCTGGATTTCCAGTCCTTCGAGACGACAGTTGAACTGGTATTCACCACCGAGGGCTTCGATACGTCGCCGAAAGTTGCGGCAGATCAGCGGAAGTTTATTGCTGCCCAGATGAGGACGATGTTCATACGTCAGAGACGATCGTCCGCCGCAGTCCACAAATCTCTGCAGAACCCAGTCGACATCAGGACCGCTGATGCGGCAGGTCAGTTTACCGTCACTGAAGCACCCGGCTCCGCCTTCGCCGAACAAATAGTTATTCTCTTCCTGATGACCTTCACCACGATCAAACGCCCGAATGACCGGCACACGTTGTTTGACCGGCTGACCTCGTTCGATGATTAGTGGTCGAAAGCCGCGCAGAGCGAGGTAGTAGCCGGCGAGCAGCCCGGCCGGTCCGGAACCGACGACCACAGGCCTGTATTCCATGGGAGTCGGCCCGGGATCCGGATCGAAAAACTCAGTAGGTTTCCAGGCATCGATTCTGCACCGAAATTTCCCGTGTGGCGTAGAGGCCAATTCGACGATGACAGAGTACTCAAACTTCAGTTTTGATCGTTGTCTTGCATCGAGACTCTTGCGCAGGATGCGCCAGTGGCGGAGCTCTCTGACAGGAACCTGCAGGGCAGCAGCCACGACAGACGGAAGTTCTGTTTCGGGCCGTTCAACCGGGGTCCGAATGCCGGTGATGCGAAATAACATATCGAGTTGGCCGCACGGACGGTTTGCTCGAAGCCACCGGCCCACAGCTGAAATTAAACTTGTTGCCGCCTGAATGAATTGACCGGACTGGACACCGTCACTCAATGTACTGGTTGACGATATTTTCCAGCATTTCCTGACGCCCGCTCATATTGACGTCAGCCTCACCTTTCTCCAGCATATATTCTTCTAGCTCTGTGAATGAGACCTCACCCTTTTCAATACGACTGCCAATGCCTGTATCGAAACTGCTGTAACGTTCTTTCACAAATCCCGACAATGCATTGTCCCGTCTCATGGCCGCGGCGATTTTTAGACCCCGGGCAAACGTATCCATGCCGCCGACATGGGCGTGAAACAAATCAATCGGATCGGTACTCTCGCGACGCACCTTGGCGTCGAAGTTGGTGCCGCCGGGAGCCAGACCACCCTGTTTCAGGATAACAAGCATAATCTGAGTGGCAACGTAGATGTCGGTCGGAAACTGGTCGGTATCCCAGCCCAGTAACAAGTCGCCCGTGTTGGCATCGATGCTGCCCAGCGCTCCCTGTATGGAAGCATATTCCAGTTCGTGCATCATCGAATGCCCGGCCAGCGTAGCGTGGTTGGATTCGATGTTGAGTTTCACAAACTCAAGCAGCCCGTATTGCCGAATGAAGTTCATGCAGGCGGCGGCATCGAAGTCATACTGATGCTTGGTTGGCTCTTTGGGCTTTGGTTCGAAAAGGAACTGACCGGTGAAGCCAATCGATTTGGCGTGATCGCTGGCCATGTGCATGAATCGAGCCAAATGATCCAGTTCTCGCTTCATGTCAGTGTTGTAGAGGTTCATGTATCCTTCACGTCCGCCCCAGAACACGTAGTTTTCTCCACCGAGTTCATGCGTGACTTCGATAGCCTTTTTCACCTGTGCGGCCGCGTAAGTGAAGACGTCGGCATTCGGGCTGGTGGCGGCACCATGCATGAAGCGCGGGTTCGAGAACAGATTGGCGGTGCCCCACAACAGTTTGACTCCGGATTCCTTCTGAGCTTCCTTTAGTTTACTGATAACAGCGTCCAGATTCGCGTTGGTTTCTTTCAGTGTGGCTCCTTCGGGAGCGAGGTCTCGGTCATGGAAGCAGTAGAACGGGACACCCAGTTTGGTGATGAATTCAAACGCAACATCAACTCGACGGAGCGCGTTGTCCACCGATTCGGAACCGTCATCCCATGGGCGAACGAGCGTGGGGGCTCCGAACGGATCAACACCAGTGCCACGAAAGCTGTGCCAGTAGCAAACACTGAATCGCAGCCAGTCCCGCATCGAGCGGCCTTCGACAACTTCTTCTGCATTGTAGTAATGAAATGTCAGTGGGTTCTTTGACTTTGGGCCCTCGTATTCGACGTTGCTGATGTCCGGGAAATAAGTGGTCATCTGCGGGCTTTCAGAGCGTCTGTCTTGATGGTCTGGAAACGGAAAACCGGGGAACCATGTGTCGTTGCTGCTGACAGCCATTCAACTGTGGCAGGAACTGCCATCAAGTCATCCGGGCGGGTATCGTAACGGCGGAAAATGCTGATTCCCATCGACACAGTGAGCTTTCCTGTGGGTCCAGCCGGGAATACGGGGTCGATCATTGAGGATCGATGTCGGTACTCTGCTCTTCTCAGCTGGACCTGAATCCGTTCCAAGACTTTGGAGCCATTGAAGGCGCAGCTGCAGAGGTCTTACTGATCAATTCGCCCGGAAGTGAATGGCCATGAAACAGATGAATGAGCGTGGACGACTGACAACAGGACTCTGGCTGTTTCTCATCCCGTTCATGGCCTGTGACGCCGGAGAGAAAACACTGATTGGCAACGAGCCCGGTGCGGGCAGGCCCAGTTCAGACGTTACAGCCGAGACCAGTTCGACCGATCAACCCGAGAGCGGAGCAGACGAGTATCTGCTGAGGTATCGATTTCTTGAAGGAGAAGTCATTCGGTATCGGTCAGAGAAATTCGGGGAGCTGTGTTTCACGGGGGCCGGCGCCAGAAAATCCGATTTGGAACACGTGGAACAGGTGCGGCGGTTCGAAGTCAGTGGGATTGACGCAACCGGAAAAGCGGACCTCGTGATGCAGTTTGAACAAATTGAAATGTCCAGACAGGTCAACGACGACCCTCCAGTCGTTTTCCGGAGTACGATGAAGCCGTCTGAGATCCCGAAGATGTTTGCCCGAGTTGCAGACAGGCTGCGTCGGGAAGCACCGAAATTTTCCGTGATGCCAACGGGTATGCCGACGAACAAGAACGAGGAAATCAAGCTGCCGGAAAAAGCTGACGATCCGGAAACCAGGCTCATGCCGCCGCTTCCGGAAGCCCCCGTTCAGACCGGAGACTCCTGGACGTATATCACTCCTGTCAAAGTGCGAATTGCGAAGGATTTCACTCGAGAGATTCAATTACTGACGACGTATCGACTGGAATCAGTGGAGAATGGGATTGCGCGGATCAAATTCTCAACCTCGCCGGTGCGTCGCCTGAAATCAATTGTGGCAAAGGCACAACTGGTGAGTGCGCGGCCTCGAGGCTACTTTTTGATGGATATCAAGGCGGGACGCCTCATAAAACGAGTGACACGAAACGATAACAGTGTTCATGGAGTCCAAGGGCCGCAGTCACTGGTGACATACTCCTCGGAGATGATTGAAGAATTGTTGTGACCGAAGAAGCCGGATTTTCCGGGAGGTGTTGGAACAATACCGGACCTCCCAAACCCCGGATGCATCGGAATTCCCCTTATCTATGGCGGTGCGGCGGCGATCAGGACCAGGGCCAAACCTATCCAGTTTTCTGCCAACCGGAAAACAGAACGACTCCGGTTTTGCTTTCTTTCGACGACATGGCAGTTTGGCTCTGTTGCCTTGGTGGGAATCGTCCCGGCAGAGTTAGCCCATCCTTGACATCCAGTCCGGTTCCTGACAGGATGCCAGAACCTGAAGAGCTGGTCCCTCTCTTTGGAACGCCAAACCGTGAAGTCCACTATTTGTCGTCGGTTTGGGTCCCAATCAGGCTGAATCCCGCCCCCTCATCAAGATCCATTGTAGGATTCTTTCATTCTGGAATTGGTCGCGGTTCAGAACATTCTGGCGAATCCCGAAGCCCCGGTCGTTTGGATTCATACTGATATTTGGTGCCTCAATCAGACTGAGATGCGCATGTCCCGGGAGGCTCTTCAGGACTGACGCGGAATGTGTCCGATCTTATTTGTGAAACAACGAATCACCAGCGGCGGTTTCGTATTCAATGAGATGGCGTGCCCGGAGTGTTTGACTCCCTGAAGGTCAATGGTCATGGCAGTACCCAAGAGAAGACATTCCAAGTCCCGTTCGCGGAAGCGTCGCAGTCATAACGCCGTTAAGCCGATCCAGTTGGCGCGTTGTCCACAGTGTGGAAGCTCCCTCCCTACCCATGTCGTTTGTCCGACCTGCGGCTATTACCAGGGTCGAACGCTGGTTGAAGAAGACGAGGACTAGGCTGATGCGGATCGCGCTTGACGCGATGGGGGGCGATTTCGCTCCGGACCCCAATGTCCAAGGCGCGATTCGGGCAGTCGATCAGACTAAGGATCTGGAAGTAATCCTTGTGGGTGACCGCTCTGTCCTGGAGCCACAGCTTGTGGCATCAGGATCCGCCGCTGGACGCCTTTCCATCGTTGAGTCAAACGGCGTCGTCGGCATGGACGAAAAGCCAACGCTCGCTCTGCGGGAAAAGCCGGACTGTTCCATTTCCGTCTGCTGGAAGCTGATGGCTGGCGGTGATGTCGATGCCGTCGTGAGTGCCGGAAACACAGGCGCGGTGGTGGCGGCAGGATTGCGTACTCGTCTGTTTCTCAAGGGGATCAGGCGACCTGGGATTGCCGTGACCCTGCCAACCCTCAAAGGGTCCAGTGTACTGCTGGACGTGGGTGCCAATCCGGATGCACGACCCGAGCACCTGCTCCAATACGGTGTGATGGGGAGCATTTACGCGCGGGAGATTTTAGGGATCGTCGAACCGCGAATTGGACTCATGAATATTGGCAGTGAGGACGGCAAAGGAAACGACCTTTACCGCGAAACTAATCAGCGGCTGTCAGTATCACAATTTCGTGATCGCTACGTCGGTAACGTGGAAGGCCGGGGGTTGTATCAGGGTGAAGCGGATGTGCTGCTGTGTGAAGGGTTTGTGGGTAACATTATTCTAAAAGTGAGCGAAGGAATGGCATCGTTCATGATGAAGTCTGTAGCAGAAGCGCTGCTCACGGAACTGGATGACGAACGCGAGCGAGTTGTTGGTGTTCTAAATGCACTGGGTCAACGTTATCGATATCAGGAAGCAGGTGGAGCGCCGCTGCTGGGAATTGATGGCACATGCATTATTTGCCACGGGTCCAGTGACGCGCGATCCGTCGGGAACGCACTTCGTATGGCGGTGGACATGGACGCACACAATATTAACTCGCAAATCGTCGAACAACTTGCGGCACAGATGGTGAATGCCTGAACGGCCTTCATGAGCTCTGAGTCCGTTCCGGCCGCCAAGTCGTGCTGTATCAGGAAACTGTCATGTCAAAAATCGCCTTCTTGTTTCCCGGCCAGGGAGCACAGCATGTTGGCATGGGACAGCGTCTGGCAGAACAATACCCGAGAGCAAATGAACTCTTCGATAATGCCGCCGATATCCTTGGCTACGATCTGGCCCAGATTTGTTTTGCGGGTCCGGCTGCGGAACTGGATTTAACAATCATCAGTCAGCCGGCATTGTTTGTCACCAGTCTGGCGGCATTGGAAAAGCTGCGGGCAAACAGTCCTGAGGTAGTGCTGGGATGCGAAATTGCCGCTGGATTGAGTCTGGGGGAATACACCGCACTCGTCTTTGCTGGAGCGCTCTCATTCGAAGATGGACTGCGGCTGGTTCAACGACGAGGCCAGGCAATGCAGGCAGCCGCGGACGTCACTCCTTCAGGGATGGTCAGTATTCTGCTGCTGGACGTTGATCAGGTGCAGGAAATCTGTACGGAGGCGGCAGGTCATGGCATCATTCAGATCGCAAACTACCTCTGTCCGGGAAATCTGGTTGTGAGTGGTGTGAATGCGGCGTGTGAGCGTGCAGCGGAGCTGGCGGAGGCCGCCGGCGGGCGGGCTGTTCCCTTAGCTGTCGCGGGTGCGTTTCACACGGAGCTCATGAAGCCGGCGGATGACGCTCTCGCAGAGGCGATTGCCGACGTCAATCTGCAAACACCGGACCTGCCTGTGATTTCAAATGTGGATGTGAAGTCTCATTCGGATCCACAGGAGATCCGTGATGTTCTGGTTCGACAGGTCGTCAATCCGGTTCACTGGGAAGAATCACTTCGGGCCCTGATTGATGCCGGCTGCACCGATTTCTATGAAATTGGTCCAAGTAAGGTGCTCAAAGGACTGTTGCGACGTGTGAGTCGCAAAACACGATGTACTACTATCAACGATTCGTTCGAAATCTGAGTGTGAGGGTTCACTCTGGTTCCACGACTCCCTGAGTTTACTTTTTCGGCCGCGCTGATACCGTAAGCCCCGTGCACGCTGCTGACTTCCGCGAACTTGAGTTTCCCCGTCAGGCATCCGTGTTTGCCTTGGCAGTATAGTAGAATGACCGACGTCCCGCGAGTGCTGCCTGTGAACGTCTGCCGGATGGCTGCATCAGGTGTGGTGACCGGGAAATCCGAGTGGTGCAGCTGCAGTGTCCCAAGTAATGTGTTAGTAGCCATATTCCGTTGCAAGGACAACATAAATGACATCGGCCAGATTGCATCTGGATGGCCAAGACTACGAATTTCCTGTTGTCCACGGTGTTGAAGACGAAGTCGGCATCAAGATCGGAGAGCTGCGCTCGAAAACCGGAGCGATCACTCTGGATCCAGGATTTACCAGCACGGGGGCGTGCTACAGCGCGATTACGTACATCGATGGTACAAACGGCATCCTGCGGTATCGCGGATACCCAATCGAACAGCTGGCCGAACACTCGGATTTTGCAGAGGTCGCCTACCTGCTGCTCTACGGTGAGCTGCCTACTGCTGAGCAGTCATCCGGTTTTCGTGAAGAATTGACCTATCACAGCATGATCCACGAAGACATGAAAAAGTTCTTCGAAGGGTTTCCGCCAAACGCTCATCCGATGGCCATTCTGTCGGCTATGGTTGCATCACTTTCAACCTACTACCCAGGAACCGAAGCAGAGAGCAACGATCCCAACTTCGTGCGGCTGATTGCAAAAATCCGGACAATCGCTGCCTACGCCTACAAGAAATCCATTGGTCAGCCGACAATCTATCCACTCAACGGTTTATCCTATGGTGCAAACTTCCTGCATATGATGTTTGCAGTACCCACCGAGGAATATGTGATCAATCCCGTGATAGTCAAAGCGCTAAACATGCTGCTGATTCTGCACGCTGACCACGAGCAAAACTGCAGCACGTCGACCGTCCGCATCGTGGGGAGCAGCCGTGCGAATATCTTTGCTGCAATTTCCTCGGGTATCTGCGCATTGTGGGGGCCGCTTCATGGTGGAGCGAATCAGAAAGTCCTGGAAATGCTGGAATTGATTGCCGAAGATGGGGGTGGATTTCAGAAGTGGATTGACAAGGCCAAAGACAAAAACGATGACTTCCGTTTGATGGGATTCGGCCACCGTGTCTACAAGAACTTCGATCCACGGGCCACTATTTTGCGAAAGATGACCGGTAATGTACTGGAAGAACTGGGAATAGATGATCCACTGCTGGAAATCGCCATGGATCTCGAACGCGTTGCTCTCGAAGACGAATATTTTGTCGAACGGAATCTGTATCCAAATGTCGATTTCTACAGCGGAATTCTGTATCGGGCGATGGGCATCCCGACCAACATGTTCACTGTAATGTTCGCTATCGGGCGTCTTCCAGGCTGGCTCGCTCACTGGAAAGAATTGCGGGAAGATGCCAGCACACGCATCAATCGACCTCGCCAGATTTACACTGGTCCCAAAGAACGAGCCTACCAGCCAATTACCGTTCGCAGTTGATCTCGGAGCCGTTCGAATCACTCAAAAAATGCACTCCGGCGCGCACCAGCTCAAATCACACTGCAGCCGAACGCGTGAGACTCCGAAAGTACAACATCATGTCGGATCCCTCAATCAAGCTTGCCGTCAATGGGGCGGCCGGCCGTATGGGACAGCGAGTCACAGCGCTGTCGCTGCAGGATGATGAGCTTGAGCTGGCAGCCGCACTGGAATCGGCCAGTCATCCGGATATGGGGCGTGATGCAGGTCTTGTCTGCGGACACGGGGCCTGCGATGTAATGATCAATTCGACGCTTGAGGACAGAGTTGACGTCGTGATTGATTTTTCGACTCCGGACGGGGTCGAGGCAGTCGTCGGGACGTGTGAAGAAAGATGCATTCCCCTGGTACTTGCGACTACGGGCCTGAAAAAGAAGCACAGGTCCGTCATTGATGCCGCTGCTCAGTCAGTACCCATTGTAATGGCTCCCAGCATGAGTCTCGCGGTAAATCTGGTGATGAAACTCGTGGCAGACACGGCTGCCGCGTTACGCAACAACACAGCCGGAGTCGACGTGGAGATTATCGAACGCCATCATCGTTTTAAGGAAGATGCACCCAGCGGAACTGCCCTGCGGTTTGGAAGAATCGTTGCGGATAATATGGGGCAAACAGAACACATCCACGGTCGCCAGGGTCGCACAGGTTTGCGTCGACAGACTGAAATCGGCTACCACGCGCTTAGAACCGGTGACAATGTTGGAGAACACACCATCGTATTTGGAATGATGGGGGAGACGATCGATCTGACGGTGCGAAGCCACACTCGTGACAGTTATGCCTTTGGGGCTCTTCAGGCTGCAAAATTCGTAATTGCGCAAGGTGCGGGTATGTATTCGATGGCCGACGTCCTAGGATTTGAATCTTAGCTGCGGATACAGTTCCTGTGCGTGCAGTGATTCAGCGAGTTTCAAGTGGAGCGGTCACTGTCGACGGCAAGCTGACTGGCCGAATAGGTGTCGGTTTTGTTGTCCTTTTGGGAGTAGCAAACGTCGACACCCAGGAGGACGTCATCTGGCTTGCCGGCAAGGTCGCTGACCTGCGCGTCTTCGACGACGACGATGGCCGCATGAACTTGGCGTTGAAGGACGTGGGTGGGGCTGTTTTAGTTGTCAGCCAATTTACGCTGCTGGGTGACTGCCGTAAAGGTCGCCGCCCCGGCTTTGTGGCTGCTGCACCACCGGAAAAAGCCAGCAGTCTCTACCAAAGCTTTGTTGCCGAACTGCGTGCACACGAGCTGAAAGTTGAGACTGGACAGTTTCAGGCTCAGATGACAGTCAGCCTGACCAATGACGGTCCAGTAACGCTCCTGCTGGACAGTCACAAGGCATTTTAGACGAATGCGTCGAGCGAAGAGATGGCAATCCTGTGCCTACTACTTCCCCCTTCATTCTTTCCGGTCACCGAGATGAAAGAGACGGCGGACTGCCTCAAGCAGGCCATCCGGTGATCCGGACCGCGCTTCATCGCGCAGAGTTTCCAGTGGCGGATGCAGCAATTTATTGACGATGCGGTGTACGGTCTTGTCCATGGCCGCCCGATCTTCGTCCGACAGATGAGGTAATCGCCGGTACAGGATGTCGAGTTCAGCACGACTGATCTGCTCGGAATTGGCTCGCAACCGCTGAATCACAGGACCTGTGGCACGGTGGTTCACTTCATGCAAAAATCTGTCCGTCTGGTCCTGAATGATCTGTCGCGCCTGTTTGACCTCTCTTTTGCGGGCTCGTCGGTTTTTTTCACACGTATCTTCGAGTTTATCAATGTCATACAGGAACACATTGTCGTCGATGTGACCGATCTGCGAGTCAAAGTCCCTTGGAACCCCCAGGTCAAGAATCAGCACGGGATGTCGATTTCCGGCACGACGAACCGCGGCAAACTGCTCACGATCAACAATGGTGGTGGTGGCTCCTGTTGTGCTGACAATCAGATCCGCTTGCGCCATCCAGTGATCCAGATGTTCCATCGTGGCTGTCCGGCCACTGAACTGCTGTGCCAGAAGATCCGCTCGCTCAAGCCGGCGATTCACGATGACAAAGTCCTGACCACCTGCATCCTGTATGTAACGCAGGGTTTCTTCTGCCATTTCACCGGCCCCAATGACCAGCACCAGCTTGTTGTCGAGTCGGTTGAATATCTCCCGGGCATACTCACCGACCGCAACGCTGGCAATGGAAACTCGACCTTCCGACAGCTTTGTGTCTGTTCGGACTCGCGCTGAAACTTTCAAAGCGTACTGAAACAGATGATTTGTCAGCGGCCCACAGGAATTCTGTTCACCTGCAATGCGGTATGCCTCTTTGACCTGTGTGACGATCTGTGCCTCACCGAGCACCATACTGTCGAGACTGCAGACAACTTCGAAGAGGTGACTAATCGCATCACGGCCGTGGTGAAAAAGAACGCTGTCAGTGAAGTCATCCGAAGGAATATCGTGGAACTCAGAAACGAACTCCGACAGTTGTCGCAATGACAGCGACTGGTCAGTGTTGTCCTCAGCGGCGTAGATTTCCACGCGATTACAGGTAGACAGCACAACCAGTTCCGAATCTGGATGTCGCTGGTGCCAGTGTGCATAGGCTGCCTTCAGCTGCTTTTCGTTCGAAAACGCCAGCTTCTCGCGGATATCAAGCCGCGCGTTATGGTGATTGCAGCTGAGCACGACAACGTTCATAAAGAAAAAAATCAGGAATGATTGAGATCGGTGTGGACATCGGGGGCATCCGAACCGGAATCGTTGTGAATCCCTCCAGTCACGAATGTCAGGCCAAAGATTGTGACCAACAATAACCCACCAGCCAGCAACGTTCTGCGGGCCACCATTCGTCCCGTTTGGTCTTTTCTGCGAAACAGCAGAGCAAGATTTACCGACATTATGAGCCATACGGTGATTGTGGCCCATACAATTGGGTCCTGCCAGGGCCGTGAAACACCTCCAGGTGCTCCGCCGGAAAGCACAAATCCTGTGAACAGACCGATCGTCAGCAGCGGAAAACACGACAGCACCAACCAATAGTTCACGGCGGTGAGACGCTCCAGATTCGGCAGCCGCAGTCGACGCACCCACGCAATCTTCCCTTGCAGTTTGCGGTACTGCAACAAATACATCAGAGCGGATCCACTGGCGGCAGCAACGAGCGCGATCCCGACGGCAAGAGAGGCCGCATGGAGCATGGTCCACCAGCGACCTGCGCCGGTACGTTCTACGTCCGCCGGACTGGCATCTACAGACACAGCGAGCAGTACGAGGAAAACGACCACTGGCAGCAGAAAGATTCCCTGAGACGACCTGGTCCTGAATATCAGTATCACCAGCAGAACTACTCCCAGCCACGCAAGCACGAGCAGCCAGTCATGACTGCTTCCGACGAGTGGGGGAAGGCCCGATGACTGAAACCTTGCCATCAGGTAGGCTGTGTGGGCAGTCAGGCCAGCCACGACAGCAATAAATACCAGTATCTGCAGGGTCCGCGTGCGCACGTGAATGAACTGAGCGACTTCAGCGATTAGCGCCACGACGTAAGTTGAGAGGAAACACCACAATTTGACTTGCAGAAGAAAGTCCATCAGAACGGTGTGCTCAGCAGGCTGATCGGTCGTTTCGGCGTTCCGTGTCGTGCAGCAGTAATCAGAATATCGATCCTGTATTGTTTGCACCAGACAGATTCGCTGCAACTCGCACGCCCTTAGTTGTACGCTGCTGAACACGTGCTGTCTGCGTCACGGCAGCCTGCTCCGACAATGTCGCCCGATATGCTGGTGATGTGCATTTCCCCCGAATGCGCCTGTACGAAGGGCTCTGGGGCATCGTCGACAAACAAAAATCAGCTCAGTCCGAATACTGTGACCGGGTGAGTTCGGCATTAATCATGTCGACTCCATCCGTCGGACTTGTGCATGGTGATCGTGCCCACGCACTTGAGACTACGTGAGTTCCCGAATACAAATCTGGTCTGCGTCTGACCACCGTTCTTCAGAATTGTGTCTTTGCTCATGTTCTCGAATCCTCGCCGCCGACCGGATCAACTCCGCAGTTATCGTTTCTTTGGCCCCGATGATCTTCGTTCGTTTGGGCATCGATCGCGCCAGAAGCAGTCCGGGTATGCGAAAGAGGAATTCGAAGGCAAACCGGTCATTGCCATTCTAAATACCGGAAATGACCTCATCAGCTGTCACGCTCACTTTCGACAGCGTGTCGACGATATCAAGCGAGGGATCTGGCAGGCGGGTGGATTTCCTGTGGAAATACCCGTGCTGGGACTGTCGGAAACTTTTATGAAACCCACGTCGATGTTCTATCGCAACCTGCTGGCGATGGAAGTCGAGGAAGTATTGCGGGCCTATCCCATTGACGCGGCTGTGCTGCTGGGCGGCTGCGACAAAACAATTCCTGCACTGCTGATGGGAGCTCTGACGGCGGATGTGCCCAGTATTGTAATGCCGGGTGGACCCATGAATCGCGCTCGCTGGCGCGGGGAGTCTCTCGGCAGTGGCAGTGATGTTTGGAAATACTGGGCGGAACGCGGAGCAGGAAGACTGTCGTGCGACGCCTGGGCGGAACTGGAAGACCATATTGCTCCGTCGAGCGGACACTGCATGACAATGGGGACGGCGTCAACAATGACATCGATTGCCGAAGCCATGGGGATGAGCCTGCCGGGTGCTGCATCGATCCCGGCAACTCATTCGTCTCATCCGGCAATGGCAGCAAGGACAGGTCGTCAGGCCGTCGAACTGGCATGGCACGACGTTCGTCCGCGTGAACTCATGACGAATGCAGCGTTCAAAAATGCCATTGTGACTCTGATGGCCATCGGCGGCTCCACGAATGCCATCATCCATTTGATGGCTCTGGCAGGGAGGGCTCAGATCCCGCTAACTCTGGAACACTTTGATGAAGTTTCACAGACGACACCCGTCCTGGCAAACGTGCGTCCGGCCGGAACATTCGTGATGGAAGACTTTTTCGATGCTGGTGGGTTGCGCGGGCTGATGTCTCGCATCACTCATCTGCTGAACACGACTGTACTCACAACGGCCGGGATCACACTGGGAGCATCAGTTGATGGTGCTGAAGTGTACGACGACGACGTGATTCGCACTATGGAGAACCCCGTATGTGCCGGCAACAGTCTGGCCGTCCTGCGCGGTAACCTTTGTCCCGACGGCGCTATCATCAAGCCGGCGGCCGCCGATCCACACCTGCAGCAGCACACGGGACCGGCTGTAGTCTTTTCCGACTATGCAGACCTGAAGGCCCGCATCGACGACCCTGCACTCAGGATCACTGCCGATCATGTGATTGTATTGCAGAATGCGGGTCCGGTTGGCGCACCGGGGATCCCGGAATGGGGTATGCTGCCAATTCCGAAGACATTGCTGGCGCAAGGCGTTCGCGATATCGTTCGTATCAGTGATGCTCGGATGAGCGGTACCAGTTATGGAACCTGCGTCCTGCACGTGACCCCGGAATCAGCCGCTGGCGGTCCACTTGCGTTTGTCCGCAACGGCGACATGATTACGCTCGATGTCGCCGGCAGACGCCTGCATGCTGAAATTGACGAACAGGAATTTGCCCGACGTCAGAGCGAATGGACAGCGCCCGCAAAACGGTTCACGCGGGGATACGGACATCTGCTGGAAAATGAAATCACTCAGGCCTGTGATGGCTGCGACTTTCGGTTCCTGCAGTCCGATGGTTCGCAGGTGGGCGAACCGGACATCTACTGACCGGACCTGGTTCCGGGGTGACGTGATCTCCAGCTCAGTGAGTTGCAAATGACTGCCGTTGACTGATGCAGTTGGAGTTCCCGTCAGCTGGTCCAATTGACAGAACTGTTAAAAGTGGCATGAACCTTTCACGGTAACCACGGAATTTTCACCATGAGTAGTCGAGCTGTAACCGAATACCGATACGAGAAACTCACCTGGCCGGAGATCAATGACGCCGTCGACCTCGGTAAAGTCTGCATCCTGCCCTGTGGAGCCGTTGAGCAGCACGGTCCTCATCTGCCGCTGGATGTCGACCTGGTCTGTCCCAGCGGAGTCGCAGCCGGAGCAGGGAAACGGGCACCCGAAAAGATACTGGTGTTGCCTATCGTGGCCTACGGTTACACCGGCCACGTGATGGACTTTCCGGGCACGATCAACAATGACTTTGAGCACTTTATGCAGCATGTGCTCGATATCACGTGCTCGCTGGCCTATCACGGCTTTAAAAAAATCATCCTGCTCAATGGCCACGGCTCCAATATGCCGAACCTGGACCTCGTCTCGCGCCGGACCTGCCTGGAGACGGATGCTGAGTGCATGCTCGTTGCGTGGTGGAACCTTCTGACCGTAGACAAAACATTCCTGCAAAACTGGCGCGAAAGTAAATTCCCTGGCGGTTGCGCTCATGCCGGAGAGTTGGAGACGTCCATGTATCTCTATCTGGATGGCGACCATGTCAGGAAAGACAAAATTGAAAGTGGAACCATCTCGTTCAATGAAGAGAACAACCCGTTCAATTTCGTCGATTTATTCCAGCAGGGACCGGGTACCGTTGTCTCATGGACCAGCAGCTACTCGGAATCCGGTGTCCTCGGGGAGGCTGAGCTGGCGACAGAGGAAAAGGGCAAGGCTGCTTACGAAGAAGCCGTGAAACAGCTGGCCAGGCTCGTCACCTGGTTTAAGGACCGCCCAAAAGATCAGCGAAAAGATCGACACCGCACGCCGCCCACCATGCCGATCCCCTGGAAGCAGCAGCCGCTGGAAAGCTGACGCCGCTTTGAAAGCAGCCGTGACACTCGGTGGTGATGAGACGAATATTGCTCCCTTCCGGCAGAATCAATCTTCACCGAGCGAACGCCAGCCCGTGTCATTGTCCCGTATTGGTTTTCACTCAGGTAAGATCGTGTCACAACGGTGTTGCAGCCTGTCAAATCGCGAGGATCGTGATGGCGAGACATTGGCGCAGCAAACTTACAGTTCTTCCGGGAATTCGGAGACGCGACCGGCCAGGGCGAAGAAACGTTTAAGGCGGATTTTGTCGAACATGGATCTGACGAAACCATAATTAAGGCTGCGACATTCAGGGACGCAGGACGCTCCCTCCAGCAAAATGGACTCGGCATTTTTCTGGGTCGAACCCCTCCCATCATCAACGTGAACGTATTGAATATCAAATGCCAGTCTGACCCTGCCACCAGGCTATTCGATCGGCAACGGGTTGTTCACCACCGGAACCGAAACTGATGAGGCCCTGCATCGCATTCTTCGCTCCGAGCACCGAATCAACGTCCTGCTGAATTAGATCACAGGCCGCCTGAAGTTCTTCCAGGGAAAGATCTGCCAGCCGGCAGGAACGCGATTCGCAGACAGCGACCAGTTTTCCCACTGTTTCGTGGGCGGTCCGCATGGGGACGCCCTTTCGAATCAGATACTCCATCAGTGCTGTGGCGTCCAGGAAGCCATCTTCAAGTCTTGACTCAATATGTTCGCGCTGCAGTTCTGCACCTGCCACGATCGACGGTGTGAGTTCCAGACACGATTTGACGGTGTCGAAGGCATCAAACGTGGCCAGCTTGTCTTCCTGAAGGTCGCGGTTGTAGGCCATCGGCAGACTCCTGACCAGCATCAGCAGTTGCGGGACAGCCGCCATGACGCGGGCCGTCTTGCCACGAATGAGTTCCAGGACGTCCGGGTTACGTTTTTGCGGCATGATGGACGATCCGGTGGTGTAGGCGTCGGGTAGTTTTAGGAATGAGAACTCCGTCGTGAACCAGATGATCCATTCTTCGCACCATGTACTCAGATGGGCCGCCACCAGTGACAGCGAAAAAACGAACTCTACGAGGTAGTCTCGATCGCTGCAGACATCGAGACTGTTGGAAGCGATACTATCAAAACCGAGAGTGTTTGCCGTGAATTTTCGGTCGATGGGCAGTGATGATCCCGCCAGAGCAGCCGCACCCAATGGAGACACGTTCACCCGGATGCGGCAGTCCCTCAATCGATCGCGGTCCCGTTGAAATTTTTCACAATAGGCCAGCCAGTAATGAGCGGCCAGAACGGGTTGTGCCCGCTGCAGATGTGTGTAACCCGGCAGAATCACACCAGCATCCTGCTCACAGCGTCCCAGGAATGCTTGCTGGCACTGGCCGAGCAGCTCATCCAGTTCGTCAATGCAGTTCCGGACATAAAGTCGCAGATCTGTCGAGACCTGATCATTTCGGCTGCGTCCGGTGTGGAGTTTCCGGCCGGCATCACCGATGCGACTGATCAGCGCGCTCTCAATGTGCATGTGGATATCTTCGAGTTCCGCCTTGAACTCAAACTCACCCGATTCGATTTCGGTTATGATTTGATCGAGTCCCTCGCAAATCTGTCTGCACTCATCATCGTCGATAAGTCCCACGTGAGCGAGCATTCGAGCATGCGCCTTTGATCCTCGGACATCAACTTTGTACAGGCGACTGTCGAAGCTGATCGACTCGGTGAATGCTTCTACCCGGGGATCTGTGTCCTGCTGAAACCGTCCGCCCCATGCTTTAGCCATAATTGGTTCCTGAGTGCCCTGGTTCCTGAGTGCCCTGGTTCCTGAGTGCCCTGGTTCCTGAGTGCCCTGGTTCCTGAGTTGCTTATTTCGGATGTTGACCATGTTCAGCTGTCACCGATGTGCGGAGACCGCCACGTGGGGTAAAATCAGCCTCAACTTTCATCCAGCGAGGTTTCGTCATCTGGACGAGGTGATCCAGAATTAGATTCGTGACATCCTCGTAGAATGCACCATGGTTGCGATATTGCTGCAGGTAAAGTTTCAGTGATTTGAGTTCAAAGCAGGTTTTGTCCGCAACGTAGGTGATCGTCAATGTTCCAAAATCGGGCTGCCCGGTCATGGGGCAAACAGATGTGAACTCCGGAGCGACGGTTTGAACAATGTAGTCGCGACCCGGGTACGGATTGTCAAAAGTCTGCAGCAGGTCTGACGTTGGATTCGTCATGACGTCTTTTTCAGCATTTACGATGGAATCGAAGAGTCATGTCCCCTTATCGTCATCGTCCTGGATGATCACAACATCGCGAAGTCAGTTCCGGAATGATTCCTCAATTTGACAACCTCATCCCCGACCAGCTGGATCAAATCACCGCTGCTCTGAACGGCAGTGGCTGGTTACAGGCCAACCGTGCGGCCGAATGCCTGATCGAACTGCGGCGACGGTGGGAAGACGGCGGCGGCACCGTGGAGCTGCCGCCGGAGTGGTACGTGGTGCTCAGACGAATTCTGCGCAAATCCCGCTCCCCGGCTCTCATGCTGGAATCGGCCTGTGAGTTCGTCCGTGCAACACAGTGCAGCACCGATGCGTTCGCATTGTTCACGGAATCACCTCGGTCACTTGATATTCTGGACCGTTTCGCCAGTGGAAGTCGATTTCTGACACAGGTGCTGTTAAGGAACCCCGATACACTGCCTTTCCTGGCACGTCACCGCAGGATTTCCGAACTCAAATCACGCGAAGACTTCTGTGCTGAAGCGAGACGGTTTCAGGGTGACGACTCTCGCCCTGCTGTGGTCCAGCTGCGACTTTACCAGCGCCGAGAACAGCTGCGCATCGGGATGTGTGACATCTTTGGGTTACTCGGTCTTCAGCACGTCACGTTGCAGTTGTCATTGCTGGCCGACGCAATGGTCCGTTTGTGCCTCGAAATCGCCATGAGCGACAGTGGCCTGGCTCGACCGCCATTTGCGGTTCTTGCCCTGGGCAAACACGGCGGAGAAGAACTCAACTACAGCTCTGACATCGACCTTGTGCTGGTCGCGCGAAGCCAGGATCACCAGTCACGTTCCATCGCTCGTCGTATGGTCGACGGACTCAACGAACACTTCGAAACCGGTTTTCTGTATCGCGTCGACCTGCGTCTGCGACCATGGGGCAGTGCGGGTCCCCTCGTGACGACAATGGAATCATGGTTGGAGTACCTGTCGCATGATGCACAACTGTGGGAGAAACAGGCATTACTGAAGGCTCGCTTTGTCACCGGCGACGCCGAAGTCGCGGAGCACCTGCTGTCGCTGGTGCCTCAGGTGCTGTTCACGGAGTCCGACGATAGTATTCGTGCGAGCATTCGGTTGATGAAGGATCGAATTGAAGCCGGATTGCGGAACAGTGGCAGAAATAATATCGAAGTGAAACTGGGCAGCGGTTCAATACGGGACATTGAATTTCTGGTGCAGTCGCTGCAGTTGATTCACGGTGCTACAGAACCGCGTGTCGCCAGTGCTAATACGATGGACGCTCTGGTCCGTCTGACAGAATTCGGACTGTTGCCCGCGGCTGATTATCAGCAGCTGCGGGATGGATATGTGTTCTTGCGGGCGATCGAGCATGCACTGCAGCTGCAGCACAATCGCCAGACCCATGTAATCCCGGAACAGCCGGAACTGCGGGACTGGCTGGCACTGCGCGTGGACTATCCGAACGCCGAAGCGTTTATGAGTCGATTTGATGAACATCGCCGCGCGATACGACGTATTTTCGACCGCCACTTTCGTCGGAGAATAGAGAGACTGCCCCAGGATGTTCCAGCGGCAATTTTGCGTACAGCAGGTGAAATCGGCCTGAGATCCGATTCGTCCGCGGTCTTCGCCGGCACCGCGATGCAGAAACTAATGGAAGAGGCTGCGGAGTCGCAGGCGGTCGCAGTGGATCTGGTCGTGATCAAACCGGGTCGAGCGGTTTTGTTGATTTGCCTGCCGGATGAACCGGAGCTGTTGGCGCTGGTCAGCGGTGTTTTGTTTTCCGCCGGGTTTGATATTCGTCGAGGGGTCGTTGCCGCGGGGCAAGCCCGGATGGATAATTTCGTAATACCAGAAGGTCTTTTTGCGGCCTGTCTTTCTATCGAGTCACGGTCGTCCAAGATTCTTCCGGTCAAATCAATTCGTTCGATTCGTGACGGGATCAGTCAATTGATTCTGACGACTCGCAGTCACGGAATTGAAGTGGTGCGAGAGGAATTGATCGCTCTGTTTTGCACGAGAATGCAGGCAATCCCGCGTCAAAACCCCGTGAAGTCTGATCTGAAAATCGTAGACCGGCCTGCGGCCGATCTCTCCGCCACAGTGGTAACGATCCGCTCCGCGGATAATCCCGGTTTTCTGTTTGAACTGTCTAACGCGCTCCATCTGTGCGGGTTTCGAATTCGACGAGCCCGAATTGACACTAAGAAGGATGAGGTTCAGGATGAATTGTACATCACAGAGGCTGATCGGCAGGCGGTGCTGACGGATGCGCGAATCCAGGAAGTCCACACGACTGTTACCCTGATACAGCAATTCATGCTGTGGTTGCCAACCAGTGCAGATCCCGGACCGGTGCTGTTGAGGTTTCGTCGGCTGCTGCAGTCTCTTTTGCATCACACCGGTCATACCCGCAGTACGCTGATGTTGCGTAACCCTGACGTGCTTCAAAAGGTGGCTCGGGTTCTTGGGCTGAGTCGACACCTGTGGGAAGATGCGCTTCAGCATGAGTCACACCTGATACCGTTTCTGAGTACACCGGACCTGTTGAGTTACCCGGCGGATCCATCAGAGTTGCGTCAGGAAATCGAGACGGCATTGGAGCACTGCAGGCAGAATTCACAGCAGTCCAGTGCCGACGAGGTGCTCAACAGGTTCAAAGACCGGCACCTGTTTCGAATTGAACTCAGACACGTACTCGGCCATTGCCGAGACTTTGACGACTTCAGTCGAGAGATCACCACGCTCGCTGAAATCAGCCTGGAAACTGCGGCTGACATTGCCTGGAGGGAGCTCTCGCAACTGGATGACTCGGCGGACCCGGTGCCAGACTGCCCATGGACGCTCGTTGGTCTCGGAAAATTTGGCGGTGTTGAAATGGGTTACGGGTCAGATGTGGAACTTTTACTGATTTATGACAGTGACGATGGTCAGCATTTGGCACGTTGGTTTGAGCATTTGCTCGCGAAAACAACGGAGGTCGTGGTCTCCCGTCGCGACGGGATCTTTGAAATCGACCTTCGAATGCGACCGTGGGGGCAGGCTGGCTCTGCCGCTGTCTCACTTGAGCAGTTTGAATCTTACTATTCACGGACCGGGAGTGCCTGGCCTTATGAGCGACAGGCTCTGATCAAGATGAGGAGCATTGGGCCTGACGCCGACTTTGGCCAGCGACTGACGGCTGTCCGCGACCGTGTCGTCTACGACCATCGGCCGTTTGACTTTGCGGCTATGAATGGACTGCGTGAGCTGCAGGTGCGTCAACATGTTCAACCCGGAACAATCCACGCGAAGCTCAGCGAAGGTTGCCTGGTTGATATCGAGTATTCTGTCCAAGCACTGCAGCTCACGTTCGGACGGCGCCACGTCCTGCTGCGGACCGCAAACACGCTGGAAGCACTGCAGGCAGCTCACAAAGTCCATCTGCTGCCAAAAGATTTGTGGAAGTCTTCACAGGCAGCCTACGTGTATTTTCGTCAATTGATCGATTGTTTGAGAATGGTCAGGGGCAATGCAAAGGACCTGAAAATTCCGTTGAAAAGATCAGAAGATCGGGATCAGCTGGACCGGAGGCTTGCTCAGATCTACACAGACAGTGTGTCGCTGTCTCATCTGGTGCAACATCGCGCGGCGGTGCGGCGGTTGATTGCCTGTGTTCGGGGTGTGTGCGGTGCGTCAGACAATACGGCCTCCGGGCACCTTTAACCGTTCCGGAAGCCCAGGTCTTTCGAAATGCCGGGATCCTCCGACAACTCTGGACCTGACTGTTCTGCCGATCCCGGTGTAAAGATGACAAACTTGGTTACATGTTCGCAGTTCGAGTCGGACCGCAGGTCCGGGTATTCCCAGCGATGACTGCCGGCTGGAGTTGCTAATGGCGGGTTTCGCCGACGCATCTGCTAAAACCTCACTCTTACCAATTTTGTGGCTGTTCGGCATTACGCTTGCTAAATTGCTGGACGAGATCGAAGATGTCGTTTCAGGGTCTGGCCACATCCGTAAAGCGTCTTGTGGAAATGAGTTATGAATTTGGCGCTCTGGCCGCTCAAACCAATTCCGATTGGCACCGAGTCATGGCTGGTATTCGCAGTTGTGCTCATTGCGCTGGTCGTCTTCATCTGGTTGATTTCCCGCCTGGTAACACACGCGACCGAAGATTCGGATCCTACCGAAGTTGACCGGCAGATGTTGACGACGATCAATGATTTACACCGCAAAGGTGACCTGTCCCAGAAAGAATTCCGATCCATCAATGGTCAGTTAGTTGCCCGGCTGCATGACGATCGAAAGTCGTCTGCTGCTGGTTCGTCGGATAAAAAGGATTTTGAAGGTTTGACCAGATTAATGGTCAGGACACCTGCTTCATCCCTCAATGAAACTCATGAATCCATTGCCCAAACGGTGAGTCGTGCGGAATTTCCGACAACAACTGAATCCCTGGACTCGAAGGAAACCGGTCTGAAATGATCACATCAGCGGGATCGGTTTTCTCACATCCATTGATTTAGATTGTGTCGGGTCTGCCAGCCTTTCTCGACCAGTTTTTGCCACTGAAGACAACAACACACCACGAAAACAAAGAGACACCGTTGGCAGGGACGCTAACACTTTTGGAAACCTGCCATCCGTTCATTGACTTTCCTGTTGCGCTGGACTTTGCTCCAAAGTCAGCATTCGCAGCCAAGGGATTCTGTGACGCCCCAAAGGACACGTAATGCCATCTGGTAAGGATTTTGGAACGGGCAAGAAAAGCGTCCAGGGCAAACGGAACGCGAACTGTTCCTTTTGCCGAAAGAACTATCGCGAGGTGGGACCGCTCGTCGAGGGTCCTGACGACGTTTACATCTGCGGTGAATGCATTGATCTGTGCACGTCTATCTTGGATCAGGAGAAACGTCGTCGAGGATCGCACAAACCGTTATTCACCGGAGTCCCCTCACCACGTGACCTCGTTCATGAACTGGACGAGTATGTGATCGGCCAGGACCGCGCCAAGAAACTGCTGTCCGTGGCAGTTCACAGTCACTACAAGCGGTTGATGCATCTTCAGGACCATGAAGACGACGAAATCGAAATCGAAAAGTCGAACATCCTGCTGATCGGTCCCACTGGTTGTGGCAAGACGCTCCTGGCGAAGACACTCGCCCGGGTATTACAGGTACCGTTTGCCATCGGCGACGCCACCACGCTGACCGAAGCTGGTTACGTGGGCGAAGATGTCGAGAACCTTCTGCTGAAGCTTCTGCATTCGGCTGACTTCGATATTGAGGTAGCGCAGCGAGGTATCGTGTTCATCGACGAAATCGATAAGATCGGCAAGACTAGCCAAAACGTATCGATCACACGAGACGTCTCCGGTGAAGGAGTTCAGCAGGCACTGCTTAAGATGCTCGAAGGGACAGTGGCGAACGTACCGCCCCAGGGAGGGCGCAAACATCCGGAGCAGCAGTACGTCCAGTTGGATACTACGAATATTCTGTTCATTTGCGGTGGAACATTCATTGGTCTGGAAGACATCATTGCTCAACGACTGGGTCACAGGGTGATCGGTTTCGGCAACGCGGCCGGGCCTGATGCGGAGGAACAGGACCACCAAAATCTGTTGACACGTGCTACGGTCGACGACGTCATGGAATTCGGACTCATTCCGGAACTACTCGGACGGCTGCCGGTGCTTGGAAGTTTGGCTCCGCTGTCTGAAGCAGCTCTCGTCCGGATTCTGACCGAACCGCGAAATGCGTTGGTTCGTCAATACGAGAAGCTTTTTGAAATGGAAGATTGCAGCCTGGAATTCACGGAAGGGGCACTCGAACAAATCGCCCGTCTGGCCAGAGAACGTGACACGGGTGCTCGCGGATTGAGAAGTATCGTGGAACATGTGATGTTTGACATCATGTTTGAACTTCCGGAAGTGGATCGAGGGTCCGCGTTCGTCATCACCGAAGAAATGGTCAGGGGTAATCAATCAATGCTGCCAAATGGAGATTCTGCTGCGGCCTAACCCGAATTTCTCATGACCGTTGGAGGAAATGTGAAAAACGCCGCTCAGAAGTGCTGACCTGGCACCGGCGTGTGGTGGAAATCTGATCGGCGCCCGTCCGATTTCCGGACAACACAATATGGCATTGTACACACAACAGTTGGGACGATGAGCCAGTCCCCGTTTGACTCGCTGGTGCGAAATGACGTCTGGCGGTTCTCAGCCGGCACAGGTCAGAACAAAACAACCCCGCCCGGAACCTGGAGCGGGGTCGTTTTGTTTGAAGATCCCGGTGCAGGTCGCTTGGATGCAGGGAGACATCTCAGAAATCAAAGACAGGGACAACGGTGAAGGGGCACTCTCCACTGAACGGTTTCCGTCCGGCGCCCTGCTCCCCGCTGATAACTGACAACCGGAAATTCCCAACTTTCCGTCAAAAGTCCCGATCGGGCAGGAGGTGCCCCATCTTTGTCTTCTTAGTCTCCATATACTGGTTCCGGTACTCGTGTGGAGGTGCAACGATCGGGACCTGTTCGATGACACTGAGATCCACACCGGAATAGACGAATGCGTCGGTCTTCTTCGGGTTGTTAGTCAGAAGCCGGACTCTGTTGAGGCCCAGGTCTTTCAGAATCTGCAGTCCGACCATGTAGTCTCGCATGTCGGCCTTGTAGCCCAGTCGCTGGTTGGCTTCGACTGTATCCAGTCCTGCGTCCTGAAGCTTGTAGGCTCGCAGTTTCGCCATCAGTCCAATGCCGCGACCTTCCTGTGGCAGATAAACCACTGCACCGGTGCCTTCCTCGAAAATCATCTTCATCGCCATATGCAGCTGATCACCGCAGTCGCAGCGAAGGGAGTCGAGAACATCACCGGTGAAACATGACGAATGCATGCGAACAAGTGGAGCGGCGACCGCTGTCAGATCTCCCCAGATGAAGGCCAGAGGTTCCTGATCTTCATGCGCGACGGAATAGCAAACCACGTTAGGGGAACCGCAGTGGCGTGTGGGAATCTCGACTTCCACCACTCGCGTCACCAGTTGCTCACGGAGCCGTCGGTGGCGTATCAGCGCTTCGATCGTGATGATCGGAATCGAATACTCTTCGGCCAGTTCCTGCAACTCCGTGAGGTCCGCCATTCCCATGCTCGTCTGGCTGCAGATTTCTATCAGCACACCCACACGAGCATGACCCGAGAGCCGCATCAGGTCGACAGACGCCTCCGTGTGCCCGGCCCGCCGCAGGACACCTCCGTCCATAGCCTGGAGCGGTGACACGTGTCCCGGGAGCAGGAAGTCATCCGCTCGACTTGCCCGATTCGCCAGTTCCCGAATTGTTGTTGCCCGGTTTTCTGCACTCACCCCCGTACCGGCGTTGATGTGATCGACCGCCATAAGAAAAGCCGTTTGCTGTGGCGCAGTATTCTGGCTGCCGTCCACAACCGGTCTCAGCTGAAGACGCTCAGCTTCTTCTCCGGATATCGGGACACACATCGTTCCGCGACCGATGCGAAGCATGAAGTCCACCTGCTCAGGTGTAATCGTATCTGCGGCACAAACAAAATCACCTTCGTTCTCACGGTCTTCGTCATCGACGACAATGATCATTTGCCCATGGCGAAGCGCGTCAAGTGCTATATCAATGGAGTCCAGCGGCACTGGATGACCTCTATCTGTGGCTTTGTCCAAGTCGATCAACCGACACCCGGCTGCCGACGCTCTGGAAACGTAGCTTGGGCTTTCAAACTGCTATTCTAAGCCCATAACCCGTCTGAACAATCGGCAGTGGCCATCTCACTCAAAACCGGCAGGAATGACCGTTTTTGTCAACCTCAGACCTTCCAATCTCACTGCAGTTGCCGGTAACCGCTCCAAACTGCCGTCTGATTCTTGACTCCAGCCGTGCATCATCTACTCTGGGGCGGGTTACCCCACAAAAAATCGGTGTTTTCTAACCTCAAATCGGTCCCCCCCTTCCCGGCAAGATGCCTCTTTCCACCGGAGTTGTGTGTCATGATGCGACCTCTCTCTCCAGTGATCGCCGTTCTCATTGCTACATCGAGTGCGATGGCAGACGGTGTCCAGATTAAAATTGACCCTGTTCCGGATTCGGGCAGGGTCCATATCCGCAGTCGCGACACGCGTCAGCAACTGTATGTGACAGCGGCAAATCCGGATGGTCTGCAAACGGACGTGACGCGAGACGTCACCTGGAGCGTTGCGCCTGAAGGTGTTGTGGAAATTGATGTCAGCGGTCTCGTGAAACCACTGACGGACGGTGAAGCAACGATCACTGCCTCCTTGCACGAACAGGCAAAGCACCACATTTCCGTCACGGTCAGTGGCTTCGCCTCTCCGCTCCCCATCAGCTTTCGAAACCAGATTGTCCCGATCTTTACCCGCCTGGGCTGCAACAGCGGTGGCTGTCACGGGAAATCGGGTGGACAGAACGGGTTTAAGTTATCTTTGCTGGGTTTCTACCCGGAGGAAGATTTCGAATTCATCCGCAAAGAGAACCGCGGCCGCCGCGTCTTTCCTGGTGCTCCTGCCGAAAGCCTGCTGGTGCAGAAAGCCGTCGGCGAAACGCCACATGGTGGTGGCAAACGCGTCGATCAGGACAGTTACGAATACCGTATGCTGGTTCGCTGGATCGAACAGGGAATGCCGTATGGCGACGCGTCCGCTCCGGAGGTCGTGGGGATTCAGTGCTACCCGGAATCTCGGCTGATGACACAGCAGGCGGAACAACAGGTTTCTGTGATTGCGACTTACAGTGACGGATCTACGGAAGACGTCACTCGTATGGTCCTGTACGAAGCCAACGACACCGAAATGGCCGAATGCAGTGAAAACGGTCTCGTCAGCACGCTGACCTTGGCCGGTGAAGTCGCTGTGATGGCACGATATCAGGGACAGGTGTCGACTTATCGAGCCACCATCCCTCTGGGTGCGGACACGTCCGGCATGCCCGAGCCAGCGAACCTGGTTGATGAGGCCGTGTTCACCAAACTCGAAGTGCTCGGCATTCCGCCCTCAGATATGTGCGATGATGCCACTTTCCTTCGTCGTGTCTCACTGGACATCACAGGAACTCTGCCGAACGAATCTCAGGTCGATAAATTTCTACAGAACGAGCAGCCGAACAAGCGAGCTGGACTAGTCGATCAGCTGCTGGACAGCGAAGAATACGCCGACCATTTCGCGAACAAGTGGAACTTCGTCCTGCGAAACAAACGTACCCGCAGTGAAGACAAACTCGGAACGTTTCTGTTCCATCGCTGGGTGCGCGACAGCATGTACGACAACAAGCCCTATGATGAATTCGTGGCCGATCTGCTGACGGCCACCGGAATTCCGGTGATTAATCCGGCTGTAACATGGTACCGCGAAGTTGATCAGGCCACAGAACAGGTCGAAGACACGGCGCAGCTGTTTCTGGGCGTCCGGATTCAGTGTGCCCGCTGCCATCATCATCCATTCGAACGCTGGAGTCAGAATGACTATTACAGTCTCGCTGCGTTCTTCAGTCGGGTTGGAAAGCAGCCTATCCCAAATGCTCAGGCAAACACCCGCGACCAGCGACTGGTGCACAACACCGGTGTCGCTACCGCGAAGAATCCACGCAACGGAACCGATCTCAAACCTTCGGGCTTGGGTGCTGAACCCGTGGCCGTTCCGCCTGAAGAAGATCCCCGTGCTCAGCTTGCCGAATGGATGCGGTCCCCGGACAATCCGTTCTTCGCCCGCACACTGGTCAATCGTTACTGGAAACATTTCTTCAATCGTGGAATTGTGGAACCTGAAGACGACATGCGGGAAACTAATCCGCCGACCAACCCCGAGCTTCTGGACGGACTGGCAAAACATTTCGTGGGGTCCGGTTACGACTTGAAGGAACTCATCCGCACGATCTGTAATTCGACGACGTATCAGTTGAGCGCCATACCGAACGAGTTCAACGAAAACGACAAACAGAACTTCTCTCGCTACTACCCTCGCCGACTGCCGGCGGAGGTACTGTACGACGCTTTTCATAAGTTGACAGGTACGTCAGAGTCGTTCGCCGATATGCCGGCTGGCACGCGAGCTCAGCAGCTGGTCGACAGCTCTAACGTCCCTTACTTCCTCAAGGTCTTTGGTCAGCCCGCCGGCGATACAGCATGCGAATGCGAGCGAAGTCCCGATGCCAATCTGGCCCAGAGTCTGCATCTGCTCAACAGCAGCGAAGTCCAGAACAAGGTTGGGAAGGATGGCGCACGTGCCAGAACACTGGCCGCTGACACCGAACGACCCCACGCGGAACGGATTCAGGAACTATACCGGGTCGCCTTTTCACGAACGGCCGAAGCCGATGAGATGCAGGTGGCACTGACCTACATTGAATCTCACAAAGATAACATTCCCGCTGCTTACGAAGACA
>CAUZPL010000051.1:0-44306 GCA_963581585.1 Planctomycetota bacterium
CGGTATGTGACGAGCATGCTGAGTCCGCGGCGGACGAATTCAAGGTGCTCGACCCAGGCGTGAACGGATTTCATAATCTGTTCACTCGTTTGCGCAGGCGGTACCAGTAGTTCGCGAGGTCCGACTTCCCGGCACGGAACTGCTTCTCGACAATCTGGACTGCAAGTTGAAACGGCCAGCCTCGGCAGCAGACACCGCGATTATGAACGGCGCAACGGTGGTTCAGTCAAATGCTTCCGAAGACGCTCCATCCCCTCCACCATGCTACAGACCGGCATGTACCCAAAATCTCTTTGCGCAGCCCGAATGCTGTAGCTGTGAGACCGCGACAGTTGTGACGCCAAGAACCGCGTCATCAGAGGTTCACCCGGCAACACCTTCCACAGCAGTTCCATCATCAGCCCGATACAATGGGCTGACCGAGCCGACATCGAGTTTTGAATCGGGGGCAGATTGAAAAGAGCCAGCAGTTCATCAATCCAGCACCACAAATTGACGGAGTCCGGTTCATTGACGAAGTATGCCTGACCTGCCGCCCGGTCCGATCTGCGCAGCGACTCTTCGGCCTGCAGGTGTGCCGCGGCCGCGTTTTCCACATAGCTGACCGAAACAATGTTGGTGCCGTTGCCGACTCGGCGGAGTCGGCCGGATTGAGCCTTCTGAATCAGTCTGGGAATCAAATGGCTGTCTCGCGGTCCCCAGATCAAATGCGGGCGAAGAGATATGGTGCGAAGGGAGTCATCATTCGCCTGCAGCACTGCCTGTTCGGCCAGCGCTTTGGAACGCGGATAGTGACACATCCACGTACGAGGATACGTCAGCGACTCATCTGCATTTCGATGATCACTGCCGTCAAAAATCACACTGGGCGAGCTGGTATAAACCAGTCGCCTAACACCAGCTTGCCGACATCCTTCAATGACATGATACGTGCCCACTGTATTGGTGGAGTGATAGGTTTCCCACTGACCCCAGATACCGACGATGGCCGCAATATGAAAAACGGCTTCGATTTCTTCACAGGCTGCGGCAAGCGCATCCGCGTCCCGCACGTCCCCCCGCACGACCTCAACGCCGTTGCGATTTAGTGATTCGTAACTGCCTCGACAAAAGACCCTGACGTGGTTACCAGCGTCCAGCAGCTGCTCCACTACGTATTGGCCGAGGAATCCACCACCGCCTGTGACCAAAGCCTGCATCAGCTGCTGCCTTTATTACGTTCTACGATGCGTCGAGTGCCTGCTGCAGGTCATCGATCAGGTCATTCGGATGTTCCAGTCCTACGGAGACTCGCACAGTTTTGTCCGTGATTCCGGCTGCGATTCGTCCTTCCTCCGACATTGCTGCATGGCTCATCGTCACCGGAAAACTGATCAGACTTTCAATACCACCTAGTGACACTCCCACATCAAACAGATTTGTATTCAGACAAACCCGTTCCGCAACCGATCGACCACCTTTGACGTCGAAACTGAGCATGGCTCCGAAGCCATCCTGCTGCTGTCTGGCGAGTGCATGTTGTGGATGCGACTCCAGTCCCGGGTAGTAAACGGTCTCGACGGCGCGATGTTGCTCCAGCCACTCCGCAAGTCTTTGGGCACCACGCTGCTGGGCCTCCATGCGGCAGCCGAGTGTCTTGACACCCCGCAGCACGAGCCAGGCGTCGAACGGAGAACAGGCCATGCCGGCGGCATTGCAGATCCAGCCAATGCGTTTCGCTAACTCCGGAGTCTTTGCAATGATTGCGCCGCCGACAACATCCGAATGCCCGTTGATGTATTTGGTGGTTGAGTGAATCACGACATCAACTCCAAATTCGAAGGGTCGCTGCAGATACGGTGAAAGGAACGTATTGTCGCACAGCGTCATGACTCCGCGTTCTTTGGCGATCTTGACGACTGCCGTAAGATCGACCACTTTCATCATCGGATTGCTGGGAGTTTCAATCCAGATGCCTCGGGTCACGGAAGTGACGGCATCGCGAATCGCATTGAGGTCGGTCATGTCCACAAAGGTGAACAACATTCCTTTTTCGACCAGAAACTGGCTAATGAATCGAAACGTACCGCCATACACGTCAACCGGCACCACCACGTGATCACCGGGTCCAAAGAGGGACATCGCACAATGGACAGCTGCCATTCCGCTACAGGTGGCAGCGCAGCCGGCACCTCCTTCCAATGTGGCCAGATTCTCCTGCAGGGCATCTCGTGTGGGGTTGCCGGATCGGGTGTAGTCGTACCCCGATGATTCCTCAATGTTATTCCAGTAGAAGGTGGAACTGGCGTAAATCGGAGTAATCACGCTGTTGAACTGAGTGTCCTTGTGGACGCCGGTGTGAACGGATTTTGTCTCAAAATGCATCGTCAGGAACTTCAGCTGATGGAGACGCGTGCCGGGTTCAGAACAGTTGTATCCGAGGCCATGGATCGTATCGAATGACATGCCGGTCGGGAGGCACAGAAGTTCCGTTCCGACATTCAGGAAGTTACAGGACAGGATCTGTGCTTTGTTGGTTCCCGGTATTGATCAATTCGGCCAAAACTCGCACAAGATGTTAAACGGGTCTGATGGTCGTTCTACAATCCCCGATCTCTGGACTATCAACTGCCATTCCCATCATCGACAGACCATGCGACCTGTTGTTGCGTAATGCTAAGGGTTGGATTCTGATATTCCGTACTGCCTCTGTTAAATGATATGAGTTCCCGACCTGATATTCGTGAGTTGCTTGACCACCGTATTCTTGTCATCGATGGGTCGATGGGTGCACTGATTATGTCCCGGGAGCCCGATGAGGCATTCTATCGCGGTAATCGGCTCAGGGATCATCCAATCGATGTGAAAAACGCGATCGACCTGCTGGTTTTGACACAGCCACAATTGATTACTGACATCCACCAGGCTTTCATCGATGTCGGTGCCGACATCATTGAGACAAACACCTTCAATGCCAATATTGTGTCACTCGATGAATTTGAGCTCTCGCATTTGGCCTGGGAAATCAACAAAATGGGGGCCGAGCTGGCTCGTGCGATTGCCGACAAAGCTACCGCTGCCAACCCGATGAAGCCACGTTATGTGGCTGGCAGCATCGGTCCGACAAAGATTCAGCTGTCGATGAACGCAGATCAACCGGGGACACGACCGTTTACGTTCGATCAGATGGTGGGTTCGTATGCGGAGCAGATTCGCGGACTGATGGATGGAGGTGTCGACCTGCTGTTGCCCGAGACGAGTTTCGATACGCTCAATCTGAAGGCGTGTCTGTTTGCGATTTCCCGTGTTTTCGCAGATCAGGGCCGCGAGATTCCGGTCATGATTTCGGGAACGGTTTTCACCGGCGGAGTAACTCTGCTGGGCCAGACGGTCGAAGCATTCTACACCTCGGTCGAACACTTTCCATCACTGAGCATCGGCTTGAACTGTGCCCTGGGGCCAAAGGAAATCAAACCTTATCTCGCAACGCTGTCGGAAATGGCGACACGGTACGTCACATGTTATCCCAATGCCGGCATGCCGGACGGAATGGGCGGTTTCGACAGCAATCCCGCGGCAGTGTCCTCTGCACTGTACGCAGTGGCGCAGGCCGGACATGTGAATGTTGTCGGAGGATGCTGCGGCAACACGCCGGAATATATTCGGGCAATTGCTGCGGCGGTGGAGGGAGTCCCCCCCCGCCGGATTCCACAGGGCAACGGCTGGTCCACCTATTGCGGGTTCGACTATCTGGTCCTGCGTCCCGAATCGAATTTCCTCAACGTCGGTGAACGGACCAACGTCACTGGATCAAGACGATTTGCGAGACTGATTCGCGAAGAAAAATATGACGAAGCCATCAGTGTTGCACAGGATCAGGTTGACGGAGGGGCTAATATCATCGACGTCAACATGGACGAAGCACTTCTGGATGGTCCAAAATGCATGGAGAAATTTCTGTGGCTGCTTCATGATGAAAACATTCGCGTACCGATCATGATCGACAGCTCCGACTGGAATGTCATCGAAGCGGGTCTCAAATGCGTACATGGCAAGAGTATTGTCAACAGTATCAGTCTGAAAGAAGGAGTGGAGAGTTTCCTGAAACAGGCTCGCATTATCCGCCGTTACGGAGCAGCGACGATTGTGATGGCATTCGACGAGACCGGACAGGCCACAATATGCGATGACAAAGTCCGAATCTGTCGACGAGCTTACAAATTGCTTACGGAGGAAGTTGGCTTCCCTCCGGAAGACATCATTTTCGACGCAAATATTCTGACTGTCGGCACGGGAATTGAAGAACATGCCAACTACGCCGTGGAATTCATCGAGGCAGTTCGGAAGATCAGACAGGAATGTCCTGGAGCCAGAACCTCCGGCGGTGTGAGTAACGTGAGCTTTAGTTTTCGCGGGAACAATGTTGTCCGTGAGGCCATGAATGCAGCGTTTTTGTATCATGCCATCAACGCCGGCCTGGATATGGGAATCGTCAATCCCGCGCAGCTGGAAATCTACGATGAAATAAATCCGGAACTGCTTGGTCATGTCGAAGACGTGGTGCTCAACCGACGTCCCGATGCGACCGAACGTTTGATCGACTACGCTGAGACGATCAGAGAGAAAACGGCGGGCACGACGACGGTTCAGGAATGGCGCACAGGATCAATCGAAGAGCGTCTCCAGTACGCTTTGCTCAAAGGTGTCACAGACTTCATTGAAGACGATGCGGAAGAAGCTCGTCTCAAGTACCACCGGCCGCTGGAGGTGATACAGGGTCCGCTTATGGACGGGATGAACGTGGTCGGTGTACTCTTCGGTGCCGGCAGGATGTTCCTTCCACAGGTGGTGAAATCTGCCAGAGCCATGAAGAAGGCCGTTGCTTGGCTTGAACCTTTCATGGAAGCGGAAAAGGCCGTGGGCGACGACCGCGCGAGGTTTGATGAACACGGTCTGTTCACCGCGTCACGTGGTACAGCGATCGAGATCGCGGAAGCAGCCGGATTTAAGTCACGTGCTGGCAACGAGGACCACGGGTCCCGTGGCACATTTCTGATTGCCACAGTCAAAGGCGACGTTCACGACATTGGCAAGAACATTGTGGCGGTTGTTCTGCGCTGTAACAATTACAGAGTCATCGATCTGGGAGTCATGGTGCCATGTGAAACTATTTTGCAGGAAGCAAAAAATTGCAACGCTGACATCATTGGACTCAGCGGACTGATCACGCCATCGCTGCGGGAAATGATTGTGGTCGCCCGGACAATGCAGGAAGAAGGTTGGAAAACTCCACTGCTCATTGGAGGGGCAACCACAAGTGCCAAACACACTGCCGTAAAGATCTCTCCCGTGTACGAAGAATCTGTCGTCCACGTTGGTGATGCGTCTCTGTCTGTAGGAGTAGTGGAGGCTCTGCTTGATCCGGAGTTGAAACCAGTGTTTGTCCGTGAGAACCAGGCTGCTCAGGACCGTGCTCGGGCCGCCTTTGATCAACGTCAGCAGGGGACCCTGATACCATACCGGGATGCACTGGAACTGCGTCTGGTTCTGAACTGGGACTCTGTTGATTTTCCGCAGCCATTATTTACCGGGACACAGATCATCGACACCCTGCCGCTGCAGGATTTGGTGCCGTTCATCGACTGGTCACCCTTCTTTTCATCCTGGCAGCTGATCGGCAAGTACCCGCGCATCTTCGAAGACGAATCAGTTGGTGAAGAAGCACGTAAACTCTTTGACGATGCTCAACAGGAACTGATGCAGATTGTGCGGAATGGACATCTCACAGCGAAGGGTGTGTACGGCTTCTGGCCTGCGAACAGCAGCAATGACGACATTGTTCTGTGGACGGACGAATCCCGGTCTGATGAACTGATGCGTTTTCCGATGCTGCGTCAGCAATGGGAACGCAGAGGCCAGAACAACTACCGTTCCCTGGCGGATTATATTGCACCAGTCAGTGAGAACGCACACCACCCTGACTATATCGGAGCGTTTGCTGTGACCGCCGGTCATGGCTGCAACGAACTGGTCAAGGTGATCGAGGCCGAAAACGACGACTATCGCGCCATCATGATCAAAGCACTGGCTGATCGCCTGGTTGAAGCGTTCGCTGAGTACCTGCACCAGCGAGTGCGCGCCGAATGGGGATTCGGGCAATCCGAAGACCTGACCAATAAACAGCTGATCGATGAGAAGTACAGGGGGATCAGACCGGCATTCGGGTATCCGTCCTGTCCCGATCATCTGCCAAAGGGGCGGCTGTGGGAACTGCTGGACGTAAAAGCATCGATCGGTATGACGCTGACCAGTTCCTACGCCATGTGGCCGGCCGCCTCTGTCAGCGGACTGTACTTTTCACATCCGGAAAGTCGGTATTTCAGTGTGGACCGTATCACCATAGATCAGGTCGAAGACTATGCGGCCCGTATGCAGGTCACGGTCAAAGAAGTCGAACGATGGCTGGCTCCAAATCTGGGTTATGACCCTTCGTAAATGAATGTTCTGTGCAGACGGAGAGTTCCCGTTCATTCGGCCGGAGCTGAAAATCTCTGGCCACGTCCACCTGCGAATCCACTGCCACTCTGTCGATGTTCCGCATCATCGAAGATGAGACGATCACGTTCATCGGACTGTGACTGTCCGGGAACTGTTGTGAGCAGGCATACGATCAGACAGGTAGCAAACACAGGTTTCATGATTCTATGGTCGGTGAAACGGCCGCCAGGTGCAGAAACTCCGTCGATTGTTGCGATTCACGACGAATCCGGTGGGGTTTGCTCATTTAGAACTGGTCAGGCACAATGGTGTGTCACGTGTGTCCCCAAAATGTCGGCAGCAGAAGCTGTCGGGTTCTGTTGACGCTCCAGGTCAGCGCTTCTTCCTGTTGTACCAAAGTCTGATTTCATGCCTCAGCTAGTCCGTATAACCACTGCGGTGATGCTTCTTGCCCTGTTCTCCGAACTGGATGACGCCGGAATGTCATATCAGGCTGTTGCAGTTGAGAACGACGCTTCGCAGGACGTTGATTCAGCTGATCGGGATGATGGAAAACTGCCGGAGGGCCATTCAAGTCACGGTGAAGTCTTCAACAAAGGGCCTCGCCAGGCCGCGTACCTGATGAAGGGGGTTGGCAGGATCCGATTTGATGTCACTTCCGATCTGCCGGAAGCAGTGGCCTTTGTTTTACAAGGCATCGGACAATTGCACGGGTTTTGGTTCTTCGAATCGGAACGTTCGTTTCGTCAGGCAGCTGCCATTGATCCCGAATGTGCCATCGCTTACTGGGGTATGGCAGTGTCAAATCGCAGGAATGCCGAGCGTGCCAAAGCATTCATCAAAAAGGCAATGGATTGCAGAGACAAGGCGTCGTATCGCGAGCAGCTCTACATAAAAGCATTCGACTGCTACATCAACGCCCCCGATGAGACAGACACAGAGAAGCAGGAACGAGCCGCCAGATATATCGAAGATCTTGAATCGCTGCTGTTTGAATTCCCTGATGACATCGAAGCCAAGGCTTTCCTTTGTGAGTTTCAGTGGTCAGCTCGCCGGGACGGTCTGAAATTCAACAGCTACCTGGCAATCGATGCGCTCATTCAGGATGTCCATGATGTGGAACCTCAGCATCAGGCCCACCATTATCGCATTCATCTGTGGGATAAGAAGAAAGCTGAGAAAGCGCTCGAATCAGCCGCTCGCTGCGGACCGACTGCTCCGGCGATCGCTCATATGTGGCACATGCCTGGACACATCTATTCACAACTGACTCGCTACCACGATGCCGTCTATCATCAGGAAGCATCGGCCCGAGTCGATCACGCGCACATGATGAAAGACAGAGTCCTCCCCGATCAGATTCACAATTTTGCTCACAACAATGAGTGGTGTATCCGCAACCTGATTCACATCGGTCGAGTCCACGGCGCCGTTGATCTGGCGATGAACATGATCGCACTGCCTCGGCATCCCGAATACAACCACATCGGCAGGGCCGGCAGCTACAAGTACGGTCGTCAGCGACTTCTCAACGTCCTGCAAACGTATCAGCTGCATGACGAACTGATTCGACTGGCTGATACTGTCTGGTTGCAGCACACGGACGACGAGTCGGCAGACCTTATTCTCGATCGCGCACTGGCGACGGCCTGTGCAGTGACCAATCGTGTGGCAGACGCAGAATTAATCCGGGAGAAGCTGGTCTCCCAACTGGACGAAGTCAGGAAGCAGCAACAGCAGGATGCCAACACCGCCGAAGAGAAGGCATGCAGCGAAGAAAAAGACGACAAGGAAATCAGGAAAGTCGGTGATGCGGAGAAAAAGAAACACGACTCACGACTGAAGAATCTGGAACAGGCCCTGAGCGAAATCGACGGCCGACTGGCCGCACAGCGCGGGGAGTACAATGTCGCGATCGAACTCCTGGAGAAGGCAGATAATGCTCCCGTGGAGGATATTGTCACCCTTATGCTTGCTGCAGACAGAACAGAAGACGCAATGAAAAAGATGACGACCCACGTGGATGAGAACCAGAATCAGGTCCGACCTTTGGCGGCGCTGGTCCTGACACAGTGGAATGCGGGAAACAGAGAAGAAGCGCGCACGGCATTTGAGACGCTGCGCAGCGTCTCCTCGACGATCGATCTGGACGTTCCTGTATTTGCCGAACTTGCCTCAGTAGCAAGCGAACTCGGGTACCAGGAAGACTGGCGAGTTGCCCGACAGCTGCCCCAGGATTTGGGGCCCCGACCTGATCTTGATTCCCTGGGACCGTTTCGCTGGCGACCGGTGGCGGCGCCGGACTGGACGTTGCCTGGCGTTGACAATTTACCCTCGTCACTGAATGAATTCCGTGGAAAGCCGGTGGTGCTGATCTTCTATCTGGGCTACGGCTGTCTACATTGCGCAGAGCAACTCCAGAAATTTCAACCGAAGGCAAAGAAGTTTCGTGACGCCGGATTTGAGATGCTGGCAATCAGCACGGACCCACAGGAAACACTCATCAAAGCCCGGGACAATTATGACAGCGAATTTGCATTTTCACTTTACGCAGATCCGGATCTGACTGTCTTCCGCAGATACCGTTGCTTTGACGACTTTGAGCAGCAACCACTTCATGGTACGTTCGTGATTGATGCGGACGGACTGGTTCGCTGGCAGGACATTAGTTACGAACCATTCATGGACCCGGATTTTGTTTTAGAGGAGGCACAACGACTAATTCGTCTGGCAGACGAACCACTTCCATTCTCCTGCAGAACGCTGGCGGCGGCAGAAGATTCGTCATGAGGCTGACCGTGCCGGGAACCGGGAGTTCACTCATGCACGGCCGCTGCCGGTGTGGGCCCTGTGGAATTTGATAACGAAGGTACTCCCTGAGCCAGTGGCTGGCTGGTGAGCATCCTCGCACTGAGAAGTACCTTTCCGTACCGGGAGTTCCGTTGTCACCACCGTCGGGAGAACTCCTCTTTGCGCCGCGATAAACCGTGCCTAAGGCATCGCTTACTTCTCAGATCCGGAAAAATAACGGGCGCACTGAGTGTCGTCCCGACGTGGCCGTCGTCGACTTTGCCCATTCGATGAGCAGATCGATCTGGCTGCGCGGAAATTTGAGGTATCGGTGTTCACCGCTGACCAGCATCACGTTTTCAGCCGCCATTCCTGTCGACTGAGCGAACAGGCCCCAGCCGTGGTACAGCGTCCATCCGTAATATCCTCCATGTCATTTGCCGTCGATGTACTCGCCTCTGATTCCCGACAACCCAACATTGTCCGGCAGAATTCTTCCGTTCTCGTGCGTTCTCCTGATCCAGGCATCTGTGTAGTCCGTAATCCAGACCTGATATTTCGGATCACCCGTCAGGACAAAGGCATTGAGCATGAGTGATGTGACGGCAAGGTTGACCGGGCCATCACCACGCCCCAGCGTGCATAAGCTGCCGTCGCGATCGTTTTAAAATTGTCGTCAGCATACATGTTTTCAAAGCTGGTGATTCCCGGTAAATCGTAAAACGAGAGACCATAGTGCTCCATGCTCCAGACATAGTCCCATGGCTTGTCAGGCGACCAGGGAAGAGGTCCGGTGCTGCCTGTTTTCGTATTGAGTATCAAACGTCGTTCTGAATCATAGTTCTGCGCACTGAGATTTTTTTGAGGTAAAGGTCCGCAAATCACTGTGCCGGGCGATGGTCTGTGAATCAAGTGGATCCGCGAGGCACAATGAATAAAACAGCTGACGACCTTCACCGGGATGTATCCGGTCATCGCAGCCGTGAAACTCGTCTACCACTACACCTGTTTCAGTAAAGCATCGGGTGACGAACTCCCATTGTCGTCGTGCCAGCGACGGGAATCGGTCATTTCCACCAAGGGCATAGAACGTCGGCTGGTTGTGGAATGGCTCGTAGGAGTCGTCCAGTTTGCCCCGGCTGTCGTAGCGGTACCAGCCGTCGTTTTTCAGATGTTTTCTGATGAATTCATCCGGGGATGCGTTCATCACATCGATGAGCTGGCGCTCGAATACCACCCACTTCGGGAGCTCGTCCCATGCCTGCGTTGCTTTATTCTGCGGAATCACATGAGCGGTGTCGCCCGCTTGAAGACAGGGCCAGCCTTGCGAAAACGAGACCCGTAGCCGAGACACATGCGATCGTCGTGCCCTGGAGTCGCCTGCCAATTCCCCTAGTCATCATACGCTCTCCGCGCATCCTAGGGTCACAAACTCGAACGGCATGCAACCGGACGGAATCTACCGATTATTGAAACGACGGTTCAGTCTAAACGACAATTAGACAAAGCGCAATGTCCCAGCACCCCCATCAACATTCTGTGAGGCAAATGTCCGACAGAGGAACATTCAACTGGGGGAGCGTTATAGGTATCTTTTTTTTGTGACCAACTTCACAGACCACACCACACCCCGCCCGGCGTACGCGGGCAGTCCGTGGTGTCGCTCGTGTCAAGACACAGCTTCTGGGTGTTGTCGGCCCTGAATCGAACGTGGCTGGATACGCCGTAAGAAAGATCTCTTCGACGAACTTGAGGCTTGACCTCAATCAACTCCAGCCACCAAGTGGCCGTCCTTTCCGGCATCAACGCTCTGACAACAATGCACTAATAGCGGTCGCGTCCGCCGCCTCCGCCGCGTCCGCCGCCTCCGCCGCCTCCGCCGCCATAGCCACCGCCACCGCCACCGCCACCGCCACCGCCTCGGCGATCTTCACGAGGACGAGCTTCATTGACGACGATTTGGCGACCATCCAGATCGGAACCATTCAGAGATTCAATAGCCTCGTCCCCGCCGGAATCCATTTCCACAAAACCGAATCCCTTGGATCGTCCGGTTTCTCGGTCACTAATGACCTTCGCTGAGGTGACTACACCAAACTGGGCAAACGCTTGCTCAAGTCCCTCTGACGTTGTTCCCCAAGCGAGACTTCCAACAAAAATATTCTTACTCATTCCCAAAACCCTTGAGCTTCACAGCTACGAAAACACTGGAGTTACTGCCACACGGCAGCGATTGAAACGCGAAATTTGAAATTCGAATTTCATCATCAAGACGCATGTTGCAGGAGAACTCAAGAGCGGACACAAGTGTCTTCAGGAATATAGTGACCCACACCAACCGGCCCAAACGACTCAAACGGAGTCAAGATCAAACTCGAACTATGCTGACGCTACCCGTACGGGACAAGAATAGCAACACCAGCAGACCCTCTGCAGAAAATTCACCGGCAGATTGTGTACCCAGCATATTCCGCTGGAGCGGCGGCCTAGGCCGCCGTATGGGGCTTCGCCCATCGCTGCGTTGAAAACACGGACGCGTGTCACCGAAGCAGGAAGGCTGGCCTTCAAGTATTCGAGATCTTGAATCCCCGATTGACAGCAGGCTTCCAAGTCGTCCGCATGGTGGAACCAACGTCCGCAAACTCAATTTACTGAAGTTCTGTTGCGGATCAGCCGTCAGGCACCAGCGTCCGGAGCTTGACGACAAAAAAACAGAGACCACAGGAACCGTGGACCAGGATCTGTTGCTGTTCACTTTGCGACAGTGCGGTTCCTGGCAGGCCTCCCGCCAGGTTTCACTCGCTGGTTGCTGTTCAGAACGAAACCGATGTCGTGACCGCTTGCCAATTCAGTCCGATCTGCCTCCAATACACCCTTCAAACGGCAAACAGCAATCTCCCGGTCCAGCGGATGCTGATAATCGTGGAGCACGCAGTGCTGTGAGCATCTGACTCAGATTCAATTGGATCCGCTCCGATATTCGGTAGCGCGTGTTGAAATCAAAGAGCGGAGTCAGCATATAAGGAGCCTGTCATGCCCGGCATCAAAGGTCCGGCAATTTTTCTTGCCCAGTTCCTCAGAGACCAAGAACCCTACAATAATCTGGAGAACATCGGCAAATGGGTGGCTGACCTCGGATACAAAGGAGTCCAGATTCCTGCGTGGGATAGCCGAGTCTTTGACCGTGATACGGCTGCGCAGTCAAAAACCTATTGTGACGACTATCGAGGTCAGCTCAGCCAAATCGGGCTGGAGCCGACGGAATTGGGTGCCTACCTGTCGGGACAGGTTTTGGCCGTACATCCAGCCTACGAGGTAATGTTCGAAGGTTTCCATCCGAAGGGTCTGCGCGGTGATGCGAGAACTGAGTGGGCAACCGAACAGCTCAGAAAATGTGTTGATGCCTCGGTGCACCTGGGCACCGACCTGATTCCGACACTGTCCGGTAGTTTTGCATGGCACATGATCTACCCCTGGCCGCAGCGCCCAGCGGGAATCATCGACGAAGCCTTCAAGGAACTGGCTAAGCGCTGGATGCCGCTGCTCGATTACGCGCATGAAAAGGGGAAGGCCTTTGGTTTCGAGTTGCATCCCGGCTCGGATATTTATGATGGAGCTACGTACGAGATGTTCCTTGACTACACGGACGATCATCCCGCGGCATGCCTGAACTACGATCCCAGCCATTTCCTTCTGCAGCAACTCGACTATCTTGAATTCATTCGGATTTATCAGGACCGCATCAGGGGCTTTCATGTTAAGGATGCCGAGTTTCGGCCGAGCGGTCGAGTGGGTGTCTACGGCGGCTACCAGTCCTGGGCTGGTCGAGCTGGTCGCTTCCGTTCGCTGGGCGACGGTCAGGTTGATTTTACCAGTGTGTTCACTCTGTTGACCGAGGCTGGTTATTCAGGCTGGGCGGTACTGGAGTGGGAGTGCGCAGTCAAGAGCCCGGAGCAGGGTGCTGCAGAAGGTGCACCGTTTATATCACAGCACATCATCGAGACGTCCGATGTCGCATTTGACGACTTTGCCGCCAGTGGTGTCGATGTGGCAGCCAACCGCAGGATTCTTGGTCTTAGTTGAGTCCCTTGATATCACAGAAATTCACTATGAGGAGATGAGCGATGGATTCCTGGAAACGCAAATTGCGTATGGGTATGGTTGGAGGTGGTCAGGGTGCCTTCATCGGCGGCGTTCACCGTCTGGTGGCCGCCCTCGACGGGCAGATTGAACTGGTTGCCGGAAGTTTCTCTCAGGATCCTGAGAATACCCGGATTACCGGGAAGCAGCTCTATCTTGAGTCAGATCGCTGCTACGACACGTATGAGCGGATGGCCGCAGAGGAAGCGAAACGGGCGGAAGACGACCGGATTGATTTCGTTAGCATCGTAACGCCAAATGTTTCCCACTTCGCAATCGCGCAGACATTCCTTGCGGCGGGCTTCCATGTCGTTTGCGACAAGCCGATGACGCACACGCTTGATGAGGCCAAAGAGCTCGTCAGCCTGGTGGAACAGTCGAGTCTGGTTTTTGCGTTGACTCACAATTACACGGGACATCCACTTATTCGACAGGCCCGGCAGATGTTTCAGGCCGGAGAAATGGGCACGGTCCGCAAGGCTATTGTCGAATACCTTCAGGATTTTCTGATGGTGCCACACGAGAAGCTTGGTCAGAAGCAGGCGGAGTGGCGTGTCGATCCCAAACGATCGGGAATCGGGGGCACGATGGGCGATGTGGGCACTCATTGCGTCAACCTTCTGGAATATGTCACGGGGGACCCGATCTCCGAATTGTGCGCAGATAAGAGCACTTTCCTGCCGGACCGTGTGCTTGACGAGGATGTAAATGCACTGCTCAGGTTCAGAGGCGGAGGCAAAGGTGTGTTAAGTATCAGCCAGGTTGCCACTGGAGAGGAAAATGGACTGATCCTCCGTGTTTATGGTTCCGAAGGGGCGATCAAGTGGGCGCAGGAGAATCCAAATTATCTCGAAGTCTACCGGTACGGAGAACCACGTCAGATGCTGACGCGGGGACAGGGTTATCTGTCCGATGCAGCCGCCGCGGCAACACGCATCCCGACGGGACATCCCGAGGGATATCTGGAGGCGTTCGGAAACATCTATGTCGGTGTCGCTGAAGCCATTAGGTGCCATATTGACGGAAATCCGATGAAGGCCGATGAATACAACTTTCCCACAGTCAGTGACGGATTGCGAGGGATGCAGTTCATTTACTCTGCCGTGGAGTCTGCTGAGAACAACTCGACCTGGGTTTCGATGTAATTTTGTTCAGGCGGGCGGCCATTCCAGGGTTGATGAGTACGCTGCCGTGCCTCCAGCATAGTTCCGCAAAAAGGTAGTCAATGGGCAAGCAGTCGAGGAATGCCCTCGTGACCGGGGCCAGCAAGGGTGTCGGACGCGGCATCGCTGTCAGTCTTGCGAAGGATGGCTGGAACGTTGGAGTTAACTACTGTCGTGATGAGGCAGGTGCTGAAGAGACGGCAAAGAGCATCCGTGATCTGGGCCGCGAGGTCTGGCTGCTGCAGGCAGATATTGGCTTCAGTGACCAGGTGCAGTCGATGTTCGAGAAATTCACCGAACAGGCGGGGACAATTGGTCTGCTGGTGAATAATGCCGGCGTGCAAACCTGGAAGGCAATGCTCGATCTGAAAGAAGAGGACTGGGACCGGACAATCCGGACCAATCTCAAGGGTACGTTTCTCTGTACTCAGCAGGCTGGCCGCTTGATGCAGAAAGCGGGCGGACGGATCATCAATATTGGTTCGGGGGCCAACAAGGCGCCCTTCCCCATGTTAAGTGACTATTGTGCTTCCAAGGGTGGGATTGAAACATTTACGACGGTCATTGCTGTTGAGCTGGGTCGCTATGGGATTACGGTCAACTGCGTGGCGCCTGGTGCCATCGAAATTGAAAGAACCAAACTGGAAGACCCGGACTATGCGGGGGAGTGGGGTTCCCGCACGCCCATGGGACGCGTTGGAAACGTCGAAGACGTGGCCCATGCTGTTGTCTTTTTAGCAGGAGAGAAATCTGACTTCATTACCGGCCAAACTCTCTACGTTGATGGCGGTGTGTTCTCGCAGATTCCGTGGTTTTATGACTATGAGAAAGACAATTGAATGAACGTCAATGTGACGAAACAAAAACTGGCTGATGGCGAACTCGTGATCGGCAGCTTCGTCTATGTCCCTTCGGCAAAGTTGACCGAGATCGTTGGACTGCTGGGATTTGACTTTGTTGTGATCGATATGGAGCATGGGCCGGTCGACATCGGTTTGGCCGAAGACATGGTCCGAGCAGCCGAGTACGCTGGTGTGACGCCTGTTATTCGTGTGTCCCACAACACGCCTCATTTGATCCTCCGTGCTCTGGATGTTGGAGCACTGGGAGTTCACGTGCCGGAAATCAGTGAGGTCGAAGAAGCAAAGGCAATGGTCGCCAGCGCAAAGTACGGGCCGGAGGGACATCGAGGCCTCGCAGGTGTCAGAGCGTCTCAGTACGGACTCAAAGGTTCCATGCCCGAGTACACTGCTGCCGCAAATCGCGAGACAATGGTGATCGCGCACATTGAACACATCGACGCGGCCAACAACCTGGATGAACTGCTGAGCGTGGATGGTATCGACGTGTACTATGTCGGCCCTGTCGATCTTTCAAATAGTTTGGGCGTGCCAGGACGGGCCAAAGATCCAAAGGTCGTCGCCTGCGTCGAAGACTGTATCAGGCGCATTGTGGCGACAGGCAAGATTGCCGGCTGCATTGCCGCGGATTCTCAGGCAGCCAGACGGTACACCGAACTGGGTGTGCGATATCTGGCGACTCACGCGATTAGTCATATGGCACGGGGTTCACGGCAGTTTATTGAGGAGGTCTGTGCATGAGTGCTGACACACGGGACAGCCACACACTCGATGGTCTGGTGGCCGTGGTGACGGGAGCCGCTCAGGGTCTTGGACTGGCGATGGGCGAACGACTCGCCCGAGACGGAGCAACGGTCGTGATGGCCGATCTGCAGCAAGAAAAAATGCAGACGGAAGCAGATCGCCTGAAAGAGGATGGACTCAATGTTCACCCGGCATCGATCGACGTGGCCGACAGCGCTGGTGTCACGGTGTTCTTTGACAATGTCGTTGAACAGCAGGGAAGCCTGGACATTCTCGTAAACAATGCCGGAGTCGGACAGCAGGTGACGCCAACGGTCGACTTGAGCGATGAAGAATGGCACCGGGTCATGACCATTACCCTGACCGGGACGTTTTACTGCTGTCGGGCTGGTGGAGCTATTATGGAGCGGCAGGAATCTGGGTCCATCGTCAACATCTCATCGATCAATGGGCAGAACCCGGCGGCGCTGGTCGCGGCGTACAATGTGGCTAAAGCGGGCGTCATCATGCTGACCCGGACATTGTCACTGGAACTGGCGGCCTATGGTGTACGAGTCAATGCCGTTTGTCCTGGTCCGGTGTATACGGAGTTCAATAAGTCCGTCATGGATCAGCGTCGACAAAGTCTGGACATTTCAATAGATGAAATGATGGACCGCATCGAGAAAGCTGTTCCGCTGGGGCGGTGGGGTGAGGCAACAGACATTGCGAATGGAGTGGCCTTTCTTTGCAGTCCAGCCTCATCATGGATCACCGGGGAAGTGCTCCGTGTGAGTGGTGGTTTGGAAGGTGTCGCAGCGGCTCCACCCAAACGAGCAAAGGCCTGAACGGTGCTGACAATGGCGAATATTCAAACTGTTGGTGTCTGTGGTTTGGGGCAGATGGGTGCCGCCGTCGCTGTTTGTTTCAAACGTGCTGGATATCGGGTTCTCGCCTGGAATCACAATCCCGCAAGACCGGAATCGCTCTACGCGACGGCAGCCCGGATGGAAACCTGGCTTGACGAACACTGCGGACATGCAACCGATACCCGTGGTGTGATCGAAGTACAGGCTGGTCTGGATGCTCTCGATGAAGAAGCCGATGTGATTCTTGATTGCATCGTCGAAGATATGGTGTTGAAGGTCGCACTCTTCAGTCGTTTTCCCGGTGCGCGAGATCGCAATGCCATTTTCGTTACTACCACCAGCGGTTTGAGCATCACTGAAATGGGACAGGAAAGCGGATGCGGTCACCTGCTGGCCGGCACGCATTTCTGGAATCCACCGCACCTGATGCCGCTGGTCGAAGTGATTCGAGGAAACCAGACTCCCGACTGGGTCATGGATACCGTCTGCGAACTCGTGACATCTATCGGCAAGACACCGGTCCGTGTGAACCGCGATGTGCCGGGTTTTATTGGCAATCGTCTGCTGCACGCGCTGTGGCGCGAGGCGATCAGTCTGGTTGATCGGGATATTGCGACTCCTGAAGATATTGATCTGGTCGCCAGGCTCACGTTTGGACTGAGACTGCCGGTGGTTGGCCCGTTGGAAAATATGGATCTGGTAGGCCTCGATCTGATCGAACGAATTCACCAGTACCTGCTGGACGACATTGCCGACAATCATGGTCCGTCTAAGTATCTGAGTGAAAGGGTGCGCCACCGGCATCTTGGAATGAAAACCGGCCAGGGCTTCTACGACTGGGAGATGCGCAGTGGCGCAGAACTCATTGAGCGTCGAGACAAACAGATTGTTCGTCAGCTCAGTTATCTCAAAGAACTCGAGGAGCAACAGCAAAACTCATGAAGCCGGTGGTCTATGTCCCTGAACCGATTGCACCAAGTGGCCTGACTCTGCTGAAGTCTGAATGCCAGTGTTTGATTCCCTGGGAGATGGGTGTTGAGATTGATCGGAATTCACTTTATGACGCCGATGCGGTTGTCGTTCGACTGTTCACGGTCGACCGGCAGGACATCAACAAATCAAAGCAGCTGAAAGTGATTGCGAAACACGGTGTTGGCGTCGACAACATTGATGTTGCGGCTGCTACAGCAGCCGGGATACCGGTCGTGAGTACACCGAGAGCCAATGCCAATGCGGTGGCAGAACATACACTGACGCTGATGCTGGCCCTTGCCAGACAGGTAGCTCCGGCCAGTGCAGCAATTGATGAAGGTCATTTCAGTGACCGCGGCCAGTTTCAGGGTGTGGAACTAGCAGGAAAAACACTGGGAGTGATCGGCTTGGGAAACGTCGGCTCCAGAGTTGCTCGCATGGCTGCTCTCGGACTGCAGATGACAGTCAAGGCGTACGACCCATGTTTGCCGAAAGGAGTTGATACAGGGCCGGCAGTGCTCGAAGAGTCGCTGGAAACACTCCTGAAGGCGGCGGATTTTCTAACTATGCACGTTTCGTTGACACAGGAGACGAAACACATGATCAATCAGCAGTCCCTGCGTTTGCTGAAACCAGAGTGTCGAATCATTAATACATCCAGGGGTGCCGTGATCGACGAGACAGCGCTGGTTCAGGCTTTGTCGCAGCGACGTGTGGCCGGGGCCGCGCTGGATGTATTCGAAGACGAGCCGTTGCCGGCAGATAATCCACTGGTTCAGGCTCCTAACACGTTGTTGACACCACACATCGCGTCTTCGACACGGGAATCTCTGGACCGCATGTCGCTCCAAGCAGCGCAAGGTGTGCTGGATGTACTCAATGGCAGAACTCCTGAATATCTGTTCAACTCGGAAGTGTTCGGATGATGGAACATCTCCTCAGCACGCGACCAGCAAATAAAATAAGCTGATGGACTGAGGGAAACAGTCTCACGGCATTTCCGGGCTGCCATCGGCTGCGGAGCCACAACATTTTGTACTGTTTTGCGGGATCGCTTTCCTAGGTGTTTTTGAAGATTCCGCTTCCATCCATATCAATGTCAAGCACCAGGTTGTTTTCACGAGTTCCCCGGAAGTTAGTGATGCCCAGTGACGGCCTGTGCCAAACGAGTCCGTTCTCACGGGTTGCGTACGCAAGAACGGCCCTCTCATCTCCAGCCCCTTGGTAGAAGACACTGGCGTCCGGTATGTGGCCGGCGCGTTTGATCTCGATGAATCCATACTAAAGTTTGAACAGTTTCTCCTCATTGTGGTAGATGGCACTGCTGAGCCCGCTGGGCATCATCTCTGTGTCCCGGCCGGGTTCTCCTGCGGGGACCATGGAAATCAGCGGATTCGCCGCATGTTTGTTCGGCTGGTTCAGCTTTCTTTCGGCCCGGTCCAGCGACTCAACAATGTAGTCGTCCAGCAACAGCTGTTTGTTACTGCCGATACGTCGAACGGGTTCGCCGTCAGTGTCTGAGGCCAATATAACCGACACGATGAGGGCCGTACTCACTGAGAGGACTGGATTTAAAAACACCATGCGCCGTGTCCGGTTGTCCGGTCAACAGTCCGTCTCGCGGCTGAGATCTTTCGGAGCCTATGTACAGACATCACGCCGGGTGCATGGTCCTCGATTTCCGGTCGAAACTCATCCTCCGACCACTCCAGTACGTCTCAGCACTCAGGATGCACGCGACCGAGTGCCCGTACCCGGCTTCGGCAGGACAGTACGTGCCGTTGACATCCTGGCGTCGTACACAATCAAGCCAGTTGGCCATGTGATGCAGTGTACCGGGTGCATCCGGGATTTCTATTGTGTCGGGAATCCGGTCTTTCGATTTGATGCCATCACCTGTCAGTCGAAAATCCTGTTCGATATACAGCGTTCCGCGCGTGCCCATCACACGCCAGGCAGAACCGGCGCCGTTCGACAGACATACACTGTACTGTGCCAGAAATTTTTTCGTGCCCTGTCCATAATCGAGGGCCACCTGGATGGTGTCAGGATTCTCACGGTAGTCATGAAACTGGTAGATACCTCCGTGAGTGACGGCGCTTTCGGGATAAGGTTCCCCGGTCAGCATGTGAACGACATCGATCGCGTGACTCATCCACTGATCGATAATCCCGCTCGAAAAATCCCGAAACAGACGGAAGGAGCGATAAATTCTGGGATCAAACGGTCGATCAGGTTTGCCCATCAGGAAAGCAGCCCAGTCGACGTCGTCCTTTTTCAGTGACGCCAGGTCCTGTTGACTCCTCGCCCAGCGATACGGACTGTATCTGTTCATGATGATGTCCACCTTGACGACCTCGCCCAGAACACCGGACTGCATCAGCTTTTGTGCCTGACGATATTTCGGATCACTGCGGCGCTGCGTGCCGATCTGGACCACACGGCCGGATTTTTTAACGGCGTCCAGCGCCGCATTGGCTTCTGTGAGCACATTGGCCATTGGTTTTTCACAGTACACATCCTTGTTTGCATCGACAGCCATTTTGAGCATCTTCGCGTGCTGATGATCGGGCGTACCGATGATGACCGCGTCAATATTTTTATCTTCGAGCACGTCCTCGATATTCCTGTAGACCGAGGGGGTCAGGCCGGAGACCTCTTTGACTTTCTGTCGGGCCGTGTCACGATGCCGATTCCAGATGTCACACACGGCAGTCACCTGGGCACCGTATGTCCGACCGTGCTCGATACATTCGAGCATGATCTGTGTGCCGCGTCCTCCCGGTCCGATGACCCCGATCCGGATCATATCGTTCGCGCTGAGATTCGTTCGAGCGTTTGAAGGACTCGTGTGCAATCCGGCGGCCGTTGCCGCGGTCATTCCCACAAATGTACGACGTGACATATCCAGTGTGGTCATAACGATCTCTCCAACATCAGGTGCGGGCAACGCAGTTCAAAACCCCTGTCGTTCGAAAAACGGGCGCATAGCTGCATTGTATTCGCGTCCTCCGTTCTGAAAGTATCCCATCAGAAAATACGGCACTGATCCTCGCCGCACCATTTCGTCAGCCCATTGAGCAACAATCATCTGTTGAATGACATTGCCGACAATGCCGGATGTCGGACAGATGCTGCTGTCGCGGCCAGGAATTTGAATGACCCCGCCGGATTCCGGTGAAAAATTGTCGAAACCGGCGTCTGTAATGTTTATCAGGCTGCCCGTCGGCTCCACACCATCCATGGAACGAGGCCCGATGCCGATCACAAAGGCGCCCTCGATCTGTTTTTCCAGAGCCAGCTTTACCTCGTCGGAGTAGGCCGGAGAAATCGCATTGATGAGCATGACATTTCTGTCTTTGGTGGCATCCCATGAGTGTGTTTCGTTCGACCAGTTGACGACGCTGACGCCGGACGCCACGTTAAATTCAGATTCAAACCCGGCAAATTCGATACTTCGACCAAACCAGCGTCCCCCGGCTCGAATGCGTCGTGCCATCGCTACGGCCACTTCCCGGATCTGATCCATGTGGTCTTCGATCTGCGCAATTCGGGAAATCAGGATGCGCAGGTACTCGGCACTTTTGTCCACAACCTTAGCCTCCGGGTTTGCCAGTTTATTGGCAATTTCCGCGTTGAGCATCCAGTGGATACTGCCGCTCCCGGTCCCACTGGACGGACAAATCGCGAATTCAGGTATCTCCGGTGCATGAACCAGTCCCTGGTAGTAAGGCACATGGCTGTGGAGTATCTCGTTGGAGACATCTTTCAACAGCAGACCATCGCGGTTACTGTGATAGTTATCGTCAGCGGTGAATCCGCGTGGCCGGAATTCGTTATCGTGGTAGTTAATCGTGACACAGACAACATAGACGCCACGTTCCCGCGCAGCGAGGACGTCTTTGTTGCATAAATTCGTAAAAACCATGTCACCCTTTTGCACCCGGTTAAAATCTTTTGCATGTTCGCGGAGAATTCCTGGGCTGCCTCTGCGATCTTCCTTCTGCTCAAAATGGGGCATATGGCCTGAGTCCATGGAGGTCCATACGGTACCGCCGTCATTGATCACACGTGCCGCACGCGACGTCAGTTCGCCGATCTGATCCAACTCGCCGGACTGGCAACGAAGAATCTCCATCGTTCCTTGGTGATACTCTTCCATGAACAGAACTGTGTGGCCGAACGTATATTCGTGTTCCCATTCGCTGTTCTCGTGCCGAGCCGGAGCCGCCTGTGTCTCCGTAGTTTTCAGTAAAGAATGACCCGCCATTCCGGCGACGAGCGTCGCCCCGGCATTCAGAAGATTACGGCGACTTGTGGATGGCATCGTGGACTCCAAAGAACGTGGCTGCGACAGTGTGGAATTGAATTGCCGGACGGTGTACCTATGCTACCGGTCACGTGTCGTCATGACAATTCGCAGTGAAAGGAGGTATTTTTTGTTTGAATTTTCCACTCTGACTGATCCTGCTGAAGAACAGCGTTTGCGGGATATCCTGCGGCAGTCATTTCGGTTGCCGGACGACTACTGGGAAACTTATGTGCGTCGGATTGGCCGCTCGAACCTCCGTGTCCTGCGGCGTGCCGGACAGGTTGTGGGGGGACTGTCGATTTACCGAATGGGCCAGTGGTTTGGCGGACGCCGCCTGGAAAGTGCGGGCATTGCTGCCGTGGGAATTGCTCCGGAACACCGATCTGCCGGCGCTGCCGCTCATCTGATGGCATCGGCACTCGTGGAATTGTATGAACAGGGGGTGGCAATTTCCGCATTGTATCCCTCAACGCAGCGGCTGTATCGGAAGGTGGGATATGAACAGGCGGGCAGTCGCTGTGACTATCGGTTGCCGCTGGCCTCCATCGGCCGCAGCGAGCTAAGTGCACCAATGACTCGAGTGGAGGGTATCGAACATGAACCGTATTACGAACTGGCTCGTACACGTGCCAGAATCACCAACGGGAACCTGGATCGCAGTGCGGGACTGTGGGAACGGATCGTTACGTATCCTTACGGCGACAGGACGGTGTATCGCTACCTGATCGGCGAACCCGATGCCCCCGAAGGGTATTTGATGTTTTATCAGGATGCTGACAAGCAAAGTGCTTACGATTTGTACGTACGTGACATGATTGCGCTGAGCCCGTCGGCTGTGCAAACTCTTTGGAGATTCCTGTCCTATCACCAGTCCGTGAGCAAATTCGTATTCTGGTCCGGTCCGGCGGTCGAACCGCTGCTGCTGCTGCCGGCGGAACTGCACGCCGACGTGACTGCGTATAAGCGATGGATGTTGCGCCTTGTCGACGTGCGCAAAGCTCTGAGAGAGCGTGGTTACCCGCCTGAGGTCGAAGCAGATCTTCACTTCAACGTCGTGGATGACATTGTGTCGGCCAACAACGGACAATTCATTCTCAACGTGGCGAACGGACGTGGCGAAATTCGGGACGGTGGTCGCGGTGACCTGAAAGCGCATGTGCGAGATCTCAGTCCGTTGTTTTCAGGGTTGCTGTCACCGACATGGCTGCGGTGCACCGGTCATATCGAAGCGGGTGACCAAGCCGTCGCCACGGCAACCTCGATTTTCGCCGGGCCACCACCGTGGATGCCGGACAGTTTCTGAACCCGGATGAGTCAGGTGACGATGCAACGTGAACTCAGGTCTTCTATTGGGCTCGGACCCCATCCCTTTTTCTCGGTTGCTCGTGCGTAACCCGAGTTGAACATAATTATTTGTTTCAGCGAGGAACAATTGATTTTTCGCTGATTTCGAGTCCAAATCCGGGAGCGTCCGATGGTACAAGCAATCCTCCCTCCGGCAAAGCCATTCCAGGGATAGCGTTGATTTCATCAAACGGTATGCCCGGATCGGAACCGAGCCAGATTTCAGCGATGGGTGCCTCTGGCATTGCTAATGAGAAGTGCTGACCGAATGGAGTCGAACCACCCAGGTGCAGAATGGTCTGCAGGCCGGCTGTCTCGGCCATCGAGTAGATCTTGATGGCTTCTGAGAGGCCTCCGCACCAGCAGAGGTCAGGCTGCAGGATGTCGACCGCTCGATTCTCGACCAGCGGCAGGAAAGCGTGACGGCCGTGATGGTCTTCTCCGGTGGCCAGTGGCATCCAGGGGATCGCTCGCCGCAATTCGAGATGTCCGCGCACATCGCCTGGAATCAGCGGTTCTTCAAGCCATCGCATACGGTATGGTCTGAGGCGTTCGGCAACCTGGATGGCAAATTCGACGTTGTAAGCCATGATCGGGTTAAGCATCAGCTCCGCGCCGGGACCAATTATTTCACGGGCCCGGGCGACATGGTCTTCCAGCTGATTGAGTCCGGGGATTCCGCTGTCATAGTGGGCTGGATTGCTCAGCTTGAAACTCGTAAAGCCCAGTTCCATAGCCCAGTCCAGGTCGTCCGACGTGGCATAGAGAGACAACGTATCACGGCAGGGACCGCCGAGGAGCCGGTAAACCGGCAGGTCCAGAAGTTTGCCCTTGAGGTCCCACAGAGCCAAATCCACGCCGCTGCGCGCAATGGTCGCGTGGCCCTCAGCGCCCAGTCGCTGGACCGATCGCCACATCAGGTCATTTAGAAACTCGATGGCCATGCAGTCGCGATCCTTCAGTAGCGGCGCGAAGATCTGCTCTACCACAGGTGTGGTCTGCGCGGCAAAAGCACACATTCCCAGGCCCCAGGTCCCGTCTTCGGCGACGACCTGGATCCAAGCCGGTGTTTCATCCGCACCTGGATGCCATGCACCGGGTTGTGCAAACTCCGGATATTTGCTCAGCGGTAACGCTCGTTGAACATTTCGGAGCCAGCTTGGACGGCGCGACTGAGTTCGGGGCTGTGGCCGCAGGATATCAAGATCAACGACGCGGATTTGAGAAATTTTCATACTCTCAGGCAATCCTCTCTTTAACGCTGGCGATAAAGTTCCGACTGGAGATCATCAACAGGCCGTTAATGCTGCCGAGCGTCGCAAATTGAAAGCCGAGCTGGATCCATCTGACGGTATGATCAGGCTCGGTCAGACCCGCCATACCGATCTGGAAGATCCGCTGACTGAACGGGCAATTTGACTGTGTTCTCCGTTGAAGAGCGGGCGTCCGACATCGGTGATACTTACATGTGGAAATTCCGGTGAGGTGCGCCAGTTGTCAACCAGGCCCGGTTGTACGTCACTGCCCGGAGAGAGTTCGTCAAAGCAATAATTATGATGTGATCCGTTCTCCGGCTCATTGTGCTCAGCCGGCATATTTTACCTTCGTGCAGAGTGAACCGACGTAGGGTTGCGGCATTCAAATCGAACAGGAAGCGGACGATAAGTTTGTGTGATTCGATGGGTGGGTTCAAGGCTGAAGTATAGAGGACAGAATTGTGATCAATCAGACAATCGCAAAGACGCTCAGTGTTTCCAGCACATCGTACGAATGGCTGCGACTGTTCCCCCCGGCCTCTGAGGTTTCTTAGCACTTCGACAGCACGGTCTCAGCTCGGTACACTGCAGTTACGGATTGAGTGTAGCTGCACGGACGAGCCGTTAAATCAACCGGAAAGCATGTGGCAATGAGAATTGGCATTCTCGGTGGTACGGGTCGCATGGGCAGTCGCCTGGCTCGTGGTTACCAGCAGGCCGGGCATGAGATCATTCTTGGATCGCGCCACCCGAAGAAATCGAATAACCTCGCAGCAGAGATCGGTATCGGCGTGCGTGGCGGATCACTGGACAGTGCCGCGCAGGAAGCAGACATGATTATCCTGGCTGTGGGTTTTCGTGATGCGGCCGGGACGGTACGACCCCTGCAAGATGTACTGGGCGGGAAGATTATCGTCGACATCACAAACCCGTTCGGTGCTGTTACACCCGGGGTAACGTCGGGAGTTGAGGAGAATCGCAAGTCTGCACCGGCCGCACGCTGGGTCGCGGCGTACAAAACGACCTTCTGGAAGACCCTTGAGCAACCGGTTTACGTTGACGGAACAAAGCGAGATGTGCTGGTCTGCAGTGATGATGATGGTGCGAAACAAGGCGTCATGCAGCTCATCGAAGAAACAGATTTTCACGCAGTAGACTGCGGCGGGCTGGAAAACGCGCGCACCCTGGACTTGATGGTGCCGCTGATGCTCGAACTGGATCAGCGTTATGCCGGCAATGGGCTGTCGTCCTGGAAATTCACCAAGCCCTGGCCGGAGTAGTCCTGTTACGGGAACAAGTTATGAAGCAGAACAATATGTTTCGGCGATTCTGTTACTGTTGTCTGGTAATGATCCCACCGGTTGTCACCAGCACCATTGCAGGTGAAGCTGGCAATTCGGAATTCCGGACAGTGCGTGTGGCGGCCATCTCCTTTGTGCCGACTAAATTTGATCTGCAAGGAAACGCCAGCCGTCTGAAGGCCGCGTTTCGACTGGCTAAACAGGGAGGAGCAGAGATTGCAGTCGGACCCGAAGGCGCTCTGGAAGGCTATGTCGTCAACGAGATCATTGCCGGTCAAGTCGACGAAAAAAAAATGAACGACGTTGCTGTCCCAATCTCGCACCCGGTCATTCGGCAATTCCAGAAACTGGCACGTGAACTTGACATGTGTCTGGTATTCGGGCTGGCCGAGCGAATTGAAAACGAAGTGTTCAACTGTGCGGTGTTCATTGACCATTCCGGCAACATCAGTGGCAAGTATCACAAAATGCAGTTTGCTGAAGGGTACCACTCGTCGTGGTGGTTCAACCGCCTGGGCCGTAAAAGTCGTGCATTTGACACACCGTTCGGACGCTGTGGGATGTTGATTTGTAACGACCGCTGGAACCCGAAATTGGCAAAAATTCCGGTTTTAGATGGTGCACAGTTTTTGATCATTCCGGCCATGGGATCGCGTTCGAAATCCCAGGACGAAGCGGTGCTGAACCGCGGTCGGGAGAACAGTGTCCCGGTTATCGAAGCCAATGTGGGAGTCACTCTAATCGTCAACAATGGTCAGATCACAGCTGTCGACCGCAAGGAGGAGGCAGTGACCTTTGGAGAAATAACGATCGCCTCAGCGGGCAACCGGTGCCCGGCGGCCCGAGACCGTGTGGAGCAGGAATTCGTCAAACTGCGGAAAGACGATATGCAGCGCCGACTACGCAGGAGACAGATGACGGACCGGGAAAATGCCCGTGCGGAATCCAACAACAGATTTCTTTCGTCTCGCACTCAGGCAATCGCTTTCGCGGGTGGTCCCGGACCTGAAAACACAATGGCTGCAATCAAACAATCCCTGGAGCTTGACGTTCCACTGCTGGAGTTCGATGTGCGGCTGACTAAAGACCGCGTTGCTGTCCTGATGCACGATGATGATGTTTCGCGAACCACCAACGGAACCGGAAGCATCGCTGACTTGGCGTTCGCCGATGTACGAAAGCTTGATGCAGGCTTGAACTACGTGGACCCCAAAACCGGTGCACGACGTTTCGAGGGAGAACGCGTTCCAGTGCTGACCGAAGTTCTCGATGTCATCATCGACAAAGACAAAACGGTTCTGCTCGATGTCAAAGTTCCTGAAGATGCCCGGACGGTTATCGAAGTTGTCAGTCAGGCTCAGGCCTTTGACCGTGTTGTGTTTCGCGTGGGGAACGATACCGAAATCGAGCGATTGAGACAGATCGATCCACGAATTCAGTGCGTGCTGCGTGTTTCGCTTTCAGAACACGATTTGTCACAAATGTTTGTTCATTTGAAGCAACTGCGTGTCGTGGCCTGCACGCCCGAGCCCTGGCAGCAGCTGACACCGACAATCGTCAGTCGATTTCACCATGCCGGTATTGCGGTGTGGGTCGCCGGCGCTGATCGACCTGAGAATGTCGATCGAATGATTGACGCCGGCGTCGATGGTGTGTTCACAACTTCAACGTGCGAACTCCGGAGAATCATCGGTGACACAAATGGGCAAATTTCGGATCGACCCTGAAGAGGCCGGACGCTCGATGGGGACCAAGCCATCCGGGCGTCAGGTGTGCGAACGCGATGCTCCTGGCGTACGCCATCGTCTCTCGACGGGCGATTTTTACTCTACTCTGTCAGCCATTTCAGGCTGAAACGCGCAAACGTGATTCGATCTCGTCTGCCGCCCTCGTCACCAGATTCATAAAGACATCCAATCGAACTATCGGGGAACGCGACCAGAGACGAATATGCGGCCGGACCGGCATGTAACAGCTTCTTCACGGGCCAGGTCCTGCCTTCATCGCGACTGAGTCGCACTGTTATTGTTTGTCTGGTGGTCTGCGATGCCGGATTGGAGAACAGCAGGTGTTTCGGTTTCGCCGGATAGTTGAGTATGCTCGCCTGGCAAATCGGTTCAATCAGGGTTTCGTCGAACTCAAGTTTGGACCACGTGTCTCCACCGTCTTGGCTGTACGAAACGGCCCGCTTTCCGCCGCGATCCGGGCGCCCCCCGTTATGTCCCCAGTAATTTCGGGCGTTTAGCATCAGTGTGCCGTCAGCCAGTTCCACCACCTGACATTCATCGGTGTGGATATCCAGCGACCCGCCGAGTTTCCACGATTTTCCATGATCGTCGCTGTAGAAGACGTGAGACACCATAACGCGGTTCCCGTTACGCTCAATACTGTGATCACACGGGATTACCATCCGGCCTGTGTATTTTCCGCGTTGAAGCTGAATGCCTATGCCTGGTCCGGTCGCGTACCAGACCCAGTCATCTGCTTTGACGTCGTCGGTGATTTCAACCGGTGTACTCCAGCTCCTGCCGTCATCATCGCTGAACATGACCAGTACGTCGTCATTGTCACGGCAGAACGGCATCCAGATACGGCCGGTCCCCTGGTCGATCACCGGACATGGATTGCCGATCGTGACCTTTGCATCGCTGCCTTCTTCATAAATCGGGTGCATTCGGGTCCAGGAGTTCCCACGGTCGGCACTGCGTTTTAGAACAAGGTCGATGTCTCCGTGGTCGCGTCCGGATGTCTTACGTCCTTCGCACCAGGCCAGAAGTGTCCCTTTCTGCGTCAGGAGGAGTGCCGGAATACGATATGTATGATAACCGTCAGTACCATGTTTATAGACGGCTGTCGAAAACGGTTCGCTCGCCGTTACGGACAACCCGATGAGCAGATTCGCGACCGCAAGGATACGGACCGTAAGTTGCCACCCGGCCGGCACAGGCACTGCCGTGTTGATGAGTCCCATGATTTGCCTCGAAGTTTCTGTTGGATGTGGTGACGAACGGTGAAACCAAAATTCGGGTCAAAACGGTGTCAGGAACCGAAAAATGATGACATGGTGGCCATTTCAGTCCTAATTCGCGTGTCACTAAAACGGAATTGTTCTGTCGTCACCAGTCTCACAGCAGACTGGTCTGAGTTTTGCTCCGATCTCCCTCCCAAGTGAACATTAGTAAGATCAGGTCGTGAGATCCTCGACTGGCAGCTGTTCTAAAGAAATTGCGAGGATCGTCATTTTCTGTTGTCCCGCAGTGAAGTCAGTGTTGCCGCCAGATTCGATCCGGCGTTGACGGTGTGGACAGTGATCCAGTTCATGCTTGGGTATTCACTGCGGAGATCCCGGAATCACTCCGACGTTTTCGTTTCGGCAGCCAGGCGGTTGTTGCTGAACCAGCGGTATCGGACAGTCTTACGATCAACTTTTGTTTTGGCGAAGGCTCGAATTGTGACGTGAGGTGCCGAGAGCGTTACCTCGAACTCGTACAATTCGCAGTCCGTATAACTCGTTTTGTGTTGGGCAGATCAATGACAAACAGACTTGATACCCGTCATACTTTCATAATCATGGTACTCGCGGGACTTGCGCCCGGAGTTGGTACAAGTTCTGATGGATCAGATGATGTTCGTCAGAATCAGCGGCCACTGTCGAAGGTCGTTTATCTGTCTGATCTGAACAACTGCCAGCCAGAATCAGCGATTTCAGGACGTGCAAAGCGCGGTGTCTGGCGAACCATTGACTACAAGGCTGACACCGTCCAGGGCAGCATGCTCGTGGCGACCGAAGAAAGTGAAGCACCCGATGTTACGTATCCCGTTAAACGCAGTGGTTGGCACAAAATCTACGTTGGGATCTATCGCAAACCATTCGAAGAGGCGAAACAGGTCCATGTAAAGCTGACGGATGACCCCGCCTTTACCAGACTGGAAGGACGGCCTGGTGAGAAGGACCATCAGGAGAACTGGATAGACGAGATATTCTGGAAGGCCGTCGATCTGACCGGCCGCAGGATCATTTTGCGGCAGATCAGTCTGCCCCAGGTACGTCACGCATGGGTGGCATACATCAAACTGATACCGCTTTCCAATGAACAAATCTCCGCGCTTCACGCCGACCGCCGACGCAGCGACACCAGGCGATTGTTTGTCCACACCGACGCGCATTTTTCCAACGTCACCGGCTCCAGACAGGAGCTGCTCAAATATCTCGAGCCACTGCGGCACACGGATGTCGACCGTGTCTACTGGGAGGCCGGTGGCGGTGATCGCGTCCTTTATTTCTCAAAAATTGGTGGGGACTATGCTGCTCCGCTGCGTGATACGGACGGGACGAATGACGTTTTCTTTCCACGAAAGATCGACCGTGATTGGGCCGTAACATGGGAGGCCTATCACCGCAACGAGGTTGACCCGCTGCGCGTCGCCGTTGAGTTTGCTCATGACCTTGGCCTGGAACTGCACGCATCGTATCGCACGGCGGGTTTTGTTTATCCGCCGCCGCATGACGATCTGTATGGTCAGTTTGCGCGAAAACATCCTGAATTGCTCTGTGTGGACCGGGACGGGAACAAGCTGCCTCGCATCTCGTATACCTTTCCCGAAACCTGTCGCTACGTGATCTCACTGTTTCGGGAATTAGCCGAGTATCCAATCGACGGAGTCTGTGTTCTTTATAACCGGCGTCCGCCGCTGGTTGCCTATGAGGCGCCTTTAGTTGCAGAATTCACGGCGCTGTTTGATGAAGACCCTCGCAAGCTTGATCCTGGCAATCAGCGATGGCTGAACTATCGATCTAAGGTCCTGACGCAGTTCATGCGCGAACTGCGCGCAGAACTGGATGCTGTGGCAAAGAAACAGAAGCGGTCAAAGCGACTGATAATCTCGGCCGTCGTGTTTCGCAAAGAAGAAAACCTACTGCACGGAATGGACCTCAGCACATGGATCAAAGAAGGGCTTGTCGACACGATCATCCCTTACTCCTCTTCGGTGCGTTTGAACAGTTCCGCGCCTGCCTGGGAACAACCCGATGACATTGCGTATTTTCTATCACTGGTGAAAGGGACAAATTGCCACCTGGCACCCAACATGATGCCTCGCAATCTCACCAGTGAGCAGTATCGCCGCAAAGCTCATATGCTGTATCAGGCCGGCGTCCGGAATTTCTTCTTTTGGGACGGAATCGAACGCGTCCGCAAAGTGTCGCGACTCGGTCACCAGCAGGAGATAACGGATTGGGTCGTTGATGGTCATCCGCCTATTGTGCCCACAGCCACCCGGCTTCGAACATTGGGGAAATGGGACTTGAGTACCGAGACACCTGGATGATCAGTTTGTCCGCACCAGGGTATGAAATTCGTCACCACAACAGCTGTTCCTTGTCGTCCACGACAGCGGTAGCCATACCGACGTGCAAAACTGAAAGTTGATCGTCAACGGTTCGGACACAGGTTGCAGCGCCTGTCCGTCCGGCTTCATCGCTAGGGTGGTCTCCAGGGAAGATCACAGGAAACGACAGTGACCCGGTCTCTGAAATTTGGGGAAGCAGTGAACTTGCCCACCCCGCGTCACAGCTGGCAATTGGTGCGGTTTCCGGACTTTACCGGGGTAGAGTGACGCTGTTTTCGGGAGTTCGTCGAAGAAGAAACGGCTGATTCTCTCACATCCACTGGTACAGTTTTGGAGAGCCCCCGACAGAATCATGGATGTTGTCGTGATCTCAGGCCATGTCGACGCCGCCACAAATGTTGTAGGCCTGACCAGTGATCATGCGGGCTGCGTCGCTGGCGAGGTAGACGGCCATTGGAGCAATGTCTTCCGGCACCAGTCGTCCACCGACTGGCGTCAGTTTGTGCTCATGTTCGGCCAGGTCCCTGCCGAGTCGTTCGGCGTCGTACTTGATACGCAGGTCATTCATCAGTGTCTTCACCGGTCCGGGACAGATGCAGTTCACGGTTACTCCCTGAGCAGCGACCTCCAGTGCGACAGCTCTCATCAGTCCGATGACACCATGTTTGCTCGCTGTGTACGCGCTGGCATGCAGGGCAGGGCGACGACCATTGATCGATGCGACCGTAATCACACGCCCCCAGCTTTGCTGCAGCATGTGTGGCAGCGCCAGCTTCGTCAGCAGATACGGAACCGTCAGATTTACTTCCAGTGAGAGATCCCAGTACTGTTCCCGAAACTCAATGAACGGCCTTGGATCTCCGCTGCTTCCGACACCAGCGTTGTTGACAAGAATGTCAACGGGACCGGCCTGATCGGCGGCTCGATCAAGCAGCTGCCGCGTCTGATCTCGATCCGACAGATCGACCTGCAGTGCGACGGCGCTGCCACCCGCGTCTGTGATGCCGTCGACCACTGATTGCAGCTCGTCGACTGTGCGGGCAGCGGCGACAACCCTGCATCCGTCGGCAGCCAGTGCCTCGGTGATAGCGCGTCCAATTCCCCGACCGGCGCCGGTGACCAGCGCTACTCGCCCTTCGAATCCCGTCATTGTTCAACTCCCCGACAAAGCGATTGTTGTTTTCTGTACCGGAACTGTTCCATCCAAATACCTCAGAGTTTCAATGCGGACTTCAGGATTTTCTGGAATCATCGACTGACGAAGTCTCGTAATACATTCGTTTGGTGACACAACTCAAAGAGCCCGGCTCAGGTCGTGGGTGCGAGTTCTTTCAGATGGCTCAGCCGTGCAGCGGGCCGTGAATGATGCCTTCGTGGACCTGTGCTTCACTCACCACAGAATCTGTCGCGTCTTCAAACCGACCTGCGTGCCCGTATCCCACTCGTTGATGATCCAGTCCCAGCTGGTGCATAATCGTTGCAAACATATCCGGAACCGTCAGACGGTTTTCGACGACCGTGTAGCCGACATCGTCGGTCCGGCCGTAGATGCAGCCGCCCCGGAATCCGCCACCAATGAGCAGACACGTGCCGGCACGTTTGTTGTGGTCGCGGCCATCGACACTTTGGGCGACGGGCATGCGGCCAAATTCGCCTCCCCACATTACCACAGTACGGTCCAGCAAACCGCGTTGTTTGAGATCGACGATCAACGCGGTCGTCGCCTGGTCCGTCGCAAAACATTCTTTTGTCAGGCCACGCTTCAGACCACTGTGGTGATCCCAGGCCTGTCCCTTACTGGCGAACACCTGCACAAAACGCACGCCGCGTTCGACCAGCCGCCGAGCCATCAGGCAGCGTGTGCCGTAGTTTTCCTTCTCTCTGACATCCAGTCCGTACATCGTTTGAGTCGCCGCCGTTTCCTGCGAAATGTCGAGCACTTCCGTGGCCGTCATCTGCATTCTGGCCGCCAGCTCATAGTTTCGAATCCGTGTTTCCAGTTCCGACTCGGCTGGGTACCTTAGTCGATGCTCTTCATTTAGTTCGTGCAGGAACTTCAGACCACAGGTACGGACCGAATCGAGGACAGGGATGGCCGGCGTAAGGTTCTGTACGGGGTTGCCGCGCGAGCTGAATTCCGTACCGCCATAAAGCGCCGGCAGCCAGCCATTCTTCGACATCAATCCGCCGCTCGTCGAATATCCGTCGGGGTCCCTCAGAACAACAAACGACGGCAAATTGTGGTTTTCTGTGCCTAAGGCGTAGCTGACCCAGGCACCGAGCGTTGGCCGTCCGATGAACATCTTGCCACACGCCAGGTTGACAATTCCTTCGGTGTGATTGTTGTGAACACTTACAAATGATCGCACAAAACAGATATCGTCGACAATGGTTGCCAGGTGCGGCATTAGCTCTGACAAATCCATGCCGCACTCGCCGTATTTTCTGAATCTGAACGGGCTGCCCAGTAGTTTGTTGGGCTCACTGCCGTTTTGAAACGCATCGATCCGGGTTTCAAAGATTTCACCATTCCGTTGCTGCAACACAGGCTTAGGATCAAACAGATCCATATGGCTCGGACCGCCCGTCATCATGAGTTGAATAACGGTCCTGGCCGGGCCCGGAAAATGCTGCGCTCTTGGATCCAGTCCAAGGGGGAGATTCAGTCGGCTGGAGACCTGGCCATCCTCATGCATTACCCCGGACAGTGCCAGTGATCCAAAGCCTAAACCTGTCATACTCAGCATCTGTCGCCGAGATATTGCCGGCTGAGTGAACTGACGAAAAGTCATCGAACTCTCCTGATCGCCCAGGTTTCCGGAAGAAGTCGGGGTTCTGAAAAAATGATGAACCGGGAAATTGGACTTGGCTCCTTTTCTGCCAATACAGGCTCGAAATGCGGCTGAATGAATCAATCGCGGCAAACACACTCGCTCTTACTTCGCACTTTCCTTTGTTGGCGTTGATGCGGAAGTGCGGCTGTCTGAACTATTCCACATAGAGAAAACTGTTTGTATTCAGAAGCATGTGACAAAAATTTTCCAGTGCCTTTTTAGCGCATTGGTCCAAAGGAGTACCGGCTTGCGCCTCGTTTTGCGTCTGTTCTACAAACAGCCGACGGCTCAATTCGCTCTCACGCTCGGTGGGACTGCGAGAAAGTGCGATTCGAAAGGCCATTGGGATCTGCTTGTCGGGTGGAGCCGATTCGACAAGTCGTTCGGCAAACAGTACCGCCTGTCGCTGAACAAATTCGTCATTCAGCATCGTCAGTGACTGCAGCACCACCGTTGATCTCTCACGGTTCGTGCAGTTCGTGGTCATGTCCGGAGCGTCGAAGACGCTGAAGATCGGCATGTGGTAATTGCGACGACTCAGAATATATAGACTTCGTCGCCACCGCGACGTGGGCGTTGTCATTTGTTCGTCGGCAATGACGATCCTGCCATTGTTCAGCACTTTGATCGGCACCGGTTTGCCACCAAGTGCATGATCCAGACTGCCGCTCACTGCAAGAACCGCGTCGCGCACAGCCTCGGATTCAAGACGCCGCAGTCGCATCCGCCAGAGCAAATGATTGTCCGGATCGCTGGATTGGGCGTGGTGAACGAGCGGTTCATTCTGCGAGGCTGCGCTTGTCGACGCCTGGCGGTAGACGGTGGAACAGATCATCAGTTTGATGAGAGGCTTGATCCGCCAGCCGCTGTCAACAAATTCTGCTGCCAGCCAGTCCAGTAATTCCGGATGAGTTGGCAGTGCCCCGCCGATACCGAGGTTGCCAGGCGTTGCTGTAATGCCACGGCCAAAAATATGATGCCAGATCCGATTCACCATCACTCGTGCCACCAGACCGCTCGCAGGTGACTGCGGGTTGGTCAGCCACCGGGCGACAGCGAGCCGACGTCCACTTGTCTTTGAACTGACAATTGAAAGCGGAGTCAAAGCGTCGTGTTCGGAATTGCAGAGCACGCTCAAAAAACCGGGTCGAACCGGACGCCCGGGCACATCGACCTGTCCGCGAACAAGCATGCGGGTTATCGACGGCGGACCGGTATCAAAGAGCGCCTGTATAGTGCCGTAACTCTCTCGTCTCGTCGATTCGATTCTGACAATTTCAGCATTGAGCTGTGTCACTTCATGGCGCTCTTCCTGCGAGCGTACGCTTTTTCGTTCGTCGTCCGTGATGGACAGTTCATTGGCATATCCGGCAAGAGTGGCCTTGTCGGCATCCGATCGTTTCGCGGGGGGCTTGAATGCGAGTTTGACTGCCTCTTGATCCGTTTGTTTGATGAATTTCAGATTTTCGGGAAAGAGTCGCAGATTCACGGTCCAATCCAGGTCATCCAGCTTCTGCCGCAGACTGTCGATTTGCCGAACACATTCCGCATTGTGTGCATCAATTTCGCCGGCCACTAACGCGGGAACATCCGGCAGGACGCGTTCATCCAGCGTGACCCAGGCGTCCGGATTGAACGCGGGCGTAAAGTTCGCGACAAGTCGGAAATAATCTCGTGACGGGATTGGATCGAACTTGTGGCTGTGGCACCGGGCGCATTGCAGAGTCAGGCCCAGGACGCTCGTACCGAAGATCTCCATCTGATCGAAGATGACGGCGAACCTGTTGCTTCGAATATTCAGTACGCTTTGATCGGTGTCGTCAATCGCTGTCCGCAGGAATCCGGTTGCAATCAGCTGCTCAACTGTTTCGGGAGTAAACTCTTTTGCCTCTCGCCAACTGGACAGCTCATCACCTGCCACCTGTTCGACCAGAAATTTGTCATAAGGTTTGTCGTGATTGAAGCTGCTGACCACATAGTCGCGATAGCGCCAGCCACCTGGTGGTACACGAATGGTTGGTGCATTTTCGTCTGAACCGTAGACATCCGCATACCCGGCAGCGTCCAGCCAATGCCTGCTCCATCGCACTCCGAACTCTGGCGAACTGAGCAAACGATCAGCCAGATGTTCGAACGCATCGTCGCGATGGTCGAGAAGAAACGATTGCAATTCGTGCGGTGACGGTGGCAGGCCGATCAAATCAAACCAGGCGCGCCGCGCCAGCGTCAGCCGGTGAGCGTCCGGCGAAAAATCCAGAGCTTTGTCTTCCAGTTTTGCCAGCACAAACCGATCGACGGGCGTACGAATTCGATCTGTAGACGCCACGGGGGGCACGTTGCTTCGAATCAGTTTGCGAAAGGCGTAATGCTGGCGATCTTCTTCAGTAATGTACGAACGTTGCAGGGGTGCGTCGGTGTCGTATTTCCTGTTAGCTGGCGCTCCACCGTCGATCCACCGCCGAATGACTTCCTGTTCCAGCAGCGTCATGCGCGTGCGGCCCTTTGGCGGCATTGTTCCGTTGAGGATCAATTGAAAGAGGATACTCTTCTCAGCCGATCCGGGTTCGATGGCAGCACCACTGTCACCGCCGTGCAGCAGTGACTGCGGAGTACGAACGTCCAGACTTGCTTCCCGTTTTCCGTCAGCATGGCAATCGCTGCAATGCTTTTGCAGGAGGGGCTGAACGTCCAGTTCGAAGTTCGGCGTTTCATCCTCGTCGATGCGCGCCGCCGCGCCAGCCATGAGAACAAGAGCCGCGGTTAAAATTCCTGCTGCAGAGCAAGCCAGTTGACGCACGGCACGTTACTCCAGGGTCGTGGAATTTATACAGTTATGAGGTGCGCATACAGGGTCACGAGACTGCTCGCGAGGAAGGTTCAGGTAATGTTCCTCCTGCAGGTCGGGCTGGTCCCGATTTCCCTCGGACCCGGACATATTTAAGTGACACATTTTGGGAGCGGAAGAGGAACACACGGTGCAGACACTGACAAAGGCGAAGACCAAGTATGAGAAGAAGACCAAGTCGGACAGATATAGCAAGCGAACGAAAAATTTTGTCAACAGACGCTGATACAAGGTAGCCACCCCAATCGTTTCACTCGTCGTGGTCCAGTCTGAACCAGTCACATCAAACCGGGAAGACCCTTGCCATCTTCGAAAACGCTGCTGCTGTTGCGCCATGCGAAATCCAGTTGGAAGGACATGGATCTGGACGATATCGATCGTCCGCTGAACCAGCGCGGACTCCGGGATGCACCGGACATGGGCAGACGGCTGTTTGAACGGTCACTGATCCCGGACATCATCGTTTCCAGCCCGGCGGTGCGAGCCCGCGCAACGGCCCAGGCAGTCGCAAATGCAGTCAGATACGGGAATGACATTATCATTGACGAGGAACTGTACGGTGCTGAACCTCCGGACGTACTGGAAATCGTTTCCGACTTCCGGGATCAATGGCAAACAGCGATGGTTGTGGGACACAACCCGACCATGACTCAGCTTGCCAACAGGTTTTCCGACACGTCGATTGAAAATGTACCAACGTGTGGCGTGCTGGTCGTTCAAACCACTCAATGGTCATGTGTCGATCAGGCGAGGCTGCTGGATTTCGATTATCCGAAGAAACCGTAGTGCTGTGTGCGGCTTCTCGATCTATTCATTCGGTTCAAGAAACCCGAGATCAAACTGAGTGAAGGTGATGTACTGATAACCGCCGCGTTCCCAAAGAACTCCGATCGATTTGTCCTGCAGAATCGTGATGTCCGAATAGGCAGCCTTTTCTTCGGTGATCAGCTTCTCGCCTCCGAATGATTTGCCCTCATCGTAGCTCAGGCGTACGACAAGTTTTTGGCGCCCCGGTCCGCTCGGACCTGTCCAGAGAATGCGATTGCGGTCATCGCCGTTTGACACCAGCGTATAGCGTTTGATCGAGCAGCACACAGGCGTGACCTGCTGGCCGACCCTGGGAACCGACCAAATCAGGCCGCCGTCGGCACTGGTCGTCAGCCACCTGTGCGGTCCATTATCCTGACGAACGTCCATGAGGATACGACCGTCAGCCAGCTCAACCAATTGGTTCTCGTCGCCCCAGTCGCGTTCGGGCAACGTCGCGCCCCGCTGCCAGGTGCTGCCATGATCGTCGCTGTAGATCACGAACGCATTCCACGTACCACTGACGATGTTACCTTCGGCGTTACGCTGCCCTGTCGTTCTGGACAGTGGTACGAGGAGCCGTCCGTTACGATCCTGAATGCCGCCACCCGGTCCAAAAAAACTGCCACCCCATTTATAAAAATCGCGCGAAACGCGGGTCAGGTCAGTTGGTTTTGACCAGGTTTCACCGTTGTCGTCGCTGTATCGAACCCATGCCTGAGCATCGTTCGTTCCAGGCCGTGCCGTGGCACTGCTGCGGCCCGGCTTGGTTCGACAATAAAACAGCCATACTCGAGCCTGTTGGCGATCCACTACGGTAGCCGGATTACATGCCGACCACTTTTCACCGGGATCATCAATCACTGTCAGTCCGGACCAGTTTTTCCCGCCGTCCTGACTGCGCTTGATGACCAGATCGATGTCGTTGTCGTTATGGCCGGGATCCGACCGATTGTGCTTCCGCGCCTCGCAGACTGCCAGCAACGATCCATCCGGTGCCGTTTCGAGTGCCGGAATTCGAAACGCGGTGTAGCTCTTTTCCCCGGCACTAAACACATTCACATGATTGAGCGTCGTCGATTCGGCCGCGACAATTGCCGGAATGACAGGCAGCAGGGACGCCACAACTCCATAGACATTCATAGATAGTGTCTCCCAACGATGGAACGGGATTGTTGCGACGGGGCTCGGACTCCTGCCAATTTAACGAGGCTGATTCAGGATCTCTACGGGCATCCGCCATTTGTCAGGTCAGTTCCTTCAGACAATCGTCATCCAGTGGTTGCAGCGGTGAAAAATCGCGGTTGTTCTGATACCAGGGGCGTTGCGTACCAGTGCACGCATTGTTCACCGCATTGTATATCAAATACATGATCGCTCGCCGCCACGGGGAGACGTTGTTCGCCGAACCGTGCAGCACGTTGCAGTGGATGAAGGCGACCGAACCGGCGGGTCCAACCAGCGCTTCGATCCCGCTCTCATCGGCAAGACGTTCCAACGTGGCATGGTCGATATGATGCAGTTCATATCCCTTTCCCTTTGCTTCGTCGTGGAGCCTGGATTCGAGAAGACCGTGCCGCTGTGAGCCCGGCACGACCAAGAGAGGCGAGTTGACCGCGGTGCAGTCGTCGATAAACACGGACACCATGATGCACTGCGGCCGAGCCATCCCATCGATCTTGTGCCACGGAGGATAGTCCTGATGCCAGTCCCACGCGTTGCCTCCGCCGAAGCCCTGCTTGGGGTTGAGCCGGCTTTGATGGAGATACACGTTTTCTTCTAAGAGCTGACGAACCGGATTCAAGACATGAGGACTCAGCGAGAGACGCCGAAACGACTCCGAGAACACGTGCGCTCCGAAGACCAGCCGTGCGGCGGTCGTATCTCCAGTCTCGCGGACGACCTCCGGGCCGGAACGGCCGAGGACTTCCGGCATCGCGTTCTGAAGGGCGGCGACGACACCCGCGTCTAACAAGCCCGGAAAGAACAGGTAGCCGCGCTCCTCGAACTCTGCGGTCTGAGTGTCATTCAGGTTCATGACTTGTTCCGGCGCAAACTCACGGGCAGGCGGGCTGATCCCAGTCGTACACGTCGTGCGAGGCGCAGGGCCACGAGCAACCGCCCATATGCTGCCACTCTTCGCCACAGAACCGGCAGAGCAAGTGGGCGGCCGCAATAGTGAACTAGGGAAAGTAGTCTTTGCGCCAGGAGAAATTGAATTTTGGACCCGTGTTCCAGTCCCGGCATGGCTCGGTCATCCGCCAGTATTGGTACTTGAGGCTGTTGCGGACGCAGCTCGCCATGCTGGTGGTGGATTGTGCGGCACAGGAGGGTGCGGTCGATCCCCTTTGAGTCAGAAAAGGCAATTGCTCTTAGAGCCGAACAGATAACCGAGGTGCTGGAAATACGTACTGGGCAATGGAGATTTGTGGGCACGGAAGGTTTGCCCGGCACGGATCCGTCCAAGTTTCTGGAGCTGAATGTGGCCCGGTGGAAAGAGAAAGGTCTCTCAATCGAGGGCATTCGAAGCGCTACTCGTCAGGGAGAGACTGAAAGTGTTATCATAATACAAGTTACTTCGACAGTGATCTCGTTTTTTTTGCAGACAGATTACAGGCTCCCAGCGAGACCATCATTAGGCACAGTCGTTGGAATCCAGACACGCGCAGGGTCGTAATAAAACAGGTCGCCCCTCCCCTCGGGCGTTAAGTTCGACTTTCAGATTCATCAAGTTGAGCCAGAAACTTGTGAATTGCAGCTAAAAAATTCGAATACAACGAAGAGGTATTCTCTGCATCTGCGACCGGGAAAAAGATCGGTCCGGTCAATAATTTGAAGTTCGATGAATTCCTGTCTGCGTTTCAGAAGCAGCAAGAAGAGACCACTGAAAATCCCTGACTCACATTCCTTCTAATCTTGTTGATCTGAGTGTGCCGCACATGAACGATTTCCAGGACAATCCACAGCCGGTTTCAACACCACCGGAATCCGAAGGGCGAAAGCCCCAGTTTTCTATCGGAAAGACGCTGTTGTGGACAGCCGTTGTTGCTGGTGCTCTAACCGTCGTAAAGGTGAGCGAAACGAACAGCTCACTAGACCCGTATTATCTCGCGTTAAGTCTCAGTCTCTACACCGTGATCGTGTGTGGCATTTTGAGTCTCTTGCGGTCCCCGAAGTCGTTTGACGTCTGGTTTCCGGCGGGTATGAACGTTTTCAGTCTTGTTTTTCTGGGACTGATTACATTTGATCGTGTGCCAAGGCAGTTTGATGATCTACTGAGTAGGTATCTGTGCCCTATTGGCCTTCAGTGGACTTCCCTACGGAGTCTACTTGATCGTGCTGAACGTGCGCCGTATCAAGAGGCGAGACTTTTCACTTTCTATTCTGGTTTATCATTTCGGTTCCTGGTTCGGATGGACGGTGATGTGGTTTTTTGCTTGGCTCGGCACAGCTGGAGCCCTTTGAACATGCCCACGTCAGCTTTTGTCTAGCAACCCCCTCCCCGCTTTGTTTTTTTCTTTAGCCGTGAGGTGGTTAGCGCTCGGGGCTAAATGCAAAGTTGAGCGATATTTTGTGCTCACGCTCCTCTGCCCCCTCCTGACACTCCACATGCGCCGTGGATGCTCTCTGTAATCACAGAAAAATCATGCGTTTTGTTGCATGTTGTCGACAAAAAACACGGATTTTCTCGCCAAAACCAGTGATTTGCCAGTATTTGAACACGACAGAAAAAGCACATTTCACCTACCAGTTATTTCTTCAGCAGTCACTTTATAAGGAAACTGCCATGAACAGAGAGCAGCTATTTACAGAGCGGAAGGTATTAGTCCGAGGGTTGCAAATGAGAACGGAGGTGAGCCATGAGACTCGATGACTTCACGAAGAAACATGAATTTATAATGCTGACCGCCCGTCAAGCTGCTGGGTAAGGCGGTCTTGGCCGCGTCCGCCTGGGAACTATTCGAGAATCCGGAGTTGGTTGCGGCGGCAAAAGGAGGAACACCACGACCGCCTTGCCGATCGAACGTACGATCCCATACTGGAACCCAATCAGTCCCCACCACTTAATAATCGTGATCCGCCAAAACGTGTGTCTCAGTCGTGAAGCCAACGATGCATATCACCGTCGATCCAACCGATGAAACAGCAGACGCGGTCACATCACAACGAACATCGAAACACGTTATGAAGCGCAATTACATGAAACCGCGATTGGAATTCATCTTCGCCATTGTTTTCAGTGCATCCTCCGCTGTTCCGGCGACCTTACTGGCCCAAACCCGGTTGTCGCAGTGGGATCGTGGTGTCTCGGTCGATTCCACCGATCAAGCGGACATGCGTGTCTACTTGTGGTTCTAAGAATGGCACATGTTCGGAGCGATGAAGCCCGGCCAGCACACAAACGGAACGTGGAAAAACCGCGTCATCGTGCATGATGATCACATGGCGACTGAAATCCAGTCCGAGAACCCTGGGCTGTCTCTAGACATGCGAGCTGTTGCCGACGGTGCCGAACTGACCCTGCAGGTAACCAACCAGTCAGATCGTACGTGGCCCCAACTGGCATCGATGATCGCCTGCTTCAATCCCGGTCCACGGGCGACGCAAAATCGGCAATTCACCAATACGAATTCATGGTTTCATTCGGCTGACGGCCTGAAGCCACCGGCTATCAAAGCACCGCGCGAGATCCATTACAACACCAAGTTGCGCAAGGCGATCGACGCGCAGGCCGATGACGAGAAATTTGTTTGGAGCTCCAAATGGCCGACATCCGAGGTCGATGCGATTGACGGACTGATCATCCGCGAATCCACCGACGCGACTTGGGTTACCGGCATCGCGTGGAATCGATTTCTATCAGCTCAAGGACACAATCCCTGGGAATGTATGCACCTGAGTGCTCACGTTGGTATACTGAAGCCTCGACAAACACGCACCGTGGCGGGACGAATCTGGCTGTTCAAAGGAAACAGAAATGACCTGCTGTTCCGGTATCAGGAGTGGAAGTCGCGGCCGGTGAACTGATTCATAAGCGCACGCGTGTCGCGGAGGTAAGACGTTCATTGAACCAACCGACACGACCACCGGTCATCACCGTGCGCAATTTGATCAAGCGTTATGGAGAGGACGTCGCGGTCGGTGATATTTCATTTGAGGTGCATCGCGGGTCAGGCATACCATCGATCTTATGCTATGGGGGGTAGTCCTGATTCCAGTCCCGTGAAGTGTCTGCACCAAACCCGTGTTTGGGATTCAGCCGACTCTGATGCCGCTTAACATCATCGTTCAGCAGTTAACAGACTGAACCCAACTCGGCAGGCAGCGAATCGATCCAGGCAAAACCCAGGGCCATCGATTCCGAATGCGACAGGTTCGGCATGCGGACATCCGGTTCATCGGACTCAAGTCGGTACATCAGGATCGACTCATCCGGTTTTCCCGGAACAATGTCAAACTTGCTTCCCCCGGAACCGCGGCCTGTTGCCACCGGGGATTTCCAGACGCCAAACCTGGCCCGATGGACCTGGCCGATCCTCGCGGGTTGTGACAGTGGGCACAGTTGACATGCAGCCAGGCTCGTGCCCGCTCAGCCACCGTGCCGGTCGACGGATCATCGTAAACAGACATGACCGGGATCTGTTCCAGGTCGGGAGCATCCGACAGCAGCCCGGTATCCTGCCAATGTGCAAGCTGGTTGCCAGGGCCGCCGTCGATGTCGCGATTCAAGTTGGCAGCCGTGGGACCAAGGGGGACGAACTCACCATCGAGCTCGTGGCACGTCACACAATGGTTGGGATTGGAAATTTGATAGCGATTCGATCGGCTTGAATCCAGCTGACATCAAGAGCTGCACCATCGAGCGTCAGGAAGCCGTCGGTCTGTTCGTCGTTCAAGGAATAGGAGAATCCATACCAGCCGGTCCTGGTGTGCTGCTGAATACGCGTTTCGAGCAGCAGCTCACCCGCCTCGGGATACGCCATGTCAAGTGGATAAGCAAATGTCTTGGCAATGATTGTCCCCACAGGAAAATCGAACCTGGAACCCGTCTGACAGGCGGATGAACCGGTACTTTGACGTGTGGTCTGAAAAAAGCGGGGTATTGAGCTGGTAGCTGAAGACCCCCGCCACGGGCTGCTGTGAACTCCCGTTACCTTCAAACAGACCCCAGCCCGAAAGCCGCGCTGGAGCGCAACGATAGACGACGACAGCAGGATTGCCTTCGGTTGGGGGGGGGGGGGGGCGGAAGTGCTGCCGACACCA
>CAUZPL010000052.1:0-43291 GCA_963581585.1 Planctomycetota bacterium
ATGTCCGTTTTGCGCCGAGTTGATTCTTGAAGAGGCAATCGTATGTAAACACTGCGGCCGCGATATTGTTGGCGGTGATCCACCTTCCGCGTCTCCGCCCCCGGTCGTAAAGACCAATCCGCAAGAATTGAAGATCAAATGTAAGTGCGGGGCCAACCTTACGACAACTAAGCCAAGGTTGTCCGGACGGACAGTGCAATTCTTCCTCAGTCGCAACGGTAAAGTCACAGGTCCCGTCTCGTCCAATGCCATCAAGAAGGGGTTCTTTAGTGGTAAGCTCCTGACAACGGATTACATCAGTACAGCTGCTACGGGCCCCTGGAAACCGATTGGTGATATTCCGCAGTTGAATGAATTCATTCCGGCACCGGAGTATACGTACAACGACAATACGTACGACGACAATACGTACGACGACAATACGTACGACGACAATACGTACGACGACAATACGTACGACGACAATACGTACGACGACAATACGTACGACGACAATACGTACGACGACAATACGTACGACGATGATGTGTACGAACCGCCACCGGCACCGGTATCACGGCGAAGATCACCAGACCGCAACAGACGTCAATCCCCACCGTACGCACCGGCGGTTCCAGAAGCACTTGATTTGTTGATTTAGTGCAAACAGTTCTTTCCGACCGAGTTCAAAGCGGGGGTGAAGGTTCTCAACGACGTTCGCTCCGGCCCGAACAATCCCCTTGTTCGGTGCCCACAAATCGCCGAGACTGCGGTGCTTTGCGAGGCTATTCGGGACTCGACACGAAGCTGGAAGAGAGCGTTAAAGAGGGCACGGCCATCGATGCGAACGCCTACGGTGCCATGCAACGAGCCAGACAAAGCAAAGGAAACAGTGTCGTCCTTCACGAGCTATACTTTGACGGTCTTGTTCCTAAGTTGCTCGACCCCAAAGCCGAACTGCGAGCGGCCATTGAAAAGCGATTTAGCTCACTCGACAAATGGGCCGGTGATTTCCAGGCCAGTGCCAAAGCTGCCGCTGGGTGGGCCATGCTGACGTACCATCCAGTCACTGGAAAACTCTACAACGTCGTTAGCGACGAACATGCACAAGGGCCGCTTTGGATGGCCGCACCGCTGGTCGTGATCGACGTTTACGAACACGCCTTCTACATCGACTACCACAACCGCAAGGCCGAATACATCAAGAAGTTCATGGACCACATCGATTGGCCGGAACTGAATACCCGATATCGTTCGGCCTCACGGTGAAACCAATCGTCGCGATAAAGGTTCCTTTGATGACGCAGATCCCGGCCCAAATTAGGCGTTGTCTCCCGTGCGTTCCACCGCACGGATATCCGCGGCATCCCCCAGCGTTCCGAGAAACGGGTGCCGAAATCCGGCTGACGCCAACCAGCTTCCACACTACCTGACGTGCGTGCCCCAGAGGGTCGTTTCCTGACATGTCTCATGCGCGACGAGCTGTCGGGGCTATCCGTCGCTATTCTGGGTTCAGTTGGTCCGCCTGGTATTCCTTGCGCACGAACGATTGACCCACCCGGAATTGTTGACCTTCAGCCTGCGAGAGTCCCACTCCGTCTCGTTCGTTTCCCTACCCCGGAAGTTGACCATTCTCAGCAGTACCGTCTCGGTAATGGTGTTCGGTGGGAATTAAAATTCCTGTCATTCGTTCAGTCGCGGAGTGACAAGATCCAGATGACTCCCAGCCCGATTCCAACGCCGAGGGCCATTACTGTGTGACGTACCTCCGACGAACCCAGGAAGAAGACAGTCGCCAATCCGATTGCGCTTGGGACGACAAAAGCAGTTCCAATCAGCCGTCCTTTTCGCCCGGCGATTCTCCGATTGATACTGAAATGAAAGCCCTTTTTAGTGAAACCCGTGGAACCGAGAGCGGCTAGGGCCAGCAATGGTAAAACCAGGTAAATGATTTCATTTTCCATCGCGTTCCTGCCTTGTGTGCAATAGCGTTCGGCGGGGATGAAAATGGAATTTGTTTATTAAGACAAAATATCTTTGACGACATGACCTGAAACATCTGTTAACCGGAAGTGACGCCCCATGAATCGGTAAGTCAACTTTTCGTGGTTGATCCCCATTAAATGCAATATCGTTGCGTGCAAATCATGAACATGGACAGGATTTTCGACGGCACCAAATCCAAGCTCGTCGGTCTGGCCGTATTGAATGCCCGGCTTAACTCCGGCACCGGCCATCCAGATCGTGAATGATTCAATGTGGTGATCTCGGCCAACGCTTTCACGAATTTCTCCCATCGGCGTCCGGCCAAATTCACCACCCCAAATCACAACGGTATCTTCCAAAAGTCCGCGCCGCTTCAAATCCAGAATCAATGCAGTCGTTGCCCGATCAATTTCATTTGTTCGCTTAGGTAGATCCGTTGTCAGGTCTTCCCCACCCCCGCCATGATGATCCCAGTTTGTATGATAAAGCTGAACAAAACGCACGTCTCGCTCGATAAGTCGCCGTGCAAGTAAACAATTTGCGGCGTACGAAGTCTGCCCCGGTTTGACACCGTAAAGATCAAGCGTCTCTTGCGACTCGTCTTTAATGTCCATCAGCTCGGGCGCACTCGTCTGCATTCGATAGGCCATTTCATAGGCGGCAATTCGCGTTTCGATTTCTGGATCACCGACCGATTCAAACTTCATTTGATTCAGGTCGCGGACGGCATCGAAGAATTTGCCTTGGCCGGTAATCCCGCCTATTCCGTCCGGTGTGTTGAGATTGAGGATCGGTGTGGAGCCTTTGCGGAAGGGGACACCTTGATAGGTTGAGGGCAGAAAACCGCTTGACCAAAGCTGTGCGCCATTCCTTGGTCCGCGCGGACCGCTTTGTAAAACAACAAATCCGGGCAAATTATCGGACTCGGAGCCGATCCCGTAACTCATCCACGAACCCATACTCGGTCGGCCTGTCTGTGCCGATCCGGTATTCATGAAGATCTTGGCGGGACCATGATTGAATACGTCGGTCTTCATCGTCTTGATAAAGCAAAGTTCGTCGACGATTTTTGAATGATTCGGCAACAAGTCCGTTACTTCACGTCCGCAATCACCGACTTTGCTGAAAGACCGCGTCGGTCCAAGAAGTTTTTCGTTTCCTTTCAAAAAGGCGAATCGTTGCCCAGCGAGCATTTCATCGGGCGGTGGCTTGCCGTGGAATTTTGTGAGAACCGGTTTGTAGTCGAACAGTTCGAGTTGGCTTGGCCCTCCTGCCATGAATAAGTAAATGATGCGTTTGGCTTTGGGAGTGTATTGTGTGGGACGTGCAGAAAACGGATCGGAAACATCATTGCCACGCGCATTTCGGCCGAAAAGCTTTCCATCGTTTAGCAAATGTGCAAGCGCAATCGAACCAATCCCCGTGGCGCATTTCCCAAAAAAATGCCTTCTGGTTTGGTTGAGTAAGACAGGTTCGTGTGCGGTTTGTTTGTTTGCCATAATGATTATTCACGAGTAATGAATTCGTCGAGGTTTAACATGACCCGTGCAACGGAAACCCAGCCCGCCAATTCGGCATTGTCCTCGCCGGCAATCTGTCTGGTCTCTTTCGGGTGAGTGCGATAGAAACCGAGCAAGGAATCGAAGTATGACTTTATCCGGTCGAATTCTTTATCGGAAGGCTTTCTTGACATGGCGATTTCAAAAGCGTTTCTGATTCGCAAACGTGAATCGTTTTGTTTTGATTCAGCGACAATCCGTTTCCCATATGCTCGAGCCATTTCCATAAACGATGCATCGTTGGCGATTGTGAGAGCCTGAAGTGGCGTATTGGACAGTGTTCTTCGAGTGCATGCATTGTCTCGATCCGGCCCATCGAAAACCGAAAGCATCGGGTAGACGTTTGCACGATAAATTGCAGTGTAAACACCGCGACGGTAGCGATCCTCACCCTTGCTTTCCGGCCACTGATGGTTGGCCGAACTGGTTCCAATGACGTTCGGCGGGATCGGCGGAAAGACGGAGGGGCCACCCATTTTTCGGCTGAGTAATCCGCTGGCCGTTAAGGCAAGATCGCGAACGATTTCGCCTTCGACACGGTACCTTAACTGTCGAGCAAGCCACTTGTTTGTCGGATCTTTGACGTGAAGCTGTGGACGGAACTTCGATGATTGGCGATAAGTCGCGGACATCGCGATCTTTTTGTAGATGCGTTTTATTTTCCAGCCGTTATCAATCAGATCCGTTGCAAGATAGTCGAGTAAGGCAGGGTGTGTCGGCAACGAACCCTGGTAGCCGAAATCGTTTTCCGTATCGACAAGGCCGACTCCAAACATGCGCTGCCAGATTTGGTTTGCTGCAACGCGCGGAGTTAATGGGTTCTCTTTGGAAACGATCCACTTGGCCAAATCCAGACGATTCGGCTGCTGAAGTTCGGAACTCGAATTCCCGGTCAAAGGGTGAAGAGACGAGAAAGTTGCAGGCAGGACTTTTGCGCCTCGATCCAAAAAGTCGCCGCGAATTTGAACAAACGATTCCCGCGGCTCTGCTCGTTCGCTTATCGCTAATGTGCTGGCAACGTTTTGCTGAAACTTTTCGAGCTCGTTTTGCTTCTCGTTTAAGAGCGTTTCGAATTCTTTGACTTTGGAATCTATTTTGTCAGGTGTTATGTGGCTGGTTGAAATTCGGAACTTGCCGATGTTGTATCCGCTGCCTCGTTCATAGGTCGTCATCGATATTTCGATTGTGCCCTGGATCTGCTTCTCGAGTGAAAACGCGGCCGTTCTATTGACGTTTAGCTTTCCACTTTGGACGTTGATCGCCCAACCTGTTTTGAAATCGCCATCAAAAGCGTCGGGGACGGCATAGCTTTGTTGCGAATGATCAGCTGTCGCAGAAACAATTCGAACCGGTTTCCCATTTTGTTTTATCTGGAGCTCCGCTAACACAAAGTTGCCATTCCCCGCTCGACCAGGTCCGTTGTGGGGAAGAGACGGATCGGTCAACGTTTCGATCTGAATCGACTTTATTTCTTGTGTAGCATCGAAACTCAATTCATAAGTGTCCTGGCTTGGATTCTTTCCGCTGGCCAGAATGTTCAGGTCATTTGATTGGTTGAGGGTCGCACCCTGAAGGCTTTGAATGGATTCGAACTTAACGGGTTGCCAGTCAAGTTTTCGGCGTTGTGCTTCAAGTTCTTTTGTGCGTTTCTTTTCCGATTCGAGTTTGGACTTGATCGCGGTGATGTCTTTGTTCACCAGGTCAATTTTAGAATTGGTTTCGGCGGATGGAGACAAAGTTAGAGTCGGTTCGTCGGCGTTATTAAAAAACGCATAGAGCTGGTAGTATTCCTCGTGCGATATCGGATCAAACTTGTGAGAATGACATTGGGCGCAGCCAACGGTTAACCCAAGCCAAACAGCACCCGTCGTATCGGTTCGGTTTTTGGTTCGCTCAACTCGATATTGTTCCGGGTCCGAGCCGCCTTCAGTTTGGTGAGGCGTATTCCGATGGAATCCGGTTGCCACCTTCTGCGATTCGGTCGCATTGGGCAAAAGATCTCCGGCAAGCTGTTCGATCGTGAATTGATCAAACGGCATATCGTCGTTGATTGCCTTGATGACCCAATCACGATAAGGCCAAACCGAACGCAGACCATCGTTGGCGTAACCATTTGAGTCGGCCAATCGGGCAAGGTCCAGCCAGTGTCGTCCCATCCGTTCGCCGAAGTGTTTTGAATCCAGCAATCGATCTATCAAAAATTCATAACCGTTACCCGACCGGTCATTTACAAATTCGTTGACCTTCGCTGGTGTAGGCAGAAGCCCAATCAAATCCAGATAGAGCCGTCGAATCAATGTTTGCCGGTCAGCTACGGGCGACGGTTTGACTTGTCGTTTTTCCAATTCCGCCAAAACAAAGTAATCGATGTCGTTTCGAATCCAGGATGTGTTTGTGACTGAAGGGTTGTGAGGCCGAACGATTTCTTGAAATGACCAATGTTTCTGAAATGTTGCCCCCTGCTGGATCCATGTTTTCAGCAGATTTTTATCATCTTCCGAAAGTAATTTTCCTGAAATCTCAGGTGGCATGCGAAAGCCCGGATCATCCGAGAAAATCCGACGGACCAGTTCACTGTCACCCGGCTTGCCTGGCACGATCGCCTTATATCCACCAAGATCTCTTTTGGCGTTTGCCTCGAGATCAAAGCGCAAATCACTTTCGCGTTTTTTGTCGTCCGGTCCGTGGCATGGAAAACATCGATCCGAAAGGATCGGACGAATGTCCCGGTTGAATTCAAGCTTGGGGTCCTGGCCAACGGCAGGGTTGGAAATTGAACTTGCGCAGAGCAAGAGCAGAAAAAAAACGCAATTCGCTTTCAAATCGAGGGATGAATTCGACATTAATCTTTTGGAAAGATTCAGTTGGGAGGAAGCTGAAAGTGAACTACATCAGAATGTGTTTTACGACTCGGGTCCACCCACCCCCTCGCCTTGACCCCCTCGAGGACGGGTTTCGATAAACCAAGTTTGCTAAATGGCATAAAGGGCGCAGTTTATGGAGCACGCCGCCCGCCGGTGCAAACACTTTTCTTGAGAATAACCGTAACCGTGCTTATTATGGGTGCCACGGGGCGTAGCGCAGTCTGGTAGCGCACCTGCTTTGGGAGCACGATGTCGCAAGTTCAAATCTTGCCGTCCCGACCATTTTTTAATGAACGGCAGCTTCCTCTTCACCCGTATGGACTAACACCGATTCGCAAATGAAAGAGACCACACCCCTTGGATTTCCTGCACCATGGTTAGCATCCACCCTATTGTGTATCAGCCTCGGCGAATTAAATTTACAAGCTGAAGATCCGAAGTCGACTAATCATGATTTCGTCTCTATCTTCGATGGAAAGACTCTCAAGGGTTGGGAGGCTATGCCCGCCAAGACATCGGCAGCCTGGACCGTGAAGGACAGAATGATTGTCGGCAATGGTGACAAAGGCAGAGGCTATCTCACATACAGTCCAAACAAGGAGGTCGCCGATCTGGAGCTTAAGTTTGCCTACCGTTTTCCCGGCAAGGGCAATAGCGGCGTGAGCATTCGCGCCATCCCCGACAAGACGCGCAAGCGCCATTTCCAAAGTTACCACGCCGATATCGGCCATGTTGGCATTGGCAAGAATGTGATGGGTGCATGGGATTTCCACACGCCTGGCCGCAGGGAACACCGCTGCTTCCGAGGTGATCGGCTGGTCATCGGCAAGGACGACAAGCCAACCATCACCCCGATCAAGAATAGCCTGACCAAGGATGACATCAGAAAGGGCGATTGGAACACCGTCCACATCGTCGCCAATCGCAACAATTTCAAACTCTTCATCAACGGCAAATTGTCCTCTGAATTCACCGAGCACCTGCCTGAAGCCAAGCGTCTCAAAAAGGGCATGATCCAGTTCCAACTACACGACCCCGGCATGATCGTCCATTTCAAGGACCTTCAATTGAAAGTCTTGAAGTAGCTCACAGATTCCAGACGCACGCGGCACACCTCATCCCGCCGCAAAATCCTCTGCCGGTGTGTATTTTAGCTTCGCCAAGTGCGGAGTCTCAATTCGTTTTCCGTTGGCAGCTCTAGAGTCATGCAGGGCGTCAAGTATACCTGTGACCAACAGCGTGCGCCCCACGGGATAGCTCGGACGGCCGCTGCGGAACATCACCTCGCTGTGGTTGCACAAGAAACTGAAATGGTCGCGCTGCGGCTTGGGCCAGGCGTGGGGACAAATCGACGATTTGGCAGAGCGGATACGGCAGATCGAAGGTCGACTGGCCGAACAGGATAAAGAATAACGCTAAGCGTATGGCAGTTTGAGCAATGAAAATTGAGGTAAATAACTGAAGGAGAACCGCCTGATCCGATTAGCGTTCTGAGAGTGTCACCGGCTGCTTGTCACTGCCGGGATGTCCGGGCGTGATTAGCAGACACACAGTCCCAATCGCGAAGGTGAAAGCAGCCTCGGAGAATGATCATGCACAGCAAGACACTTTTATTAACAGTACTGGGTGTGATGTTCTGCAGTGGTTGTACGACAGAACAACAGACACCCGCAGCCAAAGAACCGACCGTGAATACCGGCAGCGTGAAGGCACGGCTGGAAGAGCTGGGAGCCAGGATCAAGGTCAATGAACAGGGCCAGATCGTTGAGGTCGACCTCTTCGACACCCAAATCACCGACGCGGGGCTGGTGTCGCTTGAGGGACTCACCAGTCTGCAGGAGCTCAACCTCAGCCACGCCCGGATCACCGACGCGGGACTGGTACATCTTAAGGGGTTGAGCAATCTGCTGCAGCTCTACCTCGACAACACGCAGATCGCCGATACGGGTCTGGTGCATCTTGAGAAACTGACTAGTCTGCAGGAGCTCTGGCTCAGCGACACCCAAATCACCAACGCGAGCGTCGCCAAACTCAAGGAGGCGCTGCCGAATTCTACGATCATTCGGTAACTACTGCAGTGGATCCATAACTCACTTTCTGCCCGCAGGGGCCCGCACGTCGGTGCTCATACGCCGTGCGGGTCCGCAACAATTTGAAACAAACCGACCAGGCTGCGTGCGCGCCGCTAATGTAAGTTGAAAAACTGTTCTCACATCTCTTCCTCCTCGGACTCTCAGATTTTACTCTTATGGCGTTTTGCAATACTTGACGACTTGCAACGTGACCACCGGCAAAGGTCAAACATGGTCGGGGGCAACGACTCCCTTTCGCTTGAGGATCCACGCAGACTCCTCCGGGACATGACGCTGATTGCAGGACAATCAGAACAATTCCTGACGCAAGGATTCTCGGCGGACGACGCACTGACTGAACACGGCATCAGTCAGCAGGAGGAGCTTTCTGCTCGGACTAAAGCAGTACGGCACTTCGCAGAACGCCAGCGCGAGATCGACCCATCCCTTGATATCCGCCCGCATGTTCTCAAGGACTTGTGGTGGAGCCTCGATCCCAAAGAACCAAAAAGGAAAGAGTTTGAGCTGGCACTGAAAAAGTTGTGGCACGACATCGCCGCTATCGAAAATACCATCGAGGTCCAATACACAGAGCCGCTGCCAAAGCCGTTTCTACGGAAACAGTTGAAGACAGGTCGCAAGAACTTGGATGGTAAGACGCTGAGCAACTGGATTCGTCAAGGTAAACGCCGCGTTCACAAAGAGGATCATCCCGACATCTGGCCGAGAGCGCGCAAGATACGGGTTCGGACTGACGACCTGATTGACTACGAGATTTTCAATCCCGAGCGCTGAAAAGAGCTTCTGGCAGAGTTCATTCGAAGAAAGTCTCGCTAAACCGGAGCCTAAACCGGAAAACGAGCTCTAAACCGGAGTCGGTGAATACCCGATATCGTAGCCTGCGAACGCCCCGCTAGTGTTTCTCACTGAACGTAATTCACACATTGTTCAGTGGGTATTCAGTCATGCCAACGGCCAGGAAAACGCATCACCTCAGCTCCGTACGGGTTGATGAAATCTATCCGCTCTCTGTCTTTTACCGGATTATCCGGACTTGGACGGCACGCCTTCCGACAAATGCGCAGGCGGGGGTTGCGTACGATCCGAAGCGGTGGGCATGTATTCGTCCGCGGAGTTGACTTTTTTGAGTTCATTGAGGGGGAGGCGAAGCAGTGAGCACCTCCGCAGCACTCTTCCGCCGAGTCCGGGAACTTCGCCCAGCACCAACGATCGAACGGCGTGGGACTGGCCGATATGTCCATCCCACGGAGAGTGCTCCTTCCGACCGCCGCAGTCATCAGGTTGCCAGGCTGGGGACGGCCGGATGTTCCAGTGCGGCTGACAAGGCAGGCTCAGCCGTTCACTTGAGGAGAACGGCATGAGTTCACCATCACACGTTGATCCCGACCGTGGCTTTGCGATCGAACATCTTGATTTGTTGAGATCGCGTTTGGGCACAATCACGGACTACAAGGACTACTTCGTCGCCTGCTGTCCCGTTCACGACGACAGGAATCCATCATTGATCGTTCGAGCTGGTCGCTCTCGTTTCTGGCTTGAGTGTAAGGCGGGCTGTACGCCCCACAGCATCTACGAAACGGTTGGACTTACGTCCGAACATCAGCGAGGGAAATGCGAACGTCATCCACTCTCGAAAAAGGTCGAGACGTACGAGTACAGGGACGCTAAGAACAAAACGGTCTACGAAAAGCACCGATGGGAGCCGGGTTTTGATGGTAAGAAGAAAAAGGACTTTATGTTCTCGCACACCAATGCGAAGGGAAACTGGGGCCCCGGCAGAGGCCGCACGCCTTCTGTTCCATACAGACTCTGGCACATGCTGGACGGCCTCAAGCTTCATCCGAACAGACCAATCTTCGTAGTCGAGGGTGAAAAAGCTGTCAACTTTCTTCGCGCGCATAAACTCATCGCCACGTGCTTTGATTCTAGTGCTGACTATCGCGTGTCCTTCGATGAGTATTTTCGCGACCAGGAAGTCGTGATTGTAGCGGACAACGACAAAGCAGGAGCGAAGCACGCAGAGGTAGTGGCGGCGCTGCTTTACGGAGTAGCGAAATCTGTGCAGATTCCTGTGCTGGCTGGTGCAAAGCACAAGGACGGCCTTGATGACTGGATCAAAGCGAATTGTAAAACGTGGAGAACGCAGCTTCGCGAGACGCTCAAGAACACCACCGTATTCGCACCTACAGCAAAACAGGCCGACGGCGCAACGCAGACACGAAAGAGACAGGCGCATGATGCTCACAGACTGAAGAGCGCCGCCGTGAGTTCCGACAGGGGTATGAAGTCGCAGTCAGGAGACCTGAAAGGTGAGTCATTCGATACGTCCGAATCTGATTCGCCAAAGGTCGACCGTGTCGTCATTAAAATAACAACGGACGAGCTGGCTGTGAATGATGCCGTGATCGATGTGCTGGCTCAGAAGGACGGACTTTACGACTTCAACAGTCAGCTATCAGAGGTGCGGGAAGTCGACGACAAAGAATTCGGGCAACGCGCTGTTGCCACACCACGGCTCAATGCAACGCTCAGGGAGACGATTTCGGGGAATGTGTCCTTCTACATTCTGGTTGAAACCAAGGAAGGGATTGAGTTTAAAGAACAGCGCACTCCAGTGGAAGGAGTAATCCCCGCACGCGGAAGTGGGAGCAAGTCCAGGTCAACTTGAGCCCAAATCAAAACACATTCTCCGGCCGCCAAGATCGATTGAATGAACACTGGGTACACCGTGTCGCTCCAGCCTTGCCACGGTATTGTCGGTTCCGCCGGCTCTAGCCTGACTGAGTCAAAATAGAAACATAAATTTCGCGGCCTTGGAATGGTGTCCACAACTCTTTTCAGTTCGTTGACCAACTCGTCAACGTCCTGCTTACATCCACAATGGTTCTTCAATTCGGTTTCACAGCACCTGTGAAACCGAATTGCTGTGTCGCACAGTCGCAACAGATCAGTCTGTGTTGGGACGCGTTCCATGTAATCGACCTCCGACAGTCGATTCCCGAATTGAAGTTAAACACGTCAGGCGGTTCGGATGCCGCTTTCCCCCCGCTAAAAGCAGGCGTGTCTGTGGTTTCAAAACACCGCCATTCGTACCGTCATGGGCTCTGAACTTTGGCGATATTGAATGTACTTCTGCCAACGAGTACTACAACCCCATTGTCTGGCAACCCGCTTTTTGTATACTCAAACGCACATGGAAGAACTACAGCGGAATGGCGTCGCCGGTTCGATTTCGGCTCCGCCCAATGATAAAAGCGCTGGGGCCCGGCGTCGGGGTCAACAGGCTGTTCGTTCATTTCGGTGTTACGCCGAGTGTGATTGATAGATGCCTCGTCGCCTCCCCTGCTGGCCTGTGTACACCAGGACGACAATCATCTGCCGAAAGTACTGCGCTTCAGGAAATACAGTCCACAACAGAGCCGGCCTTCGCAATCAAGTGGAAGCCTGTGTGGTGCCGCTTCGCAGGGCTACTGATGCGCAAGTAGTGCCTTCGGGTTAGCGGTGCCGCATCCTCTGGATCCCATCAGTCAGCAGGCAGCTTCAAACTCAACAGCAGAAGAATTGGTATGTGGCACAACTTTCGGTCACGGCTCAGGAATGGCGAACGACTGTGCGGAACCATGGTGACTCTACCGACACCCGCCGTTGCTGAAATCCTTGCTGACGCCGGCTTCGACTGGTTATTTATCGACGGGGAACACGGCCCGCTGAACACCTCAGAAATCCTCAGCATCCTGCAGGCGGTCGACGATCGAATTCCGTGTCTTGTACGAGTTCCGGTTGCAGATGTCGTCTACATCAATCGTGTACTTGATCTGGGGGCCACCGGAATCATTGCTCCCCAGATTAACAGTGCCGAAACAGCGGAGGCAGTGGTCAGTGCCGCACGATACGCGCCCGAAGGGGCACGAGGCGTGGGTCTGGCACGCGCACATGGCTATGGCATGGCGTTTCAGGACTACATCAGGAACGCCAAAGACCAGACGACAGTCATCATTCAGGCGGAACATGCGCTGAGCGTGAAAAATATTGAGTCTATCGTAGCAGTGCCAGGAATCGATGCAGTATTGCTGGGTCCTTACGATCTCGCCGCCAGCCTTGGAAAAATGGGAGCAGTGGACGACCCGGCTGTGAAGCAGGCAATTAACCGAGTGACCACGGTTTGCCGGTCTGCCGGAATCTCGTTGGGCTACTTTGGTGTCACAGCTAATGCGGTTCGTCCCTATGTGGATCTCGGTTACCAGCTACTGGTCTGCGGCACCGACACACTGTTCCTGGGCGCATCAGCAACAAGAACACTCAACGAGCTGCGCGAGATGTAGCTCGCGCAGCTCGTTGAGTCGTTTACCGGAGATCAACGACTGGTCGTCATCTCTGATGACGGTGACAGATGGATCAGGCAACCCGCTCCGACAACAACGCCCAGGAGCAATCGTGAGGTCGGCTCCGGAATAGTGGCAGCAGTATGTACCCGTCTGGTTTTATTTCGCCAGATTTGTTTTCGGACAACTATGTATCATATCGCGATCGAAAATTCAGACCATCGGAACTGTGAAACTGGCCTCTATTTTTCTCCCGAATCAATGGCCGGTTCCTATCACGGGACATACGATATGCGCTTGTTCGACGACCGCAACTTCCACCATCCGCCTCCGAATTGAATCATGCAGACAGATCCCATCGGCCCTTCACATTTTCGTCAATCCGTTTTGGCTGTCCCCCCCCTGGCCCGAAACTCGAACCTGGCAATCTGCCCGCAACAAAACGCTCGAATGATTCAGTATTTGGAAGCTGGCGGAGTTTCGATGCTGCTCTACGGCGGCAACGCCAATTTCTATCATCTCCGTCTCAGCGAATACGCCGATTTGCTGGAAATGCTGCAGTCGACCGCAGCTGATGACACGGTGATCATTCCTTCCGCCGGTCCCGCTTGTGGCACAATCATGGACCAGGCCGAAATCCTCAAGGAGATGCAGTTCCCAACAGTTATGGTTTTGCCGCAGAACAATGTGGCCACAGAAGCCGGTTTCCAGAAAGGGTTTCGCCGGTTTGTGGAACGCATCCAGCGACCGGCAGTCCTTTACATTAAGGAAGAGGGCCTGCTGACACCTCAGGGAGCCGCAGAACTGATGGACGAAGGATTAGTGTCGTTCATCAAGTATGCGATCGTCAGAGATGACACCGCCGTCGATTCGTACCTCGAAGAACTTGTGGACCGTGTCGATCCGGAACGAATCTGCAGCGGAATCGGTGAACAACCGGCACTCATTCATCTGACGAAGTTTCGTTGTGTGGGCTACACATCGGGCTGTGTTTGTGTTAACCCGGCGCTGTCCCAGGCGATGTTGAAAGCAATCACAAACAAGGACCACGACAAAGCGGAAGACATCCGGAGGTTGTTTGTCCCACTGGAAAATCTGCGGAATGAAATCAATCCTATTCGCGTGCTGCACGAAGCTGTGGAATTAGCGGAAATCGCTGACACGGGTCCGCATCTGCCGTTTCTGTCGGGGATCGCTTTGTCACGTCGAATAGACGTCCGAGATGCGGCAATCCAGTTGAAAAATGCACAATCAGCTTGATGGCAGGTGTTCTCTTACGCCCATCAACGTGATCCGGGAGTAAGTCTTCCTGGAAGCCAGGCATGTTTGCCCGGCGTTCATTACGATATCGCTCGCCTGGCTGCTGAATAGCCACATTGCGACCAAATTCCTCATGAGGTAATTCCGTGAATCGTCCTGCACCTGGTTCCAATCTACCGGATCCGACCACCCGAATGTCGGAAGGCTGGCATTGTCTGCATCTCTACTATCGAATCAATCAGGCTGCTCTGCAACGCGTGGCCGCAGCAGATCGTGTCCAGAGTCGAACGGAAATGATTCGGATTCTGGATCCTGAAGCTGATCACGCACCAATCCGTCTGCAGGTGTCCGTGGTTTCAGGACACGAAGCCGATTTCGCACTGATTCTCATGGATCCCGATCCACTGAAGATTGACGCGATCGCTCAAATGCTTCGGAGCACCGCAGTTGGTGCAGCACTGGAAGCAACGTACTCATTCGTGTCCATTACCGAAATCTCCGAATATGTGCCGTCCGTGGAACAGTATGCGGATCGTCTGAAACGAGAGGGAGCCGGACCGGATGATCCAGCCTGGCAAGCCCGGCTGAGTGCCTACGAACAGCGACTGCCGGCCATGAACAGGCAACGGCTGTATCCAGAAATCCCACCATTTCCTGTCATTGCATTTTATCCAATGAGCAAGTCACGAATCCCGGACGCCAACTGGTTTATGGAGCCATTCAGCGCTCGCAGCTCCATGATGGCGGAGCACGCAACATCGGGAATTAAATTTTCCGGTCGGGTCACGCAGCTGATCACTGCGTCTGCCGGATTCGACAACTGGGAGTGGGGCGTGACGCTGTGGGCACGTGCACCGAAATACATCAAGGAGATCGTCTACACCATGCGGTTTGATCGAGCTTCGGCTCAGTATGCCGAATTCGGACCTTTCTATATCAGCTACGCGATGTCCGCAGAGCAAATGCTGGGGCATCTCCGTATTTAACGAACTGGCCTGTCAGGAACAAAACCAGGATGTCTGAAACTGATGTTGTTGTGATCGGCGGCGGAATTATTGGACTGGCCACCGCCTGGCAACTGACCGAACAGGTCCCAAAGACGCGGGTCATCCTGCTGGAAAAAGAAGACCGGCTGGCCAGTCATCAGACAGGTCGAAATTCGGGCGTGATTCACTCCGGAATCTACTACAAGCCAGGGTCGCTGCGCGCTCGTAACTGCCGGGAGGGGAAAAAGGATCTGGAAATGTTCTGCAGTGAGCACGGTGTTGCCTGGGAAAAGACCGGCAAGGTCATCGTGGCCATCGCAGACCGTCAGCTTCCAGCACTTGAACGAATCTATGAAAGAGGGCAGCAAAACGGTGTGCCCTGCGAACTCATCGGTACGGAACGTCTGGCTGAGCTGGAACCACACACCGCGGGAATCAAGGCCATACATGTTCCCACAGCAGGTATCGTGGACTATCCCGGCATGTGTACCACGCTGGCCAGACTCGTGACCGAACGCGGCGTTGATATTCGCGTGTCGACGCGTGTGACGGCAGTCCGTCAGTCCACAAATTGCGTCGAAGTGATCTGTGGAGACAACACGATTCAGGCAGCGCAAACGGTCAATTGCAGTGGACTTCACAGCGACCGTGTTGCCAGAATGTCGGGACAGCGAATGAAAGAGAAAATTGTGCCGTTTCGCGGTGAATTCTTCACTCTGAAGGAAGAAGCGGCGCATTTGTGCCGGACTTTGATTTATCCGGTTCCGGATCCACGGTTTCCCTTTCTGGGCGTCCATTTCACGCGCATGGTCGGAGGAGGTGTCGAATGCGGTCCGAATGCCGTGCTGGCTCTGGCCCGCGAAGGATACAGCTGGGGCACGATCAATCTCCGCGATCTCGCCGAATCGCTGACATATCCTGGATTTCTGCGGCTGGCCATGAAGTACTGGAAAACAGGCCTGGGCGAAGTTTGGCGATCGTTGTCCACTGCTGCGTTCGTCCGAGCACTGCAACAGCTGGTTCCTGACATTCGAGTCGAGCATCTGGTCAGGGCTCCGGCAGGAGTCCGGGCCCAGGCACTGACTCCCACCGGAGACCTGGTGGATGACTTCCTGATCCTCCGCAATGATCGGGTTCTGAATGTCTGCAATGCCCCTTCGCCGGCAGCCACCGCATCGCTGAATATCGGCCGGCACATTGTAGAACAACTGAACATTTAACGCCTGATTTCAGCAGGATCGAACCAGCGATTTCGACATCGGGGAGTACATCTGCCGATTGGACCTTCTGTAACGATTCTTTGGAAAGTACTGATCGCAGGGCCGGCGGCTGCCGATAAATTAGGGCGAGAGAAGGGACGCATCCGACTCCACATACCGGCATCTCATGCCGGTCGGTCCGGATGTCATTGTCTGCTGCGGCGGACGGGGAGACGAGACGAACTCGGCTCTGCGAACCGGAGGCTTTCTTCCGGGGGCGACTAAGACAACTACGGTTGTCCTTGGTTCGCAGGCCGAGAAGTCCCCTTTTCATTTTGCCTGGCAAACGGACGAGATACGGAGAACATGATGCTGAAGCGACTGATTCTTTTCGCCGTCATCACTGCGGCTGCGTCCGCAGGATTCGGCAATGCTGTTGAGGCGGCTCCCGGCCAGCCGGCCGACTGGCAGAGATTCTACCATTATCCGTATGTGTACTATCCACATTCGTTCCAACGGCCGGTGCAGTATGACCATCTGTACTATCGCTACTCACCGAAAATGCGGATCCCGGTTTTCAACAAGAGCTGGTACAACTTCTATCCGACGGAAAAGCCTTATTACCGCGGTCACCATTTCATACTGGATACATTCTGATTCACTCAAAGAACTCAAAATGACGCGCAAGCCGAGCCTGTCCGAGGTTCGGCTTTTTGCGTTGCTGAGGCTGACAGAATGGCCCAGGTCAACCAATACCTGGCGCGAAACGCGGTCTTTGTCACCAGCTGCAGCTCAGAGATTTGTGACGTAGCCTGACGCCCGGAATTCTGTTTTGCTGCGCGAGCAGAGAGGGATCCGTTGACCATTCCCTCCTGCTGGTTCTGAACCGAGATGGGGTCCTGTTCATTGATGACGTCGTCAAGATGCAGCTCTTTGTCTGTGAGTGGACCTAGCAGGGGAGCCGCTGAGTTTCCGGAGCCAACGCCCTCCACCAGCATGTGACCTCCGGGACAAATCCAGATCCTTCGCTGTCGAATTCAAGAGTCGGTTCACTCGGCCTCAAGAGCAGTTGGTGATCGTTTGAGTTCTGAGTCGTCATCTGCTCCAGGCGTCGCAGGCCGCACTCAGTTGGATCAGTTAGGATCCACAGCTGGAACATCGCTTCCGGGGCCGGTTCGGCGGTCTCTTTTGAAAGTGGTGGTCGCAGGCAGGGCAGCGGTTGTGCTTCCACATGGAACACCAGGCGCTTACGACGCCAGTGAGCATTACCAGGAATACAAACCCCCAGTAGTCATCCCAGAAGCCTGCCGTCACTCCTGCTACCACGAACCCTACGTAGAAGAGTGAGCCCCGAGCCAGCCGACGAGACCAGAGTTGAACATTAAGAGCGTGGGACAGGGCGGCGGCAGCCTGGTAACCTGCGTTTTCATCTGCGGACTTCTTCCGCGCCGACAGACAGCGGCTCCAGTACGACCTCCTGGTCCAGGGCATACAGGACCAGATTGATCGCCAGTTTCATCGCGTCTTCCTCCAGGTATCCGTTACAGGCCAGCGATGCCTGATTCTCCAGGGCACAACTCAAATCGTATTGACTGTAAATGACCAGATACTGTCCGTTAATCTGAATGCCCTCAAAACGCGGAGGACCTGTGCCGACCCTCGATTGTATCGAGGCCGTTGTCGACTGTGTCTCCAGCTGCCGGCGACGTACTTTTGACACGTCAAATAATGTGACCTCGCTAAACATAGGATGGTCCGCCGGAATGGGCTCGAGAGGGTGATCGGGATACATCTGCCGCATCAGATCACGGAAGCTTTCGTCAAACTGCTTTGATCCACAGCATGCGTCGGCGATCAACAACGGGCCGCGACTCAGGTAGTCGCGCAACGCCTTTCTTTCCTCAGGCTGCAGGTGGAAACCGAATCGGCCATGCATCCAGGCCATGGGAAACTGCGACAGCGCCTCCAGTGTCAGTGGAATCGGACGATCTTTAAGCGACACCGCCATACCGGTTTTCGTTTTGAGTCCTTCCAACACGTTTCTGACGGCCCGTGCAGCAGTATCCCAGCCTCCATTGTGGCGCAGCTGACCGATCTCCAGGAGTCCACGAGCAATCTGGTTCTCCAGTTTTTCGCCCTCCGGCCTGACATTATTCAGTTTCTCCGCGGGTTCCTTACCGGTGGCATAAGCGATCACATTCACTCCCACACGCATGCTCCGAATAATGCGCTGTGTCAGGTTCAGAGAGCGATCTGCTGGAGGATGCCGCATCCATTTGTGCCAGTAACAACCGTGATCTTCCGGAGAATAAACCACGGATGTGCGACAGCCGAAATCGACCCCGTAAAGTTCCAGATTGTCCGATTTCAGCAGGTACTGACTGCGATAGATCGGGTGGTCTGCCTGCAGTTGTTCCAGCGACGCGTCTTCATCCGGAAACATTCGTGTGACCAAATTTCGAAATCCCGCATCAAACGTGCCGTGTTCGCAATTGGCCTGTCCATAGATGAATCCCCCCGCATCGATGTATTCCCGCAGCCACGCCACCTGCTGATCGCTCATGACGGGAGCATTGTGCCCGGAGATATAAAGCACAGGCGCCTGATTCATGTCTGATACAGCCGACGCCTCCTGCAGTTTGCTGAGTGTAAGAACCTGGTGATTGAGTCGCGGCGGCCAGCCCTGATCCACTGTTGAATCTATACGATCAATCAGATTCGGAATATCCAGGTAATGCCGATTCCACTCTCCGTCCGGATCTGAGTTCTGTGCGTCGGAAGTGTAGTCCAGCTTGTTGATGACAATCCGTGACAGACCCTTGGACAAAAACAGCAGCGCGTAGGATGTCGCCAGCACCGACTCCGGACAACTGGAGATCGACCACCTGCCATCAGCATGCTGTTCATCAACGAGGAAACGTGATCCGGACCGATACCAGTCGTGGGGGCCGAAGAACCGGACCCCTGTCAGCCGCCCCGCACGTTCGAGCCCATACAGGTAGTAGAAGAAGTAGTTCTGCCCGACGCCAGGGTTGGTACGCGTCGAAAACCGCCCTCGCACTGACAGCCAGTTGTGCCCTTTCGTCAGAGCAGCCGGTGGTGGATGAGTCCTGCAACAATCGACTCTTCCTTCCGCGTCTGTGTCGGAATCGTCAGGAATCATTCGATCCGCTATGGCTAAGGTCGAAAGTCCGGCAACCGTCATGCTTCCTCGCGACGTAGTATAATTGCCGCGTGAAGCTCCTGGCGCATGGTAGGACCATCCACCGTCCTGATTCTGCTTCGTTTCCCAGTGGTGTCGTACTCGTTCCCAGACCAGCATGTCAATTTCCACACCGGCATTTGCAGCGTCCCGCAGAGCCAGTACAGCGAACTGCCCGTTGCTACGATCACAATGCGCATCCTGTCCGGTATAGCGCCCCACGTCATAACCCCACAGTCCTTCCATTGCGCCGTCGGTGACCTGCGCATCCTGCAGAATTCTGGCCAGAATGTGAATTTGATGACGGTCCGTGTCATACTCGCGCGCCGCACACAAAGCCATCAACAGAATCGACACTTCGTAAGTAGCTGTATTCGGGGGAATATCCATGAGTCTGGCACCGCGAAGATATCTCAATGCACTCTGAAGCTGAGGCGAATTGACGGAAACATCGCAGTTGAGTTGAGCGAGTACGGCAAGTGCCGTGAGTCCAACAGTGTTGTTCGCATAGTGATCAATCGATGCCGTCCAGGAACCATTTGTGCGCTGACTCCGGCGCAGGTAACTTGCACCGTCCCTGATCGCCCGTTTTACCTGGTCACGCAAGTCAATGTCCGACAACGGCTGATTCTGAGCGTATAGTTGCCCGCATTCAGATGAGGCAATCTGAACCAGAAGACAAATGACAAATGCGGTAGCAATTGACCCATTGCACCGGAAGCGGATGACGTTTCCCATTTACTGCCAGTTTCCCCCAGGCGTTTTACGTCTCTGTTTCTCGAACGAATCTGGTTTTGGTGCGGGCATCAGTCGGCTGTTCCAATGTTCAATTGAACCTTAAGCACATTGCTGCGCGCCGACATCTGAAAGGCCTCCAGTGCAGCATCGATATCATAAGTTGCAGAAATCAGAGGAGCCAGCTGCAGTCGTTCCTCGGCGATCAGAGCCAAAGCTGGTTCGAATGGTCCGCAACGAGAACCAACGATACGTGTTTCGTCAATCACGACTCGTGACATGTGCAGCGACTGTTCAGATGCAATCGTCGTCTTAAGCACAATCATTCCACAGGCACGCACACACTGCAGAGCGGTTTCAATACCACTGGCGGACCCGGTACAATCAATCACCACGTCCCATTTCGGCTGTGGCTGAAACGTTGCCAGATCCTCCGACTCGATACCACAGTCTGCGATTCGCGAAAGCTTCCATGCGTGCTTTCCGACGACTAACATCTCGTGACACAACGGGTTCAGCACCTGGGCACTGAGATTACCAAGCCGCCCGGCTCCGAGAATTAGTACGGAATCACCCAACTCCACGAGTCGCTGCTCCAAAATGCGACAGGCGGCCGCAACGGGTTCCACGAACACTGCAAACTGATCCGGAACGTGGTCCGGAACCATGTGCAGACAATCTTGCGGGATCGCCATCAGATCTGCGAAAGCCCCGTTTCGGTCAAGAATGCCAACAACGGAACGATGAGGGCAATGTCGAGGTCGACCGACCCTGCAAATCGAACATTCACGACACGGACAATTGATTTCCCCAACCACTCGGCAGCCCTCGAATCGTCCTGCCTGGGGGATGCCAACAAATTCGTGGCCGAGGATACCGTGAAAACCCATGTATCCCTTCACAAGTTGCAGATCAGTCTCACAGATGCCCGCCTTAAGCACCCGCACATTGACCTCACCGGCAGCCGGGACCGGTTCGGTGTAATCAGACCGGAAGGTCAAGTCGCGGTCCCGCAGTTCGACGGCACGCATAGAGGACCTCCGTATTCCAGTCTCGACAGAATCATACGCAAGATGCGAAGTTTGTCAGAACGGGCCATATGATAGCCATTCACTCGGGAATTTCGGCTCTTTTTTTCCTCACCCTTTTCTCACACAATCCATAATGATCTTTTGATCTGTTGTCAGGCGCTCTCACCATCAATTCCGGGTCCGCCTGGGATGGTCCGTCCAGTGCAGTTTCGCGTATGGAGCAGCGCCACCCAGGCTTGACAACCCTGGCGTCAATAGCCGTCAGCACGTAGCGACCGGCCCGAGACTGCTGTGCTTGCAGGGTCGGCTGCGCCGTAACAACGATTCCCAAGCGATGGCTAACCAGGCGATCGATCAGAAATATCGCAGCCTGCATTTCACCGAGAGCCAGGAGGCTCAGAATGTGATACGCAGAGAACAGTTAAACACGCTGTTCAAGAAACATCACGACATTGAATGATCGAAGAGACAGAAACCACCGGCTGAGGACATTCAGCGCAGCAACCCGTAGAGTCCGCGTGTGTGAGGTTCCACATTGCTGCCTGGCTTAATAAAGAACTGCGGCAGACTTGTGTCCCTCGAAACGCGTATATCCTTCCGCCGAAATTTAACATTGCCTTCTCGCTGCACCTGCTCATTCGGATCAGTCCACGGGCAATCCGTATCGATCACACACGGTGAGTCATCGGAACCGGTCGTCACGACTGCCAGTGAATCCATGTTTTCGGCGCGACAACCGGATCTTTTCGTTGGTTCTGTCTGATACACCCAAAAAATATTGACCCGGAGTATTCGATCGTTGGTACCTGTGAGAAACCGGGAACGGCAGCTGACCCTCATTTCACAACTGCGGCACGACCACGTCGATGCGTGCTTCGGCAATCACTGGATCGTTCTTCCGAAGAGGCCGGCCACGTACAACCATTGTCTCCGTCGGCCGTGCAGTCGCACGAACCACGAGTGACATATTGAATGGTCCCGCGTCCGCGTCAAACCGAATTTGCAGACTTCCCTGATCTTCGCTTGCCGGAATCTCGACAGGAGTGGCTTCGATTCCCTGTATGTGCACACCTTTAACCAAAGTCAGAGTAACTGGCAACGGAAGTTCAGTATCGCGGCGGATCCGTACCGGGACCCGCACCGGTTTATCTGGTGAGGCCATTACCGAGGTATTCAGGACCTCGACCGCCAGCGGACCCGCGCTGGGTTGAATCATGACCTGATCTTTCGCTGCCACTGACGACCACGCCACCGTATGCCTGGTTCCATCGAAATCCTCGATTTCACCAACCAGCATAATGACGGTGCGGCCGGTGAGGCCAACTTTTGACCATGTCGACACCTGTAACGGATAGTCAAATTCAGTCACATCAGCCGGAATGTTGATCCTGGTCCCTGTAGTTCCCCATTGGTACCGGATCTGCGCGTCGGCCGGCATCGCATAAATCCGGCCGGTAAATCCACCTCGATCCAGATGGAACCGCCGATAATGCGTTGTGCCGCGAAGGACAAACGGGAGTTCGTAATCGCCTTTAAATTGGAATGGAGCTGGCAGCGCAGTGGCGAGCAGCAGTGTATCCACCAGCGGCTCACCTGGATCAAGCTGATAACTGGCGGTCCGTATCACTGGCTGGCCGTCAATCTCCGCCGTACCATGAATTCTGATTTGACTGACTGCCACGAGCGTCTTTTCTCCGGCCGTCAGTTTGACATTGACGGTATTCTTGCCAGCAGGAATTGCGGTGTCTGTGACCGTGACTTCAGGAGGCAGGCCTTCCACTGCCAGTTTGATTTCACCATTGAAACCTCCCAGCCGCGTAGTGTTAACAGCCAGTTCAACGGACGCCCCACGGACCAGTGTCAGTGCCTGTGCGCCAGGATTCAGCCGATAGTCCGGTTGGGGTGGCGGACCAATCTGCATTCGGTAAACGAACCGTGGTCCGCCACGTGGCTCGAACCGTTCTTTGATCTTCAAACAATACGTTCCATCTTCCGGAAAGCTGAACTGGCTGTGGTCTTCCGTCTGGTGCAGAATCTTTCCTTTGTTGTCCGAGATTACCAGTAGCGGGTTCAGAAGCGCACCTGGCAGGCGGGCCCGGAACTCAAACTCAACCGACTCCCCTTTCTTCGCCTTTAGCTGCCAGCAATCCTCATCTCCTGGCTCAGCGATACGGCCGTTGACGACGATGGGTGTCTGCAATGAAAAGGCCTCAGACGGATCATTGTTGGGTTCTGTTTCCAATACTTCCGTGAAATCACTGAGATCCAAATGAATCATTTGTTGCGTTCCCGCACAGACGAGTTCGTGCATGTAGTCCACTGGTCCGTCCACCGGCAGAATCACTTCAACCGGTTCTGTGGGGACCCCTTGGCCTGACAGCTCCAACGCAACCGGCTCACCACGGCGGCCTCCCAGCGGAAAGGTTGTGTCGATGTAAGGGCCATCGGTGATTGTGAGCCGATAGACCGAACTCTGGAGTCCACCGAGACGGATGTCGCGGATATGGATCTGGTAGATGTCGTCGTGGGATGCAGTAAAACGCAGGAAGGAGTCAGAGCTGAAATGATCGGTATTTTCAGCAATGCGACGACCGGTCCCGTCACGGACCTCAAGAAAAGAATCCAGCGGGCTTCCCAGACGGGCGGCGTGGACTTCACAGGTAATCTGCTCCCCTGCCCTGGCTTCGAAGGACCAGATATCAACATCCTCCCGCGGATAAATCCGACCATTCGTCGTGACAGGCAGTTGCACGACCTGCGGAATTGCGTCTCCGTCGATTTCAGTTTCCATGACCTCGGGCAGGTCGCCAATAACAAACCGTCGCGGCGGAGTGCCTCCCTGAGATGTCCACACGTGCCAATACCGCATCCCAAGCAGAGAATCTGCCGCCACCTGAATCGTACCGGTGTACTCGCGAGGAAATGCGTTTTCCTGCGGAAAATATTTCTGAGGTGCGAACTGTCTGGGAAACCGTATGGTTTCAATTGCTTCGACTCGGTCCGAGGCCAGGATTCCCGTCCCGGTCATCCTGAAGTTGCATCCTTTGTGCAGGTTCAGCCCGCCCACACGCACCTGCACGGTTGTTCCCCGCTGCGCGCCGGCGGGAAAGATATACGACGTTGCCGGTTCGACTGCACACAGAATCGAGGTCCATGCAACCGACAGCAAGAGAGCACTGATCGACACCAACGAACGGGTGTGAAGGCGTGGCATGACCTGTTCCATCGTGAATCATTCACAGAAAATATCACGTTCACAACAAGCATTACCGTTAACGGAACAGCCCTTTGACGGCTTTAAAACAACGGTCCCTGTCCCACAACGATCGCTGACCACTCGTGTGAACCGGTTTAGAGCAATTCGTGAATCCTGCGACCTTCGTCAAGAAGTTTGATCGGACGGTTGTCCCTGGTATACACAAGTTTTTCAGAGTCGACTCCGAGCAGGTGAAACATTGTGGCGGCAAAGTCCCTGGGTCCGATTGGGTTCTGATCCGGTTTTTCAGCCCATTTGTCCGAAGTTCCCACGACTCGCCCGCCCTGAATTCCTCCGCCAGCCAGTGTCAGTGTGAAGCAGTTCCCCCAATGGTCACGACCCGCATTTACGTTGATTTTTGGCGTACGGCCGAATTCACCGCTAACAACGACCAGGGTTTTCTCGAGCATACTGCGATCCGACAGATCACGCAGAAGTTCTGCAAGGGCTTTGTCCAGATGCGGCAGAAGATTGGTCCTCAGATCGCCGAAGTTGTTTTGGTGAGTGTCCCAGTTGTTGTGATTGATCATCACGTAACGGACACCGGATTGAACCAGCCGCCGCGCCAACAGGCACGACTGGCCCATGGTATTGATTCCGTATGCCTGTCGCACACTGTCCGACTCGCTTTGAATATCGAAGGCTTTCTTTGCTTCTGATGAGGTCATCAGCGTAAACGCTCGTTCGCGGAATTTGTTGTACGCACCTGCCTCTCCTCGTGAATCAACGTACCTGCGGAATCGATCGACTGTGCCAAGTACCGTTCTGCGATCGGTAAGGCGACCGGCATCGATGTCCAGCGGAGGCGCCAGGTCGGGTACTGAGAAACCTGGAAAACTGGGATCCGCATCAATCAGAAACGGCGCTACAGCCGAACCAAGAAAAGATGGTCCTGCACTGGCATGCATAGACGGCATCACCACATAAGGGGGAATGCTGCCTCGGCTGCCGAACTCATGGGCTGTGACTGATCCGAACGAGGGACGGTCCTGATTCAGATAACCGGTCAGCATATATTTGTCGCCGGCTCCGTGGCCGGAGTTGCCGTGTGCGAACGAACGGATCAACGAGAACTTGTCGGCGTGTTGCGCTGTATGCGGCAGATGCTCACAGATTTCGATTCCCGGAACATTCGTCTGGATCCGCGAAAACTCACCACGTATTTCTGCAGGCGCGTCGGGCTTCATGTCGAACGTGTCGATCGTACTGAGCCCACCAAGTAGAAAGATATAGATGACAGATACGTCGCCGGGGCCAGCGCCGCCGGTAACGTCGGTTGCCAGGGCCTGCCGCTCGAGCATGCTCGGCAAAGTTGCGCCAAAACCGAACGCTCCCGCAGCTCCCACACGAATAAAGTCGCGTCGTCTGATCCCATCACAGAATGGGCGTGTCATACTCGTCTTCCTCTGCTCATATTATCCACTATTGGTCAACCGCGTGCCGAAAACAATATGCCTCACATCTCACCCCGGCAGCAAAGGGCTGAACGCGTCTTGATGATAAAGATTATGGGGTCAGTGTCGGAATATAAATTCTATAGAGCATAACATACTCCATGCAAGATCTTCGGTTGCGTGTCTGCGGTTTCGATTGCTTCGCAGATAGTCAACGGCGTGTTCGCGTTCTTCGTCGATCGGGTCCCGGCTGAAAAACAACAAATACAATTCACGGACCAGATCGGAATCTTCAGGGAATTCGGCGACGAGCCTCGCTACGGTCCCGCCTTCATGTTTTAGCTTCTCATGAATTGCGGGAGAATTCATGATATGGAGAGCCTGTGCAACGTTGGGTTCTGATATCCGTTCACAAACGCACGCCGATTTTCGCACGGGGCGACCGAACAGTTTCAGAAAGTAATGCGACACACCGCTGTCCCACAACTGGACCGCTCTAGATCCTGGTGCAACGCCTTCAAATCTCTCGTCGACTCCGGTAACCTGACATACCGCGTCCAGCAGAACCTCTGCTTCGAGTGGTCGAAGATTTGCGTGCGAGTAGTTCTGTTCGTCCAGGCGATTCGTCTCGTTGGGTTCCGCAGCGAGCTGGTATACGCATGACTGAGTGATTGTGCGGATCAGCTCATGCAAATCATATTTGGATTCGACGACACGCCGTGACAAGGCATCCAGCAGCTCGGGATTTGATGCCGGATTCGTGACCCGCAGATCATCAACCGGTTCGATCAACCCACGCCCCATGAAATGCGCCCACATTCGGTTGGCAAGATTTCTGGCGAACCAGGAGTTGTCCGGTCCGGTCATCCAGCGGGCCAGCACCTTTCGGCGGTCTCCGTTCGGCGCCGATACCGGCATCTCTGTTCCGAGAGGGTGCGGATGGACCAGTTCACCGCTGCGAGGATGTTTCGTCTCGGGGTTTCCTTCGATACACAACACTTCACCACGCGGAGTCTGCCTGGTTTTCAGTTGAGTAAAAAACGCCTGCATTCCCCAATAATCAGTTTGGGTCCAGATGTCGGTGGGGTGATGATGGCACTGGGCACAGGCAATGCGCAAACCAAGAAATGTCTGCGACACGCGGCTGGCGATTTTTCCCGGGTCGCTTTCCACTCGATAAAAGTGCGCTTGCGGCACGTCGGTCAGCGCTCCTTCCACGGTGATGAGTTCTCGCACGATCTGGTCGTAAGGCTTGTTGTCCGCAAAGCTGTCCCGGATCCATTTGTAGTACGCGTACGCTCCTTTGTGACCCAGCGGCTCACGTTCCACTCTCAGCAGGTCCGACCATTTGAGCGCCCAATAGTCGGCATATTCAGGACGCTGCAACAACTCATTGACGATGCGAATCCGGCGATCTCCACTGGAGTCATTCAGAAAACTCCGAATCTCGTCGCTGGTTGGCAACGTTCCGATTACATCCAGGTAAACCCGCCGGAGATACTCGGCATCGTCTGCTGGACCAGATGGCAGGACATTCAATGCCTGCAACCTGTCGTACACATGGCCGTCGATAAAATTGTGCTCTTCTAGATCCGGCCATGCGGCAATCTCGTCCGCACGAGGGATCAGGGCCTGGAACATGTCGAAGTGATTCATGAATCCAGCCCGCAACGCCACCTGCCCAGGCCGGTCTTTGGTCGTGACCAGGCCAGTCGTCGACACCGACGCCAAACTGACATCGTTTGATTCGTACTGAGCCAGTCTGGTGACGTCCCGGGTACGGCCATCGCTGAAAAAGGCCATGACGCGAAGTTGCTGACGGCCCTGCGTGAAAAGAATTCGCGTTCCTGGGGTGACGGTGATCCGTAAAACCCGAACCTGGTCATCGCTGCCGTAAGGCACGCCGGCCGCAATCCAGTCCCTCAGTGTGTTGTATTCCGGGGAAGCCGGCACAATCCGGACGCCCCCGCCGTGCGGCTTAGTCCCGGAAGCCTTCATGAGCAACAAACTCAGTTCCGGGGCCGCAGGAAAGACGCGTCGGCTACGCCCGTCCCTGGCGATCGTTTCGTAATCAGCCTCCGGATCGGAATTGAAAACAGAGAGTTTGAATCCAGCCTGTCCTTCTGCTTTACCATGGCATCCGGCGCCGTTACAGCCAGTTTTATCCAGCAGCGGCATCACGTCATTGACAAAACTGAACTGGTGCGGCGAGTGCGAATCCTCCACATCGACGGGTACGGACAATACCAGGCCGGCGACTTCGACCACAACCGTTCCGTGACCATCAGCGACCGGGCGGACCACTCCCTGTTCGTCGACTGATACAATGTCAGGCTTGGTGCTGCGAAAAACTGCCTGGGCACCCAGATCCAACAAACGGCCTGACTCCGATTTCCCCGTCACCAACAGAGTATGGCGAGCAACCGGTCCCCTCAGCGATACGGAGGGAGGGTCGACATCGACGCCCACCAACGCATTTTCTGCCCAGCTCACCCCGTTGAACAGGGTGATCCCGGCAAGCACAATCAACGTCAGATGGATTGGTCTTACCACTATTATATCCTCGGTCGCGCCCATGTGACACCTGACGCAGTTTAACGCCTCTTCAGGTATCAGCGCTGAAAACTTTGCCTCGGGGAGCAAAAGTCATGGCATAGCGTCTAGACTTCCGCGACCCGTGTCAACCAACCGCGTCGGTGAAACATGTCTGTAACCCACAGTTAGCGTTGGACTTAATGCAACGAACGGGCCCGCAATCGGCTCTTTGACTGGACGGTGGTCAGGATACACCAGCCAATTCACCACCTGAACAGTTGAGAATCCAAAATCGAGTTACGAACGCCAGCCGGAATTCACGGAAACCGATGTTTTGCCTGTCCACGTTCTCCGGACTAATATGCTCAAGCCCTACACGCGCAAAGTCAATTCGATTTGACGGCTGACGAACCAGCCCTCGACACGTTCTCAGCTCCGGTTGACGCTCAGCAACCGTCTACTGAACTTGAAGTCGATGACTTGCCTGCTTCGCTTCCATGAATACAAACATGCCAAGACAGCACGTATGGCCGACACGCCGTTAATCGTCGACATGCACCTCGATCTGTCGATGAATGCTCTATTGTACAATCGCGATCTTCGGTGGTCACTTGAGAAAATTCGGCGTTGGGAGCAGATTCACTTCATCGCTTCCAACTCGAAGGACAAAGTTGACCGCGGAAATAACACTGTCTGTCTCCCGGAAATGCATCGCGGTCGCGTCGGTCTCTGTGTGGCAACGCTGTTTGGTCGATACTCTTCTTACTTTCATCACCTGCCTGGGTGGAGTTCACCGGAACAGGCGTGGGCACACACTCAGGGACAACTGGCCTGGTACCGGATAATGGAACAGTCGGGAGAACTCCGACCCATTCGCAATCGTCAGGAACTGGATCAGCATCTCGACCTGTGGCTCAACACCCCGATTGTCGAGGACAGCACCACCTGGACGACTTCGCATCCACCTCAAACACAGAATCCGATCGGTTTCATTCTGAGTCTGGAAGGAGCGGACTCGATTGTCACACCCGATTGCCTGGAGCGCAGTTACGACCAGGGGCTGCGGGCACTTGGTCTGTCACACTACGGCCCAGGTCGTTATGCCCATGGAACGGACGACAGCGGCCCGTTGCTGACGGACGGAAAAACTCTGCTCCGGGAAATGCAGCAGTTGGGCATCATTCTGGACGTAACCCACCTGTGCGACCAGTGCTTCTGGGACACACTCGATTACTATGACGGTCCGCTGTGGGCCAGTCATCAAAACTGCCGCAAACTGGCACCGTGGAATCGACAGTTTGCTGACGATCAAATAAGAGCAGTTGTCGAACGCGGTGGCCTTCTCGGTATGGCGTTCGACGCAATCATGATGATTCCCAACTGGGCACATCTGAAGAATCAACCGGAGAACTTTCAGCTGCGAATCGAACGCATCTGTGATCACATCGATCATGTCTGTCAGCTGGCCGGTGACGCCAAGCACGTCGCGATCGGGACAGATCTTGACGGAGGGTACGGTACCGAACAAACACCGATCGATCTGAATTCAATCGCCGATCTTCGGATGCTGCCGGACCTGTTGCGCGAACGCGGTTACAGCGACGACGACATAAGTGGCATTATGTGGCGCAACACGATTGAGTTCCTCCGCCGTGTCTGGCAATGATCCACTCGTCCAGAGTCCGATTGTCCGGACGGTTCCTGCAGAGTGAAAACCATGAGAATTGCCAGCGGTGGAATCCAGCACGAAACCAACACGTTCGCGTCGACTCCGACGACAATCAACGACTTTGTCCGCGACAGCAATTGCGGAGCGAATCTGGACGGAGGAAGCGTGATTTTCGAGCGGTTTCGCGGCACCGCCACTATCCACGGTGGATACATCGCCGGCGCCGAAGCGGAACCCTTTGAACTGATTCCACTGCTGTGCACTCGAGCACAGCCGGCGGGCGTCGTCGAACAGCGCAGTTTCAATGAATTGCTGAATCGTTTCCTGGATCGGATGCGGACAATACAGCCCGTGGACGGGGTACTGCTCGACCTGCACGGCGCGATGGTCAGCGATCAGCACGACGATGCAGAGGGAGCCATTATAGCAGCGACGCGAGATGTGGTGGGCGACGAGGTTCCAGTTGTTGTGACACTGGATCTTCACTCCAACATTTCTCTGCGAATGGTGCAGCTGTCGAACGTGATCATCGGTTATGACACATACCCACACGTCGATATGCATGAACGCGGCATCGAGGCCGCACATCTGATGGCGAGAATTGTACGAGGTGAAGTCAATCCGGTTCAGGAATACCGTCAATTGCCGCTGATCACCCTTCCGCCAATGCAATGCACCCTGAGGGAACCCATGCAGTCGTTGATCCGGCGCGTCAATAAACTCGAACAGCAGCCGGGAATTCTGACCGCAACCGTTTCGATGGGATTTCCATTTGCCGACATTCCGGATGCGGGTGTTTCGATACTCGTGACTTCGGACAATGATCGTGAACTCGCGGCAGACCAGGCAAACCGGCTGGCGCAAATGCTTTGGGATCTGCGAGACGACCTGCGGCCCAGGCTCACAACGATTCAAGACGTAATTCAGTACGTACGGGATCATGAGGCGAACGGGCCGGTCCTTTATGCTGATGGTTCCGACAATCCAGGAGGCGGAGCCCCATGTGATGGCACCGTTGCTTTGGCCGCACTAATTGATTCCGGTATTGAGAGAGCCGTAGTTGGTGTGCTGTTTGATCCTGAGACAGCTGCCCAGGCGCATGCGGCCGGTATTGGCTCTTCGATTCACGTGCGGCTGGGCGGAAAAACAGACGATCGGCATGGTGATCCCATTGAAGCCGATGCTTATGTTCGAGCATTATGCGATGGGCGCTTCGTTTACCGTGGACCAATGATGCAGGGCATCGAAGATCACCTCGGCCCGACGGCGACGCTGGTCGTCGGTGGAGTGGAAGTCGTCGTGACGTCCGTGCGCCGACAGTGTCTCGATGCCCAGATACTCCGCGTGGCGGACATAGAACCTTCTGATCGAAAGCTGATTGTCTTGAAGAGTGCCGTTCACTTTCGTGCCGACTTTGGCCCTATGGCGTCGGCAATCTTTGACGCCGACACACCGGGTATTCATCGCCCGGACTTTGATTCGCTGGACTACCACAATGTCCGCCGGCCGATATATCCACTCGACACGAACACAGTCTGGCAACCCGTATGACATCGAATGAGCATCCAACCCGTATTCGTCACGTCGTCGTAGCGTCCGCATCGGTGATGGCGGTGTTGCTCTACCTGGATCGCTTCTGCATTTCGTTCGTCGAAATGTATATCCAGGAAGATCTGCGCCTGACAAATACCCAGACTGGCTGGATGCTCAGCGCATTCTTCTGGACTTATGCTTTGGGACAGGTGCCATCGGGATGGCTGTCAGATCGATTCGGTTCGCGGCTGATGCTCACACTGTATGTTCTGACGTGGTCGGTGTTCACCGGCCTTTCCGGTGCCGTGTCCTCATTTGCCGCACTGCTGGTATTGCGGCTTGGTTTCGGCTTCGGACAGGCGGGAGCATATCCGACCGCATCCGGCATGGTCAGCAAGTGGGTTCCGTTTTCACAACGTGGCACAGCCAGCGGAATTATCGCTCTGGGAGGCCGAATGGGTGCATTTTTAGCACTGTTTGTCAGCGGCTATTTGCTGGTCGCTCTGACGCCCTGGGACACGCGAACGACATTGATTCCTGACGACATAATGAACGGTCCGCTGTTATGCCACGAACTGCATACATCAGCAGAAATCACCAAGCCGCTCGATGACCTGCGGCAAAGGTGCCTGGCAGAATTGTCGAATGGCGGACGTTCGATCGTGGATCGTTATGGCCGGATTTACTCGAACGCGTTAACGGTGGCTCGTAAAAAAATGCAGTCCGCGGGAAAGAATCCCGATGGAGCGGTACCCAAGGTGTCACCGCTCGCCCCCGCTGACCTTCAAATACTGGTTGATGATTTCAACACGATCATTCAGGCACGTCGTTTTTTCAGACTCAATGACATCGAGGCTAAGGGCGTTTCGGTGGAAAAGGAAGCGCAGCGCCTGCTCAAACAATCGACCGAGCCGGATGACCGTCAGGTGCAACGAGCTAACCGGCTGGTGGTCGAAGCCCTCCATCGGAACTGTGTCAAAAAACTGTACTGCGCTGGTTGGCGATTCATGATGTTCGTGTATGCGTCACTGGGAATCTTTGTCGCCGCATTAATCTGGCGAAATTGTCACACAACCCCGACCGAGCATCCCAAATGCAACCTTGCCGAAGCCGCGCTGGTCTCCGGGTCAAAAGTGATGGATCCACCAAAGAAAGTATCGGGTGTGCCGCTGCGTGAGTTGTTGGCCAGTCGGAGCATGTGGTGCTCTTGTGTCTCACAATGGTTTACCAACATTGGTTGGGGCTTTCTTATGACCTGGGCACCGCGTTATTACACCAGCGTTCACAATGTCTCAATTGAGCAGCGTGCCTTGCTGGCTTCGATACCTCCACTGCTCGGCTGGGCTGGAATGCTGGCCGGAGGAGCCCTCACCGATGTGGCCGTTCGCCGATTCGGACTGCGCTGGGGCCGTGCCTTGCCGATCTCGTTATCGCGGTTTGTGGCAATGGGTGCCTACATCATTTGCCTGTTTGACCCGAGTGCCGCCGTCTGCGCGGTCCTGTTTTCCACGGTCGCGTTTGCCACGGCTCTGGGTGCTGCAGCGGCCTGGGCATTCACTCAGGATGTTGGCGGCCGGCACGTGGGCTCCGTCCTCGGCTGGGGCAATATGTGGGGCAATCTGGGTATGGCGATCACTCCACCACTGCTGATCTGGGTCGTCGGTGATGCAGAAAACTGGAATAACGCCTTCATGGTGTGCGCCGCTGCATTCTTTCTGTCCGGGGTTAGCGCAATGGGCATCAACGCGGCAATACCCATTGTGCCGATCGAAGACGACTGCATGAATGAGTCAGTTGGATAACGCTCCATGAGTCACCCCCGACTGGAATCTCCACACGAATGCCAGCGTGAAATTGAATTCGACCTGACGATGACTGGTCGCGATTGCCCCGGGGAAGCCTCTTAAATCGGCACCGACAGAAAGGCAGAGGTGAACCTGGCCGACCTCTCGCTGCTTCCATCGCCGGTTATAGAACGAGGCGGTTGAGGTCTCATGTTGTCGACAGACATGAGTGATGCTGAGCAAATCAGAATCAAACAGGTCCATCACCTGCTCTCGCCACTGACGGACTGCGGGACCAGCGGACAAACGCCGGCACACGACTGCGTGGACAATGGGTCTCACAGATGACTCGAGAAAATGGCAACCCTTGCCGTCACACCTGTTTCAGCGTCGGGCGATGCCTGTCGCAGCTCATGACCACAAGCTGTTCGTACTGGGTGGTATACGGAAAAGTGGATATCCCACACGATGAGTGGATATTTTTGATCCCACCAGTGGACACTGACTGGAAGGGCCAAAAATTTTTGGGTAATGCTGAAATCACCGGCTTCGGGGCATCCGCTGTGGCAACTGGCGGCCATCTTGTATGTCAGCACGATTAAAGGCCCCCTTCAACGTCTGAACAGCGATGCTTCCCACTGGGAGATGATCGGTAAAACGCCGACGGCCCGATCCTTCCATCGCATGCTGCTACTCGACGAAACCCATCTGCTGATTGTGGGCGGAACAAATATGAGAATTGGCAAATTTGAACAGATCGAAGTGCTTTCAGTCACACTCTGGCGCCATGTCAGCCGTCAATTGAGCGGTAGGGGGCGATCGATGCTTTGATGACAAGACCATCCCGCACACAGTGCAGTCGCTGCATGGGTCTGTTGCCACACAGCTTGCAGTACACGGATTACCTGCCGGTGCTTCGTTGCCTGCCTGCCAGATGCCATTGAGTTGCAGCAACTCGTGTTTACCGCTCCTTGAGCAGTTTCTGACGGGCAAACATTGTTTGTCGATGATTCTGCATTACGTGATGTAACATCGAAACGTTGTTCCAACATGACAGGTCGCTACGGTGCTTTATCTGTCAGCTCGACGATCCAGCCATGTTTGCAGAATGATCTGCGCCGCGAGCTTGTCTGTGCGTGCCTTTCGCTGCTTGTTTGTGAAATCTCCTGTTTGCAACAGGGCTTCTGCTCGCGAGCTCGACAGACGTTCGTCCTGAAATACCACGGGCAGCATGCTGATCGTATGCAACCACTTGCCGTAGCGACGAGCTTCTCGGGATTTGTCGCTCTCGTCGCCATTCATATGCAGCGGCAGTCCAACCACGAATCCCGCGGCTTCAAATTCATTCACCTGGCTGAGAAAGAACCTTGCGTCCGCCACCCGACTGACCCGCTGATAACTGTGCAGCGGGCTGGCCAGTTTCTGAAACAGATCACTCACAGACACACCGACCCGCACGGTGCCGTAATCGATTCCCAGCAGGCGTCCCTTCCGCGGAATCCGTTCGTCATGTTCGTCGGTGATGGGATTTGATGATCCGTTCATCATTTTGGGGATTTTGATGCAGTAAGGCTCAGTTCAATGGTATCCGGAGCCTCCGCATCCGCTCGGACAGCAATTTCCCACGTGCCAGATGCGAGTTGCCGGAGCGAATCATCTTGTTCGCAGTAACCATACGACAGTTTAATGCCAATTTTACCGTGTTTTGCTGTCGCCGATATCAGCAGGGCAGACGACGCCGTTGATTTCTCAACAATCGCCGTACCTCGCCAGGAGCAGAAGCAATGCCGGAAATATCGTCAAGGAGAGTGTGTTCTGCAAACGTTTAAATGGTTGCACGTCTCATGACATCATTGTGTGGGCATCCAACGGCACAGCACGCCCCATCGGCAGACTGTCGCTGACCGCATCTCTTCAGGCTCGTGAAACTGGCTGACATTCTCGGACAGATCAACCTGATGCTGTTTGGATCCTGAGAACCTCCGGAAAAGTCAGGTGCAGTGATTATTAATTCAAATCTAGTAATCAAATCAACAAGGCGCAATTTTTCTCGGACTGTATGTGCTATTTATTGTGCGCGCTGATCCCGGGCTGAAGGCCTGTCAGTGGCAGGACACTCATTGTGTGTTCCACAAGATCCACAGCGCAAATCCGGTGACTGTTCGTATCGGCAATGTACAGAGTTTCGCCGGCAACACTTAGCCCGCCTGGCTCATTCAATTGTGTTGTCGACGCGTGATCGCCTGCCTGTCCGTTCCCCAGCCAGGTCGTGACGTCACCGGTTTGTGGATCAACGGTGCGGATTTTGTGGTTATAGGAATCAGCAATATACAGCAGACCGCCATGCCGCGCTATTCCGATGGGATGCTGGAATCTGGCTGATTCGCCGTTGCCATCAACATCGCCGAATGCAAACAAAGACTGGCCGCGCGGCAGTTCCGAGGTGCCAGCAATCGTCGAGACTTTGCCGTCAGCAGCAATTGAGACACGACGGATCGATGAACCTTCACTGTCGACCACGTAGAACGCTGAACCATCACCACTCACAGCAATTCCCGATGGCTGGGCGAACGAGGATTCCAGCAGTGCCCCATTGACGACATCTTCACGGGCATTTCCCGCAAAGACTCCGATCGCGTCGCTCCCCAGCTTATGGGACCAGATCTGGTGAGGCCCTGCCATCGCAATATACAGCGTACCGTCGATGTGTGAGATCGCCCAAGGACTGTTGAGTGCTGTTTCGCGAAGGGTTGAGGTCGAGCCGCGAGGCGACCCCAGTTGTCCTGTCCCCGACAGCGTAGTAACCAGGTTCGAATTCAGATCAATTGAACGGATGAGATGGTTCTCGGTATCTGCGACATACAAGGTGGAATCAACCAGACACAGACCCTGTGGATGATCGAACTCCGCATCCGCGAACAAACCATCCCGCTCACCGATATGACCCGAGCCAATCACTTCCTGGACCTGCCCCTCCAGATTCGCCACTACAATTCGGTTGTGGCTGGTGTCGCTGATGAACAAACGACTGGACTCGGCATCAGCCAATATTTTGCCAGGGTATCTCAGTGGTGTGGGTTGCGCTCTGCCGGATTCCAGGTCAAACACAATGGGATTTTCGTTCAGCCGGCCGATCGTACGGTGATATTCGATGACATCACCAATAACTTTATCGAAAAGATCTCGGTTGCCTTCACCACTGCGGGAACCAAGGTAGCGTCCCTGTGGATCAACCAGTGCCAGCGTCGGCCACGCTCGGACTCCAAACTTCCGCCAGATCAACATTTCACTGTCGTTAACCACCGGATGAGCAATCTCGTGACGCATGATGGCATTGCGGATGGAGCTCGAGTCTTTCTCATTGTCAAATTTGGCCGAATGAACACCGATCACGACCAGTTCATTCGGATATTTCTCTTCCAGATACTTCAATTCGGGCAGCACGTGCATACAGTTGATACAGCAATAGGTCCAAAAATCGAACAGGACGACTTTGCCACGCAGATCCTTCATGGTGATGGGCACCGACGTGTTCAGCCACGCAGTCCCGCCGTCCAGAATTCCGTCCGGCACCTGAGGGGCAGACGGTGACGGATCCTGTGGTACTTCAGAGACCGTAATTTCAGGTTCGTCTGCAGGCATCTGGCCAATACCAGTAGTGACTAACGGGCTGAATACAAGCAGCCAGAACACACCAGTCAATAAACAAGCCTGAGTGCACAAGATTCTCAGGGGCGTCAGGAAGATGCAGGCACTTTGCAGCTTCGTGCTCTTGCGCGAACCGGGTACAATAATCATCGTAGTTCAATCCCCAATGATCGCAGTGTCTGTCGAGTGGTCAGGGCATCCTGATATATATGCGCCTGAATTCCCATCGACACTGCCTGTGCAACGTAGTCTTCGATATCGTCAGTGAAGAAACAGTCTGCGACATCGCATTTTGCCTGAACCAGCGCTGAATTATAGATTCTGGGATCCGGCTTGAGTGCACCAACTTCCCACGACGTGGTGACATCATCGAACAGGTCAAGGACATTCCAGCGCCTGCGGATGAATTCGATGTGAGTCACACAGGTATTCGACAGCAGAACCAGTCGGACTCCTGCAGTTCGTAAGTCCTTCAGTAACGGCACCATCGGGGCATTGAGTTCAAAAATGTCACCCATCGCCAGGCGGAGATCATCAATTGGCATGGATTGACCACTCCAGGACTCAAACTCGGCATGATACTGTGCTTCCGTCAGCTGACCAGATTCAATGGCTTCCTGAAAACCGCCATCAAACAGAAACTCACGGACGATCTGTTCAGATGCGCCACTGGCCAGCGCAATGTTTTGCACCATCCGTTCGTGGGAAAAGAAGAAGAGGACATTGCCCAAATCGAAAATACAGGTTTGTATCGGCATGATGATACAGAAAGCAGGCAATGAGATCGATATGGTAGCGGGAGGTGCTGCAACACTATTACAAGTGCCGCAGCAGGGACATCCCTGCAGATTGGACACAGGCTAGCGGAAGTTGATTCCGGTCGTTTTGCTCCGAATCAACCTGCCACAAACGCCCCCATTCATACCAGTTGGTATTGGATGTGAAGAACAGTACGCTTTCCACCGACACTGGACTGATCCCATACGTGACCGCCAGCATTGTTGGCTCCGGCCGCACCTGATGAGGTCGGTGCAGATCAACCGTGATTTCACGGTCAAACTCAGCCGCGGGCCAGATCACCAGCCCGTCTGAACAGACATCGTACCGGTGTTCACCGACCAGGTTTCGTTCGACGAGTTCTCGCACAATCTCAATTCCAGCCTTGCGATAGAACCCCAGCAGAGCTGTATCAAAGCTGTGCAGCTGTTCACGCGTTACGTTCCGTAACAGCCCCGGTTCAGCAACCGTCGCCACAATCCATTGACTCTGTTCCTGAAACAGAATTTGCACGGGTGGTCCTTCAATCGAGTCACTCTTCAGAGCGACAAGAATACTGTTGCAGCCGACCTCAACTCCCGCCAGCCGGAGCTCGGCGTGCTGCCAAACCGGACAGTACTCCAGCAATCGGATCAGATCGCGCTGCACGAAACGCCTCAAGTCCCGCTGCGCATGGTACAAAACCGTCTGCCAGGCCCGGCGCTGACCAAAGCGACGGAACGATGGTGACTGCCTTTCCAGTCGACGCAGGCGGGCGAAAGCCCTGGGAAGCGTACCGGAATGAAATCCGGGACGAAGTAGCCGAGGGACCGTTTCCCCGTGACTGCCAACCACAATCGGCTGCAGTCGAGTTACACGATTCGTTGCGTACAGCCGCCAGTTCCCTTTCAGTTCCCAGACGAGAAACCCAAAGACGCCGGGCAGAAGAAACAGAGTGGCACCGACCAGCGAATTTGCCAGCACGCTCCCTATGAAGTTCTCCAGAACGCCCACGATCCGTGGCTGTAGCCAGAAGGTGAGTGGCAGAATGATCTTGTGGGAGACAGTAACCACCGGGAAATGCTTGATCGGATTGATCTGTGGTTCAATCAGCAGATTGACATAAATGCGGATCAGGAACACGACAAACGACCAGACAACTCCAATTAGAGCCTTGGCAATGATCGACACCCAGGTTTCCTCGCTGTGAAACCTCAGCCATTCGTCGACGGCATAGATCAATCGTTCAACGGCAGAAAGTGCCCGCTTGAAGAAATCAACAACCCAGTCGAAGGCTGCCATGACGATTCGCGCGCGGAGGTCGTGCCAGGCAGTTCCGATCCATTCTGCAACGAGTTCTTCCGTATCACGCCCCAGCCGGGAATTGACCACCAGACTAAACAGCACTGCCGTCGCGACAATCCACCAGGGGTGCCATGGTGGATTGCCAGCCGCCGCCGGCAGGACGTAACCCAATACCCCCGCTAATGCACCCGGACTCAGCACATACCGTCGGAAACCTGTAATTAAACTGCTTCGCCACATCAACTGCACAAGCGGAAACTGCAGCAAGTAGCGTGGAAACCGCCACAGCAGCAGCTGCACAACGCTCCAAAGTGAACTGAGCAATTTAGCGAGTGTATTGCGGAATGCCGGCAGATGGACCAGTGCCATCAGGACCAGTCCGATCACCAGTATCATCGAGTATTGTGCGGGCGGATCCAGACCGTGTTGCTGACTGGCCACTTCATGGCCGGTCTGTGTCACTGCCTCAACATCGATACCTTCGTCATACCAGTCGAGTTTCTCAACCAGATGCGTGACACCTTCAACAATGACAAGCGCCCCGCCGAACGGAATCACGACAAACTGCGTCATGAACCGGCCAATACCAGTACCGAATGCAAGTGAACTCACCCGCTGCAGCCCGCGCAAATAAAATTCGCCGCGACGGTAAACGCCGTCCAGAGCAATATCCAGTTCGTCGTCCGTTCGCAACAGATGATCACCGCGAAATAATTCACGAGGATCAGTCAGGTCGGCCAGCTTCAGATCATTCCGACTGATGGCATCTCGCAGGTCTCCCATCGTCAGATAACCGCGGTATGCAATGCAGTCGAGCGATTCTTCAATGAGTTTATCAAAGGCGACCTGTTCAGGGACATTTCCGGGTCGAAAACCAACTTCGAGGAGTGTCTGGCGGAGCGTGGAGCGCATACGGTGTCTCATCTGGTCTTCGGCCAGATCGGCCGCTTCATGAAGCAATCCAGCCAGTTGCTCCCGCTCCCCGCCGGACAGACGGACATACACCAAGCGTGATGCCGAGCTGACGAGATGTTTGGCCATCATGACTTCACGGATATTGGTGAGCGGCCGTCTCAACGGTCGCTGTCCGCGCGAAACGATCCATTTGACAAGATCAACCCTGTAGGTCACGCGTTCGTGGTCCAAACAAACCTTCTGAAGGTCGTGCAGCAGCTTCTTGTCGACATTCCAGAATCCGTGCGTTGAATTGCGAAACAACTCACGCACGGATTCGTGCCAGGCTGTAACATCGCTGTCTTCGAACGTGAGCGCCTGCTGTAACCGGGTGACGAGCGTTCGGACATCATCTTCGGCCGTTTGCAGTGCGTCGTCTCGCTGCTGATTCGTCGTCGCGGATTCAGCGCCGTACATTGCCAGCAGACCAGCCGCAACTGTATTGCCTCGCTCAACTGCCCGCTGGCGACGTCTCTGCAGGCGTTGGTATCGACCTCTCGATGGTCGTACAGGATCACTTTCAATCCAGTCCTGCCGAACTCCGGACAACTGAGCCTCGTCCAGTACTACCTGAGATGTCGTACCGGGTTCGGGTGCACCAACCAGGCGGCTGGCGACGTACAACAGATTTGGATCGATGCCGATGTCTGGAATTAATTCATCCTGGTGCCGAGAAGCGAGCGACGGAAACCAGGTCGGAATCAGATCTGGTGCGAATGCACGGAGTTCCCACCATATCGCGATGAATTCAGAAAAAGCTTCGATCCTTGATTCCGGATGAATAAGTCGCTGCTCACTGGCCAGCACGGCATGTGCTTCGTCGAATTCGACCTGGCCAATACTGTCGATATGAGCCTGCACTTGGGCACGTGTGAGCTGCTGAGTATCGATACGGTCACGGATGGCGCGATCGATGGCTCCATGAAACAGTCGACGCCACACAAGAACCATTTGGTCCTGGGTCGAACGCTCGGTAATCTCGTGTTCTTCCGGAAGAGCGATGACCACAACCGGGTCCGGTAATGCATCAAATGTCTCGATTCCCAATTCGTCCGGGTGTGTCAGGTGGCGAATATCGGCGGCCGGAACCACCCGGACTTCTGTATGCGGCACTCGGGGTGACAGACGTGCGAAGCCGTACAGTTCCCTCACCAGACGGCGAATCACTCGCGGTTCAACCAAATATGTTCCCGAGTCCGCCTGGCGAACGGCCTGGCGCAACTGCGACGTTGTATCGCCATTAAGATGTGAGAGATCCGGTGTAGCCACATTGGCCCTCGTTCAATCGGTCTGGCGGACGATATCCGACGTCAGCTGGCAGCGTCCAGCTGACCACCAAGGATTGCCGCAATCATGGGGTAGTCGAGCTGAATAATGGGGCTGATATCGCACTTCAGGCGTTTGACAAATGTCAGTGGTCAAGGGTAAAAACAGTTAAGCTGCGTCATATCGTCTAACTGGGGCGACCCTGCAAGGGATTACATCAGGGGGCGGGCGTTGATTTGCCGAATGTTTTTTTTCGGGGACAGGTGCCAGTTTGATCAGTCCCAGCGTTTGTAAGAGGACAACATGAGGACATTGACCACCGTTGCAATTGCAGTGTGTTTGTCAGCCAGTGGAATGTCGGCAGATGCGTCCGCCTCTTGGTGTTTTCCACTTCCATTTCCTGGCTTCTGGGGAGTGGGTTACGGTCCTGGGCCGCCCGGTGGACCCTATTGCTGCGGATATGCACCTGTAGCCTACGTTGGGGTGTATGCTGTCGGGTACCGCGGATGTTCCCCATGTGAGTTAGTAGGCTGTCCGTCTCCGTGCTGTATGGACTGTACCACAGGGTGTCGTTCCGTTTGCGGATCAGCCAGCGGCAAATCGATCAGGTCGGACAAAGTCCTCAGTCCAGTCCGCGACCCAGGCTTCAGGAACGGTGCTGATCGAACATCATCTGACATTGATAATGAGAAATGGAACAAGCGCTACGATAAGCCCAGTGACACCGAAGAAGGCCGTTCCCCGACAGAACACCAAGAGAGAGAACGGCCCGGTTTTCTTGATCAGGACCGCAACTCGCCGGACCACAGAGATTCCAATGGCGACTTTCGCCTGGAGAAAGATGACTCCGGTCCAGAAACCGAGGCCGTCGACTTTGCACCATCATTTGAGGCTACCGAATCAGACGCTGGGAACGATGATTTCGGGCCGGATACAGGCGACAACTTGGAGTCTGGAAACCATCGGACTCGACGTCCGGCGCTGGATGCACCGATCGACGACTCGGAAAAGCCCGGTGTGGATGACGGAGAAGGTGATGTCCTGGTACCAGCACCAGGTTCAGAAAAATCCACACAATCCCGGTTGTTTCGGGGCGCCCTTACAAATGTACAGGCACGTACCGGACGCACTGAATCAGCGACCCGCCTGCGACTGGCGGGGCAGACTCGGCGTTACCACGAGTCACATCCAGTTCACTGGTCAGGCCGTGACAACAAACGACAGCCCGCGCTGCAATGGATTGAGGCACCCGCACGGGATGGCCGTATAAGACTGTAGAACCTTAGTGCCTGTCCACGGCCGATTCACAGAAGCCCGGCTTTTTCGGAAAGCCGGGCTTCCGTGTTTAATGACCTTGGTCTCCGGCTCAGCAAAAGCAGTCTGATCTGCCTGTTACAACAGCTTCCATTATTACTCAGACCAAAACTGAACCACTTCGCACAAACGGATTCGCCCTGTGCAGGCGGTTCTTGCTCGGGGCGTTGCTGGAGCTATGTTGGAAGAACTCTGCGTTGTATCTCCTCGTCGGGAAATCCCGATGGATTCTTTGAGGTGTCGTATGAATTACGTCGACCGATCCGTTCTGTGCCTGATATTCATTGTCGAAGCCTGTCATCCGGCCACGGCACAATCCGTCGTCAACAGCAAATACGGACAACCGGACAAGTTTCGCCAGCTGAGCGAAGTCCTGCCCACGCCGGATTCCATCCGCACGGCGTCCGGTGCTCCTGGCCACGAATACTGGCAGCAGAAAGTCGACTACGATATCGATGTGACTCTAGATGATCAGCACCAGCGGATCAGCGGTCGCGAAACCATTACCTATCGCAACAATTCTCGAGACACGCTGAACTACCTGTGGCTGCAACTGGACGCCAATCGCTTTCACCCCGATTCCAGCGGCAACAGACACCAGACAGGGACCATCGACGACAGAATGACGTTCGATCGTCTCAGAGCCACATTGTACGCTCAG
>CAUZPL010000053.1:0-42463 GCA_963581585.1 Planctomycetota bacterium
AAACGTGAGCCACAATATGAGTCACCAGCCCTTAAAACGCAGAAAACCCCGAAAAACACTGAGTTTCCGGGGCTCTCGAGTAGCGGTGGAGGGACTCGAACCCCCGACACGCGGATTATGATTCCGCTGCTCTAACCAACTGAGCTACACCGCCGCAGTGAATCTGCCACAATGATCCACGATCATATTTCGGATCCGTTTGGCGGCGGAGTTTAACAGATTCCTGACCCGTCTCAATGACCACCTTGCCGCTGACACCTCCGGTTCAAGCCGGAGGCACTGCTGAAAATTTGTCCCGCTCTCCGATGTCGGTCGCATGACCGGACTGTTCATGAAAAGGTGACACTCCTATGACCGACTCCGTCTCCCGCCAGTGGTCACGTCGGCAGGTTCTGCACTCCATCCCGGCTGTGTTCGTCGCACCGTCTCTCAATGCGGTATCCTCCAGGCCACGCCCGCGAATCGCTGCGGTTGTGACCGAATACCGTCGTTACTCTCACGCACAGCATATTCTTGATCGTTATCTGATGGGCTACGGCTGGAATAATCAGCACCATCGTCCGCCTGTCGATCTGGTGTCACTGTACGTGGATCAGCAGCCGGAAAGTGACCTGAGCCAGGCGCGCGCACGTGAGTTCCCTCAGCTGAAAATCTATCCGTCCATCGAGGAGGCACTCACCCTTGGCGGTGAAGAACTGGCTGTGGACGGCGTGTTGCTGATTGCAGAGCACGGCCACTACCCCAAAAACGAAATCGGTCAGACGCTTTACCCGCGTTATGAATTCTTTCGCCGCATTGTTGATGTCTTCGAACGCAGCGGTCGAACCGCGCCCGTGTTCAACGATAAACATCTGTCGTGGAAGTGGGACTGGGCCAGGGAAATGGCAGACACGGCGCAACGGATGGGCTTTGCACTCATGGCCGGATCCTCGTTACCGGTGACCACACGACTGCCGTCCACAGACCTGCCCCTGGGCTGTGAGGTGGAAGAAGTCCTCAGCGTCGGCGTGGGCGGGCCCGATGGTTACGACATCCACTCCCTCGAAGCGGTGCAAAGTCTGGTGGAACGTCGCAGGGGCGGAGAGACCGGTGTCGTGGCAATCCAGGCGATCCGGGGTGACAGATTTTGGGACGCCATGCGGGCGGGATCCTGGGACGCCGGCGGATGGGATCCCGAACTGTTTCAGGCCTGTCTGTGCCGGAGCCTGCATCTGACACCCGTACAGAAGGGATTTAATCATCACCTGCCAACCCTGGACGAGATGATTGGACTGGTCGCCGATCCGATCGCGTATCGATATGAGTACGCTGACGGGCTTAAGGCCACGATCATGCTGGTGGAGGGTATTGTGCAGGACATTACCGTCGCAGCCAGACTCAGGAACCAGCCCAGGCCGGTCTCGACGCTGATGTATCTTCACCCGCGCGAGGTTGTTAATTTCTTCAATCCTCTGGTTCATCACACCGAAACGCTGTTCCTGACAGGGAAGTCTCCCTATCCGGTCGAACGAACGCTGCTGACGACGGGCCTGACCGAAGCCGGTGTGAAATCCCTGTACCAGGACCAGCGCCGACTGACCACGCCGCACCTGAACGTGCGTTATCAGCCTGAAAGTCAGTCGACGTTCTGGATCAGTCCCAATCCGGCGCCTGTCGACCTGGCACGGCCGCAGATCGATGTTTCGTGTTCCCCGCGCAAACGCATTGCGGTTGTCACGACAATCTGGACTTATCTTTCCCATTCTCAGCATATCACCGATCGGTTCCAGGTGGGCTATCCGATGCACGGTGAATGGCATCGCCCCGACATGGACGTGGTGTCGCTGTGGGTAGATCAGCACCCCCAGGGCGACTTGAGCGCCGAGCGCGCCCGGCAGTTTGGCTTTCAGGTTTATCCGACCATCGCCGATGCGCTGCGCTGCGGCGGCTCGGAACTTGCGGTCGATGGTGTCTTGCTCATCGCCGAGCACGGTGATTATCCCTCCAACCATAAAGGGCAGAAGTTGTATCCGCGTTACGAATGGTTTCGGGAGATTGTTTCTGTCTTCGAGCAGGACAACCGTGCTGTCCCGGTCTTTAACGACAAACATCTTTCGTATGACTTCCCGAAAGCACAATGGATGGTGGACGCATCGAAACGTCTCAACTTCGCCATGCTGGCCGGTTCATCCATTCCTGTCACCTGGAGACTGCCCGAACTGGAAATCCCGCTTGGTTCGGAGATCGAGGAAGTTGTGATGGCCGGAGCCGGAAGTTCTGATGCACACGATTTTCATGCACTTGAAGGGCTTCAGGCGATGGTCGAACGCCGCAAAGATGGTGAATCCGGTGTCAGATCCGTGCAGCTGCTGCAGGGCGACGATGTCTGGCGTGCTGCTGCAGAGGGTCGCTGGTCCGCACGAATTCTTGAAGCGGCTTTGTCGTGCAGTGATGAACTTCAGGGAATCACGCTCAAAGATGCACGGCCTCAGGATCTGCTTGGAAGCGGTGTGTTACCGAAGATTGTCAAACAGCCCCGAGCCTACATCATTGACCGGAACGACGGTCTGAGGACAACGCTGCTGTGGCTGAATGGCGCCGTGGGCGACTTTTTGTTCGCTGCAAAACTGAAGGGGCCGGCCGGAATCGTTGCTACGCAGTTCCTGCGCAGCCCTGGACCGAATGTCCATTATTCCGCCTGCCTGGCATCGAATATCGAGCAGATGTTTGCCACCGGCAAAGCTCCTTACCCGGTTGAACGTACGTTACTTGTCAGTGGAATGCTGGACCGCTGCCTGGAGTCCATGGTGCAGGGAAATCGCCGCCTGGAAACACCCGAACTGAATGTTTGCTATCGTGTCGGAGACGCATCGCATCATGCTCGCACTTAGACGAACCGTCGCGTCGCTGGTGTCGTCGCGGATATTCGGTTTCGTGTTGATCCCAGGCCAGTCGTGGAGCAGGGCAGACGCGGGTTGCGGTACGCCTGCCCATGTCTTCAGTTTTCCCCTGCATTTTCCCGCGCAACCGTCCATTCGGACAGGACGTCCGGCAGAAATCGGGGTATGGTTTTCCGACTGCCGTACTCGTTTGGGCATGGCACCGGCGAAAGCGTGTCCTGTTTGTCGCTGGAGAGAGCCGAGTTGGACGTGAACAGGGATGAGACGTACCGGGGAGAGGTGGCAGAGTGGCCGATTGTGCAGCACTGGAAATGCTGTGTTCGGGTAACCGGACCGGGGGTTCGAATCCCCCCCTCTCCGTTTTTGTTCCGCAGCACTGCAGGACGAGCTGAGCGGTACAAGTTGAACCAGTCCGGCTGTGCCAAACGCAGGGGTCTGAGATTCTTCATCGCCCCCAAAGCGGTCGGTGCTGTAACAGCACTCCGGCCAGTCAGCGCGCTTCGTGTTTGGTGAGTCCAGGAATACTGCATTGATCGACGTTCGTTTTACTGACAAAGACCAGTTGAAAATTACTGTTGGCGATCATTCTCAGAGCTGTTTTCAGGATCACCATTCCGGACTGATTGCCGGCATACGGACGTAGTTCAAGATGATGGACTGTGTTCAGGTCGCATCGCTGCGTCCGGCTGAAGCAAGGCCATCGGATCTGCGTGGTCATTTCGTCATGAACGAATCGCCATGACGTCCGACGGAACCATTCCATCAGGACCGCGACCAGTTTGGCCAGCATCACCAGACCGAGGACCACGAAGGGGATCAGCAGCACGAACGTCTGCCACCACTCAGTTCCCTGAGGCGGATCATTGTCGGCGAAGCGGAATCCAAACAGAGAGAGTACGTGGATGGTGACAATTCCGTTCCAGAATGCATTGATGCACAGCAGGTCCATCAGTTCAAGGACACAGAGATGGCCACACTGAATGAATTCCACTCCATCGGCATGGTCCAGCTGTTCCCAGCTGGTATCCGCTGCTGGTTCACTTCTTGACTCGTGGAGTGTCATGAGTATCGCTGGTGCAGCGACAGGTGAACTTGCGTTACTCACGAACTCGAAGACCGACTGCGAATCATTCGCATCGACCTGACACGCCGCGAAACAGTTCAGCTGGTGAATCAGCCACGCTTTTTCACGGGACGGAATGCGAAAGCCAAACCGGATCAGTTTGCCGGTTGTCTGAACTTCGATGCATCTCAGGTACTGGTGGTTCTCCGGATGCTTACTCAGACAGGAACGAATTCTGCGGCTCTGCGACATGGGAACGTCACGCACGGGCAGCCGGACAACGGCTTTCCGCAGAAACAGAACTCTGTCGGGCCGCAGCAGTAACGTTTCTGAACCGAAGAAACACCAGATCAGGTAAATGCCAACCACCAGCCAGCTGGCCCAAAACGGCAGGGTGAAAAAGATCGTGCCGATTGTCGGTTCGTTCGCCACGATTACGATGAGAAAGCCGCAGGCGATGGTCCAGGCGGACTCCCGCACCAGCAGAAAATAACCAAGGCCCCCGGTCGGTCGTGCGGTGACGGCCAGCGTGTTCGATGATTCCTGAAATTTGACCGACAGTTTTTCCGGGCGAGAGGATTCTGTCCGGCTGTTTTACTCGTCAGCAGCCATTGGATGGAACACCTGAGTCACCGGGACAGGAAATTTGTGGTCATATGACATACTGCTGACTAACGCACCGCGTGGGCGCGCGGACTGAAATAAATCGGATTTCAGTCAAAGCGAAACCTCGATCGCCAATCACGTGACAGTCAGTTCCAGGAAACGACGTGCGCCAGCGGTTTGCTGCCGGCCGGTGATGTCCCGGGAAGTGGTGTCTCCCTGCGGCAGCATCGGTCTGCGTTATCGCGGGAAGCTCACATCCCAACCCACGACGGCTGCAGTGCTGGATTCGACGGGGATCCGTGAGGCCTTGCCGAGCTGCAGGACATGCGGCCGGGCACAGGCCGATGCCTGTGCTTTCACCGGAAGCGCCTTTTGGGGTCGGATTCGAACGGAAATCTCCACAAAACACGACCCGTTAATGCGAAACCATGCATCAGGATTCATGCGACGGACTCGCACAGCTTCAACAGGATTGTTTATGCCTGACACGTTGGACCCTGCACAAACTTAACCCGGCAGCATCACTCGTCCGCCGCTGACGACAACGGTCTGGCCGGTCATAAAGCTGGACTCATCGCTCAGGAGGAATCGGATGACCGAGGCGATTTCGTGCGGTTCACCCTTGCGGCCCATGGGAGTTGCGTTGACGATTGTTTCGTGAACTTCGGGCGGCAGCGTGTAGGCCATATCAGTTTCGATCAGACCTGGACAGATACAGTTGATGCGGATGTTGTGCCGGGCCCAGCCCTGGGCCATGCAGCGCGTCATCGCGATGACCGCTGCCTTCGACGCCGAATAATGCACTTGGTTCTCGCGTTCGCGCAAGGCAGCGATTGAGGACAGCAGTACAACGCGACCGAATTCACGCTGGATCATTTCGTCTTTGACGGCATAGACCATGTTGAAAGTGCCGTCCAGATTGACATCCATCGTTTTACGCCACGTGTCCCATGTGACATCCGTGGCATGTTCGACAATGCTGATACCGGCGGAATGCACGAGCATATCAACGGGCCCAAAGGCATCCCGGGTTTTCTGCGCGATATCCGCGGCGTCTGCGGGGATGGCAACATCCCCCTGAACGGCCAGTGCCGTGCCGCCGGCGGATTCAATTTCTGCCACGGTTTCAGTGGCTTTTGCAGCATTGGAGACATAGTTGACGGCAACGCGCGCTCCTTCAGCAGCCAGACGCAGACTGGCTGCCTTGCCAATTCCGCGTGAGCCTCCGGTAATCAGGATGGTCCGGTCTGCGAAAGCCTGGTCAGTCATAAAACAGCTCCTGGGTGCTGCGGCGAGTGTCGGCAATGGTGCCAAGCAAAGTGGAATTCTGCGATCGCGTGCAAAGATCAATGTGATGCCGGTGGGGATTGTATCCTGTCCGGCCATGTTGACCACCTGCCTGCGGTGCCGGGCGTTGATCGAGACCCACTCCGCTGTGGGGCGTAAGAAGAGGCAGACACAACGAGGACCCGACTTGTGACGGGGCGTGACAGTTCAGCGGCGCTTTATTCATGCGGTGTCCTGGCATTAATTCTCCACAGACTAAAAACAGAAGCGTGAGATTCCACCGGGATTCAGGTAGAATCAACACTCCGCGATTACGTGTTCGTCCCTCCGACGGTTTGTTCGGAGTTACCGCACCATGCCTGAAATCGAAGGGATTGGCCGGTCTTTGGAGTAACTTTGCTGGCAGCTGAATTATGTTTGCAGTTCAACGAAACACGATCGTTGGTGTGATGCTCGTCACAGTGGTCACAGTGGTCACAGTGGTCACAGTGGTCACAGTGGTCACAGTGGTCACGGCGGGCCGACCGGACGATGAGCCGGTATTGAATCCCGACGGGACAGACTTTGTCCGTCAGATTCAGCCGCTGCTGCGCAAACACTGTTACCAGTGCCATGGCCGGGATGCGCAGGAAGGGGGACTGAGGCTTGATCTTAAGCAGCACGCTTTGCGCGGAGGTGATGGCGGTCCGGTGATTGTGCCGGGGCAGGCTGGTGACAGTCGACTGGTGCAGCTTGTGTCGGAGACAGATGCGGGTGCGATCATGATGCCGCCGGAGGACGAGGGATCCCGGCTGAATCCGGCCGAGGTGGCCCTGATTCGCCAGTGGATTGATGCGGGCGCAAACTGGCCGGACGGTGTCGATCCGACGGAAGCAGTCATTAAACAGCCGTGGGCCTTCAAACCTGTGACACGCCCGGTGATACCGGTCGTCACGAATACGTCATGGGTGCGCAATCCGGTCGATGCGTTCGTGATGGCACGGCTGGAAAACGCCGGGGTCGAACCCGCTTTGGCTGCTGAGACACGCTCGCTGGCCCGCCGGGTGGCTTTTGACCTGACGGGTCTTCCACTGACGCTCGAACAGTTTCAGTTCTTTCAGGAGAAAAATCAGCAGGACTCCGATACGGCTTATGTGGCCCTGCTGGATACTTTGCTGGCCAGCCCGCATTACGGCGAGCGCTGGGGTCGGCACTGGCTCGATGTCGTGCGCTATGCCGACAGTAACGGCTATGAAATGGACCGCGAGAAACCCCTGGCGTGGAAGTATCGGGATTACGTGGTTCGCTCGTTCAACGACGACAAACCATTCGACCGTTTTATCCTGGAACAGCTTGCCGGTGACGAACTGGCTGATGCGTCGCCACAAACGATGATTGCGACCGGTTTTCTGCGCGTCGGGCCGTGGGATGCAGAACGGGGAGCTTCGGTGCAGCCGGCCGAGATGGTCGCGGAGCGATTCAATGAGCTGGATGACCTGGTCAGCACAACGGCGCAGGCGTTCCTTGGTCTGTCACTGGGCTGTGCACGCTGTCACGATCACAAATTTGATCCGCTGTCCAGCCGCGATTACTACAGTATGGTCGCAATTTTCAATCCACTGGCCAGGGAGAGGAAAGGCCGGAATGAACTGCCGCGTCCGGCGGTCCCGCCACGTGGTTTGAAAGACAAGAATGCCGCGGACCAACGGGTTGCGGAATTGCGTCAGCGCGTTCGCGAGCTGGAATCGCCGTTGCTGAACGGACTCATCGAGAGCGGAAAAACAACGTTACCGGAGGATGTCACAGCAGCTCTGAAAATTTCCGAGGACAAACGTACGGAGGCACAGCAGCAGTTATTGAAACGATATGGCGGGGTGATCGCCAGACACGTCACGCAGGCCCTGCAAAACACAGCGCTGGCCGGCACCTGGCTGTCACCCGATGCGGTTCAGGAAATTCAAGCGGCACGTGGAGAAATCGACGATTTACAGGCGCGATTCAAATACCCGTCCGGATACTTTTTTCACGAGCCGTCACCAACACCTCCGGTAACACATCTGTTGAAACGGGGTAGTCCGAGCCAGCCCGGAGCCGTTGTGGCACCTGCGGTTCCGCAGGCCGTTGTCAGTCAGATGAAGTCACAGGAACTGCAGTTTGAAGCACCCGACGGTTTCACAAGTCGACGACGTATTGCGCTGGCTCGGTGGATTGCACATCGTGAAAATCCGCTCACCTCGCGGGTGATTGTGAATCGTATCTGGCAGTATCATTTTGGTACCGGGCTGGTGCGTTCTCCTAACGATTTTGGTAATCGCGGAACCAGGCCGACTCATCCTGAACTGCTCGACTGGCTGGCACACTGGTTCGTCCGGGACGCGAACTGGTCACTGAAGAAACTGCATCTGCTGATCATGACAAGTAATAGCTATCGGATGAGCAAGAATCCATCGGCGGATGCGACCGTCGCCGCGGCGGACCCGGGCAATCGACTGCTGTCACATGTTCCGCGCCGTCGCCTGGAAGTGGAAGCGATTCGGGATTCCATTCTGATGGTCAGCGGTCAGCTCAACGAACAGCTCTACGGTCCGTGCATGTACCCCCGAATTCCCGAAGCGGCGCTGCGCAGCGGCTATGCCCCAAACGAGGTGTGGAAGCCGTTCGAAGAACGGGATGCGTCGCGGCGCACGGTCTATGCCTATCTGAAACGCAGTCTGGTGATCCCCTTTCTGGAAATTCTGGATTTCTGCGACACGACGCAGAGTACGGCGCGCCGAGACGTCACCACAGTGGCTCCGCAGGCGCTGGAGTTGCTCAATGGTGAATTTGTCACACGACAGTCGCTGCACTTTGTCACGCGGCTGCGGCGTGAAGCCGGCAGTAATCTGGCTCAGCAAATTAATCACGCCTATCGGCTCGCCCTGGGACGCCGGCCTTCGCGGAACGAGGTTGCCGAAATGACCGAGTTTGTGGAACAGGAAACGCAGCTGGAGGCCGCCGGTACCGGTACATCCGGGGAAAAGCTCAGCGAAGAACTCGCACGCACGCAGGCGCTGGCCCGGATGTGCCGTGTCATTTTTAATCTGAATGAGTTTGTTTACACCGACTAACTCCGGAGGCTGGGGAATGAAAGAATCGCTTGTTCCTGACCAAAGAAACAATGTCATGGGGTCGTCTCAATACCTGGTCAATGACACCCCCTGTCGGCAGACCCGCCGTGAATGTCTTTGGCAGTGGGGTGGTGGCTTTGCCGCCCTGCCGATCATTGATTTGATCACTGCCGAAGAAGCACTGGCGGGCCGCACCAATACTTCGCTGCCAGAGGTGGGTGTGTCTCACTTCACGGCGAAGGCGAAGCAGGTTGTGTTCTTCTTTTTAAACGGGGGCCCGAGTCAGGTCGATACGTTCGACCACAAACCGGCTCTAAAAAAATATGAGGGCAAGGACTACCACCGGAAGCTGCAGATTGGGTCGAACGGTCGCCCGGTTGGCAAACTCACGCCATCACATTTCCCCTTCAGAAAATACGGAGAGAGTGGTCTGGAGATCAGCCGTTTGTTTGAGAACGTCGCCAGGCACGCCGACGATCTGTGTGTGATTCGCTCGATGCACGCAGATACACCCACTCACAGCCCGGGAATCCTGCAGATGAACAGCGGGAGCATATTTACCGGACGGCCCAGTCTGGGGGCGTGGGTCAATTACGGGCTGGGCCGGCTGACTGACAACCTGCCCAGTTACGTGGTTATGGCCGATCACCGGGGCGGCCCGCGTGGTGGAGCAGCCGCCTGGACATCAGGCTTCATGCCGGCGGCCCTGCAGGGGACGCTGTTTCGCAGTCAGGGTGCGCCGATTTTGAATCTGGAAGCTCCTGAAGGCGTCAGCGATGAAACACAACGGCGGAGTGTGGACCTGTTGGGCCGTCTGAATCGTCAGCATCTGAACCGCCGCAGTGCCGAATCGGAACTCATGGCACGCATCCAGGCTTATGAACTGGCATTTCGCATGCAGCAGACAGCGGCTGAGGCCGTCGATATTGATTCTGAGACCGCCGAGACACAGGAACTGTACGGGCTTGGCCGGGAGGAAACGGAGTATTTTGGTCGTCAGTGTCTGCTCACACGTCGTCTTCTGGAGCGAGGCGTGCGTTATGTGCAGCTTTATTCGGGCGGTGGCACCGATTCATGGGATGCCCACGAAGATGTGATCGACAACCACGGCCGACACTGTCTGGAGATTGACCAGCCCATCGCTGCATTGATGTCAGATATTAAACGCCGGGGCATGTGGGACGACACACTTTTCATTTGGGGAGGCGAGTTCGGACGCACACCCACCAGTGAAGGCCTTGGCAAACCCGGCCGCGATCACAACCATTATGGTTTTTCGATGTGGCTGGCCGGGGGCGGTGTGAAGGGTGGTCAGGCCGTTGGCGCCACGGACGAAGTCGGATTTACGGCCGTCGAGAACCGCGTTCACGTGTCAGATTTGCACGCCACGATCCTGGAACTGCTGGGGATGGACCACGAGCATTTGACGTTTTTCCACGAAGGCCTTGACCAGCGACTCACCGGCGTGCAGGCTCGGCGCGTCGTACAGGAAGTGATCGCGTGAGCTACTTGACATTTCAGAATCCAAACCCTTATTTCAGCACCTTCCTGTTGTTTCGGGTGTCTTCCGGATCCCCGGTTCAAAGTATTTCTCCTGAGTGGTCATGAGTATGTCGTCCGCAGAGTCTGTTCATACAGCCAGTCCGGCTCATGCTGAGGGGTTTGCAACAACTTCTCGACGAGACGCGTGGTGGGCCGGTTGATTGGCCACCGGTCTGGGATTAGGTGCTTTCGTTATCTACTCGACCGCCCGAGTGCTCCACATCGGCTTGTATCATGTGGGACCTGACACAGGCGTTCTCGAGCAGCGCAGTTATCTGCTGTCGCCGTTCTATCCGCCACTGCTGACCGGACTGATCACGCAGACGCGGGCGTGGATTTGGCCCGCATTTCCGGTTTTGTGCGCGCCAGGTGATTTTCGTTTGACCTGGTACTACTGCCGCAAGCCTATTACCGTGCTTTTATCTTGGATCCACCCGGTTGCGCCGTAGGTGAAGCACGCAAGACCTACGCCGATGAAACCCGGCTGTTTTTACTGCAGAACCTGCCCCACCAGGGTCCATGCTCGCAGATGATGACTACGCCCAGACGAGAAAGAAAACGGCCAATCCCGTACCCAGTAGGGCCGCGCCGTAGCAGACAACCGGCAGAATACCGCTGAGACTCTTAAGACCGAGGTCCATTCCTATATAGCGGAATCGGTGTGCCCAATGGAACAGGGGCAAAGAGATGAGCACGAACAGATAGAGCCGTGCCAGCGAATGTCCAGCCAATTTCTGCAAACCCGCAGCCGAGATCCAGTCAGCCGAACAGACAATGGCGGTAATGATGATCGTGATCGGGAAAAAAAAGGCAGCCACAACGCCACCGGCGGAAAAAAGGGACCACCAAATTGGTTCATTGGACTTCGCCATGGACGTCACCTGTACATCGACACAATCCACAGAATAATAACTGACACCACAAGCCAGGCGAGATAATGCGCAGCCGCGATAAGGACCGGGCTGACACGCGACTCACCACGCCAGATGACCAGCACCTTGGGGGTCAGGTTCAGCCAAGTGACGGTGTGGTACAAGACCATTGGCAGCGCGATAACCTGCAGGACAATTACCAGTGGGTTTTTCAGCAGGGCGGCGAAACCATCGGCATCGTTAAGTTGTGAAACCAGGATCAACAGGAACAGCGCGTAGCCGCCGACGAACAGGCAGGTCAGCTCGCGAACCATGAACATGAAATACGACTTTCGCTTCAGCCACCAGGTCGATGGCATGGGGCGGATGTACTCCTTGGTTTTTGTGTTCTCTGTTGTCATGTGCTCTTCACGTTTCGTTTACCCCAAGGCACCAGCACGGATCGGTACCAGTCCTCTGTGGCACTCACCTTCGCCTGCTGGATCGCCCCGGCTGGATCGACGTTTTTGGGACAAACCCGAGTGCAGTCTCCCACGAACGTGCATTCCCAGATTCCCTCATGGCTGAAGATCACGTCGGCTCTTTCTTCCGTGGCACCGTCACGGGAGTCGAGGTTGTACCGCTGAGCAAGCGCGATGGCAGCCGGCCCGAGAAAGCTTTGATTCTGCCCGTATACCGGGCACGCCGAATAACAGAGCATGCAGTTAATGCACATGCTGAATTGCTTGTATTTCGCCAGTTCGGCAGGGGTTTGCCGGTATTCGCCTTCCGACACCGGCTTTTCTTCCTTGGGCACAAGCCACGCTTTGACCTCGGTCATTTTCTCCAGGAAATCCTCCATGTTGATTACCAGGTCACGTACAACCGGGAAATAATTGAGTGGTTCCACACGGATTGTTGCGGGGTGGTAATCCCGCAGGAACGCTGCACATGTCAGCTTCGGGTCGCCATTCACCATCATCCCGCAACTTCCACAGACTCCCATACGACAGGACCAGCGAAACGAGAGTGTTCCGTCGATCTCGTCCTTGATGTGGTTTAGCGCATCGAGGACCACCCAGTCTTCGAAATACGGCACTTCGTACCGCTGGAAAGTGGGTTCTTCTTCTTCCTCTGGACGGTAACGGAACACTTCCAACACGACAGTTTTGTCCGACGGAGTGGGCTCACTTGCTGCCATAGATACGTTCTCCCGGAGGCCAACGCGTGATCACTACGTCGAGGTACTCGATTCGTGGATCGCCCTCAGCCTGGTAGGCCAGTGAATGTTTGAGGAACTGTTCGTCATCCCGTTCTGGGTAATCCGTTCGCTGATGTGAACCGCGCGACTCCCTGCGGGCAAGTGCACTATGCGCCAGCGCCTCTGCCACGTTCAGCATGTACTCCAGCTCCAGGGCGGCTGTGAGCTCCGTGTTGAAAGTCAGGCTATGATCCGCAAGCTCAACTTTGTCAAACCGTTCCTTGAGTTCCCGAATCGTGCTACAGGTCTCCTGCAGAGAATTCGCATTGCGGTAAATACCAGCCCCAGCCTCCATTGTCTTTGTCAATTCCCCACGGATTCCGGCGATCGATTCACTGCCGTTACCAGGCTGGAAGAACTGCTGTCGTATCCGCTGCTGTTCCTGAGCTGCCTGGGCAGTGATCTCCTCGACAGCAATCCCTGGGGATTCGGAGGCGAACCGGACCGCCGCGCGGGCCGCGCGGGCACCGAACACGAGCAGCTCGGTAAGCGAATTGGAACCGAGGCGGTTCGCCCCGTTGATACTCACACAAGCACATTCCCCGGCCGCAAACAAACCCGGCAATGGAGTTTCGCCGTCTGTGTTCGTGTGCACGCCCCCCATCACGTAGTGAACCACCGGCCGTACCGGAATGAGCTCATGCACCGGGTCAATACCCGCGTAATTGCGGCATAATTCGCGCACGAAGGGGATCTTCTTGTTGATCTTCTTTTCGCCCATGTGTCGCACGTCCAGGTGAACGTAATCTCCGTACTCCCCTTCGATCGTCCTGCCCTTCTGGCGCTCTTGGACAAACGCCTGGGAGAGCCTGTCTCGAGGCCCTAGTTCCATCGTTCGCTTGCGAGGATGATCCGGGTCGCTTACATCCAGTGGATCGCCCAATTCGTAATCTTGGAGGTAACGATGTCCATCCTTGTTGACCAGGATGCCGCCCTCCCCTCGAGATGCCTCTGTGATCAGTATGCCGGTTCCCGGAAGGCCAGTCGGATGGTACTGGACAAATTCCATGTCCTTCAGCGGAACGCCAGCCCGGTAGGCCAGTGACATCCCGTCGCCTGTCTTGATCGCTGCGTTGGTGGTGAAGGAGAAAATACGGCCGGCGCCTCCGGTACACAGGATCGTTCCTTTCCCCGCGATGGCCCGAACTTGGCCAGTTCGAAGTTCCAAAGCCACGACTCCCTGGCACACGCCGTCATGGACGAGCAGCTTGGTCGCAAACCACTCGTCGTAACGAGTCACGTTGTTGTACTTCAACGCCGTCTGGAAAAGTGTATGCAGCATGTGGAAGCCGGTCTTGTCGGCCGCAAACCACGTCCGCTCGATCTTCATTCCGCCGAATGGTCGCACCGCCACCGACCCATCCGGCTCACGACTCCATGGGCACCCCCAGTGCTCAAGTTGAGTCAGTTCAGCGGGCGCCTCGTTGACAAACAGCTCAACTGCATCTTGGTCCGCCATCCAGTCCGCACCCGAGATGGTGTCATAGCAATGATTGTCCAGGCTGTCGGTTGGCTTGATGACTGCAGCCGCCCCACCCTCTGCGGACACCGTGTGCGAACGCATCGGGTAGACCTTCGAAATCACGCCAACACTCAAATCATGGTTTTCCTCGCCGATCGCGATTGCGGCGCGCAATCCGGCACCTCCCCCTCCCACAATCAAAATGTCGTGCTGAAGCAAGTCCATTGGTCAATATCAACGAGAAAACACAGGCAAAGGCGTTGCGAGCGACTAATATTACACGAACCTGGACTTTAGACAACTACGGCAACAATATGAAAACAGCATATCATTTCGATTTTGTCCACTAGGACGGCAGCGCGGGAGATGCCGACGTCCGGTCAATAGCGGTCCTCCAATTGCCCTTCCAATCGGAATCGTTTGACATCATTCAGGTGGTCGAGTTGGTGAACATCAAGTTCGTTTTCTGTAGCGATCCCGCACCGCCTGGCGACACATCCGCGACAACAGGTTGCAGTTGTACACCAAGTCTTTGAGCACCAGAAACGGCTTCATCGGCGGAGCGCTTTTTTTGTCCGCTCCGCCGGGTTGGAAATGACTGTGCCGGATGATGAGGATCGAACGGAACTGGTTGAAGGAGGAGTTCGGTGTCGGCTACTGCAACATTACGAAATGCTGGAGTAGGGTTTGTCCGGAGAGCATCGTGATCACCGACAACGTGATCATCCTGCTTAAGGAATGCATCGTCGACCGTTACTACGATCCCGTTACGTGGTTGTGGAGGAAAATGACCGGGAAAGGCTGAATTCAACAACCGAGTCAGCGCTAAGCAATGACCCTGACGTGCAGGTGATTGTTCCGCAGCAGACCCACGCGCGGATCGAACTGACCCTGTTGCTGTCCCCCGGCTTTCTGAAAGCTTGGGGGGTTACAGCGAAGGGCGGGAATGCGCCGCGGCGCTGAGTAAAGAGAATGACTCAGTGTACTGCCGGGGAATCGTGCGTGAACGGCGGGCCATGTGATACTTGGACAGACGGCTCCTGGAGCTGGTAATGTGGTGAATTGGCTGTTGCGCGAAGGGATGGAATTTTATGACCTGGCCGTGCAGCTCCAGCCGCTGCTGAATGACGACGGGATTCCCGGCTGGAAGACTTGTGCATAGGATGATTATGGACAGCGACAGTGTTTCACCAGACGATCAAGTGGCTGCAGCGACCCGATCTCGAGTAAAACAGTGATAAACGGTGCCCTGTACAGAAAGCGCGAAGCTGTTGCAGAATTTTCGTGCTCGGCGATTGAGAGAAGCTTTATGTCACCCACTACACGAACGAATCTCCTTTCTTACTCATTGATTTTGACGCTGTTTCCCACGACAGGGCTGTGCGCCGGGCCGACAGTTTCCCTAGACGTGCCCATGTTGCCGCCGGCCTGGGCAATGCTCCAGCGGGAACTGATCCGGGCTAACACCATGGCGTGCGAAGAGTTCTTCACTCGCTACTTCGACGAGCGTGGTTATTTGTTGTGCGTCGAACGCTGGGGTGGTGACGACGGACCGGACGACGCGATTGAAAGTGTTGCCGACTGGCCGGTCCTGCATGCGCTCGGCGCTCCTGACTCGGTACTGCACATGTACAGGACAGCCTGGGAAGGCCACCTGCGCCAGTATACCGAAGCGAAAACGGTCGAAGTGCCGTTTGCCCGCGATGGAATGTTCTACAAGGAATTCCACTGCATGATGGACTGGATGCACATCGGTGAGGAACTGCGTGTGTTCAATCTGCAGGGGTTGTCTGACCCGGATAACGTCAGATTCCGGCATCGAGTTCGACGGTACGCCGGGTTTTACATGAACGAGGACCCAGGTGCTCCGAATTACGACCCGAAGTACCGAATTATCCGCAGTATGTTCAACGGCAGCCGTGGACCACTCATGCGCAGGACCACCGGGCTTGACTGGGCTGGCGATCCGATTGAGGTGGAACACCGTTTCCATCTCGGCCACGGCGAACGCAACTACGCTGAAATGGTGGCTCATTTCAAAGATTACAACGACACGATCGGCGACCATCCGCAAAACCTTTGTGCGACGACTCTTGCTGCCAATGCGTACATGCTGACCGGAGAAGAGAAATACAAGACGTGGTTACTGGAATACGTTGATGCGTGGCTCCAGCGAATGCAGGCAAACAACGGTATCATCCCGACGAACATCGGACTGGACGGCACCATCGGTGGTACAGCAGGCGGCCGGTGGTATGGCGGCGTCTATGGCTGGGGGTTTTCGGTGGTGGTTCCACAGACAGGAGAGCTGACCCATCGGCCACGTATCGGGAGAGGTCTGATCGGATTCGGAAACGCATACCTGCTGACCGGTGATCGGCGGTATATCGATGCGTGGACGAAAATGACCGACCTGGTCAATTCCAATGCCAGAGTGATCGACGGCAGAAGGATGTATCCCCGAATGTACGGTGATGACGGCTGGTACGACTTTCGTGAAACGCCATGGGCCGTGGGAGCTCTCGACTGCTGGTACTGGACGTGCACTGACCGTGACCGTCGACGGGTGGCCGGTGATGAATGGGTCCGATTTCTGGCGGGCAAGAATCCCGACTATCCCGAACAGGCTCTGCGTACGGACTTCGAGACGATTCGCAGCCGGGTCGCCGGAATGCGAGCTGACACGACGACACCCGACACACGGCTCTCTGATGATCCCATGGACTTCAATCCGGCCACGGTCGGAACACTGCGTCAACTGATGCTGGCAGGACTCGATCCGGGTCGCGGTGCCGCTCCACTGCACTGTCGTTTGCGGTATTTTGACCCGGAAAACCGACGAGCTGGAATTCCGCAGGACGTTGCGGCGCTCATTGACACGGTAACGGACGATCGTGTGGCTGTCACGCTGGTCAACGTCAGCCAGATTGAATCGCGCGAACTGATCGTGCAGTGCGGTGGGTACGGTGAACATCAATGTATTGCGGTTGAAATCGATGACCAGCAGATCGATGTAGACGCGCCTTCGTTTTCCATTCGCCTGGCCCCCGGTACCGGAGGACACCTGGTGATTCGGATGCTGCGTTACGCGAATCAGCCCACGCTGTCATTTCCGTGGGACCGAGCGGCCGTTCGTCTTCCGCCGAGTGCAAAACGCGACTGAACAGCACGACCTGCCTGCCACCGACAGCACGTCTTGTTCGGACTTGTGCCGTGTTCAGTTGCCGGTTCCCCCGTACCCGCCGTGCTGTCCTCCGGACTCCGGAGCTTTGCGATCCAGGACCTCGTTGAACGCTCCGCCTGTCTGACGAAACCAGTTGAAGAGAATGCTGACGTCTGTGCCCACACAGAAGTGCTTGACACCCATGTTGAGATACTTTTCCGCCTGATCGGGCGTGTCGATCTCGACCCGGGGAGCGATCCCCATCTTCAGGGAGGTCTCGATGACGTACTTCTCGGCTTCGACCACTTCGGGGTGCTGCCGTTCGCCAGGGCGATCGATACTGTTGGAGAAGTCGGCCGGGCCGAACTGGGTCATGTCGACACCTGGCACCGAGAGCAGGGCTTCGAGATTGTCGACGGCCGATTTCTTTTCAATCATCACCGCCACGACCGACCGGTCCAGCGCTTCGGCGAACGCCGGTGACCCGCCTTCGAGCACGAACCGCACGTCACGACGCATGCCCACACCATGGATTCCGCCGTTGGACGGAGTCTCGGCTCTCACGGCCCGCACGCACTCCTGCACATCTTCAACCGATCGCGGATCGGCGAACAGCACGTTTTGAATTCCCGAGCCAATGGCACGGATGGTGAGGTAAGTCCGCGGCTCCTGTTCGACTTTTATCATTCCGCTCATATGCGGAAAGAGGTCGATGGCCCGGCCGATATTCTCCAGTGCGTAAAGATCGTAGGGAGCGTATTCAGCGACGAATTCAATGTAATCAAACATCCCGCTGTGACCGACAAGTTCGACGATTGACGGCCAGGACGAGTGAAGGTGCGTGCCGAGACTGGGCAGATTAGCGTCGAGGAGTTCACGCAGTCGGTTGTGCCGCATGCTGTGGGAGTTTTCTGATTGTGGGTGAGAGAAAGCAGTCATCCACCGCCTGGCGGATGCTCGTACCAGTGATCTTACGGCTTCCGACCGAGGCTATGTCAATTCCGGAATCGGCTGGCCATAGGGCAGAATCGGCCATGGCCGGCCGCTGTAGTCCAGAAAGCTGCGTGTATGATCCACACCCAGATGTCGGAAGACGGTGGCCCACAGGTCGTTCGGAGTCATGGCGCGGTGAATCGGTTCTTCACCCCTGCTGTTGGTAGCCCCGATAATTTGTCCCGTTCTCATACCACCGCCGGAAACCAAAACGCTCATTGCGCCTGGCCAGTGGTCGCGCCCCGGCTGATTGACTTTGGTCTGTGATCCAGGACGCACGGTAATGCGCGGTGTACGACCAAATTCTCCGGTGACCACCAGCAGAACTTTTTTGTCGAGTCCGCGGGCATAAAGGTCTTCCACCATCGCGGTCACAGTCCGGTCGTAGATGGGGAAGCGAATCCTGGCGTCCTTAAACAGGTGGCAGTTCACTGCGTGGGAGTCCCAGTTGTAGACCCCGTATCTGGGCTGTGTGATGCCCGACTGATATGGATTTTCCATCAGCACCGTGACCCAGGGAACACCACGTTCGACCAGTCGGCGTGCAAGGATCGCTCGCTGGCCCCAGCCGTGTCGTCCAAATCGTTCGCGAACCTCAGCCGACTCCTGTCCGATGTCAAACGCTTCCCGGACATCGGGAGACGTCAACATCGCGACAGCACGCTCGTTAAAAACGTCCATGCTGTGTTTCATGGCCACGCCTTCCAGTTCACGACGCAGGCCGTCGAAACCATTCAGCAGTGTCACGCGATCTTCAAGCCGATCGGACATCGACTTGTCGACGCCCACATTCTTCACCGCGAAATTCTTCTGACTCGGATCAGCTGAAATCCGGAAGGGATGCGTGTGTGCCCCAAGGTACGCCGAGCCAAAACTGAACGTATCCACGCTGTTTACGCGGTTACTTCCTAGAACGATATAATTGGGCAGACCGTGCGTGTCACGTTGCCCTCTGAGCGCCAGCGATGCCATCGATCCGACACAGGGCTTGTCATTGACGAAGCCGGTGGGTGTGGCCGGATCGCGACCGGTCAGAAATCGCTTGTGCCCACCACCGTGATCGGAAAAATTATGGTGGATGGAGCGGATAATATTGTACTTGTCCGCAATCCGGGTGTGCATCGGCAGGAGTTCGCAGACGTCCATACCGGGCACGTTGGTTTCTATCGGAGAAAACTCACCACGGTAATCGCGGGGAGCATCCGGTTTCATATCGTACGTCTCCATATGGGGCGGTCCGCCCGCCAGCCACACGAAGATCACCGAAGTCTCCTGACTGCTTTGACCGGCAGACGCAGCGACTTCGCGCGCGCGCAACAAATCCGGCAACCCGAAACTGCACGCCGCAGTCATCCCGAATTCCAGGAAATTGCGACGTGAAACAGGACCGGAACAGTTCACGTCGCGAGAGTTGATCCGCATTGGCAAAACATGTTTTTTCGGTTTGACCATAAGAGAATTTCAGAAGCTGTTGTCGGGAACCAACCGGTACACCAGGCAGGCCGTCACGAACCATATGCCACATGCACAGGATTATCTTCGTCGCGCACGTAAGCCGTCTGTATGTGTATTCGTTCTCATTACGAGAACCTCAGCATACACCACTTGTCGTTAACAGCAAATACCCTATGTGGGCTGAGTGGGCGAAATCTGCCAATGATTCCTGCTGGATCGGCGGGAAGATTCCCGTCCTGCGAGTCTGAATATTCCACTGCGTTGGCGAAATAATGGTACCGTGGTCAACTTTTGGTGGCGACTATTATTTTTCTGAACGCGTACTCGATGAAGCCGGTTTCCCTTTTTGTTCCCTGTATCATCAGCCGTCCGGTGTGCGGGGACCAGGTGCAGGAGCACGGGTCAGCACCGGTGGATTTTTGCAGTCGACATCCTGCCAAAGCGACACGATCAGTTCGGTGATGCGCGCAACGCCGTCAAACAGCGGTTTTCGGACCGGACCAGACGGTACACCGGGTAACTCATTTCAGTGGATTTTCATACCAGACCACATTGTTCGAACGGAGTCCTGCATTGAGCAGATCCTGGTCACCGTCACCATCCATATCCAGCGATCTCAAATCATAGCTTTGCTGGCTGTCGTCGAGTGTGTGAGACGTGAAGTTTCCTTTTCCGTCATTTTGATACCACATGACTCGCTCGCTCCCATAGCCGCAGGTTGCGGCATCGAGATCGCCATCCTGGTCGTGATCGGCGACGGCCAGGTTATGGGGATATTTGATTTGGGTGTCGATGTCGTGCATCTTCCAGGTGGGGTTTTCAAACCACAGCACACCATATCCATGGCCGCGTGACGCCAGCCAGTCGACCCGTCCATCGCCATTCACATCGGCCGGAACAATGTTAGTGGCACCTGGTTGATTCCTGGCAAGAAAGACTTTTTCCCATGCCCCGGTGACCTTATCGGCCCCGGGGTTTTTCCAGAAGGCAAACCAGTTGCCATCTGTGAACGGATCTCCTTTGGCCCCGACAGCGATTTCCTTCCAGCCATCTCCGTCAATATCGGCGGCTCCCATATAATGGCTGCCACCACGTGCATCTCCATCGGCGAACAGATGCCGGTGCCACTGCTGAGCCGACCGCGGGTCTTTGGGAATACTGAACCAGGCCATGGAATCGCCAATTCCCTGCTCAGGTTCGAAATTATTAATAATCAAATCATCCCGACCGTCGTTGTCGATGTCGGACCGTGTAAGGCAATGAATCCCGGTGATTTCGTGATCGATCATTCCCGCGGTCCATGCGCCTTTCTGGGCGTCTTCTTTACCGGGGTTCTCGAGCCAGAACGGATGGCCGAACGGCAGTGTACCTGCCCAGTCCATATCGCCGTCACCATCGACATCGATCACAGCGCTGTGAATACATCCGTTACCGGCACCGAAGAAGCGGTGCAGGATAATTTCCGTGTTCCAGTCGGGAGCGATAAACAGACTGACTTTCCCGTTGAAGCTGGCGATGACATCCAGATACCGATCACCGTTGGCATCCAAAGCGACGGCGGTTTGGCAGTGTCCCTGTTTCATCACGACATGTTTTTTCCAGCTCACTAGGTCGTCGGTCCTGCCACAGGAACAAAGCCACATCGTTACAACAGCGGTCATCAGGGGGCGACGGACATTTGGCAACGGAATATCTGCCAGTATTTTCATCGTGTTTTCTTCTTTCATGGTTGATGCCAGTGTATTCGGACGGGGCGTCATCCACAAACTGCAGTGCACGTCACTTGTTCCAACAATACTCTCAGCTCGCCGGGGTGCAGTATCGTACCGTCGAAATCAATATCCAACGCCATGTACCGGTGGTAGTTTTGTGTCATCGGCTGTTGTGCACTCGAATTGATCAGTAGCCGATTGACTGCTGTAAAACAGCGGTGTGTGTGATAGTGTGCCAGAGTTGATTTCGTGAAAACAAGATGTTCCCAGGACTTGAGGACCCAGCCATGCGACGCGAAACCGTCCAGCGACATACCAGTGGCAGCAGTGTTGTGCTCTGCTGTCAGGCCATCTTTGCCTGCTCGGTGCTCAGTTCCGCGTTTGCGGTCGCCGATGGGCCCCGGTTCATTGACCACTCGCTGGTCGTCGCGCCCGAGTATCCCTGTACGTGGCCGTCGTATCCGTTTCCAAAGTTTCAGATTATGCATGAACGAAGCATTGGTGCCAGATCGGCCTACAATGTTGATGTGCTTTTGATCGATGGTAATACGGGAACGCAGCTTGATGTGCCTCCGCATTCCGTCGCCAGACCCGAGCTGAATCGTGAAAAATCGGGACCGTACGGACTGGCTTATACTGACAGGATTGAACCCTGGCAGTTTGGGGGCGAAGCCTGCGTCGTGGATGTACGTGATCTTCTGGATCAGTCGTCGAATGGCGTCAGTCCGCTGGTTACATCCGAGCATGTTGAGCGATTTGAGAAACGAAACCGCAGACTGCGGTTCGGCGATGTGGTTCTGTTCCGCAGTGACTACTCAGATCGATATTACCGTCCACTGCCTGAGGGACGCCGGTTCGTTATGGATGTTCTGGACCGGAAAGCCCCGGGCTATCCGGATCCGGACCCCGCCTGCATGGATTTCCTTGCGACTCGCAGCGTGATGGCACTTGGCACGGACAGTCCCAGCATGGGGCCAATGCCGAACCTGGCTGAACCAACGCACTATGCAGGGCTGAAGTACGGCATGATCTGGACGGAAGGAGCCACGAATCTTGGAGCTTTGCCTCCGACTGGAGCCTTTTACTGTTTACTGAGTCCGAAACACAAAGGGGGTCCGTACGGCGAAGCTCGTGTATTTTCCATCGTCGGTGGTGAACTGCCGAAGCGATTGATTGCATCCTGTCGAAATAAGCGAGCAATCGACCTGTCTCCCACCCTTTCGCCGAGTGATCCGGTGACGTCGCCCGGATTTGTCTCCGGAGATCACAGGCAAACGTATCTGAAGATCGACTTTTTTTACTCCGAATACCTTGATACCTGGCATCACACACATCTGATGGATTCGATGGCTGGTACGCACCTGGTCCCGCCATCGTATGCGCTGCCGAAACCGGGTGATCAGCCGGCTTATGCGCCTGAAGTCCGGGGATGGCTGCAGGAGTACGAAGCGAGTTATGGGGAGCGTGGCACCAGTGCCGTTACGACGGAGCAGGTTCCGATTTCCTGGACCTGCGGCGCGGCACGAGTGATCGACGTCAGGTCGCTTGTCGGTACAACCAGTCAGCGACAGTGGCCCGCGTCGCCGAAAATCAGCGTCAGTCACATCAGAACGTTTGAAGAACGACATGGCGGATTGGATGCAGGTGATATCGTCATCTTCCACACCGGCCATATCGATACTCATCTCAGACCGGCTCCGGCTGATCGGGCGCTGTGGCTGGATCCTCTGAGTGGCAAATCAGAGGGCTGGCCTGCTCCTGGCCCCGACACAATCGTCTATCTCAGGGAAAAGGGTGTTCGCTGTGTGGCCACCGACGCCCCTGACCTCGGCGGCGTCGATCCTCGTCGCGCCCTCATGACATACTGGGCACTGGGCAGCCGGGAAATGGTCGGCGTCGAATTCTTAGACAATGTCGGCAGCATTCCTGAGACTGATGCTTATTTCCTGTTTGCTGCCGTGAAAATCCGTGACTGTCATGGTGGTCCAGGACGAGCGATCGTGTTGTATTGATGACTTACAGTGAAGCTGGTGCCGACATGGGGGGTAGGGCATCAAGGTACATGCATTGCCAGAGTTCCAGGCACAGCAGGTTCCACAATCGATATGCATGATCGAAGACTCCAGTTGTGTGTTCTTCAATCAGTCGCCGAACCACTTCACGTCGCAGCAGACCGCGTTCTGTCGCCTTGTGACTGAGTAAGACATCGTGCAACAGTTCTCTCAGTTCGTTGCGGAACCAGTGATCAATCGGAACTCCAAACCCCATTTTTTTTCGAGTCTGAATATCCGACGGGATCAGATCGGTGAATGTTTCAATCAGAACTCGTTTCCCGCGATTCTGTGACTGTTTGACTTCCAGCGGCATCCGAGCCGCCAGCTCCATAACCTTGTGATCGAGCATGGGACTGCGGCATTCCAGACCCGTGGACATGCTGGCGATATCGACTTTCGTCAGCAGGTCTCCAGGAAGATAGGACACCAGGTCGGTGGCCGTGGTGCGCGTGACAAAATCACGGTCCGGACAGAGTCGGTAGGAATCGAAGATATGCTGCGCCGGATCCTGTGATTCAGTCAGTTTCCACATGTCGTCGCTGACCAGTTCCTGCAGTTTCTCTCGATTAAAAATACTGATCCAGTTGAGATACCGTCGTTCTGGTTGCTCACTCAAAGTTTCCAGCAGCCGCCTGAGTCGACGGCGAAATGATTTCTGTCGCACGTTCGAAGGCAGAATGTTCGCAGTGGAGCTCAGCAGGTTCCGAATTGGCTGTGGAATCACATCCAGGCGGCCGGCGATACGAACGGCTCGATAGCGATCGTAGCCGCAGAATAATTCGTCGCCCGCATCACCAGTCAGCGCCACAGTGACATGTTCCCTGGTCATCCGTGACAGGTACATTGTGGGGATCGCGCTGCTGTCGCCGAATGGTTCGTCGTAATGCCAGATCAGTTGTGGCAGCATTTCCAGCGCATCCGGATCGACGACAGCTTCATGATGGTCCGTTTTGAGCATCTTTGCTGTTTGTCGTGCATAGGTACGCTCATCGAAGGCTTTTACGGGGAAGCCGATGGAAAACGTCTTCACAGGCTGATCGAGTTGAGACTGCATCAAACCACAGATGACCGTGGAATCGACTCCACCGGACAGAAACGCTCCCAGGGGCACATCACTGCGGAGTCGCAGTCGCACAGCTTCCGTCAGCTCGCTGCGCAGTTCGTCCTGCCAGTCGGCGATCGCTGGGCGCCCTCTGTCCGGCTGATTGTACGGCGGTGACCAGTAGGACCATTCTTTGTATTCGCCACGCTGAACTGTGGCGATATGGGCAGGCGGCAGCCGGCGAAAGCCCTTGAAAATTGACCGTGGAGCCGGGACGTACTGCAGTGTGAGGAACGCAAGAACACTGTTGCGATCCAGCTCTCGCGAGATGCCTGGAATCTGCAGCAATGATTTGAGTTCACTGGCAAAAACAAAGCGTGTGTTGTCCCGACGGAAAAACAAGGGTTTCTGTCCGGCTCGGTCGCGTGCAAGAACCAGGCGTTGTTCATGGTGGTCCCAAATCACCAGAGCAAACATGCCCCGTAAATGCTGAACAAAGTCCATCCCGTATTCTTCGTACAGGTGGACGATCACTTCTGTGTCGCCATCGGTTTGGAACTTGTGAGAGCCCGCCAACTGCTGTCGAAGTTCACAGTAGTTGTAGATCTCACCATTGAAGACGATCTGAATGCTGCCATCTTCATTACCCATCGGTTGTACACTGCCACCGACATCGATGATTGAAAGTCGACGATGTCCCAGTGCGACTCCGGCAGATGTCTGGCTGCCGTCACCGGTGATATACTGACCTTCGGCATCGGGGCCACGATGACGAATCGTATCCGTCATGCGTTGAAGCACCGGACGTGTAATGGCTGAGCCTGAGTCCCACCAGATTGCTCCTGCTATTCCGCACACCTTACCGGGCCTCCACACTGGTCACAGGGTCAGGAAACGAATCGATGAGCAGTCGCTGATACAGGTCATTATGACGCTGCACCAGCGCTGCCACACTGTATTCCCGTGCGACGCTGTCCCTAGCCGACTTACCGAGCTGACTGCAAAACTCTTCTGCATTCACGCACTGCAGAAGTGTTTTGGCGAGTTCCCTGGTGTTTCCGACAGAAAATATGAGGCCATTTTTCTCGTGCTGAATGAGTTCACGGTTCGGCGCAATATTACTAACGACACAGGGAACTCCGAGCGCCATGGCCTCCATCAGGCTGTTTGACATGCCTTCAAACGCACTGGGCAGACAAAAAATGCTGAAATCCTGAATCAATGCCGCCGCGTCCGGGCGATGCCCCATGAAATGGATGATTTCACGGCGGCCCAAATCGATGGCAAACTGAGCCAGACTGTCGCGCTGAGGTCCATCGCCGATGAAAACCAGTCTTACAGGGCTGCTGGTTGACTGCATAAAAAGATGAAATGCCCACACGAGATCACGCAGATTCTTTTGGGGCGCAAGACGGCCCACGAACCCGATGAGTCGACACTCGGCTGGAAGCCTGAGTTCCCTGTGCAACTGGCCGGGTTCTGCCACAGGTAAACCGGGAACACCGTTGGGAATCACGTGCAGGCGGTCCGCAGAAACTCCGATTTCTTCACGATAGAAATCGGCAACGCTTTGCGAATTCGCTGTCATCGCATCCATGCGACCAGCCAGTTTACGATCCAGTGATTTTTGCCAGTCACTTTTCCAGCTGTCGACACATCGTTCTGACACCACAATTTTGCTGCCGCCGGGACAAATACCAGGCAGCCGGACATACGAATTTGCCGCAAAGATAAATGACTGTACAAGCTGTGGACGGATCGACTGCAGCCGGGACCGGAGTCGAATCCATGTCAGCGGATCAAGTCGGAAACGTTTTCCCAGCACATGTACGGGAATCTTATGATCCTTCAGCAGCTGAGCGTAGTATCCGCCTCGATTGAGTGCAATCACATGTGGTTCGTATTTGTCACGAGGCAGTCCGCTGGCCAGCAACGTCAATTGACGTTCTGCACCAGACTGATCCAGAGTGGGAATTACGTAAGCAATACGAATCACAGAACAGCCTGAGTATGGCAGGACGAGTCAGGTCAACGACCGGGCGTGCGAACCATACCGAATGCTGGAGGAAGTCGCATCACTCCACACCGGACATTCTGTGTGCACCCGCCCATTCCATGGCCGGACGAATCGATTGCCGATCCGGGTCGACGACCATTATTATGCGCCTCATCCAGTTCGTTTCGATTGATCGTAAAGGTCGCTCATGCAGGATCCGCGTATCAGCCGGCTTGCCGAAACTCTGATTGACCACAGTTGTCGCCTGAAGGCGGGAGAGAAGGTGATTATCGAAGCTTTCGATCTCCCGGACCCCCATCTTGTCTGCCGACTGCTGGAGACCGTCAGCGACCGCGGTGCGATTCCTCTGGTGTTCTGGAAGAATAACTCCGTTCTTCGCAGTCTGTATCGCACTGCAACCGTGGAATCGATGCAGCTGGCTGGTCAGCTGGAAGTGTCTGCCATGAAACAGGTGGATGCCTATATTGGTATCCGCGGCACAACCAACTCCGATGAATTGGCCGACGTGCCTCCGGAAAGGATGGAACTGTACACCGAATACTGGTGGCAGCCGGTTCACATCGATGTTCGAGTGCCCAAAACACGGTGGGTGGTTTTGCGTTATCCCACGCCGTCCATGGCCCAGGCAGCTCAGCAGAGCACTAAGCAGTTCGAAGATTTCTTTTTCGACGTCTGTACATCAGATTATGCCGGCATGGCAACAGACCTCAGGCCACTCGTGGCTCGTATGCAGGCGGCGGAACGGGTACAGATCATTTCACCGGGCACGGATTTGGCGTTTTCAATCAAGGACATCCCGGTGGTGGCTTGCGCTGGTGAATGCAACATTCCCGACGGTGAATGCTTTACGGCTCCCGTGCGAGACAGTGTCAACGGCACGATTCGATTCAATACTCAATCGCGGTATCAGGGAGTCGTCTTCGACGGGATCGAATTAGAACTGAAGGACGGCAAGATCGTTCGCGCCACCTGCAAGAATGATTCAGGCCGTCTCAACCGTATCCTGGACACGGATGAAGGTGCTCGATATGTCGGCGAATGGTCGTTGGGCACCAATAACCGTATTCTGCATCCCATGCTCGATACTTTGTTTGATGAAAAGATCGGGGGCTCATTTCATTTTACCCCCGGCAACGCCTACGACGAAGCGGACAACGGCAATCGCAGTCGCATCCACTGGGATCTGGTTCTGATCCAGAGGTCCGATTATGGTGGCGGTGAAATCTGGTTCGACGGGGAACTTGTTCGCGAAGACGGTCGTTTTGTTCCCGACGATCTGCAGCGACTGAATGTGGGACTGCCGGAATAACTCATCATGGGTAAAATCTTTCCGGTTGTGTCAGGTTCAGCATGGCGGATTCCGCGTGCGGCAGTTTTGGCGGCGCTGCTGGCCGGGTTTCTCCTGATTCTGTGGGCCCCGACACCAACGATCACCACGCGCGACGGAGCACGTCTGGCTATGACGCCGGAAGCTCAACGTCTGATTGGTATCACATTTCTCATGGCCGGGCTGTGGGTCAGCCAGATTGTACCGCTGGCCGCAACAAGCCTGCTGCCGCTGGTGCTGTTTCCGTTACTGGGGATTCAGTCGGCCAAAGAAACCAGCCGAGCCTTCGTCAGTGACATGCAGTTCCTGTTTGTCGGGGGCTTTATCATTGCTCTGGGCCTGGAACGCTGGAACGTTCATCGTCGAATCGCGCTGCATATCGTGAATCGCGTGGGCGTACAGCCACGACAGCTCGTTCTGGGGATGATGATTGCCACCGCAACGCTGTCGATGTGGATCAGCAACACTGCGACGACGATGATGATGGTGCCAATTGCTTTGGCGCTGCTGAAGACCATTGACGATGCTGGTTCTGACTCAAACAAACCCAGTACAGCATCAATGTCTGAGCAGCTGGCGATACCGATGTTGCTGGGAATTGCCTATGCAGCGAGTCTCGGTGGTATGACGACGATCGTTGGAACGCCCACGAATGTCCAGGCGATGGGAATTTATGAGAAGCAACTGGAGAACGCTCCCGAAGTATCGATGGCTCAGTGGATGATGGCGGCAGTTCCGGTGGGAGTTGTGTATTTCGGGATCGTCTGGCTGGTGCTGACGTGGCATCTGAAACGGGAACCTTCCACTGAGGCTGAACTGGGCAGCGAACTGAAGTGGCGACTCAAAGCGCTCGGGCCGGTTTCAGCGGCTGAAGTGCGGATGCTGATCATGTTTGGTGCGGTCGCGGTTCTGTGGGTGCTACGACGCCCATTGGAATTCGGGAACACGACGCTGGTCCAGGGTTGGTCGTCCTTCCTGGATCGATGGTTTCAGTGGCTGGGACGCAGTGAAGGCGTTTCCAGCGCAACAGAGCCCGAGAGATTTGTCACCGACTCGACGGTCGCGGTTGCTTTGGCGGTCCTGTTGTTCTTTATTCCATCGGGGACACGCGACGAATCGGGGCGGCGCGTGCCATTGATGAATTGGGAGACGGCCGTCAAACTGCCCTGGGAAATCATTTTGCTGTTTGGTGGCGGCCTGGCTCTGGCGGGCGGTTTTTCGGACGATACCACAGGGCTTGCCAGCTGGCTGGGCCGGGCGCTGGAAGGACCTCTGCAGGGCCAGCCGACGTGGCTGGTTATTGGCGTGATCTGTCTGACAATGACATTTCTCACCGAAATCACCAGCAACGTGGCGACTATCAGTACGGTGTTGCCGTCGTTGCTGATTATCAGTGAGCAGCTGGGTACGGATGCCCGGCTGCTGTTGATTCCGGCAACGCTGGCGGCGAGTTGTGCATTTATGCTGCCCATCGCTACCGCACCCAATGCCATCGTGTTTGGATCCGGGAGGATTAGTCCGGGCCAGATGGCGCGCTACGGTGTTCTCTTAAACCTCGTCGGCGTCCCGTTGCTGACAGCTGCGGCCTGCTCGTACATCGGCCCGCTCCTGGGCATCCAGTGATCGATCTGATACAGCTGAACGGTCCCGACAGACTCCGCAAATGTTGCCGGCCTCTGTCAGACGTTCAAACTCTCCGTTCTCGAGACTCGCGGCCGCGGTGGCCGTCAGGCCAAACCCGCCGCCCAGCGTCATGATACCGGCGATACCGGCGATAGCGACGATACCGGCGATAGCGACGATCGTGACTGACGGTCGCGAGGACCCGCGGCGGGCATCCCCGGTGCGGCAGCCTTTCGCGACAGCAACCGGGGTGATTTCGCAGCGGGACTGACACGCCACCATTGCGAAGAACGGCACTTCAACCGGGTTTTCCACCGAATCCATCTGCCTGCTGTCACACGGATTGAGTATGAAAACGCAAAAATTTCGCATGGATTGACGAATTCATCCAGGATTCCTGCTTCCGCGGCGAACGGAGTCTGTGGGCCATTCAACCACCCTGTTCCGTAGCTGCTTTGCCAGGATTCGGGCTTTTGAAGAAATTGCACAAAATTACCCGAAAAGAACCAGGCAAATCTGCGGGCAGGCGAACGACTGCTGATGAGCAGGTCAAATGAGTAAACAATTCAGCGTGTGAAATGGAAGGGAACTACGATGATCAGAAAAGCTATTGCAACTGCCGCAGTTTTGGGAATCGGGGCTGTCGCGCTTCTGGGAACGGATGTCTGCAGCTACGGCAGAACAATGTTTGGAAATGTGCGTGAAGCCGTTCGTTCTGAAATCAACCCGGAATTCGAACTCGACCGCATCCGCATCAAAGTTGACGATCTGATGCCGGAGATTCGACAGCACATGAAAGTCGTGGCAGGGCAGGTGGTCGACATTCGCAGTATGCAGTCCGGCATCGCAGAAAAACAGAACCAGATACAGAACCAGAAAGCTTCCATCCTCGCGCTGCGGTCGGATCTGGATTCCAGCCAGGATGACTTCGAATATCGCCAGGTGTCCTACACGCGAAATGAAGTTGAATCAGATCTGGCTGATCGATTTGAAGCCTATCAGCTGCTGGAAGGATCACTGGAACGTGATATCAGGGTACTGAAGGCAACAAAACGCACACTGAAAGCCAATCAAAAAAACCTGGACGCAATGATGTCGCGTAAGCAGGATCTGGCCGTCACTGTGTCTGAGCTGGAAGCACGGCTGAAGCAGATTCAGGCGACGGAAACTGTCAACTCCCTCCAGGTGGACGACACGCAGCTGAGTCATGTAGAAGAGTTACTGCAGCGACTTAACCGCGACCTTGATGTCCGGGAAGCGATGCTGGAAACCGAAGGTCACGTGATCGGACGCATTCCGGTCGAAGACGGCCAGGTTCCGGAGACCAACGTGGTCAGTAACATCGACCGGCACTTCGGTCTCACACCTGAGACTCAGAGTGTTGCCGAACTGGCGTCCGGCAGTAGCTTGTGATTGAACGTCCACTGCTGAATCACGATCGTAACTGACCGGGACACGCGGGGCTCCGGACTCTCCACGTCGGCTGAGTTCCGGGGTCATTTTTGTTTCATCACGGGCTAAGAGGGGCCGCCCGGTTGAAAGTAATCCATTCAGTCGTAACCCGCCTTTCAATACGTCACCATGCCGCAGTTCATCAAACACAGCAATTTGAGAACCCGTTCACGGGTTGGCGTTCCTTCTGCATGGGCCCCGGGGAGGATACTGCCCGCTGCTGTGGCCACTCTAAGGGACCTGGTTGTGTCGAACAGCCCCGTCAAGAGCTATATAATGTGGATCGACGGAGTCGGTGCCTGGCAGCTTTATGCAGGGAGCTCCTTTTCGATCGGGGCTCCCACATTCGAATCCAGTTCCGCGGATGTTACTCTGCTGGCCAATATTTCACGCCGACACGCCACGCTTCATTATGAGTCTGATCACTGGCGAGTGACGGCCGACCATCTCACGACTGTTTCGGGCCGGACCGTCGATTCAGCAGTGGGGCTTCGCAGTGGCGATCAGCTGTGCCTGGCGGACCGAGTCAAACTGGGATTTCGAGTCCCCAGCAAACTGAGTTCATCCGCCGTTATTGACTTTGAAAGCAATCATCGACCGGCACACACCGTTGACGGTATCATATTAATGGTGGACCACTGCCTCCTGGGTCCGAGGTGCGACCAACATATTTGCTGCCCGGACTGGCCGGATATTGTGGTTTTGTATGTTCAGCATGGATCTCTTTACTGTCGTTCGTCGCTTCCGCTCAATGTCGACGGGAAACTGGTGTCGGCCTCGTTTCCACTAAAACACGGTGCGGTTGTTGATGGAGAAGGCCTGAGATTTCGAATTGAAGAGATCCGATGAGGCCAACTGTCCGTTGAGATGAACAGGCAGGAGACCAACGATCAATCGAATCCAGTCTGCGAACCTGACCATCTGTCGTGGCTCAGTGGATCCAAAGCTATGAAATTCACCTTTGTTCCCGAAGCCAGTCCGCTTGAAGGATACACCATCAAGCGTGCGATCCACCGCGGCGGGTTCGGTGAGGTCTACTATGCGCTAAGCGATTCCGGCAAAGAAGTCGCGCTGAAATTACTGAATAACAACCTTCAGGTTGAACTCCGTGGTGTGTCACAGTGCCTGAACCTCAAGCACCAGAACTTGGTCACTATTTTCGATATCCGTGAAGATCGGGACGGTGACCACTGGATCGTGATGGAATACATCGGAGGAAGGGGACTATTTGACGAACTTCAACGGCATCCCAACGGAATACCGATTGAGGAAACGCTGCAGTGGCTCTCCGGAATCACTGCCGGACTCAGTTTTCTTCACGATCGGGGCATCGTACATCGGGACCTCAAGCCAGCCAATGTTTTCAGAGATCAGGATACGGTCAAGGTCGGGGACGTTGGGCTGTCGAAATATATCTCCGAATCCCGACGTAGTGCGCAGACCCAAAGTGTCGGCACGGTGTACTACATGGCTCCCGAAGTGTGCCATGGCCGCTATGGTCGCGAAGTCGACGTATACGCACTGGGAATCATACTTGTCGAAATGCTCACGGGACAGGTTCCGTTTGACGGGGAAACGACCGCCGAAATCCTCATGAAGCACATGACTGCCGAACCGGATTTGTCGGCCGTCCCGGAACAGCTGAGGGAGGTTATTTCTGCTGCACTGGAGAAGGATCCAAATCAACGCATCCAGGATGTAGAAGAACTGGAGCACCGATTCCGTGATGTGGCGAATGCGATGGGACCTTCGGACTTCAGCATCCCGCCCCGCAAACGACCAGCCAGCAAACGACCACCGCGTCCTGAACCAGCCAGTCAACCAAAACCGAGAGTGGCGAGTGACCTGGGGAACCAGTCCAAACACGGGCCCGAAACGACGGCTGTGGTCACCGAATACTGGAATAAGCTGCCCGTCCCCGTGAAGTGGATTGTCGGTGGTGTCGTGGTCGTCATGGTTCTGGAAACCGGCTTGGTGCGTCATCTCACGTCTGGTGCTTCTCTGGGGATCTCAGTCTATCTTGGTTATCTGCTGGCCAGGCATTTCTTTGGTTCAAAGACAACAGTCCAGTCCGAGCCGGCTTCTTCGTCGCAGGTACGGCCACCGGTCGCTGCAGTGCAGGAGCCCGGAACAGTGTCAGTCCCGCCAGTGACGACACCTCATCAGGAGCAGCCGGGCCCGGTGCCTCAGAAACCGCAACGTCATCGACTCGGACGTAAACTCGGAGGTAAAGCGGTTTGTTTGAATCCGGCAACACCACGGGTCATCTCTAAACGTCACCGTTTCTCCGACCTCACAAACTCACTGTCGATTTCACTGACCGCGACCTTTCTGGTGACGCTGGGGGTGTACATGACAACGAGTCTGCTGCCACAGGTGGTTCATGCGGTCTATTTTGGTTCCGTGACCATGATGGGAGCATGGGCACTGATGATTCTTTGCAAAATCCGAGAAGGACACACCGGAGATGTCATGATACGACGACTCACGCAGGGCATGCTTGGCCTGGGGATCGGTTTTCTGGCAGCGGGTTTACAGTACTATCTGATGCTTTCCGGTGATCCATTATTTGAGGCTCCGAAGTCAATTGGGGCCTCTTGGGTGATTGGGCGGGTCCATATTGCTGACGGCACCGGTTATCCGACAATGGCCGCCTTCATGTCGTTTTTCGGCGTGCTGTTTGCAGCTCGCCGGTGGTGGTGGCAAACCGACAGTTTTCGCACATCGCGATTTCGCATTTCAAGCACCCTGTTCACTCTGCTGGTGGGCGCAGTTGTGGCCGGCATCCTCCATTTCCCTGGAACACTGGGAGCGACATGGGCGCTGGCCATCTCAGCCGTTGTTCAGTTGTCTGCCGGATGGACACCGCCGGAAGAACGTCTTCCGCAACAGGAAATACCGAGTACAAACGTGTCGGAAGCGATGGCAGCCAACATGCAGTCGGGCGAACAGGTTCCTGCAGCATCGACCTGATCACTGCGCAGGACGTGGCAACTCCAGATCGCCATCATCACACAGCCGAAGAATTCGTACAAAAGTGAACTTCAATCGCAGCGGAAATCGAATCTATGGAAATTGTGCCCCCTGTGTTCGGAACGATTGGAATCGTGATCCTTAATCGTGTTGCAACCATCGCGGCAGGGTTTTTGTTCGCTGCCGGCCAAAATCGAGTGTCGGTCCAGTTGTCTCTCGGGATCATCGTGGTGCTGATTGGCGGGCCCGCTTTTGGCACCCTTTTGGTCACTCGGACAAATTTGGTGACTCACGGGAGTGAGTGGAAACCGGCAAACATCAATCAGCTTTCAGTGGATGCGCTGGTTGGAATCCCTGCTGGTGCGTCAGTCTCAAAGGAGCAGGCTCAGCCCAACGTCGAAAGCGAGAATGGGTCAGACGCTGCTTCTTCATCGGAAGCTGTCAGTCTGCACATTGAGGCAACGGAGCACCGCAATGTACTGGTATTGCGGTGCTCCAACTCGGTTCTGCAGGCATACCTCGGCCTGGCCGTGCCGGAATCTCTGGGCAGTGCCGTTCCTCAGGTTCTACATCAGGCCGGTGCACGGGGCGCGGTTTTCGGTGTCGTCGGCGAGGCTGTTCCCGGCCTGCACGCTTTGGCAACCGCGATAGCACATTTGTCTCGAACTATGGCCATCGATTCCGACGCACAGGAGACTGCCAGTTCGTCGGACAGCGCTGCACCAATACCTGCGGAAGCCTCTGCAGAAGTCCGCCCGACCTGGCTTGACCATCCGGATGAAAAGCAGATCGTCGTTCAGAGTCAGTTTGAAGAAAGTCAGGACCTCGTGCAGTCTCAGCTGGCACGTGAGATGACGCGTAGACTGCTGGAAGATGCAATGGATACCGTCTGTGGGGAACCTGCCGTCTCAATGCCTGAACTGAGTCGCGTTTCAATGACATCCAATGCAGTCGAATTAAGTATCGAGGATCGATACAGTGAAGAAGTGATTCTGGAAACGGCCGACGGTCCCAGGCGAATGTTCAGAACATCGGCGCTGGTACAGTTTACGGAAGCAATTGAACGTCAGGCCGTGAGACATGTACAGTGGTCTGTACAGCATCAACGAACGTGGACGATCGGTGCCACTGCATTAGGTCTGGGACTGGTGGTCATGCTGGCCGCAGGACTGCTGCAGATGGCAGGGAGTTCCAGCCGACTGATTCGGTGGAGCGGAATCCCGCTGGTCGCAGTGTTGATGTTGCTCAGTGTGGCTGTCAGCAGCTGGCTGATCAATCGGGTTGTTGCCAACGAGAACACACAAATTCCGTCACCCTTTGAAATGCCCGAAACCGTGATTGGCGTTGAAACCCGCAGTGAGTCCTCCACCGATTGAAGTCCGAACAACCGGTAAAATCTTCAGGTACAAAGCCCGCATCCGGGCGGGAAAGCGTTCCAGCCAGCCGGCTCGCGTGATTTCTGTGCTGCGTCCGTGCGACCTTTTCGTGTCGGAAGTCGATGCAGACCATTCTGCCCAAATCCGCTGCACTCTGTACTCGCGGGAGGACATTTGTTCAGCGGCCGGTCGAATTTTCCGCCGGACCATTAAACTCAATCGGCGGCAGGTCCAGTCTGCGGCGTGCTTCGTCCAGGATTGTCTGAGTGCTGCTTGTTCCGATGCGCGTGACTCCGATATCCCGTACGGATAACAGTGTATCCAGTGTGCGAATCCCGCCGGACGCCTTTACCTGGACTGAGTCCGGGGAATGTTTCCGCATCAGCGTCAAGTCTTCCAGTGTGGCGCCACCAGTTCCGAATCCGGTGGAAGTCTTCACCCAGTCGGCTCCCGTTTCCCCGCAGATCTCACAAAGACGAATCTTGTCATCATCCGACAGGTAACAGGTTTCGAAGATTATTTTTAGTCGCTGGCCGTGCTCGTGGGTGATATCAACAACGGCCTGAACCTCTGAACGCACGTAATTCCAGTCCCCGCTGAGCAGTTTTGAGATGTTGATCAGCATGTCCAGTTCAGTGCAGCCGTCGGCCAGTGCAGTCTTTGACTGGTCCACTTTGCTTTTGATCGTCGATGCTCCGTGTGGAAATCCGATTGTTGTTCCCGGCGTCACATTCGAACCATCCAGCAAATCTGCACACTGTTTTACAGCAAACGGCATGATGCACACACTGGCCACATCGTAGGTCCGGGCCATCAGGCAGCCTTCCTCCAGGTCAAGTGTGCGCAACGTTGGTTTCAGCAGGGCATGATCGACCATTTTGGAGATATCAGAATAGTCCCATATCATGAAAAACTTTCAGTGGTATGGACTGTCGTCGTACCGAAATTTGTCCGTTGATTGTTTGTAAAACCCGGCTCAGCCGCGAAAGTCGTTATGTAAGCAGTATCCAGGGACTCTACGAATGCGGTTTCCTTACGCTCCGGTCCTGACTCGTGGAACGGATATCGTAACGATTCGTGGTTTCTCACTCTGGCCAATTCCGTCCGGATTCCAGTGGCTCTGTGGTTTTCTGACAAACGGTTCGAGTTACCATCAGCCACTTATGCTGAACACGGCATTGAATCCACGAATCGACCCCGTCAAATCAGAAGGAAACGCCCGCGATGTCCATTCGACACATATCAGCTGGACTCATCACTCTGGTCCTGATCGCTCCCGTTCACGCCGCCGACCAGTCTCCGGACCAGCGTGATCAGGAGTTTTCAGAGCGTATGGCGAAGACAGTGCTGGTGGGAGCGTTCACAATGGATAGTCAGAAACTGGATGCTGCCCCCCAAGAAGAACGATATGAGATCACCAGCGTTCAAAAGTCGAGCGGCAATATTTGGGTATTCACGGCGCGCGTCAAGTATCTGAATTTCGACGCTATGCTTCCGATCCCGGTCCCGGTGGAATGGGCCGGAGATACTCCTGTGGTAACTCTGACGGACGCCAGGCTGCCAGGTCTCGGAGAGGGGTTTTCCTGTCGAGTGATTTTTCATGATGGACGCTATGCCGGAACCTGGCAGCATGGAAAAGTCGGTGGCCACATGTTTGGCAGAATTGAGAAGCAGAAAGAGAAGACGAGTGACTTGCGGGATTCCGACCGGACTCCCGCATCGTCTGATTGAAACTGAGACTTTCCCCGGATTCCTGAAAAACGTAGATGGTTTGCCTTTGCGCTGGTTGTATGCTGAGTTTTAATCACAAAGCATCCGACAGGCTGCTACTGATTTCGAGTCATCCAGGAAAACAAGCGTGTCAACCTCGCGACCGCGATTGCTGGTGTCCGGTGACGCGGACGATATAAACACTGACCTTTGTCGAAACCTAAGTGATGTTGTCGACATCATTTGGACGGATGAAGACCTAAACTCACCGCCTGTTGACGGCGTCCTTTTTACGGGATCGGCGACAGAACGCTCGGCCGATCTCCAAGTGTGTGCTCACGGGTTTCTCGACAGTGTGCCGGACGGACTGGTGCTTGTTGACGACCAGCAGCGTGTCGTCTGGCACAATCAAATGTTCTCGAAAATGGCACGGGGTGGCCGTCCGCTGATCGGACAACCATTTTCGGAATCGCTTGACATTGATGCAGAGAACGCGGCGGTGCTTCGGCAGAAGTGGCCGGACGACTCGCATCCCAGTGGCTGTGTTACCATTCAACTGTCCGATCGTCGTTACGTGGAGGCGCTGGCGTCAACCTCGCAGCTGCCAGCCAGGAATGGTATATCCGCCACATTCGTTTCCGTGTCTCTCCGAGACGTCACCCGGCAGGAAATGGCTCGCCGGAAACTTGAAGCGATTCACGAAGCCGGCATGCGGTTGAGCGATCTCAGGCCGGACGAGGTGGCGATGATGTCCAATGAGGACCGCATCGAGATCCTCAAGGAAAATATCCTTACATTTTCACAACAGATCCTGGGCTTTGATACCATCGAAATCCGCGTTCTGGATCCGCGTTCTAAGCAGCTGGTTCCACTGCTGCACGAAGGCATGCAGGAGGAAGCCGTCGGTCGGCTGCTGTACGCCCGTGAAGACGACAACGGGCTGACCGGATATGTGGCGGCGACCGGCCAAAGTTATCTGTGCCGCGACACCCAGTCAGAAGCTCGCTACCTGCGCGGGGCCGAGCATGCGCGGAGTTCACTCACCGTACCTCTGAGGTTTGATGATGTCATCCTGGGAACGTTCAACGTGGAGGGACCAGGGGCCGAGACATTCGATGAAGCCGATCTTGAATTTCTTGAGCATTTTGGTGCCGTTGTCGCCATAGCGCTTAATCAGCTGCAACTGATGATGGCACAGAAAGCAACAGCCGCTGAACAGCAGGCGGATCGTCTGCAGCAGCAGGTTGCCAGCCCAACAGACGATATCCTGACTGACGCAACTTCAATCCGGGAAAAATACATCGGACATGATCCTGACGTGTCTGAGACACTTCAGAGAATTCTGACGAATGTGCGTCAGATCCGATCGTGTATTGGTCAGGTGTCAGAAGATTCGCCAGTGGATGCCGGAGTGCCACAGCCTCACGTGACTCGAGCGCTGAGAACCGCTCTGGCGGGCAAAAGAATCCTTGTTGTGGATTCTGACAATGCTGTTCGAGCGGAAGCACACAAACTGCTGGATCCTCAGGGATGTGTGGTTGAAGCGGTTCCAACCGGTGCAGCCGCCTGCCGAATGATGCGTTCTCAGACTTATGATGTGGTACTGGCGGATATCAGCTTGTCGGACATGACTGGTTTCGAATGTTTCAGCAGAATGTGTGAAATCGACTCGCATACGCCCATCATCTTCATGACAGGCTTCGGCTACGACACTTCACATTCCATAGTGAAAGCTCGCCAGCAGGGACTCAAGGCGGTGTTGTACAAGCCGTTTCGGGTTGAACAGCTGCTGACTGAAGTCGAGAAAGCGGTCAGTACTCCGCCGCCGTTGGAATGAGTGGACCAACATTGCAGTGTGTCCTGTAATTTCTGACTTGTGTGCTGAGACTCAAAGTCACTCTGAGTGTGATTCTGGTTCACCGTGACGACCGGCCACCAAATTTCAAATCCGTTTTTCTGCAGAGGGGCGACAGGCTTACTTTTCAGGCAGCCGGCAGCGGGCCTTCTGTATCCGTATCGCGTCCGTTCCCCGCTCGCTCATCACAGGGATGATTCTGCTGAGCGAACGGTTTCGCCGGCGGTGTTTTCTCTGACCATCGGTATCTCGGTCGGACTTCACCGCATGGTATCAGGAAGAACGAGTTTCTCAGACCGGCTTCGATCAGTGACGACAGAAACGCTGACTGTTTATCGACAGTCTCACGGCGGGCAGGCCAGCATCGCGCCCGATCACCGTGCTGAGCAGCACTTTCCGCAACGACCTGAATGTGTGTTCACACGTCGGCAAGTTTTTCGGTTGCATCACCGAATTGTTCTGGTCGGATGCCGAACTTTTCCATCAGAGACAGGTACAGGCTGCACATCCTGCGGTTCGGTTGATCCAGGTAGTCGAGCACGCGGCCTGTTTCAAGCCGGCCGCCGCCCCCGACAATCACCACGGGAAGCTGATCGGCATTGTGGCCCCCCGTCATCATGCTGGAACAAAACAGGAGCATCGAGTTCTCCAGTGCCGTGCGGTCACCTTCGTCAATGGCATCCAGCCTGCGAGCGATATATGCCAGCTGCTCCACACAGAACACATTAACCCTCAGCCAGTCAGGTGAATCTTCTCTGCGATCAGAGTGGGACAGCTCGTGTTGTACTGTGTGATCGATGCCAAGGTTGGGAAATCGGAGCCATGAGCGGTCGTTGGTCAGCTTGAGCGTGCAGACACGTGTGGCATCGGTCTGAAAGGCCAGGACGAGGATGTCACACATCAATCGCATGTGTTCGCCAATGTCCTGGGGAAGACCATCCGGAGGACGCGGGATGGTCGGTTTGTCAAGTGTCGGCCGCCAGCCCTGGAGTTCACCCCGCGTACCGGCTCGCTTGATTCGGCGCTCCAGTTCCCGAACTGTGTTGAAATATTCGTCGAGTCGGTGAAGATCCGCTCCACTGACCTTGCGGCGCAGTGTGCGTTCGTCGTCTCGCAAAGAGTCGAGTACGCTCACCAGCCGCTGGACCGGCGAGTCTCTGAACAGACGGTCGAAGGCCAGAGCGGGATAGAGTTCCAGTGGTGTCGGTGTAGTCGGCGAACTCCACGAAATGTGTGAGCTGTAAAGCGCCGAGTAATTCTTGTGCACTGACGGATCCGACCGCTCGCAGCCCAGTACCAGGCTGGGAACACGCGTGGTACGGCCGTATGTCCGGGCCACAATCTGGTCAAAACTGGTGCCGGAATGGACGTCACCACCTGAAGCAAGTGGCGCACCGGACAGAAGGTTACCCGTCTGTGAGCTGTGGATATTGCCCTTGAGCGCTTCGGCATTATAGAGACCACGGATGAACAGCAGTTTGTCCCGGAATTCGTTCAGCGGCTCGAGAACGGCACCCAGCTGCATGTTGCCGCCGCTGTCGTTTGCCCACCACTTGTCGCGATGGAACCCGTTGCCGCTGAAGACCACGGCCAGTCGCGTGGGTGCATCATTCATCGATTCGGAGCCATCCGACCTGCGGCCCCAAACAGAGATGGATTCCAGCCAGGGAAGTGCCATCGTGACACCGACGCCGCGAAGAAACCTGCGACGGGGATGGTGTTGAATACGCATGAATAGCCTCCTTTTCTTGGCAATGCCGTTGTGACACCGATGGCTGATCGGAAAGTGCTGATTTGGCACAACTGACAACAGATACAAGCATGAAACGCGAGCGAGTGGGTTTGCTCAGACTCCTTCAGTCGCTTCTGCTTCGAGCTCGTATTTGCGAGAAAGTGGTATTATCCAACGAAGGTTGTTTTGCACGGATCATCCGAAACTGGTTACTCAGAACAATTGTCTCCACCGCGACCGAAAAGCGAAAGTTCTGTCTGCACAGTCGCACCATCATCTCATCCAGCAGAGGCTGGTCAGAGAGCTGAACCGCGCGGCCAAGTGCGAAACCAAGCAGCTTGCGGCAGAACTGCCGGACGTAATCGTCGCGGCGCTGTATCAACAGGTAGTCCCGCAGGCCACCGAGTCCGTCAATGTTCGTGCCGTCGATCAGCGTTGTTCGTGTCTCTAGTGAGCGGCCGCCGGGATCTGATTTACGCAGCCGGCCTGTTGCGTCGAAAGCCTCCAGTGCGAATCCATACGGATCGATCCGCTTGTGACAGCCAGCGCATTCTGCCGCTGTGCTGTGTTGTTCAATCAGTTCCCGTTCCGACAGGCCTGCCGCAGTCGTATCCGGAAGTTGTGGAACATCTGCCGGTGGACGAGGAAGACGTTCGCCGAGTAACGTCTCAGCCACAAAGGCGCCTCGCAGAATCGGATTGGTTCGTGAAGCACCCGAATGTCGCGCCAATACGGCGGATTGCGCGAGAATGCCTCCCCGTGAATAACTCCGGATACCGCCGACGCGTTGCCACTGCTCTCCGACGATACCTGAGATGCCATAATGCGCAGCCAGTTGTTCATTCAGAAACGTGTGGTCGGCGTGCAGAATGCTCAAAATCGAGCGATCCCCCTGGAACAGGTCCGTGAAGAAGCGAATTGATTCCTCATACATGCTGCCTCGTAATGCAGCGAAATCCGGGAAAAATGTTTCGCTCTTCTCAAACTGATCGAAATCACGAATGTACAGCCACTGACATGCGAATTCGATTGCCAGTCGGCGCATGCGGCTGTCCTGCAGCATGCGCCGAGTGTGAGAAATGATTTGTGAACCTGACTCGTCTGTCAGACACCCGGCATCGGCCGCTGCGCGAAGTTCCTCGTCGGGCAGCGACGACCAGAGAAAATAGCTGAGTCGACTGGCCAGTTCGAGGTCAGACACAGGGTGTGCCGGGGGGCGACCAGGTTCCGCCGAATCCACACTGTCCCCGGCAAGTCCCCTGCGTTCTTCAATCCGGTACAGAAATGCGGCCGACGCAAGTGCTTTCGCCAGCGTTAACCGGAATGCCTCTTCGTGAGGCATCGGTTGATTCCGGAGAGCCTGGTAGAGCATGCGAAGTTCCTGCGATTCGTCTTTAGTGAGCAGTCGGCGGTACGCTCGCGAAATAAATTCGAGCAACGCGTCCAGATGCACGGGCTCGGTCTCCACAAGCTGACCACGAAACTCGGCCGCGCGTTTCGCGATCGTCGCGCGAAATGGTTTGGCCTTCTGCGTGATGTCATTATTGTCCAGTGTCAGGATTCCCTGGAGGACGCCTTCCAGTTCCACAGGCTCCCGACTGACATAGAGCAGTTCGTCCCACAGGCGATCAAGTCGAGCTTGTTCGGCTTCTTCAAGCATCAGCCGGCCGAGCGGCTCATCTTCACGATGGAACAGGAGCAGCGTGACGTGATCATCTACGGGAATGATCCGGGCAAAACACATGGAGGCTGGGAACACGCGGCGGAAGTCGTCAAACGAATTTTTGATCAGTGCTGCTGCCCGGTCACTTCCAGCCCGATCACCGGCCGTGCGTTTCAATTCTTCGAAGCCCTCTTCCGGTGAGACCGGTTCCCGCCATGGCTGAACAAGTCCTGTCAGACCAACCGGATTGACCTTCCACAGTTTGTCCTGCCATGTGCG
>CAUZPL010000054.1:0-42219 GCA_963581585.1 Planctomycetota bacterium
TCGATACTGGATTCCTCAGCCACGGCAGTCGAATTTTCAACACCAGCACGACCTCAAAGTCGAGTGCAATGACGGTCTGTTTCACGGGCGACGTGATAATGGGTGCAGACACAGGCGGCGACAAAATCGAACCGGGCGAGTCTGTAGACCCGCCCGGTTCGCATATCCAAATTGGCCCAGAGTGGGGCCGGGATGCAAGTCTGGCTCGATCCGTCAGGCCCGCGGGAAATCCCCCCCGGTCACTGGACTAAGCGAGAGCCTCCATAGTCGTCTTGATGATCACCGCGGCGACCTTGTAAGGGTCGGCATTGGAGGCCGGGCGCCGGTCTTCCAGACGGCCTTTCCAATCATCTTGAATGGTGTTCACCGGGATGCGGATAGATGCTCCGCGATCGTGTTCGCCATAGCTGAATTTGTCGATGGACTGTGTCTCGTGCAGACCCGTGAGGCGCTGGTCATTATCAGCGCCATAGACGCTGATGTGGCGATCGATATTTTCTCCAAACGTCTCACAGATCTTGGTCATCATTTCTTTGCCGCCTTGCTCTCGCATAGCACCGCAGGAGAAGTTGGCGTGCATGCCGGACCCGTTCCAGTCGCCTTTGACGGGCTTGGGATGCCAGTCCACGGCTATGCCGTATTTTTCGCCAGTGCGCTCCAGCAGGTAGCGGGCAACCCATATTTGGTCACCGCAGTCCGCCGCGCCCTTGGTAAAGATCTGGAATTCCCACTGGCCCATCATCACCTCAGCGTTGATGCCCTCCACGTTCACGCCTGCCTCGAGGCAAAGGTCCAGGTGTTCATCTACCATGGTACGACCGACTGTGTTGCGCGCGCCCACGGAGGTGTAATAAGGACCCTGTGGACCGGGGAAACCATCCTTGGGGAAGCCGATGGGCAGGTTGGTTTCGGTGTCGATCAGGGTATATTCCTGTTCGAGGCCAAACCAGAAGTCATTGCTGTCATCATCAATGGTCGCGCGACCATTGGACTCATGCGGTGTCCCGTCAGCATTGAGCACTGCGCACATCACCAGCCAGCCGTTGCCACCGAATCGGTCAGGATCCGGATAAACGGCGACGGGCTGAAGGAGAGTGTCAGAATCGTCACCCGAAGCCTGTTCGGTGGAGGATCCATCAAAATTCCATTCCCCCGCATCCTCCAGCTTGCCACTGAAATCATTTACGATTTTAGTTTTGCTGCGCAGGCTCTGGGTGGGCTTATAGCCGTCGAGCCAGATATATTCCAGTTTTGATTTTGCCATCCTGTTTTAACTCCCCCCGTACAAAATCGACTGCCGCAATCAGATCGTGCCGTACTAGTCCTGTTGCGGCCCAAGGCCCTTCTCTGTTCAGAAGCAGTCAGCAGTACCACACGCTGGCACTCAAATCAGACAAACTCTGACTGAATCTGCATGGACCAGCCACCTGCCACGCGGGTTGCTGCCTGCACATTGAGCACTTCTGCCGAATCCACCGACAAAAGCCGGTCAAAATCGACGTGATCGGACGCTGCATCCTACTATGCACCTGCCATGCCAATCAAAGCGGAGGGGCCGAATTCGCCGGAAACACAGCGGCTGACAGCACTCCTATATTCTATGGACTACCGGGCCCTGTATCTCATCTTGTGGTATCGGTCCGGAAAAGGCAGAATTGCTCAGCCGCCGGATGGGCATCATCGGCGGTCCGGTGTGTTTTCGAGCCTTAATTCGGGGGTCGTGGGGTTCGCCAGAGTGTGGAAACAAACGTTGTCTCATGACCATAGCGACCCATGTTGAAGACACATTTGGGCAGCAGGCGGCAACCGTGCATCTCTGTTCGTCTAGGTGACTCGAATTCTCATCCTGCGGAACTTTGCCGTCCCATGGACATGGATGACCACTTGTCTCACCCTTTCCACCCACTCTGGTATGTCGTTGCGATGTTGCTGGCGACATTGAATACTGGGTGCAGATCCACATCCGGACGGCAGCTTCCCCGTACGAATGCTCTGTTGATTCCGTCGTACAGCATGGATACCACATGGGAACGCGCTGTTTCTGTCCTCCATCAGAATCACTTTCTGATCGCCCGGGAAAGTAAGCTGGAGGGAATCATCGAAACGGAATATCGAGCCGGATCCAGCTTTCTGGAGCCATGGCACCCGGATTCTGTGGGACTGGAGAACCGTTTGGAAAGCACGGTGCAGTCTATCCGCCGCAGGATTCTCATTACATTCAGCCAGAGCGGCACAGATCAGCTTATGATTTCCGTCCAGGTTCACAAAGAAATCGAAGACGTGCCAGGTCCAACCGCGACGTACGCCGGCGGTGCCACATTCTCTGAATCGGATCTCCTTGATCGAGATCTGGATCAGGTCATTGGCCAGTCAGCACCTTCTCGCTGGTTGCCTCGCGGACGTGATCCTCACATGGAAGCTTATTTAGTCACTCAGATCCAGGGCACCAGTTTGTAACGATGCGAGTGAACTGTCAGGCTGAGTTGAGAGAGGCCCTGTACACCGACGGGCGCCATGTTCGACAAAACCCAGGGTTCCGCCGTGTTCCACCCCAGCGACTCAAACACCAGTCCTTCCATATTCGACCATTGACAAAGCAATCAGGCCTGAGTGGGCGAACCGGCCAGTTTCTGCTGCAGCTGCTGGAGTGATGACCCAACATCGCTGTGTCGTTCGGCGATGGAGTCCATGAGTACGGTGGCCTGTTTGTCGGACGATTCACACAGTGATTGGGTGACGGCAGCTAGGCGATCGGCGATCCGGCTTTGCCCGGTCTGCAGCCGGTCGAACAGTGTTGAGAGGGAAATGAAATGCAAGTCAGTATATTCCGTTGGAAATGAACCGAAGTCGATCGGCCAGTCCCGATCAATCAGTAATTGCACGATCTCACCGACATCCTGACGCTGGCGCGCTGCCAACGCCTGCACTTGTTCTTCGATCCCACGATCCACTTCATCAACCCAGGGCCGGCTTTCAGCCACATACTGCAGGAAGCTGCGCGAGAGTGCGATCAGGACACCATTGATTGTTGATTCGGTCGGCAGGTTTGTCATGGTGAGGAAGCAAAACGGAGTTCAAACACTACCGAGACGTCACAAGAGCTGAAAAGACGCTTTTGGCCGCGTCGTTAGCAAATATGTTGAGACCATCGGGAATATAGGGAGCACATCCCAGGATCAGCACAAACGCGCCCAGCAGGCTGACGTAAATACCTTCCAAAGTTGGCAGCCGGACCGGACGAGCATCAGCCGGAAGATCGTCAATGATCATCGTTTTCAGCACACGGATGTAGTAAACCAGACTGAACACGGTATTCAGTCCGCCCATGGCCAGCAACAGATACATCGACCAGTGCAGATCACCGGCTTTGTAAACAGACCCGAAGATCATCAGCTTGGCGAAGAAGCCACCGAACGGGGGGATACCAACGAGACTGAACATGCAGAACATCATGCAAATGCATAAAGCAGGACTCTGACGAATCATGCCGGAATAGCTGTCGATTTCTTCACTGAACGTGTAGTTACGAATTAATGCCACGACAGCGAATGCTCCCAGATTCATAAACAAATATACGGCCAGATAGTACAGCAGGCCTCCGATACAGGCATTAATTTCCTGACCAAATGCACCAGCACGGCCGCTGTTCTGCATGACCAGCATGGCAGACACCGCCATCAGCATGTAGCCCGCGTGAGCGATCGTGGAATAAGCCAGCAGCCGCTTGATGTTGGACTGTGCATAGGCGGCCAGATTGCCAAATGTCATCGTAATCATGGCCACCACACCCAGTCCAATGCCAAATGCCATCATCATCTGTGCACCAGACGGATCACCAGACAGAGCAACGGAAAACCTTACCAGCAATGCAAAGGCGCCAGCCTTCGAAGCAACGGACAGGAACCCACCGACTTCAGCAGATGCACCTTCGAATGCATCCGGGCACCAAAAATGGAATGGTACCAGGGACAGCTTGAATGCCAGTCCGACCATCACCAGCATGGTTCCCAGAGCGACGAGGCGAACTTCGGGATCTCCCAGTCCCGCGCTACTGCCGTCAGCCACAATCCTCAGACGATCGGCCAGCTGACTCATGTCACCGGTTCCCAGCACGCCGGCGACCAGGCTGATGCCATACAGCATGACACCGGCAGCACCAGCACCGTAAACCACATACTTCAGAGCCGCTTCACTACTGGCCTTACGCCCTTTCAGGAAGCCGACCATGACGTAACTCGGCACGCTGGCCATCTCCACTCCAATGAACAGCATCAGCAGATTGTTCGCGCTGGCCATGATCATCATCCCGATCGTGGCACCCAGCAGCAGACAGTAGAAGTCCGGGGAGTCTTCGTTGTCCGGGATTCCGCTCAGTATCGTTAAAGCAATCGTCAGTACGAGGAACAGCGAGAGCAATAACCGGAAGTAGACACTGAAATGATCCTGAATCAACATGCCGGTGAAGAACGTTTCCGATCCCTGGACAGACGACAGCTGAGACCAGGCCGCAACAGTCGCTGTGACGGCACCGGTCAGCGCGAGGATTGATGCGGGAATTAAACGATCAATCGAAAACAGGCGAGACAACAGGAGTGTTACGATGGTCCCGCTGATCCACAATTCCGCCCGGAAATGAATGAGCGAAACATCAAGCGTATTGTTGATCAGGTTTTGAATCAGCTGAGAAAACACAATCTGATGACCGAATTGTAGGTTTTTTTTGATCAGGACATTTCAACCGGGCAGCACCCTCGCCGCAGACGATTGATTAACGCAAGGCCTGGAGCTGAGTCAATGCAGCAGCTGCATGGTCATATCCGGCCTGCATATGACTCACGAGTTCCGTGACAGAACTGTTCATAACGCTAAACAGGATTCCTGGAAAGACACCCAGGATAATTGCCAGCGCCAGAAAAATGACTGCCACGGAAGATTCACGATTGGTAATCGGTGTGATCTCACTGGCATTTGGTCCCTTGTACTCGGCTCCCAGGTACACTCGCTGCAAAGTCCACAGGATGTAGCCGGCCGTCAGAATCACTCCACTAGCCGCCACGATGGCCAGCATAGGACTGAAGTTCCAAGCACTGAGCACAACAAACACTTCACCGATGAAGCCACACAGGCCCGGAAGGCCCAGGCCGGCGAAAAAGATTCCGACAGAAAGACCGCTGTACAGCGGCATTTTGCCCATCAGGCCGCCAAACTGATTTAGATCGCGATGATGCACACGGTCGTAAATCACGCCAACCATAAAGAACATCCCGGCCGAACTGACGCCGTGAGCCAGCATCTGGAACATCGCTCCATTGATGCCCATATTCCACATGTCAGGGTTGACGGTCCGGCCGGTACCATCGCTGATCTTCCAGACGGCCAGCCCAATCAGCACATAACCCATGTGACTCACAGAACTGTACGCCACCAGCCGTTTGAAATCGGTCTGAGCCATCGCCGCGAGTGCACCGTAAATGATACTGATCACACCGATGGCCACCAAAACCCAAGCCGCATAGTATGCTCCGTACGGACATAGAGGAAACGCGATGCGCAGGATTCCGTAGCCGCCCATTTTCAGCAAAACACCCGCCAGAATCATACTGATTGGAGTGGGCGCCTCGACATGTGCGTCCGGAAGCCAGGTATGCACGGGGACAGCCGGCATCTTAATCGCAAAGCCGATAAACAGCAGCACGAAGGCCGTGATCTGCATCGAGGGAGTCAGGCCGTTTGTAAGATTCTCAGCAGTGCCTGAGGCCACATTAGCCAGTGCAATCAAATTGAAACTGTCCTGCTGCCCGCCGGTTGTGAAGTACAGCATCAGCATCGCAATGAGTATGAGCACACTTCCGGTGAGGGTGAACAGAAAGAACTTAATGGCCGCATACTCTTTGCGAGGACCACCCCAGATGCCGATGAGGAAGTACATCGGCAGCAACATGACTTCCCAGAACACGTAGAACAGAAAGAAGTCCAGCGCCAGGAACACACCCATCATCCCGCTTTCCAGCAGCAGAAAGAGGATGAAATAACCTTTGTGCAGCTTATTGATGCTCCAGGAAGCAACTGCTGCGAGCATGGTCACAAGACCGGTAAGCAATACCAATGGAAGACTGATTCCGTCGACGCCGAGCCGGTACCAGACGTTCCATGATGGAATCCATTCGAATTCCACCAGCATCTGCATTCCAGCCGTTTTGGGATCATATTCGAAGTACGCCAGTACGGTGGCAGCAAACGTGATGATCGTTGTCAGCAGCGTAAATCCACGCAGCTGGTCGACGGCACGTCCGTCCATGAACGCTATCAGCAAAGCAGCGACAGCAGGAGCGAAGATGATGAATGAAAGAAGGACTGTTGGGTTCATGAGTTAACCACAGCTGTTGGCTGGATGTCAGCAGTTGAACTTGTGTTTTGAATCAGGACGGCACCACATCGCGACGCGATGCGTAAACGAGGAAACAAACTGCTTCTCTTACACGTTGCATTGAATTCCGGGTTAGTTCGGAAATGTTGTGAACAGGACCGCAAACAGGGCCAGAACGCCAACCACAATAAACATCACATATTGTCTCAGGCGTCCGGTCTGGACGACTTGCAATGCGCTTCCGGCAGAGAAGGTGGCTCGACCGACTAAATCCACCATACCATCCACAAATTTTTCATCGAACGCTCGGTCCCATTTGGAAACCAGGATTGTCAGTCTGACAGCACTGTGCAGAATGCTGTCGATGATGGTACGGTCGATCCATGCACAGAACGCCGCGATCTGGTGTATCGGTTTCATAACCAGCACGTCATACAGCTCGTCGAAGTACCATTTCTCTGACAGGAACTGATGGCCCGCTGCGAGTTGACGTTTCATCTCGTCCAGATTGACTGTCTTTGTCCCATACAGGACCCAGGCCAGGAGGGTCCCGGCTATCGCTGCAACCAGAGCCCACATCCCGGCAGTTGAATGGGCGGCGTGACGAGCGCCGTCTCCTGGCAGAGCGACTGCTCCCTCGACGACAGCAGGAACTCCCCCGGCCACATGAGCCGGCTCGCTGCCCAGCAGCATCAAGTACAGGTTCCCGGCTTCTCCACCGACGGCACAGAAGGCTGCGAACACTGAGAGGATCAGCAGCGGTGCCGTCATAATCCAGGGAGATTCATGAGCGTGGTCGTACACGTGCTGGTCACGAGGCTCACCAGCAAAGGTGAAAAACCACAGCCGAAACATGTAGAACGCCGTAATCCCGGCCGTCAGCAGAGGCAACAAAAACAGGAGAAAATGAGCCGGATTAGCCTGAATGAATGCGAGTGCCGTCGCGAGGATGGCATCCTTGGAATGATACCCGGAGAACGCGATGATGCCCGGAATCGACAAGCCGCTGATAGCAATCACACCCACGAGCATCGTGAATGCTGTGATCGGCATCTTCCTGCGAAGCCCACCCATTTTTGGCATTTCCTGTTCGTGATGACAGCCGTGAATCACGCTGCCCGAACACAGAAACATCAGCGACTTGAAAAATGCATGGGTGATCAGGTGAAACAGGCCGGCTGCCCAGCCAAACACCCCCAGGCCCAGCATCATGTATCCGAGCTGACTGATTGTGGAATAGGCCAGCACCTGCTTGATGTCGGTAGCAACCACCGCGATCGTCGCAGCAAGGAACAGAGTGATGGCACCGATATAAGCAATCGTCAGCAGAACTTCCGGAACGAACATCGGATAAAACCGTCCGACGAGATAGACTCCGGCTGCAACCATCGTCGCCGAATGAACCAGTGCGGACACTGGCGTTGGGCCTTCCATCGCGTCCGGCAGCCATGTCTGCAGTGGGAACTGTGCACTCTTGCCGACGCATCCGGCGAAGACTCCGAGTCCCGCCACCACCAGCAGGCTGTAAGGAATCGATTTGTGCTCTCCGTTATGAGCGGTCACCGCGACTTCACCAAATTCGCTGACGACAATATTGCCGGACTGGTCTCTGGGCAATGAGGCGAATAGTTCGTCGAACTGAAATGTGCCGAACCAGGTCCAAACAACCATCAGACCAATCAGAAAACCGAAGTCACCAACTCTGTTCATGATGAACGCTTTGTTGGCCGCGTTACATGCTGATTTACGTTCCGTATAGAATCCGATCAGCAGGAAACTGCAGATACCAACCAGTTCCCAGAAGACGAATACCTGAAAGATGTTGCCTGCCAGCACGAGACCCAGCATGGAAAAACAGAACAGCGACATATACGCAAAAAATTGATAGAAGCGGCCCGGTCGATGAACGTGCCCACCGTCGGACATGTGAGCGAATTGATCAACGTACTCATCGGTCAGCTCATCGCTCATGTACCCAATCGCGAACAAATGAATGCAGGTCGCGACCAGCGTCACCATCGTGAACATCACGAGTGTCAGGCTGTCGATGTAGTAGTCGATCGACACGACCAGACTGCCAAACGTCGCCAGCCTGTAGAGGCTCCCGCTGTAAACCAATGGAACGGCCGCGTGATTTGGGTCTTCCGATGGACTTTCATCGGTTTTTTCTGCAGCAGCCATTATGGTCAGCCGCCAGCTGTGGTCGGCGGTTGATGACTGCTGTGTCTCTTCATTACCGACGCCGTCGTGACCATGAGCATGACCTGGCTCACCCTCCCCGTCAGCATGGTGCGTGTCATCGCCATGTGTCTCGTCGGAGTCCAATACCGTCCAGCTGGTCGCATAGACCCAGGTCGTGAGTGCGGCTGCACTGCAGACAAAGCCGGTGCCGATGCATCCCACCGCAAACCAAGCAGGCCACACCGTGGTGCTGCGATCACCTTTTCTGCCGCGCAATATCTCGACGGCGAAGCCAAGCAGTGGCAGCAGCCAGGCAACCGTGAGCAGATATTTGAGTGCTTCACCGACCATCGGTTATTCGCATTCGGATGTGAGTGAGAATGAATCGCCGGAAAACTGGCAGCTTCAGCCCTTCAGTTTGCTGGCTCGATCCACATCAATCGTCAAATGGTTGTTATAGAAATTGAGCGCAATCGCGAGAGCGACCGCCGCTTCGGCAGCAGCCAGCACGATCACGAACAATGAGTAGATCTGGCCATCGATGCCCAGTGCCGTGTAATGAGAAAATGCCACAAGGTTGACGTTGGCACCATTCAGGACCAGTTCCACGCCCATCAAAACACCAATGGCGTTCCTTTTGGTGGCCATGCAGATGATACCGCATACAAACAGAACGGCACCAACCATCAGGTATCTGCTCAGAGTGGGCTCCATAGATTCGACAATCGTTAATTCAAAAGACGGCTGCGGGTGATGAACCGCTGGACAGCGATCAAATAAAATCAGGAACTGCGGCGCCGCTTGGCCCTAGCCAGGTAAGCGGCCCCCACCAGCACAACCAACAGGTGGACCGAAATAATCTCAAATGGCAATAGATACCCTGTGTAAAGCCGGCCTGTTTCAGCTGCACCCAGATCCGGTCGCAGACCCAGCAAGCTCATACCAATCCTTCGCAGAGTGTTGCCTTCAGATCCGGATTCGAAGTCTGAGGCCTGGTCCGTCGTACCGGTGGCAGCGTCAAGGCGTGCCTTCGTTCCTGTCCAGTCAACGCCGGACTGCGTCCCAACGACCATGAACAGAAACAGTAGACCGACTATCGTCGCTGTAACCATCTCGCCCGGCGAGGTATCAATTCTCAGATAGGGTCCGCTGGATGTGAGCATCACACCAAATACCAGCAAAACCAATGTACCACCGACGTAGATCAGCAGCTGAGTTGCACCGACAAAGTCTGCACCAGCCAGGAAGAACAGTGCAGCGATGCTTCCCAGTGAAATGATCAGCCAGAAAGCCATGCGCACAATTTTTTGGCTCACGACGACCGCGACCGCTCCGAAACACGCGAGCAGAGCATACAAAGTGAAGAACACGGCATCACCAGTCATTGTGACACCTCCGACGCGTCGTTCAGTATCACTGTGTTTCTCAGGGGTGCCGCGGACACGGACTCTCGATCGAGCTCTGTTTCGGCAGCCGGCTCAGCATCATTCAGGTCTGCGTTAGTTTCCTCCGTGGCGGTATCTGTATCTTTGGAGGGAGTCACAGGGGGGTCACTGTGAATTGCGTCTGCCACACGTCGTCCCAACGGTTCATTCCAGGTGGTCCTGCCACCCAGGCCCGCATGCAGCATCAACGGCCAAACGATGGCTCCAAGGAACAGAAAGCAGCTGATTGGAACCAGATACTTCAGGCACACCGTAATCACTTGGTCAATTCGAATTCGAGGCACCGTCCATCGGAGCCATACCTGCATGAACACACCGAGTGCTGCCTTGATCCCGAATACTCCGACACCAATCACACCGGCCAGATAGCTGAGCGCACCGTCTTGATCCCTCAGACCAGTGAGTGCACTGTCGACACCTGAGATGCCGGTATTCCAGCCGCCAAGGAACAGAATCGATGCAATACCACAGACTGCGAACATGCTGGCGTATTCTCCCATGAAGAAGAAAGACCAGCGCATGCCACTGTATTCGGTGTGGAAGCCGCCAACGAGTTCACTCTCGGCTTCCGCGAGGTCAAACGGTGCTCGTTTGCAGCTGGCAGTTGCTACGACGAAGTACACAAAGAAAGCCAGGAAAGTGAATGGATCGTGGAACACAAACCAGTTCCAGATACCTCCACTTTGCATATCACCGATTTCGCCCAGATTAAGTGACCCAGCTGCGACGACCGGGATCAGCGCACATATGGCCATGGGTATTTCATAACTTACCATCTGTGCCGCTTCACGCATTCCGCCAAACAGTGACCATTTCGACGCACTGGAGTAGCCGGCGAGAATGATGCCAAAGACTTCGAGCGACATGATCGCCAGCATGATGAACAGGCCGCAGTCGGCCGCTACGGCGACCCAGCCTTTGCTGAATGGCAGCACGACAAATGCCGAGAATGACGACATACAGACAATATAGGGTGCCGATCGAAACAGCATCGAATCAGCGGCGGGCGGGCAAAGATCTTCTTTTTGGATCAACTTGACGCCGTCCGCGAGGGACTGCAGCCAGCCGAATCGGCCTCCAACACGTGTGGGTCCCAACCGGTCCTGAATGCGCCCCGCGACTTTGCGTTCCATCCAGATGAAGAAGAAGGGGCACAGCGAGAACACAGCAAACAGCAGTGCCATGTGGATCAGCCCCGCGCCCACATACTGCCAGCCCTCCGGAACATAGCTCTCCAGAAGCTCTGCCAGCGATTGTGAGGCGAGTGTCAGAAACATGTGGTCCTGTTCCGCCAGACGAGTGTCCGCGGAGCACCGCTAAGGGATAAAACCAATACCCGAACTCGGCAAAAGACGACGTTCAACGAATGCGGGTTGAGGCGCCGTCGGGTCGACAATTTAAGAGTCAGACTTCGATCAAGGTCGGTCGCGGAACTATGACAAAAGCCTATTTCCGCTGCAACCAAGTGCCTGACCGATTCAGCAGCGCCTGAACAGTTCCAAATCGTGGCCGGTGTCACCAGACTGCATTCCCAGTTGTGGGAAGCCGGCGTATGGCGATGCCGTGGTGCACCAACGTGGCTGCTTATCCACTCCAACATCCTGCTGTAGATGTTGTCTGCTGGCAGCATCCGCAACGTCCGGGTGACACTGTGCAGTATCTCCGATGCTGTGCAGCACTGCCGACACCTGCCAACGTCGATGTATGCAGCATGCTTGTGATTATTACGTCGCGTATTTGCGGAAGGTGCCGCACCTCTTTCGACTGGTGAGACGTCCGGCTCACTCCACACCCCCCAGTCCGGTCAATACCGAGCCAAGTCATCTGCTGCATTAAGTCCCAGCGTCCGCACGTCTCTGTCGGCCTGTTCCACTCATCATCCGCAATTCACTTTTGATGGCCATGAACTGCCAGCCCTGGCTAATTCTCTGCTGCACTTCTTCCACGGACCGAGCGTGCAGGCCCACTGGAGTCCCCGCTTTCCTGCCTGCGTTCAGGATTGCCTGGAGGGCGGCTTCGAACTCGTCCGACGTCGGTGGTGTGCCATCTTCATTTTTCATTTGCCAGAACAGATCGTTGGTCCGACGAAGATCGCGGCGACACCGGGCAGGGCATAGATTTCATTGGTGTTGGCGATGCCTTCCGGAGACTCGGTTTGCAGTACAACGATCGTTTCGTTGTTGGCACCGTCATAGTACTCGCCCGCAGTCGCGTCAAAATTGAGCGCGGGGATCGTGCCTCCGATCGATCGGTTGCCGGTGGGTGGATACTTCGTGGCCGCAATGGCTGTTTTTGCCTCATCAACCGTATTAACCATCGGGACAACGATGCCCATGGCACCTCCGTCCAGTACCCTCTTGATGAGGTCGTGATCACCGCGTGGCACCCGAGCCAGTGGGACACAACCAGCATCTGCGACGGCGGCAAACATCAGAGACGCTGTTTGCCAGTCATATCGGGTTGTGTTCCAGATCGACAGTCAGCTATCGATAACCGACACGGGCCATCAGTCGGGCGGTAAAGACAGAAGGCAGGGACAACCAGGTTCCAATCTGAGGTTCACCGTTGGCCAGAGCTGCTTTGACAGGATTAGATTTCATTGAAGAGACTCAAAAAAAATTGAAAGTGACGAATTCCAGTACTCGGGCGGATTCCAGCAGGTTCCATAAGTCGGACGCAATTCGCCGGGCCTGAGAAGTCGCCAATATGTTTTAGTTGGCAGTAAATCTGCAGAAACAGAATTCGGAACAACACTTTTTGTCCGGATACGGGTTTCAGGGGTATAAAATGCTGCAGTAACTCAGTGAGGAGCTGATCATGATTGTGACGAGTTTCGCGATCGCGGGATTGCTTGCCGTGGCAGAGTCCTCCGATTCCAATGCTGAATTGTTTGAAGCACTCGATACAAATCAGGACGGAGTGATTGTTTCCAGTGAGATCGCTGCGTCTCAGCGAATCTGGTTCATGCGTGCAATTCGCGTGGCCGACGCCAATGGAGATCAGCGCCTGACAGCACAGGAGCTCGACCGTGCGCTCGCTGACCCGGAACGCCGCAGTCCGCCCGCAGGGCGATTTCGAGATCAGCATCGGCGAATTGATCCCAAACGGCTGGATCGCAACGGTGATGGAATGATTACGCTGGACGAGATTCCGGGGCCTGGTAAAGAACAATTTCAAAGACTGCTGGACAGAGCAGGTCAGGACGCCATTCCCGCGGACGCCATGGCCCGTCAGATGGAACGCGACACAGACTCTCAGAGCCTGACCCGGAATTCGGACAAGCCCATGGACGCAGAGATGAAGGCCAGTGGTATCAAAGGCCGGCAGCGAAAAAACAGGAGGACGCAGCGTGAAGCCCGTGCAGGTGTGTCGCCGGGCACCGGCACAAATCGAAACCGGCTGATGCAGGGATTCAATCGGCTCGATGCCAATTCCGATGGCAAAGTGAGTCGCCGGGAAACGCGAGGAGCACCACGGTTCATCGAACGCTTTGACCGCAACAACGACGGTTTCGTTGAACGGTCGGAGTTCTCAGGCGCCAGTCGGTTCCGGGCGTCCGGCAAAGCCCGGAAGATGGCCAACCGCAGGAAAGGTAATGATGGGTCCGCTCAACGAAAACTGTTTGACCAGTTTGACAGAAACAAGGACGGCCGTCTCACCCCGGACGAAGCGCCGAAACGGGTCAAATCCCGTTTCGCCCGAATCGATGTAAACGGAGATGGTCAGCTGACCCGTCAGGAACTCGAGGCAGCGATGAAACGGCGTGAGCAGAAATCGAAGGCCTGAATCCGGCGCAGACAGACCAGCAACGACCGAGATGAAGTCTGCTTGATGGAGCAGGCGCGCCCGTCTTTACGGCTGATACACCCGATTGATCTGCAGCGGCATCGGGCTCAGCTGCTTGACGCCTGATCTCCCGTCGTAACGATGGCGGGCGGTGCATATCTGGGCGGACTGGCCAGCAGTTCCAGTTGTATTCTCTGGCCTTCTGCCACCGTCCCGACCACACTCAGCAAACAACGGAGCTGCCCATCGAAATCCTCCGGTTCGACATTTGCGACAGAGTACCACTCCACTCGATCGACCTGTTCAAACATTTCTGTCAGCTGCTGCAGATCCATTCGAAAACTGGCATGTTCAATTTGTCCGTCTTTGGGACCTCCAATAATTTCGGTGGTGCCGAGGTACATGCGGATCAGCCACCCCTGTTCGTCCATGCGACAGTCGTAACCAGCACGCGCGACATCCCGCAACGGCTCAAACAGTCCCGCAACCTGTTGAATGAGTTGTTTGAGCCAAACGGGCCGATGGTCTTTCGGCGTCCTGCGTGACTCGTATTCTGCCAGATGTTGCAGCAGTTCTTCAGGCGACATGGATTTCAGCGAAGCAAAGCATTTGGGAGTGGAGAGAGTACGCCAAGCCTCCTGGGCGTTAACCTGCCATGCCTTCCCTGTCAGAGCGTGACGGAGCCGGAAGCACCCGTCCGACAACCCGGTGCAGTGCCGGGTACGACCTGTACCTCACTGCCTCTGGCTGTTCTATCGGGATTGCCCGCATCGAAGATTACACAAAGCGATAACAGACAAGGACTTGGACGAAGCGTGGTTCGCATCCTGCGTGCCACGTTCATCAACTCACGTTGAACCAGACGTGCCGATTGATCGGTCTCCTCCGTCATCACCGGCTGAACCGGTGGACTGGCGCCGGAGATATCGTTACGGAACGCGTTAGCCTGCCATCCGTGACACTCACCACAATCGACTACGCTGTCATCGACTCCATTGCATCAACATGGTTGCATTGACCTGAAACATGTCCACGGACAAAATCTCCGGTACGGTCTTTGTGACTTCGTTTTCAGGGCATCTTCTTGCAGTCAATTCAACATCTGTTTGTCCGCAGCACCATGGCATTCCTATTACGAATGGCCTTTTGTGGTTGCGTGTGGACTCTGCTGACAGAAGTGACTGAGGCTGCTGAGATCCACCATCATTCTTTCGTTGAAGAGATATTCCATCTTCTGACCCTGAATCTGTATTCCGTGATGATGGCGGTGTGGGTCTTCATCCTTGGGACCTGCATAGGCAGTTTTTTGAATGTCGTGATCTTTCGCATGCCGGCCGGGATGGCGCTGTCGCATCCAGGATCCCGCTGCCCGGTTTGTGAAACCGAACTGACCGCTCGTGACAACATACCGATTCTTGGCTGGATGACGCTTCGAGGTCGATGTCGCTATTGCCAGCACCCGATTTCGCCTCGGTATCCGCTCATCGAAGTCACCGTAGGTCTGCTGTTCCTCATATTGCTGCTGGTGGAGACACGTACAGGGGCCGCTAATCTGCCGCTGCTTGAGCCGATCAACGTGCATGGTGTAGCGTTTAGCAGCATTTTTCAGGATGGCCACTGGGAATTATTGGGGTGGCTGGTGGTCCACGGATTTCACCTGACGCTCGTGCTGGCTGTCTGCATGATTGGATTCGATGGTCATGATCCTCCACCAAGGCTCATTCACGTCGGGATCATTATCGGATTGATCACAGGCGTGTTCTGGCCGGAAGTGCGACCGATTCATGTGCTTCATTCGATGTCCGAATCGGTGGTCCGGTTCCCGAACTTTGGATGGACTTTGCCGCCATTGCCTGGTGGTCGTATCGTGACCATGGGAATCAGCTTCATGGGAATTGCTGATGGTCTGGCTGGTATGGCGTCGGGGCTGCTGACCGGTCGGCTGGCCGGACAGGCTGTTTCGCGATTCTCGTCACTGGCAATGACTGTCAGGGGTGTGTTTCTGCTGTCTGGTGTCATCGGCGGCTGGCAGATGACCTGGCCGATGCTGGCGATTGTGCTGCTCAGCATCGGCGTCCTGAAATTTTTCAGAGCAGAGACTCAGCGGAAGTTACTTTCGTTAATCCTTTTCGGAACCTGCAGTGTCCTGATTCTAGCCTGGTCACAGTTGCTCAATGGTATCGTGCTGATCGGCTACAACGGTTGGCGCTGGACGACCGCCGCAGCCTGGGTCGACTGGATTGTTACGATTGGAACCCTGATGCTGCTTGCACTGATGTTGTCGCGATTCCAAAGCCATCAGCCTGCAGCCCCGTAAACCACAGTGGTCAGGTTAGCAGTCTCCATGACATTGCGCGACTCCGTCCTGGCTACGTGTCCGCATTTGTGTTCCGGCGGAAGAAGAAACCAACCAGCACTGCCGCCGGAAAGACGATTGCGAGGGTGACGACAATCCAGCCGGCAGACGGGTGGGATGCCTTGTCGACGATTGCTTTACCCGCGGCCGCCACAGCGCCAAGAACCGAGAGTCCCATGAGAATATTCCATACTAAACGTGATCGGCCTTTTGGCAGATCATCACCCAGTACCCGCCGACTGTTCATCATGAAGAAGAATGTCACGTAGGCAATCGGCAGCAGCATCATCCCGAAGCTGGACGCAATGATACTCAAATAAACCTGGCTGCTGCCCTGCCAGAAGAACGGCCAAGTCGCTCCCACGCCACCGGCAACCAGACAGCCCAGAATGTACGGCCAGCCCTTAAGTGGTTTGCCGAGGATTTCGCAGAATGCAAAGCCATTGATCAGCATCAGAATAATGATCGTGGAGAACCCCATCCCCAATATTCCCAGTCCGAAGGCATAGCGGGAGACTTTTTCCCCAAGCAGAGGTTCGAGTGCAGATGCCAGGTCGAATGCATTGCGTTTGATCAGAGAAGACACAATCTGCTTTTCGGCGGCGGGTAATTTAGCGGCCTGAATCAATTCTTCGTCGCTGAGTTTTTCCTTCTCCTCCTTTGACAGATATGCGAAGTCGTCAGATGTCACGCGTTCTTTCAGCAGCCCAACGGTACGGCGGAATAAAGGACTTTCCTGCATGATTGCCGGATCGGAACTCAGAAACTGAGCATCCACTTTGCCGTGAAACTGACTGGCCGCCGCGATCACAATACAGCTGGTGACTGCGATGTATGGAATGGCCATGCCGGTCGCGAGATCGAATCGCGACAGCTCGCGAAACGTTCGGTCCCAGCCCCGATTCAACAGTGAGTATGGCATCAAAAATGTCATGTTAATGCCGACTGCGGTGGCCGCGGCCGCGATCATGACCCCGCTCTGAGCTGCTACCACCTTCGCTTTCCAAAATGCCTGAATGTCCGGCGTCAGATCATTCATCAGAACCGCAATCGAACCAGTGGGCTCTTTCCACTGCGATCCAACGGGTATGAATCCCTTCATGATTTCCGACCAGTTCAGCTTCCCATTGATAGTGAGCAGCACCACCACTCCAACGAAACAAATGACAATGATCGCAATCAGTAGCTTGAGGAAGATGTCGAAGACACGAGCCGCGCGCCCCTGCTGACCGTTGAGATACACAGCGAACACTGCAGCGAGCAGGAACATGCCAGAAAAGCCATACTTAAAATTGTCCGTGTCCCCGATGACAGTCGGCCCGACAAGGTTTTTCTGTACAGCGGCAAAACACAGACTAAACTGGGGCATGCACCAGATCATGTTTGCTGCGACGGTGGCCAGTACCCAGCCCCAGGCCAGAACCGGGTTGATATGATCCCGGATTGCGCGAAACGGCCGTTCACCTGTCGAAAGCGTCACGTAACTGATGGCCGACAGCATCACGATGCCCATGGTAATGGCGACCAGCTGCAACCACAGCAAACTTGTCCCACCCAGGATCCCCAGAAACAAGGCACCGGCCAGCGAACCGCCACCCAGCGTAATCGCGCTCTGCAGCCATCCTGGGCCTGACAGACGGACAAAGGCTCTCAGTGTTGTCAGCGTTCCACGTGCCTGTGCATCGAGCAGCTGCTGACGGTTCTGCTCAATATGGTTTTCTGCGGACGACATGCAACAACTCCGGGGAATTCATAGACTATTCGTCCGGGAAGGCTACAGCTGCCGGCAAACGTTTTCAATCCGAGGACTCAACACTGTTCCATGTCGCACCGGCACGTTACAAAGGACGTAAAGACCGGAATCCATCCCTGCGGGCAAATCGGTCCTTCAAACGAGAATGCCCGCAAATCAGGAAGGCGAGGCTCCCGTCGATTCCATGAGTACAGGGTTCACCACACCTCTGAGAGCCTCGCCTTGCCAACACCAGCATTCCCCCTCTGTTTCCAAGATTTGGATTCCAGGACAGGGTGCTCCAGCAGAAAGATCTTGAGACATGCGTGTGGCCTGGCTCGAATGTGCAACCGGCATCAGTGGGGATATGACACTGGCTGCCCTGATCGATGCCGGTGTCGATCGTGACGCTGTCGAGGCGGCGGTCCGTTCCCTGAACCTGCCCGACGTCCGGCTGCGGGTTGAGACCGTCGTCAAGGGAGGATTCCGGGCGACTCAGGTGTTCGTCGACCATCCCGAGCAGCATGCTCATCGACACATGTCAGACATTCGAAGCATTCTCGATCGGTCGGAACTTACAGACGGTCAACGACGAATCGCCGATCGGCTGTTTCTCACCATCGCCGAAGCGGAAGCCCGAGTCCACGGATCCACAGTTGACCAAGTCCACTTTCATGAAGTGGGTGCAGTGGATTCGATCGTCGACATCGTGGGAACTGCTGTGGGTTTTGAGCTTCTGGACGCTGATCAGATACTTTGTCATCCGATACCCACAGGTCGAGGTTTCGTAAAGATCGATCACGGTATCTGTCCTGTTCCGGCCCCAGGCACCGCAGAAATCCTCAAAGGAATTCCATTGGCGGATATCCCTGTTGAAGCCGAACTGACCACGCCCACAGGTGCTGCCATTGTCAATGTGCTTGTCGACCGATTTGGTCCGATGCCCCCTATGAAAATCGAGCAAATTGGGTATGGCTCGGGAACAATGACTTTCAGCCAGCGAGCCAACATTTTGCGTCTGTTTGTCGGTGACTCAACGGTCGCCGCGGACGTTGAACTAGTCTCGCTACTGGAGACCAACCTAGACGATGTGTCACCGGAAACCGTTGGTTACACGCGGGAACAACTCATGCAGACAGGCGCTCTGGACGTGTATGTGACTCCCGTGCAAATGAAGAAGGGGCGCCCTGGGATTATCCTGAGCGTGCTAACAGCACCGGGCAAAGTGGACAGCATGGAGGCGATTCTGTTCAAAGAAACCGGTACATTGGGGATCCGGCGTCAGTTGCTGGAACGTACGACGCAACATCGGGATGTGGTGAGTGTCTCAACGCCCTGGGGCGACGTTCGTGGCAAACGGTCGTGGAAGACAGGGCAGGATGCTCGGTTTGCCCCCGAATTCGAGGACTGTGCTCAGGTCGCAGCAAGCAGTAGGGTTCCACTGCGGGACGTCTATCGTGCAGCTGAATCGGCCTTTCTGAAAATGAATGAATCGGGCACACTACAGGCGCCGCAGGCGTCGGGTACGACGTCACCAGCGGACGGGCACCGTCATGATCATGGTCCTGAACACGACCACGACCATCACCACTGACCACTGACCACTCCCCTCAGGGTTGCCGCGTTGATGCACGGCTCTGAACAACATCAGACGCGTCTGCATCGGAGTGCTCTATTGGCGCACCTGGAACAGTTACTCGATCATACGGAAGCGCTGCAAAGTCTGGAACTGCAGCGACTGAGGCTGGAAATTGGCCGCCGTCAGCCAAACCGGCCGGCTGAATCGTCACGGACCTTTGATGCAGCGATGATCCCAGTGCGAGTTGCCGATTTTACTGTCCGCCGACAACGCGCTGCCTGATCAACTGAGGATCGTGATCAACAGTCGGGCCCGCCACTATTCAGCGCCATAGCCCAGGAATCGCACAACGACATCCTGATACATCACAAACAGAAACAGTGAGATGATGAACAGCAAGCCAACGTGGTGAGCCAGGCCGATGACCTTCGGACTGGGCTTCCGACGTGTTACGCCTTCCCAAATGAGGAATACCATATGCCCTCCATCCAGGATCGGAATGGGCAGAAAGTTGAGCACCGCCAAATTGACACTCAACAAACCGAGAAAGGTCAGCAGGTCCGCAATGCCGCTGTCTGCCACCTGATACCCGATGCTGATAATGCCGAGCGGTCCACTGAGTGCTTTCGGAGAAAGTTCGCCCCGAAACAATGATCGCAGTGTCATGTAGATGTTGATAGTGGATCTGCGTGTGTGACGAATACCAAGCTCGACCGCTTCAGAAGTCGTTTCTGCGACACGATTCTTTGACAAACGCTCGAAACCGCCAATCCCGCGGATTGGGAGAAACCAATCCACCTCTTTTTCGCGACCCTGCAGCAGGACAGAGAAATCCTTCGTGTCGCCGGTGCCTTCAATATGAATTCGGATATCACGCAGCTGCGCCCGCTGGATCGCATAGAAGACGAACGCCCAGTTCGGTTCGTCTTCGGTCAGATCTATGATAACTGCGTCCTGACTTTCGTCACCGAACGCGTCGTCTACGTTGTAGAGTAACGAAATCTTGGTGATTCGCTGATTCGCCTTCAGCTGCTTCCCGGGTTCACTGATGCCGGCCGCTTCGCTTCCTTCCAGAACTTTTGCCACCCGTGTACTCACACGGAATGCGGCACCAATTGCCGGAATGGGAAGCGGTTCGCCGGTCGACTGAGGCAACTGCAACCAGCCCGGATCATCAGTGGGCTCGATGGTAAACTCCTTGTCAACCTCCCCTCTCGATCCCTCCGCTTTGCGCAGGACCGATACACGTACCGCGGTTCCGGCATGTTCAGAGAAGTAATCCGGCAACCGCAATGGATCGATGTCAACGCCAACTTTCAGGTCGTCCACCCGGCGGATAAAATCACCGACCTCCAGACCGCTTTGCTCGGCAATGGAATCTGTCTGAATCGATTCAATCGGCCCGATGTGCATCCACAGACCGATCGATCGCATCGGTGCCGGCGGGACAGTGATTTCGATATTTTCTGTGGTCTGAGTTTCGCCTTCGTTCCCGATGACCCGCTCCACAGTGTATGTCAGTTCTTCGGCGGCATGCTTCGCCGTTGTCCGCGTCAGTTCCTTCCATATTTCCAGTGTCTTCCCGTTTAGCTTTACGATTCGATCACCCGGCTGAAAAGGTGTGGACGCCTCCATTGACGGTAGTCCGGGGACCGCAATTGCATGTTTCTGACCGGCCAGCGGTGAGATTCTCAGAGAATTACTGAAGTTGATCCCAATCTGCCGGGTTTGCTTGCCCTGCAGCGGAGTCACCGTTTTTGTATAATTCTCTCCGTCGGTCGTCGTTCCCCTGATCGTCAGGGGACCGGTGGAAAGTACGATCGCATGCTGGATGTCAAAGAAACTCTGGATCTCTTCATCGTTGATCGTGCGAATCCGGTCGCCCCGCTGAATCCCTGCTTCCCAGGCCGGACTTCCAGGTATAACCGGTCCTACGACGGGCAACACTTCCTGAACGCCCATGTTGTAGGCGATGGCAAAGAACCCGAAGCCCGTGACGATGTTCATGATCACACCGGCAGAAATGATCAGCATCCTCTGCCAGACCTTTTTCGCGGAATACGAGCGAGGTTTCTCTGCAATTTCGTCGCTCGTCATCTGGTTAGGGTCCATGTCATCCTGCCCCAGCATCTTGACGTAGCCACCCAGCGGTAGCGCCGACAGGGCGTATTCCGTTTCACCCTTCTGCCGACTCCACAAGATCGGACCGATGCCGATGCTGAATCGCTCCACATGCACATTACACCACTTGGCAACGGCGAAGTGGCCGAGTTCATGAAAGAAAATCACCAAGCCAAGTCCCAGCACTACCATCAGCGCTTTGCCAATACTGCCCAGAACTCCACCGGCTGCGAACGTGATCAGTGATGAAACAATCAATGCGTCCAACGTTGTGCTTCCTTTCGCGACCAGATATCAATCGCCTGCAGGCTATTGAGAGTTGGTTCCGGTTCAAAATCGTGATGGCAAAGTACATCTTTGCACAGTTGCGGAATCTGATGGAATCGGATTTCAGCATCCAGGAAGCGATTCACCGCTGTTTCATTTGCGGCGTTTAAGACGGCGCCGCAGGTTCCTCCGTGCTGTGCAGCGTCGAATCCCAGTTGGAGCGCGGGAAATGCCTCCAGGTCCGGAGGTTCGAATTCAAGATGCATCGTTTGAGTCCAGTCAGTATCCGGACCCGGACAGTCGACACGCTCGGGAAACGTCAAAGCATACTGGATCGGCAGTCGCATGTCCGGCGGTGACATCTGTGAAATCACAGATCCGTCGCGGTATTCCACAAGGGAATGCACCCAGGACTGAGGATGAACCACCACGGAAATCTGGTCGGGCCGGACATCAAAGAGCCAGCGTGCCTCGATAATCTCCAGTGCCTTGTTCATCATAGTGGCGGAATCGATGGTGATTTTGGGCCCCATCTCCCATGTGGGATGCTTCAAGGCCATCTCCGGTGTGACATCTGCCATTTGTGCACGTGACCAGCCGCGAAATGGTCCTCCGCTGGCAGTAAGGATAATTCGCCGCAGATCCTGTTTTCTTCCTCCCAGAAGTGCCTGAAAAATGGCGCTGTGCTCGCTGTCCACGGGAAGCAGCTGAGCTCCCGTCTCCTGAGCCCGTTGAGTGATCATTTGGCCGGCAACCACCAGTGCCTCTTTGTTCGCCACAGCAACACGTTTTCCAGCATCCACCGCAGCCCAGGTGGTGGCAAGCCCGGCGGCCCCCACAATCGCGGACACCACGGTGTGGACGTCAGCTTCCTGGACCAGTCGTTCGGCGTGCTCCATCCCCTGCAGAAACTGAGTTTCTCCGAAGTCGTCCGCCGAATGACCAGGTTCAGACTCACCAAGCACGGCCCAGCAGGGACGGAATTCCAGGCTCTGCTCCAGTAGTTGTGGCTGACTGCGAAACGCCGTGATCCCATGGAGGCGCATGCTGTCAGGATGATTTCGGATCACGTCAAGACAGCTGGTACCAATGGATCCAGTCGACCCAAGCACCACGATGGACTGTGCAGCAACCAAATCGCCGGCAACTGCCGCGGCCTGAGCCGTAACAGCTTTCTTTGAAACGAGTTCCAGGAGCGAGCAATGAACCCAAAATTCTAGGCATGGCGTCACATCGTCACAACCCGGACTGTCGATTGCCTCGAATCATGTCGCTCGCACTCGCCTGCAATTCAGAATTCCCATCAAATATTGTGTGGACGTTGGTGTCAGCTCGAAGGTCTTCAATGACTTTCTGCCGTGCAGCCGTCCGGGATTTCTCACGAATCAACTGTTCGATTTCAGTCTGGACCGCGGGAAACGGTCGTGGCCGGGCATATTCGTGTCGAGCGATTCTGTAGATGGAAAAGGAACCCTCCTTTTCCATCACGGACGTTGTTCCGCCGCTTGGCAGAGCAAACAGAGCTTCCTCCAGTTTCTTGTCGCGCAATGCGCCCCGGCTTAACCAACCTCGGTTGCCGTTGTCTTCGGAACTCAGGCTGTCTGAAAACTCTCGAGCTACTGCACCAAATTCTGCCTGACCCGATTTGAGCCGTTTAAGGACTTTGAGCATGCGTTGCTTTGCCTGCTTCCGTCCCTCCTGCTTCTGGAATCCTACATGAATTTCCTGCCATCGTAACCGTTCTTTCGGTGTGAATTGATCAATGTGTTCACTGTAGTAATCCAGAAGCTGCAGTCGATCGGGAGCACCGTCCTGAACCTGTTCCGCGAGTGACTGAACATATCCGTTGACCATCTGAGTTCGAAAGAAAGTTTCTCGTAGCAGGTCAACTGACATGCCGCCCTGAGCCAGAAACTGGTCGAGCTCATTGCCGGACTTAATCTTACCTTCGGCAATTAGCTCCAATGTCCGAGTTTTCAGGAACTCTTCAAACATCTTTCCAACGTGTTCGTTCAGGGCGTCCCGTTGCTCTTCGGGTACCTTGCTTTCCAGTGCCTGCAGAACAATCTCTTCATCCACACGCTGATCCAGACGTATCTTCAGCTGCTCCAGCATGACCTGGCGACGCTGGCTGTCGGTGAATTGATCACTGGCTTCCAGTGTCAGTCGAATGCTGCCGATGAGATCATCGACGAATAACGGGCGACCGTTGATCTCCGCGACAACAGTATTGCCTTCCAGTGGCTGTGAACTGGTGATCAACGCAACCTGCTTGAAATCGCTTCGACGGTCCTTTCCGCTGGAGCGTTCCTTTGTCGCGCTGTTCTCAAGCGATCGTCGAGGCGGCAGATCCGAGAAGACCGGATTGTCGCTGACCAGGCTCCGACCCTCACAACCGCTGAGCAGCAGCACCGTGAGCAACATAGTCAGCTGCCAGCTTGCTCGACCTGCATTTAAGGATCGGATTCCGTGTGACGGGACGTCCATCCACGATTGAATCAGGTGTTTGAAGATGTGATTGCGCACAACATGTGCATCCATGCAGCGTCGTTTGACTTGGCGCGTGCCCACCGAGGACACTGCTATCAGCAGTGGGGGCCACGGCAAGTGGCTGTGGACCAGCAGAATCCTATCCGTCGTCCTCTCCGTGGATCAAGACCGGTTGGTAGTCCGTTCGGCCAGGGACTTCAGTGTTTTATGCGGCAGTTTCTGCCGGAGACAGAACTGAGAAGCAGTTGCATGGGACGCCTGGATGGCCCTCACGCACGCGCAGTTGACCATCTTCAGCCAAGCTGGCAGATATTTTGACTCAGTTACGTCAGCGGGACCATATGGCAGAGACTCCTGACCCCACGTTGCCCCTCATTATTTTCGCAACCACGTACCAACCATCACTGTGACAAATTGTGCTATCTGTCCGGATTGACCTAAACGAAGTGCCCGGAACAATCCGAATATTCATCGCAGGGTGTCTTTTCTCACCATAGCGCCTGTGGTGCAACATTTTATGGCAGCGGCTAACAGTCGGTTAACGCGTTACGACCACATTCAAGTCATATTTCTCTCGCTGCTGATGCTGTGTGGGCCGGGCTGTACACGTAAAGACTACCGTCTCGCAGCAGATCGACAGGCCTACAGGATCCTCGCAGAAAAAATGGGTGATCCTCGATGGACACCACCACGGATCGACATTACGCCTGACACGCGAAGCCGATTCTATGACCCTTACGATCCTGATCAGCCACCGCTGCCGCCTGACGACCCTGCTGTACACCATTACATGCACAACGTTTACGGAATGCGTGGCTGGAAAGGCTGGCACGAAACAGGCCATATCGACAACGTCGAGAATCCCATGTGGCCCACGTATCTCGACAGTGAACCATTCAAGGCTCCGTTATTCCCACTTCCTAAGATCGAAAAGCTGGGATTTCGCGAAGCCATCGAACTTGGGTTGATTCACAGCCGGGAATATCAGGAGCAGCTGGAGGATATGTACCTGCAGGCGCTGTCCCTCACACTGAATCGCTATCGTTTTGATGTCCGCCCTCTGAACCTGGGTGGTAGCGAACCTGGCACTTCTGTGACTTATGAGCACCAACCTGGTGATGGCAGCAGTCTGGTCCTTGGCCCCACAACAGCGGGCATCAGCAAACTACTCCCGGCTGGCGGACAGTTTATCGCCGAACTGGCCAACAGCACATTATGGTTGTTTTCCGGCAGTCCAGACCAGTCGCGGACCGCGACCACGCTGGCCTATTCCTTTGTTCAACCGCTGATGAACGGTGCGGGTCGAAATATTGCCATGGAACAGCTGACTCAGGCTGAGCGTAACGTGCTTTACGGTATTCGCAGATTCGCTCGATTCCGCAAAGACTTCTATGTCACAATTCTCACAGGAGAACAGGCCTTGCCGCTGCCAGGTTCGGCGGGAGGCAGTGAACTTGCATTCCTGATCCGAGGCGAGCGTAGCCCGACCGTTGGATTCTACTCGATACTTTACTATCTGCAGCGTTTTCGTAATCAGGGAACAAATGTTCAAAGTCTTCAAAGCCTGATCGCTGACCTGGAAAAGCTGGCCGAAGCAGGTCGCGCAACAGCACTGGACGTCACACAGCTGAAAAGCAGTCTGGCATCGGCAGAACGTCGGAAATTACTGATCGAACGTAGATACCTGAGCGAACTTGACAATTTCAAAGTTCAATTGGGGCTCCCACCGGACGTCGAAGTTGAAATCGACGACACGCTGCTGGAACCGTTCCAGTTTCTCGACAAGGTCCTGTTAGACCTGGAAGTCCGCGTCACCGGTGTGGAATTGACCCCCGATCCGAAGCAATGGCAGTTATCGGTAAAAGAGTTCAGCCGCTTGTATGACGGTCTGATCGAACGCCTCCGCGTTGCCAAAACAGAATATCAGCAACCGAAAGACATTAATCAGCCACTGGAGGGCCAGCTGTCTGAAGACGAAATGCGAGACGGTGTCGAGGATGACAAACACACCTCGAATCAGCTTGAAGAAATCAAGGCACGGCTAAAAACGCTGGCCACTGCTATCGAACAAGCAGATAGTCGCACACGTAACCCGTCCGACCTGTCATCTGAACAAGAACTCTTTCTCATGGCAGAGCTGCGTCGGATCCGGCGCGATCTCCTGCGTACAACCCGGGAATTGATTGGACTGCGAATTGGCATTCGCACGGAGCTGATCAGGCTGCAGAAGATTCCGCTTACTCCTGCAGAAGCGGTTCGTTTAGCACTCCAGGAACGCAATGATCTGATGAATCGCCGTGGGTTCCTCATGGACACTCGCAGACGCCTGGAAATCGCCGCCGATCGCCTGGAGGCCACATTCAATCTTGTCGCTGAAGGCGAAATCAACACTCCAGACCTTCTTCTCAACAAGGATCCGGTAAATTTTCGGGCAGACAACAGCAGTTTTCGCGCAGGTATCGAAGTGGTTACACCATTAGACCGAGTCGAAGCCCGCAACAATTTTCGAGCTGCCCAGATCTCCTATCAGCGCGCTCGCCGGAACTATATGGCGAGTGAAGACCAGGTAAAACTTGATGTGCGAAAACACCTTCGTAAGGCGATTGCGGAAGCAGGCACTTTTGAGATCAATCGACGTGCATTAAAGACGGCCGCCCGGGAATTAGACCAGGCCGTGGAATTCGGCGAACGCCCCGGGCCGCAGGGCAGCCCCGGCAGCCAGGGAATCAACATTTCCCGTGCGCTGGATAATATCATCCTTGCGCAGGACGAACTGATTGAATCGTGGGTCGATTATGAACTCGCGAGGCTCAGCTTGTTCCGGGACATGGGAACGATGGCTATCGATGACGATGGCTTTTGGGTCGAGGATACAAATGCACCCCCCGGAGGAGAGGTCGGAAAGGCGACGATCGACAACCTCTAACTGGTCCAACAACCCACGTTCGAAGAAACGCCGCCGATTACTTTCATTGCCACTTGAGACGAACTAGCCGCCTTCCAATTCTGCAGGACCGACAGGCTGCCGACTGTCAGCTTTCTCAAGACTCTGCCGCAGAATCTCCCACGCCTGTCGCTTCGCGTTGGCAGTAATCTTGACTTCTGCGATCCGGGCACCTGCCAAACGTTCCTGGCGGACCAGCTCATTTGAAGCGTGACGCAGCTTTGCCGTCAATTCAAATTTGTCACGTTTCAGTGTGTGCTCAGAGAGAATGTTCTTCTGCTGCCGACAGTTTGTCAGTTCAGCCTTGCGTTTGTTGACCGCCAACTCAGCCGACCGCAGTTCAGTAGCTGTAATATAACCCTTCCTGACAACACGACGCGCCCACGATAACTGCTGTTCATCGGCTGCAAGTCCCTCCGAAATCACACGAATTTTACTGGACAATTCGTGCAGGGTTTCGGAGTGTCGTGCCTTGAGAAACGCTTCTAACTGCAGCTCCTGAACTTTTTGCAGCTGCCGACTGTTTAGAGCCGTAGCGTCAACTTGTTTCTTCGTGGCGACTAGTTCCTGTTCCGCCCGTAACATGGCTGAGCGGGCCAGTTCGACATCTTTGGTCAGGCCTGAAAACGCTCTGGGACTGATGTCGACGGGTCCCGAATCATCGGGCCACGCATTATTCAGCTCTGCAACATAAGTCTGCGCGGATTCCAGATCGAGTTTGGCAGTCACATAGTTACTCTCAAGTTCCTTTGATCCGCTTGTGGCGTCCAGTTGCAGCAATTCCAATTCTGTCCGAGCGGACAACACATCGGCTTCAAGCTTTGTTTGATATCGTTCGAGGTCGATCGTTTCGAACACAGTCAGCCGGTCTTCGGCAACTCTAAGTTCGGACTCGCTCCCTTTTACGGCAGAAACGTCAATTTCCAGTGCCGTCTGGCTGATCAGACCACCATTTGCCAGACTTTCAGACCAGGTCAAACGCTCTTCCAGCTGCCGATGTCGTTCCCGAGCCAGCTGGAGCTGATCCTTCAGCGAGGCTCGTTCTCGCTGGGATTCACCTTTGGCGTATCGGTCCTGATTTCGTGTGGAAATCTGGAGCTTAAGCTCGGCTAATTCAATCTTTCGCTCCGATTCAACATCGTGTCGCACCTTGGCCGTTTCGACCTTCGCGACAGCAATACGTGAGTTAACTACCGACAATCTGGTGGTGATATTCGCCTGCCAGTCGAACGAGACCTCTGCGGTGTCAGTGACCGGTAAATCGAGGGGTTTGTCAATGCTACCGGCTTCGACGTTGATATTGCGTTCCGGTTCAACAGCCGTATTCACCGATAACGACTGAAACTGACCGGTGCGATCTTCCGCCCCGGCTTTCGAAGACAGGACCGGCACCGTAATCGGAGTGTGTGACAACGGTAATGGAACGAAGTAGTCCTGTGTCGATCGCCAGCCCAGAAAATCGTCCAGCACTGCAACAGCAGCCAACAGCAACAGCACGCGAACCAAACGATGTGAACTAACGCGAAGTTTCATCAATATGTGTTTAGTGCGTTCGAATAGGAAGTGTGCGAGTCACTCCGACGGGTTGGATGCGAGAAACCAGCAAATTGGGAAGGGAAGGGAAGGAGAGTGGATGGGAACAAGACAAGGGAAGATGCAGTAACGAACCCCAGCAGACTCAGAGTATTCGGTATAGGATAGTAGGACAACTGACCATGTCGCGACGTTTGTTTGACATCAATTTGAGAGATTCCGAAACAGCGTCAATTCCCAAACAGTCGGCGCCAACCGGAACGGCCCGCACAACTTGGCAAGATTCTGCGGGCGACGTGACTGGCACCGGTTTCCCGCACGGCCTGCATCGGAGCCCGCAGGATCGGTGTTGCCCTGGTGTTCTCTCGTACTGCTGCAAACTGACCTCAGCCAACGGTCTGACGTCATGACAGAGCCAAGGAATGACATCGCCCTGCAATGACAGGACCGGAAACACTGTGACCTGTTGTACATGATTTGTGAGTTGCAAGTCGCCGGTACCCAGCCTGACAGCTTGCTGTTGACAACTCTATCTGTTGAGTCTCGCCGGATGGCGACAAACCTGCAATCCATTATCGTCAGGATTCCAGGTTCGGAGGATTCCGGGACCGATTGCGAGACACGCAGTGAGATTCTGCCACCTGCTGCAGATTTCCAGCACAAACTGGTTCTGTTCCGTGTCTTTTCCTCGGTAAAGTCAGGATCAACCGGCACCGATATCAGGTTTTCGGTTCCCATTTGAATCACTGCAGTTGATGAGTTCTCTCTTCCATCTGGCTGCACGAAGCCTTTGAAACGATACATGTCACATGATTTTATGACGATTGATGAACTTATGACACAACTCGGCCGAGGACGCCGGGACGTTGAACGCATGGTCAGCCGCGGTCGCATTCCCGGTCGTCGAGTGGCAGGAAAATGGAGGTTTAACCGTCAGGAAATCACTCAGTGGCTGGAAACGGAACTACGGGATCTCGACGACCAGGGATTGGCCCGAGTGGAACGTATGCAGCAGTCCGCCGATCTGAATCCCGGTTCGCCGATCTCACAGCTCATCAGTCCGGAAACCGTCCAGGTGCCTCTCGACGCAGGTACCAAACCATCAACAATTCAGTCACTGGTGGAGGTAGCAGGCCGCACCTGGCAGATTCTGGAACCGGCCGCCGTGCTGGATGCGGTCCGACAGCGCGAGACGGTGATGTCAACGGGCTTGGAAAACGGACTTGCCATTCCCCACCCTCGCAATCCACTTCCGGATGTTCTCAGCAATTCTGTCATCGCCTTCGGGCGAACATTGTCCGGGATTCCATTCGGAGCTCCCAGACGAATGCTCACAGATATGTTCTTTCTGGTACTTGCACGTGATTCACAGACCCACCTGCAGGTCCTTGCACGGATCGGTCGGCTCATGCAACTTCCCGACTTTGTGCTGAACTTGCGCGATGCTGAAACCAGTGCCGATGCCCATGCGCTCATCTGCGCAGCTGACGCGGCAATCGACGACTGATCACCAGGGTCGCCATGCCGCTGCCGCAACGTTTCGGGCACAAAGTCTGTCCGCGCGGAAAGTGATACGGCTGTGACCGGTGTCCCGCGCACGAGCACTCCGCTCCTGAAGCGAATTGATCGCACGCATGGTCGCCAAACAATGTCGATTCCCTCTTCAATCCATTATCTTGTAGCCGGGGACATTGGATTGTGGCAGGAATTTAGTCGGGTGAGGCACACGTTTCCTTCGAACCAGTTCCAACTCTGCCTGCGTGAGTCTCCGGATCGTCGACAAACGTACAGCGGCGTGCCGCGATCTTACCAACGTCGCCACTGTAGCTGTCCGGATCGACAAGAATCACGTTGAAGCTGAGAACTACGCGGCGGTCTGCTGCACCGCGGCTGACAGCTCAATCGGAGCAGTCAACGGATGAGCAGTTACCCTCGAACTGCTTCGACAACCTCACGGCCAGCGCGATATAGGTTCGCAAAATCCACATTGAGGTTGAGCCAGCGAACCCCGAGCGAGGACCAGCGAGCGTAAGTCTCACGAGAGTAGAAGGTCGAGATCCCTAAAATCCGGTCGCTCTTGCTTACTTTTGCCGCAACCTCTTCAACGGCACTGACTACCTCGGGATCCTGGTGTTGACCGAGCTTACCAAAAGACCCTGAGAGATCGTTTAGACCCAAACAAAAGATATCAACACCGGACACTTCCAGTATCTCATCCAGGTTAGCGACAGCATCCTTGTGCTCAATTTGAATTGCCACGATCGGTTCGTCAGTAACTTGCTCGAGAAAATCCGGTTGTGAGACCGCTCCGTAGCCGGTACCACGCCGCGGGCCGTAGCCTCGGACACCGCGGGGAGGATAGCGGCACGCCTGCACAGCGGCTTCGGCCTCTTCCGCGGAATTAACCTGCGGCACAACGATGCCGGCAGGACCAAGGTCCACTACCGGTTTTATGACGTTGATGTCATTCCACTGAACACGGATGAATGGTGCGGTATTCGTACCGCGATGAGCCATCACCATCTGCAGCGCGCTCTCGATCCCGATAGCGCCATGCTCCATGTCGATCCAGGAGAAGTCGTAGCCCGCCTCAGCAATCAACTCGCAAACCGCGGGATCGGAAAAAGTCACGCCCATGCCGATAAGCGTTTCTCCGGCCTGCATACGTTGCCGGAACAGTTGCGCGTTGTTAATGCTGTTCAATGTCTCGGCCTTTTCTGTTCGGGTTACCTTCTATCTCTCTGTCAGTACCGGCAGCTCACTTGCAGGATCGTACAAATCGGCAAACTCAAAGCTACCATCATCGTCAAGCGATTCGGTGGTACAACCCCAGCTGTCTACCAACGGATTTCCTGTTCTTTCTCACCAGTTGGCTAACAGGACACGCCAGATATCGGTACGATAACACGTCGGCTGAAATCAGCGAGCACCCCCTTAATGCGTCGTTTTTGTGGAGCTGCGAACCAACTGGTGCGACGCGAGAGGTGCGTCATGGACGGAACTCTGCGCACCTGGCGAGTGATGCTGACTTCTCTTTGCGGATTCGCAGGGTTCATTTTTTGTGGAGCCGTACTGGGGAATGACGGCGTTCTTTCCACGACAACTGGACGCGTTCCGTGGACATCGTCGCGCGTAATCGGGGCTCCTGAGCCGTCCGCTCCCTACGAATTGAAAGCTGCTTTCCCGAATCTGCGATTCACCCAGCCGACCGTTCTGACCACCGCGCCCGGAACAAACCGTTTCTTTGTCGGGTCACGCAAGGGGCAAGTCTATTCACTGGCTCCTGATCACAATGTTAAGGTGGCCGATGTGATTCTCGATCTCGGACGCGAGATTTATGGAATGGCCTTTCATCCGGGATTCACTGAGAACCGGTTCGTTTTTCTGTTCATTACCGAAAGAAAACCGGAACCACCGCGGACACGCATCGCCCGATTCCAGGCAAGCTCTGAACTACCGTTCGTCATCGACCCCGCCAGTGAACACGTCATATTGGAGTTTCCATCAAATGGACATGACGGGGGCTGCCTGAAATTTGGTCCGGATGGTTTCCTCTACATCGGTGTCGGAGATGGCGGCAATGCCAACGACATGCACAACACCGGTCAATATCTGGGTGACTTGTTGGCATCAATTCTTCGTATTGACGTGGATGGCACCCACTCAGCGAAGTCTTACGCCATTCCGGAAGACAACCCGTTCCTGCAAATGCCTGGAGCGCGGCCGGAAATCTGGGCATATGGCTTCCGACAGCCGTGGAAATTCAGTTTTGATCGGGAAACGGGCGATCTGTGGGCGGGTGACGTCGGCCAACAATTATGGGAGATGGTGTACCGAGTTGAGCGAGGAGGAAACTACGGCTGGAGCATTATGGAGGGGCCACAGCGGTTCCGTCCCAAACGCCAACAGGGTCCGACTCCGATTATTTCTCCGGCCACTGCTTATCAGCACCACGAGGGCCGTTCCGTTACCGGAGGGTTCGTTTACCGCGGTACGCGTTATCCCGATCTGTACGGCCTCTACTTGTTTGCCGATTACGAAACCGGCCGCGTTTGGGGACTGAGATCTGAAGGAAAGATACCAAGTCTGCGAAGACAGTTGGCACAGACCGACGTCGATATCGTCGGCTTTGCAGAAGATCACGAGGGCGAACTGTATTTGCTGACTTACGAAGACGAGCGGATTTACGAACTGCAGCCCGCCAAACCGAATGAGCAACCACACCCCTTTCCCCGCAAACTGACCGAGACCGGACTGTTTGCATCGGTCACCGATCACAGGCCGGCGCCGGGCGTTGTCCCTTACACCGTGAACGTGCCGCTGTGGTCCGATGGCGCAGCGAAAGACCGGCTCTTGGCGCTGCCCGGTCACAGCACAATGACTTATCAACGCGACGCCCCCTGGACGTTTCCCGACAGGACGGTGCTGGTAAAGACGTTTTCTCTGGAAATGGAGCAGGGCAATGCTGAGAGTCGTCGTCGCATAGAGACGCGAATTCTCACGTTTCAGGGAAAGAATTGGGCCGGGTATACGTATCTCTGGAACGACGAGCAAACTGACGCCGAACTCCTCGGACCGGGACCACTTGAGCAATCGTACACCATTCGGGATGCAGGCACACCGGGCCAAACGCGGACGCAGGTGTGGTACTTTCCCAGTCGAGCTGACTGTCGCCTTTGCCACAACGGTTCTTACAGGGTGATCGGCATCAATACAGCCCAAATCAATCGAACGTGCGATGATGGAAATGGGATCACGAATCAGCTTACGAAGTTTCAAGCCCTCGGACTGTTTGCCGATCCATTGGCGGAATCGTCGGATGATCTTCCCAGACTTTGGCCGATTGAGGATGGGAGCGTCTCAATTCAAAAACGGGCGCGATCCTATCTGCACGCCAACTGCGCACACTGTCATCGGTACAAGGGGGGCGGGAATTCCGAATTCAAACTGCTGGCCCATTTGCCGTTAAGTGAGACCAACATGCTCAATGTACGACCACTGCACGATACGTTGGGCCTGAACAGCGCAAGGCTGATCGTTCCCGGTGCACCGGAACGGTCACTCGTGCTGCACCGGATGTCCACGACGGGCAAGGGACGTATGCCGCAACTCGCGACAAGCCGAGTCGATAGCGAGGCGGTCTCTTTACTGCGGCGTTGGATTCAGGAAATGCCGGCCGTGAAATGAACAGGGCGGTTCAAACTGGAAAGGTTCGCTTCATCCGACTCCGTTCAACGCCACAGTCGTCCCTTTGAATATTTTCCGTTCTCCCAGTTACCCTCGAGGACATCATGGGTCACACTCCAGTTTTGGTTGCCGGTTCCGCCATATGCAGCTTTGTATTCGCGTCAGGCACACTGTTTCAGGCTGCCAGCAGCGAGTCCGAACCAGAGCGTCTACCAGGATCCAGACCCACAATTCGGGCGGATCAGTTCCGGAGCTTGCAGGCAGCCTTCGATGCTCTGCCTCCGGAGGGAGGAAAGGTCTTGCTTCCTGCAGGAACGTTCGAAATCTTCGAGCCAATTGTCGTCACGCAACACGACGTCTTGATTCAGGGCTGTGGAACAGCCAGTCACATCAGGAATATGAACACAGACGGCAAACCGGGGCTGGTTCTCAGGCCTCCGGTTGACCGGCCAGATGTCAGTGAACTCCAATGGCGTGTGACCCTGTCAGATTTTCGCCTCTCGGGAAATGAGCAGAGTGGACACGGGATCATGGCGAAAGACGTCAACGAGCTCTACATCAACGGAGTAACGGTGACTGAGAACGGAGGTGATGGCATTCACCTAGATCATGCTTACGAAGACCCGCGCGTGTGCAACTCATTGATTACTTACAACAGAGGGACCGGACTGTACCTCACGCGATGCCATGATATCGTCGTGTCCGCCAACCAGTTCGAGGAGAACCAGGACGCCCTGCGGTGTTTGGACAGCTACAATCTGTGCATGACCGGCAACAATCTCGATGACCATCTCGGCGATGGTGTTGTGATTGAGGACACATATGGGTCGGTTTTATCAGGGAATATGATCGAAGAATGCAAGGGAACGGCCGTCGTCCTCGATCGGAACTGCTACGGAATCACCTTGAGTGCGAACGTCATCGCGCACAACGAGAGCGGTGGGATCGACCTGCGGCATGCTCATGGCTGTGCTGTGAGCGGCAACACCTTTACGCTGGTCAGGCGAGACGCGCTTCGCATCGGACCAATGAGCGGACGGATTACCGTAACGGGGAACAACTTTTCCAACAGCTTCTTAGGTGCTGGAGGTGAGCAACGCCACAAGAACGAGGAGCCTGCCAGTGGTCTGGTCCTGGAAGGAACGAAGAGCGTGACGGTATGCGGTAACATTTTTTCCGGGCTTAGCACACCGGCGGTTTCTGGCAATCTGCCCAGTCAGCATGTCCTGTTCGCCAACAATGTGATCGACGACGTTGTAAAGGAACCTGTTGATCACCAATCGTTAAGCGGTCTCGTGACGGACAATTTGGACGTTCCACGAACCAAGACTCAAGGTGAGCGATAATGACCTGTGGGCCTCTCAAACAACGCGTCGGAGATGCAGGACCGAGCTTCCCTTGTCGGTTGTTTTAAGGGACTCAGAAGGCAATCCGCCGGAAAACGTCCATCGGACGGTGAGCAGATCACCGGACAACTCGTAGACCCCGTGTGCTGACGAGTGTGTTCGGCCACCTGGATCACGATGTTCGATGAAAATCTGCTTGGGAACGCTGTTGGGCTGGAGCTGATATCGGAGCTTGGATCCTATCAGTTCCGAACTGATGGGAATCTGGTATCCCGGCATACTCGGTGCAACCGAAACCCAGTCACCCTGGATTGCTTCCTGATCAGTCATCGTGCACTTCCGACTAAAGAGGTTTCGATACTGCCTGAATGCGATTGTCAATACGGAGCATGAATTTGTCAAAACGAGAGCCATAATTCATCATCGAACTGATTAGACTGAGTCGACGCATTCTGTAGGTATAATATAAAGTAAACGTGCAATAGTCTTTCAGAACACTCGACGTACGGAGTTTTCGCTTCCAGCGCTGGAGGTCGCCCATGACCACAACCGGCTCATTCCTGGTCCACCCCAAGGTCAGCCGTCGAGAGATCATCCAAAGTGGGGCGATCGGGCTGTTGGGTGTCACCATGCAGGATGTCACGCGCTTTCGCGTTCATGCTGACATGACGACGGCCCCGCCAGCCAAGAAGGTCGTTTATATATTCCTGCCCGGTGGTCCGCCGCAGCACGAGACGTTCGACCCCAAACCAATGGCAACTGCAGCGGTGAGAGGAGAGTTCACGGCAATTGAAACAACGGTTCCGGGGATGCTCTTCTGCGAGCACCTGCCGTTGTTAGCACAACAGGCCGGCAAAATCGCATTGTTGCGCTCCGTGCACCATCATAGCAATGATCACATTGCCGGCACCACGATCATGACGTCGGGCGACACGCGTGTGCCGGCCATCACGCCTGAAAACAAAAAGCCGGATACGAATGATGCCCCGGGCATCGTCTCTTTGGCGGGATACTTTCGACCAGGAGCCGATCATCTGCCGGGATCAGCAGTCTTGCCGGAGTACGTCGGACGTGGCAGTGGCACCGGCCAAATCGTGCCGGGCCAGCAAGGGGGAAGATTAGGGAGACAGCATGATCCCTGGCTGGTGCAGGCCGCGTCCAAGTGTTTGGGTTGGGGTGCCTGCCCGAACTGCTTTGATGACGGTGACGACGACGCGGTCTTCGCCTTCGGCCTGCAACACGATCACACTGCCTCCGGTCCGGTCTTCGCCGTGACCTCCATGAACTTTCCAAGGGGGTCAAACCGACAAAGGCTGGACCATAGATTATCGCTCCTGGATTCGCTGGAACGACGGAGCTTGCGGCGAATTACTGGTCCGGAAGCTCTGGCACATGACTGGTTTCGTACCCAGGCCGCGTCAATGGTGACGTCATCTCAGGTGCAAAAGGCGCTGAATGGATTCACCGAACCGGACGATGTTCAGGATAATTATGGTCGCAACAAATTTGGCTGGTCATTGCTGCTCACACGACGCCTGTTGGAGGCGGGTGTGAACATGATCCAGGTCTCGTTGGGCCGCAATGGAACATGGGATCTGCATCGCCGTGCGTTTCCACTCCTGAAGGATTCTCTCTTGCCACCGATGGACCTGGCTGTCTCGTCGTTCCTCGAGGATTTGCAACAGCGCGGGTTGTTAGATGAGACCTTAGTGGTCATGTGTGGGGAGTTCGGCCGGACGCCACACCTTTCTTCACCTTTGGGACGCCGTCCCGGTCGTGACCACTGGGGTGCGTTGCAAACGGTACTATTTGCGGGAGGGGGGATCACCGGTGGAAACATTGTCGGTTCCTCGGATCGCATAGGTGGTCACCCTTATGAGTGCCCCAAAACACCCGAAGATGTCGCAGCCACAATCTTTGACGCATTGGGGATTCCACAGGATTCCACTTACCACGATATCGGTGGACGTCCCCATCCCGTCTATTTGGGCAACCCGGTGGCTGAGTTGTATGCGTAAACATTCTGAGCAAACGAGGGATCCCAGTTCGTATTTGCTCAACGGGAATGGTCTGGTCAGATATGAGATGTATTTAGCTGACTGACGGGTGCCCCCATCGACTGGCTGCGGCTGCGAGCCGTTGAGCGGTTCGAATGTGCGGCCGACCATGTGATCCGGATGACCGGTTGCCGTTACGTCTCCCACGCCCGGCTGACTGGTTATTCAGTATGAAATTGAAGTCGAGCCAGCATTGGTCTGTGCGGCGTCAGCTAACACGGCGAGCGGCGACCAGTTTAAGTAGAGCGGGGTCTTGCGGCCGGTGTACTTACGGTAATCACACCGTCACACCCCCTGAGTCGACCCGCGATGGCTGCTGGAAGTGGGATGGGCTGTGCATAACGGCATTGGGTAAGGAGATGTCAGGTCAGAATTGCCACGCTGTCGCCGACGAAAACCCGCGGCATGGCCCTGATTCCCACGACAAACGCGTCCTGAGGGCTCACGATTTCTTCGACGACCTGGCCGTCCAGATCCCGAACGAATGCGAGCTTCTGACCCGCACAGACGTGGTCTCCTGGTTTAACCTGCAGCCATAGCAGACCCGAATTTGAGACGTTGATGGCCGTATCTGTATTGCCATTTCCGCAGACCTCCAGGGGCTCATACGGTTCCGGCAGTCCCGCCGACGGCAGCTCGGCGATTTTCAGGAATCGCAGCAGATTGGCCAAGCCGCGTGTATAACACTCAACATCGTCCGGACGCGCATGGCCACCGCCGTGCGCCTCGGTGTACAGGGACGGAATGCCCAGATCGTTCGTGGCGTTGAGAGTGCGGCCTCGAGTGTTTGGGTCGTAGGGGTGCTCCCAGATGACCGGAGCCCCGAAACACTTTGCTGCCGCGCGGGCCGTTTCCGTGTGGCTCGCCTCCTGAGAGGAGAATCCGCACATCGTCACCCAATGAGAACCGCGTCCGGCACTGTGCAGATCAATATAGAGGCTGGCATGCCGCAATACTCGATCGAGAAGTCGCGAGGCGAGGCGCTCGCTGGCGCTGCCCTCCGCAGAGCCCGGGAAGACCCTCGCCATGTTTCGAGAGTCAAGCGGGTTGACTCGGCACGCCATCCAGAACGCAGGAAGTGTTACAACGGGAACCGCCACGAAGGTCCCGGACATCGAGGACGGATCGAGGGCACCGAAGGTCCGATGAATCGCCTCCATCCCTTCGTATTCATCGCCGTGAACACCAGCCGTGGCAACAAGCGTCTTTCCAGGACGAGCTCCGCGAACGGCAAGTACGGGGACGGAGAGAGTCCCGTCTCGAAATCGACTTTCGATTTCACTCTGAATGCTCTCGCGTGTTGGCAAGTCGCCGGCGATCATTGTGACCATATCGACAAGGTCACCCGCTTCTTTCACGATCACCGTCATGCGATAAGATTCCTTGCTGCCCGAGGGAAGCGCATCGTAGTCGAATTCTTTGTGCTGACTCATCGTCGTCTCGCCTTTGCCTGCCGGGTCGGTGAATATGTGAATTGTGTGCAATTTTACGACACGCTGACATTCTCTCACGGGGAGAGGGGCTGCCTTCGAAATCTCTCATTGCCTGATTGTCCACGTAAGTCGTTGTTTCGTCACGCGTCGAGTAAGAGACGTGCAGACTTATGACGGACATTCGACATCCCAGAGAACGACAGAATTGCAGAGTAGCAGTATGAGCCGAGCTCGTCGAAGAAGGAGGTCAACTGGGGTACCAAAGAGGACCTGAGAACCACCCGGCTCCTGGCGCCAGCGGGGAGCAGCGCCCAAACCTACCGGCCTCGCAGCACTGAGTATCACAACATGGTTCTGTTCGTCAGCTTTAGCGCCACTGGCTTTCACCCGACGGAGGACAAAGCGGCAGGCCCAGGTATATCTCAGGGTTTGCAGAAGAATCCCGATGGAACCAAATCAGAGCACTGATTACTGATTGTCGGGACCTGTTACACGACGTGAGGCAATCACTCATTGAACAGGGTGATGCTGCTGCAGGGGATTCCTGGCAGGGTTGAGGCCAGAGAACCTCACTTCACACGTGTAGTTTTTTCCACAAGTTCGAGCAAAAAATGGGAGTAACAACCGAACTGGCGGAAGCATGAGCCAGCGGGTTCTTTATCGCCGCAGCACTCTGTAAACGCTTGCCTCCTGGCGTTATGGTGTCAAAACATTTATTGGCCACGACGGCCCGCCAGCATTCGCCGGACGCCCGCGCCAATTACAATGTGATTGTGCGGGTCATATTCCGAGAAACGTGGGGGCACCGAATTGTGATCGGATATTTCAACATTGCGCCTGCGATTAAAGTGGCGGTCACTGTCATCGCCATCAATTCGCATTTCGTTGTGGCTCAGCCGGGAATGAAGAAATCGACGGTTGCTTATCGCGAAGTCGATGGGCACAGGATTCTGGCCGACGTATATCGTCCGGATGATAAAGAGGTTCGTCCGGTCATTCTCTGGATTCATGGTGGCGCGCTGATCATGGGACAACGCGATCCAGGCCGGCTCGGGCGCGAAGCCATCGATATCATTGACAGGGTCGTCCCGCTTCGCCCGGTGCCTCAACTGATGAATCTTCGAGTAAAGGCCGCCATCCTCGCCGGAGATTACGACATGGCTCTTGCCTCAATGCACGCAATCCTGACACACCTGGGTGCCGTCAAACAGAAACTGGCTGACAGTGACGTACAGCCACAGTCAGAGCATCAATGGCACGCGGGTGACGTTCGGGCATTCGTCGAAGTCATGGATTCGCTGGCAGGCAGTTTGTCACCTGACGATTCACTTCGCCGCCTCCGGTTGCTCCAAGTCCGCATCGCGTTCGATCGTCAACTCGGATCCATATCGCCACTGCCATCCCGCCGACCCCATTCCGACTTCTAGAACGATTACTGATTGCCTAGCAACCCAACATCTGCGACAGCTCTATAAAATCCCCAGCCACCAAGTCATAATCGTTCTCCGCGACCAAGTCAGTGGTTTGTCCTGGCCCATACTCGCACTCTCGTGGCACAAAATCCGTTTGAAAACCACATCTTGCAGCAGCTACGAGATCACCATTATGAGCGGCCACCAGCATGCATTCTTCCGGCTCCAGTCCCAGGATTTCTGCCGACCTCAAATAGGCCTCAGGTTGTGGCTTGTAATGGCCGGCAATCTCTGCGCCTAACACCATATCCCAAGGCAGACCGGTTAATTTCGCCATATTGAGGATCAGAGACACGTTGCCGTTGGATAACGCCGCGACAATGTAGCGCTGTTTCAAACGTTGCAGTCCAGCAATAGCATCTGGCCATGGGTCAAGTCGATGCCACGCCCGATTCAAGTGCTCGATTTCGTCGTCTGACAACTGATCGACCTCAAACGTCTCTAACACCTGCAATAGATTCATTCTGTGCAGGTCATCAAGTACAGTCCACGCGATTTCTCCATCTCGAACCCTGGTCATCGAAGGTTGATAGAGACCGCGCCAAGCGTCAGCAAAAAGCTCGCCATCAACCACGAATTTCTTTTCGGCGGCCAAGGTCTCAACTTCCCCCGCTATACCGGTCCGCCAGTCAACGACTGTCCCGAATACATCGAACGTGATTGCCTTCAGGGCAGCCAACCCGATCATTTAACCCTCCCGATCACTGCTTCAGTTCAAGAGCGGCAAAGGCGTTCCGGCCGGCTAGGCGAGCACACCCTCTATGACCTCGCCGTACCCGTGCACAAAATTCTCGCGAATAACATAACCCGTATGGCCCGTCAGGACTACGTTATTCGGGTATCGAAACGACTGATCCGGCGGCAGTGGCTCTGTTTCATAAACGTCAACCGCTGCCCTGTTGATATCTGAGAAATTAAGAGGTGTTACAGAAACGGTCCAATCTTCGGTTCGTTACCCATAGCCCACAGGCGCTCGTGCATTTCATCGATCTGACTGTCACGCAGTTCGACCAACATCCTCAGACGCCTGTCGCCCTTCCTCTGAATGCTTCAAACATTGGGAATGGTTTGAGATCCAGCGGTGCCCTTAGTCGATCCTTCACCCTAACGTGAAGTCCGTCTTGATTGGACCGTAGGCGACGACTTCAAACTGTGTGAACTCTTCATCAAACTGAAACAGGAAGATTTCATCTGGCCTAATTCTATGCCGCATCCTCATCACAGCAACTCGCGGTTCCAACATGCGCCACCTTCCAGCTCTTCAAGGCCATCGAGACTGGCAGACCGCGCGCCGCGCGTTGAGGAACCAACTGCCGCCACGCAACACTCTCCGGCGACCGTTTTCGGGACCGACGGAGTCCAAAGAGTGTCCAGGGTCGAAAGCCTGGTTGCCACGACGGCAACGCTTCAGCCAGCCGCAGAGCAATCACGTCTTACGACTGGATAGTTTTGTCTGGTCCATGTCGCGAGACTCCCAGAGCGACGAACAGGATCGCAACAAACAACAGTAATCCGCCTGGTGGAACCAGGAAAATCCCGATCCCTGGATCGCCGCCGTGGAGCCCGAACCCGCCCGCAAAAAAACCGCCGGGAAGCAGAATCGTGGATGACACAAGGCAAGTCGATGCCAGTCTCATGCGACGCCCGAACTGAATCGCCGGCAGAGTGGCAATGGTGGCAGCAAAACCAATGTGCACCACTGAGATCAGCCCGCCGTGCGCATGGGCCAGTCGCCAGACCAGACGACGCACCTCGTGATCGACGTTGAGATAGAAGTCGATCTTCAATCCGTGCATTATTTCAAGCAACAGGCCCAGAGCCACAAACACGAGCAGGCCCCACCAGCCAAACCAGGCGTGAAAGTAGGCGTAGCGTTTTCTGTCGTCTGACAATTTCGACTATTCCGAAATGATGATGCGCGAC
>CAUZPL010000055.1:0-42083 GCA_963581585.1 Planctomycetota bacterium
TCGCAGGCGGATGGACACTCGGTGAACGTGCCATTCTTACACGTCGGCGACTCATACCAGGAGTGCAAAACTGAATTCGATTCCGCGTTTTATCGTGTGATGGATTCTGGTCTGTATCTGTTTGGAGATGAGTTAACTCAGTTCGAAGCGGAGTTCGCAAGTTATTGCGGCACGACCGAATGTGTGGCTGTTGGTTCCGGTCTGGACGCCATTGCGTTTTCGCTGCGTGCATTTGGCATCGGTAACGGTGATGAAGTGCTGGTTCCGTCACAGACGTTCATAGCAACATGGTACGGCGTAACACAGAGTGGCGCGAGACCGGTACCAGTTGACATCAGCGTGAAGGATGGACAAATCGATGTCGAACAACTGGAAAAATCAGTTTCACCCGCAACCCGTGGAATCATGCCGGTCCACCTGTTCGGTATCCCGGCGGACATGGTTACCATCAACCAGTTTGCGGCAGCTCAGAATCTCACTGTGATTGAGGACGCTGCGCAGGCTCATGGAGCATCCATTGACAATGCCCGATGCGGTTCCTGGGGAGATGCCGCAGCGTTCAGCTTTTACCCAGGCAAGAACCTCGGCGCTTTTGGAGACGGAGGGTGCATAACGACCAATGATGCCAGCATCGCGCAGAGAGTCCGTTCACTCCGAAATTACGGGTCCCTCGAAAAACATCGGCACGATGAACTTGGATTCAACTCGCGTCTTGATGAACTGCAGGCTGCATTTCTGCGAGTCAAGCTGCGTCGACTGGATGAATGGAACAGCCGGCGAGTGCAGCAGGCTCAACGGTATGAGTCACGACTGCAGGGTGTGGCCGAGATGACGACATTCAAGCCGAGAAAACAAACGTCCCCTGTGTGGCATGTGTATCCAATCCTTACAACAAAACGTGACCTGCTCAAAGAGCATCTTGAAGTAAACGGCGTGCAGACACAGATTCACTATCCCTGCCCTCCACCATTCTCAAAAGCCTATCAACACCGTAATTTTTATTCTGATGATTTCCCTGTCGCGTCAACGGTTTGTCAGCAGACCCTGAGCTTGCCGATCGGCCCTCATTTTACAGCTGCGCAAACCGATCGTGTTTGTGATCTCATTCTTGAATTCTTCAGTTCAGTATGACGCCAAAAACCGTCTCCGTTGTCGTTCCGGTCTACAACTCAGCCGATTATTTGCCGTGCTGCCTGCACAGCATGCTGGGTCAGATTCACCCGGTCCGCCAGTTAATCATTTGTGATGACGCTTCCTCAGACGGATCGGCGGACATTGCTGTCGAATTCGCGGCGGCAAACCCAGATACGGTGACAACGGTGCTGCACGACACGAATATCGGTGCAGCGAGAAATCTGAACAGCGGATTAGAGGCAGCCACGTCAGATTATGTCAGCCTGTGCGCAGGCGACGACTGGTGGGCCCCAGAGAAAATCGCGAATGAATTAAATGCGATCAGGGCTGCGCCAGAAGCAAGGTGGGCCTATTCGAACTCGTGGAGGTATCATCAGCAAACGCAGAAAACTACGACGTTTGATCGTGAGTTTGATGGCGCCCGCGGAAACATACTGTGCCAGGTGCTGACCAGGAAAATGACGCTGCGAAACTGGCTGGCTGAACGGACGCTGGTTCACGAAATGGGATATTTCGACGAAAATCTCACCTGTTATGAAGACTGGGACCTAAAAATCCGTCTTGCTAGTGCGGCTCCTGTGGCATTTGCAGACAGTCGTACAATCTATTATCGCAACCGACCAGGCAGCCTCTCGAAACAACCAGGCGTGAAACTGCCGGGTCTCAGAACTGTCCAGCAGAAACATGAAGAATTGGTACAGTCGCTCTCTGCGCTCGAAGTCGCTCTGATCAGGGACGCCTGGGGAGCAGATCTCGACTGGCACAGGACCAGGGCCCCCGACGCCGGGCGCAAACCGCTTGCATGTGTCTCGGATTTTCTGCGAAGAATTGTTGCCTGGTTACGGGAATCCACCACCGCGAACGACAGCTGAACGGGGATTATTTTTTTGCCTGCATTTGAACCGTTGTCTGTCAGCGCCACACTTTTCGCAGGACAGGGACCAGTCGGCAGAGTGTGTCAGACTCCGTACGTCGGTCGGCTGCTGCCAGCCTGCTGAATCCGGCACAGCACTCCGATCAAACCGAGGCTCAGCCCATCAGTGCAGGCGAACCAATTCCGATGCAGTCACCTTGCACGCCGGTCACATGACAACACCGATTTTTATATTCAGCCTGCCCCGGTCCGGTTCCACGCTGCTGCAGCGGATTCTGGCAGCCCACTCGCAAATTGCGACTGTATCTGAGCCCTGGATTGCGTTACCACAAGTGTATGCATTCAGAGACTCAGGCATCGTGACAGAATATCGCCAGGACTGGTACCTGACAGCTTTTGAAGATTTCGTTGCGCAGCTCCCCGGGGGCATGGTCAGTTACCGTCAGGCGGTGGCCAGTTTTCTCTCCCGCCTTTACGACATGGCCAGTCCGAATCAGGAAAGATACTTCCTTGACAAAACGCCACGCTATCATCTGATCATTAATGAGCTGGCCGACCTGTTTCCGGAGGCCAAGTTGGTTTTTCTATGGAGAAACCCCCTCGATGTGGCCGCGTCAATCATGACCTCCTGGGCCGGCGGCAGATGGAATCTTCCCAGCTACGAAATCGACCTCTATCGCGGTCTCCGTAATCTAACAACGGGATTTGAGCATTTCAAAAACAGGGCGATCGCCATTCGCTATGAGGACCTTGTAGCTGACGCAGTGGCAGTCAGGGACACCGTCTGCGGCTACCTGGAGCTGCCATTCGAACCAGTCAGTGAGTCGGAGTTGATGCAGACGTCGTTTAAGGGACGGTTCGGCGACCAGACCGGAACCATTAAGTACGATTCTGTTTCCCCTGATTCGGTGGGAAAGTGGAAAAGTTGTTTTCAGAATCCATTACGGCGCCGCTGGGCTCAGCGATATATCCACTGGATGGGAAAGGAGTCGCTGGATGTGATGGGCTATGACCAGGTTTCGTTATTGGCCGAAATCAGTGCTTTACGGATGTCCGGGAAGCAGATTTTCGCGGACCTTCGTCGGACGATGCCCCGCTTGAATCTGCAGCCGGAGCCTCCCCGTACGAAAACACACAACTCATGAAGCAACCCAGGATTACCGTTGTCACGCCATCATACCAGCAGGCGTCATTCCTTGGTCAGACCATGCAGTCGGTGCTGAACCAAGATTACGATAACCTCGAGTACATTGTGATCGATGGAGGCAGCACGGACGGCTCAGCGGACGTCATCAGCAGCTGTGAGGACCAACTCAGCTATTGGGTCAGTGAAAAAGATCATGGGCAAAGCCACGCCATAAATAAGGGTTTCGCACGAGCAACCGGAGACATTTATTGCTGGATCAACAGTGATGACCTGCTGGAACCTGGATCGCTTGACTCCGTTGCGAAGTACTTTTCCGAGAATCCTGACTGTGAATTTCTCAATGGGGGTTGCCGTACAATTGACGAGTCCGGAAGTCCTTCGCCCTGCCACGACGAAAACGGCGTCCTTCATACAGAAAGACATCTTGAAATATTGCCGGAAGATGCATTCACACACTGGACTCAGAGGTGGTTTGCGCAGCAATCCACATTCTGGAAAGCAGATTTATGGAAGCGTTGCGGCGGCCTCGATGAATCACTGCATTTTGCTATGGATTACGATTTATGGCAGCGATTTTCCGGCCATGCGAAATTGCACGTTGTCAGAGATGTGCTTGCTTCGTACAGATTTCACTCTGATGCGAAATGTTCGGTTCAACTCGATGCCCTCCTGATCGAAATCCTTGATGTTCAGGCTCGGCATTCAACTGCAGAAGTCCGAACATTCTGGAAACAATGCCGTCAGGCAATTGAACTACAAAAATCTTCAGTTCCCGCACCTTTGACGAACTCCGATTCTCACTCATTGCGGCATCGAATTCTATCTGCCTTGAGAAGACGGCTGAAGACAATCAGTAAGATTGCAGGAACCTAGTAGCACGACTGTCAGACATTTCCAGGTGTCTGACCGAGCTATCATTGGGTTTGCGTGTCAGGATCTTCCAGAACCAGCGTCATGAAAAAAATCCTGTTTCTATCTCATTCTCCGCTTTGGGGTGGAGCCGAAAAATGTCTCTACCTGCTGCTGAAGGCGCTTCCCCGCGATCAGTTCGATCCTCTGGTTCTCCTGCCGGACGATGGCGCTTTACGCGAATCGATCTCGGCACTGGGCATCGAGACAAGGCTGCAACCGATTCCACCCTGGGTGCGTCCGGCTGTTGATCGCTGGCCCGGCACCGGATTCAGCGATGGTGTTGCTCCGATCGTAAAACTGATTGAACTGGAACAGATTGATGTAGTCTTCAGCAACACGAGTGTCATTGTCGGAGGAGCGCTGGCGGCGAGAATCTGCGGAATACCGCATATCTGGCATGTTCTTGAAATACTGAGTTCAGATCCGGCTTTGAGTCCCGTACTGGCGTTGCGAGATTTCTATCCGCTCATGGGGATCCTTGCCGACAGGATTATTGCTGCATCCGACAGTGTCAGAGCCGAGCTTCAACAGTTTAAAACGTCAGCAAGTATCGAGGTTATTCACTCGGTCATTGAAGACGCCGAGGAAAACAGTCTGGATCGCCGTAAAGAAAGCGTCTTCGGTCTTCCTGAGGATACTTTTGTTGTTTCGTTTGTTGGTGAACTCAGCGAACGGAAAGGTGTCGAGGATTTGGTCAGCTGTGTGCCATCTGTCCTGGCTCGGAATCCGGACGCACACTTCATGATTGTTGGACGGGACGCCGGTCGAGCACCTGCAGTTCGAGACCAAATCGTTCAACGGGGGCTCGAGAACGCCGTACAGCTGCTTGGTTTCCGTGATGACATCCGCAATATCATGGCCGCCTCAGACGTATTCGTGCTGCCAACAAGATCGGACCCGCTGCCTTTGGCCGTCCAGGAAGCCATGAGTGTCGGGACTCCCGTTGTGGCAACGATGAGTGGTGGGTGTGCCGATCTGGTGGTCGACGGAGAGACCGGATGTCTCGTTCCGGTGGGAAATCGGACTGCATTGTCCAGCGCAATCATTTTATTGATGGAGTCGCCTGAAATGCGGCGGCGAATGGGAGAACTGGGCCGACAGCGTCTTTCGAGCAGTTTCAGTCAGCAGCGGTACATTGAAAGAATGACGGCTGTACTTGCGGATCCGCGTGGCAGCAACACCGGGTCCTCAGGCGGTCTGGCTCCGAACGACCTGCTGGGGATTTTAATTCAGAGTCTGGATGCCTGCGTTGCCAGATACAGCCTCGAGGAAAAGCATCAGCAACTGATCCGGTCGCACGAGGAGATATTGCAGTCACATGACGACGTCGAGAACGCATTCAGTACGCAACTCGGTCGATTTCTGACGTCGCCATGGCGGGTACTTCAAACCGTTCTGGGAAAGTCGTGATCGGTTTGTGTTTCCTGCGGGTGCGAAGTACAGGTCACTCACCTGCCGGCATCGTGGTACGCCCGCACAGCGTGAGATGAAGCAGGGTTGGGGTGATTTCCGTCACTTAACAAACAGACGCGAAACTCGCGACAGAATTCGGCGTCCCAGTCCAGGTCCGCTGGATTGTGTACCGGACACAGCCACTGAATTTTTTTTGACATCGCGGTTCCGTCGCTCATTCGTGATTCGAACGAAGTATTCCGACGTCGTCCATGGATCGATGACCGGCATGGAATTCAGGTCCCATTCGCCCGAATAATCGTAACGTTCCAGGAGCGGAGCGAATACGGGTTCGTAGAACTCGATGTCGTCGTGTGTATACCAGTCTTTCCATCCACCGTACGACCTCGTACGCTCAACCCGGCTGAACTCACGGTCCACAACTGACTGTCCCTTGAGAGCGAATCCGAGGTAGTTCTCCAGTTCCCGAAGCTGGTCATCCACGAAGTCTTCGTACTTAAGCACAAACACATCCGGGATGGTGCTGGCAATTTCAAACAAGGGGTCGACGAAAATTTTCTGATACTGTGCGCGCCACTCCGGGAAATCGTCACGGTCCATAAGCTTCATGTAGTGTTCGTGGATTTCGCGAACGGAAACAGATTTCGGTTTGGCCTCCTTTCGCTGCAGCAGTTCAAGAAAGCTGCCCATCTTCTGTTCGTCGTTCAAAAACGGCGATTCGAGAAGCCCATACAACAGCGCACTGATATGTCGGTCCCGAGGATCTCGTGTGAGCAGAATTCTCCTGTCGAAACACAAAAACTCCTGGAATGGAAATGGATTGGGCGGGTGAATCGCCAGCACTTTCGCCAGGACAAATAGCTCCTCTCCACCCTGTGACATCAATTGTTTCGTTTCAGTGTCGAGCGAATGTGGTTCAAACAGGCAGACTGTACGACGAGGAAGTGAGTTTTTGATCTTGAAATAGAGTCCGGTGGATCCCGACTTTCCAACGGCAATAATCACAATGTTCATTGATTCTGCCTTACAGCTGTTCTGTTCCATCGTGCCGAAACGAGGCAATGATGGGAACATGTTTCCGTGCAACTCAATATTGCGGATTTTACCATTGTGACCGGGATAATTCACACGGGTCGTTGGGAAGTCTGATCCGGTGATCAACCCGTGAATCCGATGGCGATGCCGTTTTCCCCTTCAAAGATTTTCCAGTCGCAATTCTGTGATCGCGCGACAGACCCTACACGGCGCTACGAACTGCGTCGCTGGACCATCTTGTTTGACTGTTGACGATGACCAGTAAATACGCTGCGTCCAATGCCGCAAATGCCCCGGCAGTCAGTGTGACCGTGCCCAATTACAACCACGCAAGATTTCTCCGCCAGCGAATTGACAGCATTCTGAATCAAACGTTTCGGGACTTTGAACTCATTCTGCTGGACGACGCCAGCACTGACGACAGCATCAGCATTCTGGAAGAATATGCAGCGCATCCGAAAGTCTCCCATTTTGTAGTCAACGATTCCAACAGCGGCCATCCGTGCCAGCAGTGGGAAAAGGGGTTACAGCTTAGCTCTGGCAACACGATCTGGATTGCTGAAAGCGATGACTGGGCTCACTCCGAATTTCTTGAAAGAATGTACCAATTACTTCATGCCTCTGAACAGAATGTGATTGCCTGCTGTCGTTCCCGGACAATCAACACCGACGGGCAGCCGGACCCGCGAGGGTACTTCTGGGCGGATGCCCTCGAACCCGGGCGCTGGGACTCTGCGTACTCAAACAATGGTTTGGATGAAATCAAGCACTATCTCTCAATGCGCAACACAATTCCGAATGCCAGTGCCGCCGTGTTCAAAAGAATCCCTGCTCTTGGCGTCAGATTTCCATCAGAACTGCGATTCGTTGGAGATTGGGTACTGTGGTTACGGCTTCTGCGGCATGGAAATCTCACGTACGCTCCGGAAGTCCTTAACTATTTCCGAATGCACGCCGGGACGACTCGTGCGACACTGGACCAAACACTGGAACACCGGCGAATCGTTGAATACCTGATGGCGATTTCGGAATCCGGAGCCGGATTTCGTGCGTCAATCAGGCCATGTGATTTCGACCATTCCTGGATTCTAAACCAGTACCGATTCGGAGTTCTTGAGCTGCCTTTCTGGATTCTCAAAGCGTCGAAGCTGCCCTTGCTGCTGCGACTTCAGTTTTTGTTTCACGCCGCGATTAGATGCTGCACGGATTTCATGAGACGATGACAAATACGAGCTTGCGAAGCGTGGCAAAAAAACTGGGTACAGGACTCTTCAAGAGACCGATCCTCGTAAAGAACAAGGTCCTCGTGGGGACACATCACAAGACCGGAACAGTTTGGTTTGCGAATATCTTTCATGATATATCCAGCAGGCTCGGACTTCGGTTTGTTCGCAGTCCCGATGAGCGTTTCCCTCGGAGTGGATGGGACATCTTTCAGAATTCCCACAGTGCTTTCGATCTTTCGAAGCTGGGACAGTTCCGCGGACTGCACGTCATTCGGGATCCGCGAGATCAAATCATCTCAGCGACCTTCTATCATGAGAAATCAGCTGAGTCCTGGTTACATGTCAAGATGGACGAATTTGGAGGATTGACTTACCAAGAAAAGATAAATTCGTTCAGTTCCTTTGACGACAGAATGCTGTTCGAAATGGAGCATTCAGCCTTCCATAACATCATCTCCATGAAGGAATTCGATCACACCGACGAGCGGTTTCTTACGGTCAGATTTGAGGAGCTGATAACCGACTACCGGCTGGAGAGATTCGAGCAGATCTTCAAATTCCTGGGCTTTCGACGCGTCATCGTTGGCTGGTGTCTGATTTCGGCTTATCGAAACTCACTTTTCTCCGGAGCTGTCAAGTCCACACATGTGAGATCAGGCCAGCCAAAGCAATGGCCGGAGTATTTCAAGCCGGTTCATCGGAAGAGGTTTGAACAGCTGTTCGGTGACGTGCTTCAGAAACTTGGGTACGACGAGGAATGGGATTCGATTGACTAAAAATTATGGCTCGACGGCGTTGGTTCTATTCAACCGGAATTGTTCTGCGCGCGGGTGAACAGGCTAAGTTCGGCAGGCGGCAACTGAACTCGTGAACATCGAATCTGCCTGCAGTCGAAATATCGAAATTCAGTCTGTAGTGGCTCGATTCAGCCACGGCGTGATGTCCAGGTGGATCATGACCGGTGTTCGTCCGGCCGATGAATTTCAGCCGAATCACTTCATCTCATGAAGATTGCTTACGTCTTCTACGACAGGCCAAATTACAGTGCGGGGCCTCGCATCAATGCGATGCGGCTGCTGCCGATTTTTGCGCGACGCGGTTATGACGTGACGGCCATTATTGGTTACCACTCTGATTGCCCTGCACAGAAGTATCTTGAGCGCTCCGGTGTCACTGTCAGAGCCATGTCCTGGCCTCGTTTTTGTCTCGACCAGGTCAACTGGCTTGCCGAAACGCTCAGCGAAATTGATCCGGATGTGTTTGTGCCGAATATTTCCACGAGTGGCTGTTACGCCGCCAGATACCTTCGCGAAGCAGGACGCCCGACGATCGCTGGTCACCTCAGCAATGATGAATACAACTGGGGTCTTGCAAAACGATTCTGCCAGCGGGCTGATGAATGGGCGGTCTCGGGATTGTTCTGCATGGGCAGCGAGCTGGGTGACACTGTACGCGCATGGAATCCATCCCGATCCCATGTTGTTGATATCTGTCATGGTGTGCCTCTGTCCGATCTGCGGTCGGACTGCACCGGTCCTCTGAGACTGGTTTACGCAGGACGAATTGAAGACTGCCAAAAGCGAGTTTCTGATTTAGCTCGGGCGATTTTGCCGATTCTCCAGACTTACCCGGACGCGCAGATGAAGTTCATTGGCGACGGAAGCCGACGATCATCGCTTGAAGAGCTCTTTGAGACAGAGCGACTGGCAGATCGCGTGACATTCACAGGACATGTAGAACCTGACGTAGTTCAGCGGGAGATTGTCTGGGGCAACATACTGGTACTTTTATCTGAGTACGAAGGTGTTCCCGGTGCCATCATGGATGGCATGGCCTGTGGAATGGTGCCTGTTTGCCTGGACATTGGTGGCGGCGTCAGAGAACTTGTGGTGCATCAGTACACAGGTTTGCTCGTCAAAAATCGCGAGGCGGAATTTCAGTCCGCGATGCACCGGCTGGCAGAAAATGAGTCTCTCAGACGGGATCTTTCTCTCAATGCCGTGAGACACATCGCAGATCATTTTTCTTTGGCGGCAGCCGCCGATAAATGGGAACAACTCTTCGAGTATCTCATGCAGTCAGCAGGTCCGCGTCGGGATCTTGTATTTCCCGATCCAATTGTGCTTCCCCCACCGTCCGCGGGGATCGACCGTGAAGACATTCGACGTCCGTTATCCTTGAGCCGGAAGTTCACACGCATCTGGCGAAAAACATAATCCTGAACCACAAGTCGGACCCAAGGCAGGGCTGACAACAGAACGCCATGGCGCTCCGAAGCGGGACACTTCCAGTGCATACGAATACTCCGTCACAATCTGCATGCCACACCACAACGGCAGCTGCGAGACGTGGTGAACGCCTCTACCCGAAGAAATCCGCTCGGCTCTACTGGCACCTGACATGTATCAGGCGCGCCATGGAAAAGATCGTCGACCAGCAGCTGGTGCACTGTAAAGCGGACCTGCTGGACTTTGGTTGTGGAAACATGCCGTATCGCCCTCTGTTTGAGCGAAAGCTCCAGACCTATCTGGGCTTTGATCTTCCCGGTAATGAGATGGCAGATGGTATCATCTCAGGGGATGGAAGACTTGAGCGGAAAGATGAGTCGGTTGACATCGTTCTTTCTTCACAGGTTCTGGAACATGTCGCCAGTCCGGACACCTATCTGACAGAAGCGTTCCGTGTTCTCAGACCGGGAGGACAGTTGATTCTCTCGACACACGGTGTATGGAGATATCATCCCGATCCGGCCGATTTCTGGCGATGGACGTGCGATGGGCTGAAGAAACTCATCTCAGCATACGATTTCGAAATCACTTATTTCGAAGGCCTGATGGGACCGGAAGCGACAGCCATTCAGTTGTGGCAGGATATAAAGCTGTTACGAATTCCTGATACTCTAAGAACGTCCTTCACCTGGACAATGCAGCGACTGATGGAGCGAGCTGACCGCAGATGTCAGACTGCTGATCGTGATCGCGATGCCTGTGTTTACATGGTTGTTGCTACGAAGGGCACCGCTGTGCCCAAGGTTTCTTTGCCAGACGAGCCCCAATGACCACGATCTGCGTCGCCACACCATACCGTGATTCTTACTCCGAAACATTCATTCGACGTCACATAGATGAACTCCCGTTTGCAATTCAGCCGTTATGTGGTGATCCACTGCGACACATTGTTTCATCACGTCCCTTCAGACGCTTCGATCCATGGTACATCATACCACGCGCTGCCTTTCAACTCGGACTCCGGACAGAAACCAGTTTCCTCGAGACACAGTTGATATGGTTCCTGAAGAAATTTGAAATCAGTGCAGTGCTTGCCGAGTATGGTACGACCGCGGTGCAGTGGATGAATGCTTGCCAGCGAGCAGGAGTTCCGCTCATCGCCCATTTTCATGGTGTCGACGCGACACGTTATGCCACATTGGAAGCTCACACCGAAACATATCCACGGTTGTTCAGGATGGCTTCAGCAGTTGTCGGTGTTTCCCGGGCAATGTGTGATCAGCTGCGTCAGCTTGGTGCGAGTGAAGACAAACTGCACTATGTGCCCTACTCGGTGAATCAGAAACTGTTCGAGCCTGTCACTCCTCATCTTAACCCCCCACGTTTTCTTGCCGCCGGACGGTTCGTCGAAAAGAAGGCACCACACCTGACGATCCTTGCGTTCCGCAAAACTCTGCAAAGCTGTCCGGAGGCACACCTGGACATGATCGGCGACGGACCGTTTCTGGCATGCTGCCAGCAGCTTGTCCGTGGCCTGAAACTTGGCGCCCATATCAAGTTCCACGGCTCTCAGGATCACTTCGCAGTTTGTTCGGCCATGAAGCACGCCAGGTGTTTTTTACAGCACTCAATTCAGGCCGGTGACGGTGACAGTGAAGGAACTCCGGTTGCAATTCTGGAAGCTCAGTGCTGTGGACTACCGGTGGTTGCAACGCGCCACGCCGGAATTCCGGACGTCGTTATTGATGGGGAAACCGGGTTCCTTGTGGAAGAACAGGACGTCGATGGTATGTCAGAGGCAATGAATCTGCTGTGTCAGAACACTGGTGTTTGCCAAAACATGAGTGTGAACGCAGCAGTACGCTTCAGAGAATATTTTGGATACAACCAAACACTGGGGAAACTGGCCGCAATCATCCGTGACTGTGTCGTTTAAACGTTCAGACAAAGAACCGCTGATTTCTGTCATCGTTCCTGCATTCAATCGCGCAGGGACGCTTGCAGGAACCGCTGCAAGTGTTCTCCAGCAGACTTATACGAACATCGAGCTGATTATTGCTGACGATAACTCGACCGACCGGACTCGCGACGTGGCTGAAGAACTCAGTCGGACAGACAGGCGAATTCGAGTGCTGCAAAACAACCGAACGAAGGGTGCACCCGGATCAAGAAACACCGGTCTCTGCGCAGCGCACGGACAGTGGGTTGTGTTTCTGGATTCCGATGATTGCCTCGAGCCTCAAATGATCGACACACTGCTGGCCCGGGCCTCGACCGGAGAAGCGGGGGTCGTGACCTGCCACAGTCGAGTGATGGAGCAGCGTGGTGAACAGCAGATTCAGACGGGGGAATTCTGCTGGATGGCCAGCGGTGACATCCGTTCCTCCATCCTGTCCGGTGAAACGTACGTCGATATGAATGCGGCGTTAATTCAACGCGAAGCGCTGCTGTTGATTTCCGGACTCGATGAACACTGTCCCAGCTATCAGGAATGGGATCTGCATATTCGGCTTTGTCAATTGTGTCAGTACGACTGCGTTCCGGAGCCGCTGGTACGTTACCATCAGCATGCCGGTCAAATGTCGAAAGATGCACTGTTGTGTGTACACGGTCTGCTGCACATCTATCGAAACCACAAACGTCTCTGGAAGACACAGAAGCTCAGTGATAACTGGAAGCATCGCATTTTAAGTGTCAGCCAGGACATCCGGAAATTAGACAGGCAGCGGATAAACTGTCTTCTAAAACTTTTGAGAATTGAGCCGCGAATAATCTACTGGCTGCCGGAAAGATTCATGGCGCGGATCATTACGGGACTGACGCGGAAGACGAGACACCTTGCCGGAATTAAGGCAAAAACAGATAAATCCCACGACGTGACCACCTGATGAATGTCGTTCTTTCCAGCCGAGATTTATTTTCCGACACGGACAGCAGATGAGCCACATGAACCAGACTTCAGCAGCCGGCGTCGAATACGTTAAACACCTCGACCAGACCATTGGGATCATTATTCGGGCAGATTTTCACACCGATGGTATCGAATTCTTTACGCCGCACGTTTTTTCTCAGCAACTTGGCTATATGAATCGACCTGCCGGGTACAGGATTGAGCCGCATGTCCATAACCCGGTCGAACGAGAAGTGGCGTGGACACAGGAAGTTCTGCTGATCCGATCGGGAAAGGTGCGTGTCGATTTTTACACCGACGGTCGGCACTACCTCGAAAGTCGTGTCGTTGCGACCGGAGACGTGATTCTGCTGGCCGCCGGTGGACACGGGTTTGAGATACTTGAGCCAAGTGAAATCCTGGAAGTTAAACAGGGGCCCTATTCAGGTGACCAGGACAAGACACGTTTTGATCCGGTACCCAGTAACAAAGTCCGGCTGCGTGAGCGTCAAGGCAACTCAACATGAGTGACCCCTTCGGCCACTACGGTCGTTATTACGACCTGCTGTATCAGGACAAGGACTATGTTGCCGAGGTGACGTACGTCCAGTCGCTGATCGAGCGGTTCTCGGAAGGCGGAAGAACGATCCTTGAGATCGGCTGTGGCACGGGCAGACACGCCACGCTGCTCTCGAAGGCTGGGTTCGATGTGACAGGAGTGGAACGCAGTGAGGAAATGATCGAGGCCGCAGGATATCGGGTTCAGCCGATTACAGATCACGTTTCGGGAAACTTCCAGGTTGTACATGGTGATGGCAGAACTGTGCGGCTGAATCGTCGTTTTGACTGCGTCCTGTCCCTGTTTCATGTCTTCAGCTATCAAACCAGCAACAGTGATGTCCACGCGATGCTTGAAACGGCAACCCTGCATCTGGAGGAGCGTGGTACGTTCATATTTGACGTCTGGTATGGTCCGGCAGTACTAAGCCTTCGCCCGGCCGTAAGAATCCGGCGAATGGAAGATGACCACACACATGTTCTGCGTGTAGCTGAACCTGCCATGAACGTCAGTCAAAACGTCGTAGAAGTTGACTACACAATGATCGTCACGGACAAGGCCAGTGGACGGGTTGAGAAGTTCCGTGAATCCCACTGCATGCGATATTTCTTTGAACCGGAGCTGTGTTTCCTCGCCGAGTCAGTGGGTATGGAGCTGGTCCACTGTGAACAGTGGCTGGATGGCGCTGCACCATCGCAGGAAACCTGGGGTGTCACGATCGTGCTGCAAAAACGGGCGTAGAACTGGTCGTCCATTTTTCATTTCCAACAGGTATTCTGATACGAAATCTTAGATGATCCCCGTCAATACACCTCTCCTGGACGGCAATGAGCGACAGTATTTGCTCGAATGCATCGAAACCGGGTGGATCAGCAGCGAAGGACCGTTTGTGCGACGATTCGAGGAATCTTTCGCTGCAAGCGTAGGACGGAAGTTTGCGGTCGCCTGCAGCAGTGGTTCCGGTGCACTCGACATGGCTGTTACTGCTGCGAATCTGCAGTCGGGCGATGAAGTCATCATGCCCGCCCTGACCATCATTTCTCCTGCGGCTTCTGTAGTCCGCGCAGGAGCAGTTCCAGTGCTGGTCGACAGTGATCCGGTGACATGGAACATGGACGTCAGCCAGATCGAGGAAAAAATCTCGGCTCGCACCAAAGCTATTCTCGTAGTTCACATCTATGGTTTGCCGGTTGACCTGGCTCCCCTGCTGAAAATTGCCGAGCGACACAACCTGATTGTCATAGAAGACGCGGCCGAAATGCACGGGCAGACATACCGTGGCCAGCCGTGCGGCTGCTTTGGTCTGATGAGTACTTTCAGCTTCTATGCGAATAAACACGTGTCATCCGGAGAGGGAGGCATGGTGGTGACCGATGATGATGCTGTCGCCGAGCATTGTCGCCGTTTACGTAATCTGTGTTTCCAACCGGCGCGTCGATTCGTGCATGACGAACTCGGCTGGAATTACCGAATGACGAATCTGCAGGCAGCTGTCGGACTTGCACAGCTTGAGCAGCTGCCTCGACACATTGAACGCAAGCGGGAAATTGGAGACAGCTATTCCAGGCAGCTGGCGGGGCTGAAAGGAATCCGTTTACCGTGTGAAGCGACGGATTTTGCAGATAACATCTACTGGGTGTTCGGCCTGGTATGTGAAGATGAAGCCAGACATCCCGCGGAGACTCTCATGAAACGACTGGCCGAACAGAACATCGGTACACGGCCGTTCTTCCGGCCGATGCACGAGCAACCAGTCTTTCGCAGGATGAAACTGTTTCAGGACGACGACCATCCACACGCCGAGAACCTGGGTCGCCGCGGTTTCTATCTTCCATCAGGACTGGGGATCACCGATGAACAGATTGATACCGTTGTAGCGGCTCTTCGGTTACTGGCCGACTGATGAAGGAAGCACACTCCAGCCAGGGGCCGCGGTTGGCCATCGTTTTTTGGGAAACGTATCTGGGGTGCGCCCCGAGCCTGATTAATGCCGCGCGTGCACTCGATGAAAATGGTTATGCTGTTGATATTCTGATACGTTCTGACTCTGACCGCTTTGCACCACCTCCGAACTTTGGGCCCAATATTCGAATCATTCGTGTTGATGGCGGCGACGGTGCAACAGCGCCTCGTGGGAAGTCACACGTGGACAGAGACGGGACAGCCGGTCAGCACAGCCGTATCCCGGCCTGCATTCGTCGACGGATTGGCCGGGCTCTGTCGTGGTGTCGTGACAGAATGGGCAAACTGCGACCAGCCAGCCTGTTTGCCCGGTCCCGTTTCGCACGCCGGGCGGCAGAAATCGCCAGGCGAAATAACTATTTTTGCCTCATCGGTGTCGACACGCATGGTTTAATAGCCGCTCACCACATTGGCGAAGAGATTCACACATCCGTCATTTACTGGTCACTGGAGATCACGTTCGATACTGATTTCGCGGACAGACAGGCATTGAAGAGGCCGTCCGTAGTGAACCGAATCATCGGGCCGCTAATTTCCAGCTGGGTCAGGCATTGCTTGAGATGGAAACAGCGGGAGAAAGAATGTCACCGTAAATCCCTGGCACTTGTGATTCAGGACAGGGAACGCGCCGAAGTCCTATGTCGCGAGAACCAGGTCGAAAACGGTCCGGTACTTTTAGTACCAAATTCTCCTCGCGGATTTCCGTCAACTGCAACAGGTGCGAGTTTCCTTCATGACCGACTCAACCTCAGTGAGTGCGACCGTATTATTCTGCACGCAGGATCAGTTTGCGAAGGTATGCGATCACACCATTTGGCTCAGGCGGCTGCCAGCTGGCCGGACTCGTGGAAGCTGGTCTTTCACAGTCATACAGAATTGACGCGGCATGATGAATTCCCACTGTCTCTGAGCCAGATGGGAAATGGCCGGGTTGTTTTGTCCGACACACCTGTGGACTACGATGATCTCGATGAACTGTACCAGTCTGCCCACGTTGGTGTGGTGATCTACGACAACTCGCTGGGGCCTAATTTTCAGCTGCTCGCCGGTGCCTCCGGCAAACTGGCCCACAGTCTCCGATGTGGTATTCCGGTAGTCAGCGTCGGCAACCCGGCCATCGGGCGAGTTTTGTCCCGTTGGAAATGTGGAATTGATGTTCTCTCGCCGAGTCACGTTGAAGCGGCGATTCATACCATTTCGAGCAACTACGAAACGTTTTGTCGCAATGCACTGTTGTGCTACCGCGAGGCCTACGAATTTGACAGACACTTCGCTCCGGTTTTGAAACTGATTGAAACGCGGGCAGCTGCACATTCGTACTCGGAGCCGGGATGATGAGCCGTTCCCTTCCTCCGGTCCCGGAAGGACGGCATGGCTGGCCCTGGACTGCGGTCGCGTCGCTGCCTCAGGACGGTAAAGGCGATTCGGTGCCGCGTGTCTCAGTCGTGACTCCCAGTTTCAATCAGGGAGAATTTTTGGAGGCGACGATCCGGTCTGTTCTCCTGCAGGGTTATCCGAATCTGCAATACATCATCGTGGACGGTGGAAGTACGGACCACAGTAACTTGATTCTCGACAAGTACAGGCATTTGATCGATGTTGTGATTCAGGAAGAAGATCAGGGGCAGTCCGATGCCATCAACAAGGGCCTGGCACTGGCAGACGGCCAGCTTTTTAACTGGATCAATTCAGACGACCTGATCCAACCGGGCGTTCTTTGGGAACTGGGAACCCGGATCAATGACGAATGTGATCTGTACACGTTTCCGTCTTCAGTAGAAGGCCAAGGCATCAAGCCTTATCTGATGCGAAACGAGAATCTGTCTGCATACAGGATTCTGCGAGCGGACCGCTACTCATTCAGCCAGCCAGGCCTGTGGTTTCGACTGGATCGGCTCAGGAAATGCGGCGGGATCGACACGACACTGAATTACGGATTCGACTGGGACCTGCTGATTCGTTATCTGAGCAGTAACCCCCGGGTTCGGTACTCATCAACTGTAGGTGCCCTGTTTCGATTACACGCTCAGTCAAAAACCTGTATTGAGTCTGCAAAGGAGAACGAAACGGAGAATCGATTCAGGCAGGAATGCGGAGTCATTCGAGACAAACTTGAACAGACTTTGCCCAGACGCCTTAGCAATGCATCTCGTCTGGGACGCCTGCGTGAACCATGGAATAACCGAATGATCGAATTGCTGGATGATTTCGATCAATCACCGTTCGTTTCGGCAATGATCATTGCGAGGGAAGCGTCGCAGCAGCCACGTGCTCGTTTTTCTGCGCGGACACTCGGAGCCGTCGCAAGACTCTTGTCTCGGTATTTCCGTCGACCCCTCAGATCTGAGTGACTCGTTAACTGATACACAGTGATCAGGCCATAATTTTGAGATTCTGATCGGAGACGTAACACATCATGACCGATGACTGTCGGACCTCTGTCCTGAGACTTGTTCAGGTCGTGGTGCCTCTTGTGTGCTTCCAACGAGAAATGTGTGCGGCCAGGTGAAGGATGTGAAACACAACTTTTTGCTGGCCGGCTATCCAAAGTCCGGCAATACCTGGTGTGGCTACATTCTCTGTCACCTGCTCGGAGCAAAATATGTGGATCTCCATAAGCCACATGAACCTCCGACTGCCGACCCGCGAGTGCGGCAACTCACGGGTTGGCAGAATTCGACGGCAGGTCAGCTTCCGATCTTCGCCAAGACTCATTCCCTGCCCTCTGACCTGAAAGTACTTGAGGATTACCCCAAGCGTGCCCTGATTGTACGCGACCCGCGTGATGTTGCCGTTTCCGCTTACCACTACTATCAAAACGTCCGGCATCAACAGGGACCTGACCCATCGGAGCGACGAAACAACTGCTGTCGCGCGTATGTCAGCTTCAAAGGCAACCTGCTGGCTGTTGCACGGGAGTGGCCTGAACATACCAGGGCATGGCTTGACGTCGACGGGATTGCCGTGATTAGGTACGAAGACCTGCTCACCGATACTGTTGCCAGTATTTTCCGACTTGCCGACAAGTTGAAGATCGAAGTCGATGTGCCGGCCGTTGAGGAAAGTGTTAGACACTTCACGTTTGAGAGTCTCTCCGGGGGCCGAATCAGGGGGCAAACTCAAAACAATTCATTCTTCCGCAAGGGCGTGTCGGGAGACTATCGCAATTATTTCGGTCCGATAGATCATTGCCTTTTTGCAGGACTGCTGCCCCGTGACCTGCGCAAACGCTTCTATGGATAGAGAATGCCGCTGACCGGGCTCGGGCAGCGCGACCATTTTCACAGCGACTCTTAGGTTTGACGGAAAACGAGCATCAGCCACTGCCGGTTCCTCAGCAGCCAGTCGCTGAAACGTGGACAGTGCATCGCCACTGGCCTGCAGGATGTCCCGGACTGCAGACTGAAATTCGGTGTTGCCTTCCGGACTTTCGATGATCGCGTCGAGTGTGCCGTCAGCTTTGGTCTGGATGGTTTGAAGTTGTATGGTTGTGAGATCGGTCACTGATTCAGCGCGACGTAACGATTGAAGAGCGACGAAACCGACAACAGCATGACTTGTACACAAGTAGTTTCTGTCACCGCAGCGGCTAAAGGCTTTTGATCTCACACTTCGGCAATGCCTTTTTTAGTTCGGCGACACCCGTGTCAGTGATCTGCGTGTTGTTGAGGTCGAGCAGCCCCAGATTCGTCAGCCCCTCAAGATGTACCAGCCCCGCGTTGGTGATCTGCGTGTTGTTGAGGGTGAGCACTTTCAGTTTGGTCAGCCCCTTGAGATGCACCAGCCCCGCGTCAGTGATTTGGGTGTCGTTGAGGTTGAGGCACTCCAGATTGGTCAGCCTCTCAAGTTGCACCAGCCCCGCGTCGGCGATCCGGGTGCCGTCGACGTAGAGGTTAATCAGATTGGTCAGCCCCTCAAGATGCACCAGTCCCCCGTTGGTGATCTTGGTATTGTAGAGGTCGAGATAACTCAAACTGGTCAGCCCCTCAAGATGCACCAGACCCGCGTCGGTGATCTTGGTATTGGTGAGGCTGAGAGTCTCCAGATTGATCAGCCGCTCAAGATGCACCAGACCCGCGTCGGTGATTTGGGTGTTATCGAGGACGAGGTACTCCAGATTGGTCAGCCCCTCAAGATGCACCAGACCCGCGTCGGTGAACTGGGTATCGTGGAGGTGCACATCAACAATCTCACCCTGTTCATTCACTCCGACTTCGGCTCTCAGATTTTCCAACTGCTCGTTCACGCTGCCGGCACCTTCGGTCTGTCCTTTGAGCGTGAGCGTCTCCTGGCTGGACTCCTTGAGCGGAGCTGACGACTGTTCCTGGCATCCGGCCAGGCAAATGAACAACATCACAGTCATACGGTGCATGGCAATTTCTTTCGTTCGCTCAGCCGGGAAACGATGGTTTAACTTACCGATACAAGTCCCGTTCTTCCTTGCTCATCCTCCGCCAGTCCCACGACGGGGTCGTTTGTGACTGCCGGACCACAGTCCCGTCTTCAGCTTACGCGCCTGTTTCTCGGCTTCTACCAAAGCGGTGTCGTCCGGCGCGTACATCACATAATGCCAGGCCATCCGGGCAGCGACAAGCGCACGGTTGATCAACGTCCCGTCGTGGTAAATGTCACCGAGCGTGGGGTCGTATTTGTCCTGACCGGATAACACGAACTTCACAATATTGCCCAGGATGGAAGTCTTCAATATTTGCGTTGCATTGTTGCCGAATAGCTGGCCACGTTCGGGACAGTCTATCCCGTGGAACCGGAGGCGAATTGTTGCTTTGTCATCGGTCAGGACATCAATGGTGTCGCCATCAACGACCTTGACCGCTTTGCTCGTGAATTGGGCAACTGCACCAGTCGCTGCTGTAACGACTGACCACTCTTCGGATTCGTACGACCGTGCAGTCCAGCTGATTGTGACGACCTCGTTTGCTATCAGAGTATCTGTCGGTTCTGTACACAGCACGAGGCGTGGTCAGTTTGAGACTGCCCAGGTTCATCATTATTGCTGAAGATCACGAGATCACTGATGAAAGAAGTGCCACGAATAAGATGAAGATGGAATTTTTACTCCGCTGACGACAACAGCAGTGACATAGGGTCCGGGTTATTTTTAATCTGCCTGCAGCCAGCCATACCGGATTCAAGAAGACGCTCACAGCGGCAGGCTATGGCAGGCTGAATTCCAGCCAGCGTTTGAAATCAGTCGACACCTGACTCACTCCATCAAATCGGATCTTCACTGCGTCTGTTCCGCCGTGACGGGCAGAAATATCCTGTGCGGTTCCAAACTCCGCGACGGCTCCGTTCGTGACTGATCCTGACGGGACAAAAAGGACGAAATCAAGACTCTGTTTGCGTTTGGTGTGCAGTTCGGCAGCCGGTGAACCGTCGGTGTATTTCCAGTTGATCTTGCTGCGGAGGCCGTAATCCACCTTGCAGCCGTTCATCGCGGATTCGATGACGGGCAGCAGTTTCTCAATTGTGCTGAAGGTCCACGCAACTCGACCATTGCCGGGCAGACCTTTTTTTGTCAGGTGCCATTTGCGGCCCAGCTGTTTCCAGGGTGTGAGATCCTGTGGGTTGGCGGTTTCTTTTTTTGCCTGCGCAAGATGAGCTTTCACTGCCATCTTCAGAAACGCTCGAAACCCGGGTGTGTCAATGTCTTTTTTCTTCCATACCTTCACCGTGACTTCCTGCCACGGCTGTTTCATGTTACGTGTCTTCACTCTCGGTGAATCTGTGTAGTAATGTATCTCTTCCACGTCATCGATCGGGGTTAAATTCAGCTGAGCAGCCAGCGCCTGCGTGTCAAATGTGCTCTTCTTGACGCGGAAGCAGAGCGACAGGATCCATTCGTGGCCCGTGCGAGCGTGCAACAGCCAGCCCAGACCACCGGCAGCTTTCACTTCCACAGTCGATCGATGGTTCCAGTTGACCGGATTTAATTCCGGTTCGCACGCCATTAAGTCGATGACATACTGCAATGCGTCACCTTCCCAGCGGCAGCGTTTGCCGTCGTGACTGAGGCACTCCTGCGTGTGCCACCGCTGACCGTCGGCTTCCCACGGCAGTTTGACCGCTTTGCCCAGCTGACTCACACTGAGGTCAGTAGACCGTTTCGTTGCGACATCTGCGACGTCAAAGACTTCAATCGTTCCTGTTTTGGACTTTTGCAGCACTGGTGCCAGCAATTCGCCGGTCCATGATCGCGGGAGGTTCGACTCGCTTGCCACTGACTGCGCGTAGGCCACAACATCCTCAGGCGTACCAGCTGTGACAATCTGACCACCGCCGGACCCGGCTTCGGGACCCATATCCACGACCCAGTCGGCTGTTTTGACGACATCCAGGTTGTGTTCGATCACCACAACCGTGTTACCTTTTTCGACAAGGCTGTTGAGGACGCTCAGCAACTTCCTGATGTCGTCAAAATGCAGGCCCGTTGTCGGTTCGTCCAGGAGATACAGCGTCCGGCCGGAATTCGGCCGCGATAACTCCGACGCCAGCTTGATGCGTTGAGCTTCGCCGCCGCTGAGTGTCGGGGCCGACTGCCCAAGTGTGACGTATCCCAGGCCGATGGCGTTGAGCGTCGCCAGTGCAGCTCTGATTTTCGGCACGTTGGAAAAAAATTTCATTGCCTTTTCGACGGGCATTTCCAGAACATCCGCAATGGAGTAGCCGTTGAATTTGACGGCCAGTGTTTCGCCGTTGTACCGCTTACCGCGACAGGTGCTACATTCAACCCATACGTCCGGCAAAAAGTGCATTTCGATCTTTTGCTGGCCCATGCCTTCGCAGTCGTCGCAGCGACCGCCCGAGCGATTGAAGCTAAATCGACCAGGCCGGTATCCTCGCACTCTGGAATCCGGCATCTGGCAGAACAGTTCGCGGATGTGGTCAAAGACACCCGTGTAGGTCGCCGGGTTGGACGCGGGCGTCGTGCCGATCGGATTTTGATCCACAATGGAGATCTTCGAAAGATGTTCGACGCCCAGCAGGTCGCGATGCGGTCCCGGAGCATCCGTGGACAGGTTCAGCTTGCGTGCGAGAGCTCGGGCCAGTGTGTTCATCACGAGTGAACTTTTGCCGCTGCCACTGACTCCGGTGATGCAGGTGAGTGTTCCCAGTGGGATACTGAGGTCCACGTTGCGGAGGTTGTGCTGCGTGGCGCCAAGAAGTGTGAGGGCTGCACGCCCGTGCTGAACTGCATTTCCGGGCAACTCCGATCCGACAGCCGGAGTTACTGACTCCGTGGACTCTGCGGATTCAGTGCGATTATTCTCCGCCTCCCGATGTGTCTTTGGGAGGGGGAGACTCCTGCCGCACTGATGAAGGGGCATAGCATCGCAGTTCATCGGCAGCCGTGATTCACGGACCATGTCCGCGCCGCCAGACTCCGGCAGCAGGCTTCCGGTTCGGATCCGACGCGACTCCGGAACCGGAATACCCTGCTTACCGCTGAGGTAATCTGCGGTGAGTGACTTGCCGGACTGACGTCGGAGTTGTTTGGGTGTGCCTTCGGCGACAACGTTGCCACCCAGACGACCAGCTCCCGGACCGAAATCGTATAATCGGTCAGCAGATTCCAGGACTTCACGATCATGTTCCACAAGCAGCACAGTATTTCCGAGGTCGCGCAGCTTCCTGAGAGTCGCCAGCAGTTGACCGTTGTCCCGGGGATGCAGACCAATCGTGGGTTCATCCAGTACGTAGAGGACTCCAGTCAGTGATCGTCCGACCTGTCCAGCCAGGCGAATACGCTGCGATTCTCCACTGGACAGTGACGGCATCGAGCGATTCAGTGTGAGGTACGCCAGGCCCACATCGATCAGGAACTTCAATCGATGCACGGCTTCCGAAAGCAAATCAGCTGCGATCTGCTTCTGAGTTTTACTGAGTCTGAGCGTTGTCAGGAATTCGATGGAATTCGCCAGTGGCATGCGGGTGAGTTGTGGCAAAGTTACATTCTTCAGCCGGACGGCAGCCGATGTTTCATTCAGTCGGGTTCCGCTGCAGACGCTGCAGTCTCTGTCACCCGACATTTCGACTAACGACTGTCGGTAAGAATGGGACAGACGGGCGGCCAGTTCAATTGTGGGATAGATCCCTCTGTAGCGGACTGAGAATGACTGCTGCTGATGGTTCACGCTGATCCAGCGGTCCTCGTCCCCGTACAACACGATGCGTTGTTGTTCCGGTGACAACAGGTACCAGGGTTGATCGAGCGGAACAGCGAACTCTTCACTGATTCCGTTCAGCAGCGACCGGAATGTTGCGTTGTGCTTTGGGTCAGGCCATGCTCCAATCGCACCATCAATCAGACTGCTTTCGGGGCTGGTAATCAGCAGCGACTGGTTCTCTCCGTATTCCGTACCGAGTCCTTCGCACGACCAGCACCAGCCCAGCGGGCTGTTGAACGAGAACTGTTGAGAGGATGGGTGGTCATACGAATAGCCGCAATCGAAACATGAAAGGTGCAGGCTGTATAAGTGTGTGTCCCACTCCTGTTCATCCACTTCGGTATCGGCAATCGCGACTGAAATCACTCCCTTGCCAAGATCAAGTGCCGCCTCGACCGAATCGGTAATGCGTCCACGCGATTTCTTCTCAACGACGATGCGATCGACGACCACTTCCACATCGTGGGAGCGGCGGTGATTGATGTGTGGTACGTCTCCCAGCGCGTATGTTGTTCCATCGATCCTCACGCGAGCAAAGCCACTTGACTGGAGCCGTTCAAACGCAGTGTCATACGGCGTCTGTCGATCCACCTCCATCGGTGCCAGTACCAGCAGGCGTGTCTTCGCCGGAAACTTCAGAATCGTATCGACGATTTCGTCTGTTGTTTGCTGTTCGGCCTTCTTACCACACGACGGGCAATGCACGGTGCCCAGGCGAGCAAAGAGGACACGCAGGTAATCGTAGATCTCCGTCACCGTTCCGACAGTCGAACGCGGGGTTGCTCCAACGGATTTCTGTTCGATGGCGATGGCCGGACTGAGTCCGTGAATACTTTCAACCCTTGGCCGAGGCATCTGGCCCAGAAACTGGCGAGCATACGCGGACAGACTTTCGACATAGCGTCGCTGACCTTCCGCGTACAGCGTGTCCATGGCAAGCGATGTCTTTCCGCTGCCGCTGGGCCCACAAAAGACACTTAACTTACCTCGCGGAATCTGCATACTGATTTCCTGCAGGTTGTGCTGAGCGGCTCCTCGGATCTCGATGTGTTTGGTGAACCCAAATGCGTTTGTTGAGACTCCACTTGAAAGTTTCCTCTTTACAGCAGTCCGTCGTTTCATGCGCGGCAGGACTGCTCGCAGTGCATTGCCGGTGTGAGACGTCCGACACCGAGCAATCGTTTCAGGCGGCCCCTCGCAAACAACCATGCCGCCGCCGGCGCCACCTTCAGGGCCCATGTCGATGACCCAGTCGGCCGTTTTGACCACGTCCAGATTATGTTCGACGACGATGACCGTGTTGCCTGCATCAACAAAGCTGTGCAAAACCTCCAGCAGCTTGTGGACGTCGGCAAAGTGCAGGCCGGTGGTGGGTTCGTCCAGCACGTACAGCGTTTTTCCGGTCGTCCGCTTCCCAAGTTCGCGCCCCAGCTTGATTCTCTGAGCTTCTCCGCCACTCAGCGTCGGTGATGGTTGTCCCAGCTGCATGTAATCGAGTCCGACATTGGACAGCGTCTGCAGCGATCGTTGGATCTTTGGCACATTCTCAAACAATTGGAGAGCATCGCGAACTTCCATCGTCAGCACATCGGCAATGCTGTGGTCTTTGTACCTCACTTCCAGCGTCTCGTTGCTGAACCGCCGGCCTTGACATACATCGCAAGGCATCCAGATATCGGCCAGAAAGTCCATTTCCAGCCTCGTGGCTCCATGACCTTCACACGCTTCGCAGCGACCGCCTGCTACGTTGAAACTGAATCTTCCTGGCTTATAGCCTCGCATTTTTGACTGAGGCACCTGAGTGAACAGCCTGCGAATTTCGTCGAAGACTTTCACATAGGTCGCCGGATTCGACCGCGGTGTGCGCCCGATCGGTGACTGATCGATCTCAATCGCTTTGTCGACATACTGCAGCCCGGTCACTTTATCATGACGACCGGGTTCGCCTTTGCCCTTGTTGATATCTCGATTGAGAACCTGCCAGAGAATGTCATCAATGAGAGAACTCTTGCCACTGCCACTGACACCTGTCACACAGATGAATCGTCGCAGCGGGAAGCCAACATCAATCCCCTTGAGGTTATTGTGGCGGGCATTCTCCACGACGATAGCATCGTCGGTTGGATTTCTGCGTTTGTCAGGTACGGCAATCGACAGACGACCGCTGAGATATTGTCCGGTGAGACTTTTTTGGTTTGCCTGCAGATCGCCGAACGACCCGCTGCACACCAGTTCCCCGCCACGAATTCCGGGACCCGGGCCAAAATCGACAATATGATCGGCGGCCCGCATTGTGTCTTCATCGTGTTCGACGACGATGACGGTGTTACCCTGGTCGCGGAGGTGCTGCAGACTCTCCAGCAGCATCCCATTGTCGCGCGGATGGAGACCGATAGATGGTTCGTCCAGAATATAGACGACTCCAACAAGGCCGCACCCGATCTGGCCAGCCAGTCGAATACGTTGAGATTCCCCTCCCGACAGTGTGGGCGCGGACCGATCCAGCGTGAGATAATGCAGGCCGCACTGCAGCAGAAATCCCAGACGCCCTCGGATTTCTTTAAGTGCTTCTTCGGCGATGAATTGCCCGGTTTCATCGAGTTTGAGCGACGAAAAAAATTCCGCGGCATCTGCAATCGTCAGTGCACACACCTGTGGCAGGCTGAGTTCATTTCCGGGGCCGTTTTTCCCGAAGCGGCGACTGTTCGTCCTGATTCGAACGTGACGAGCCTGGCGGTTCAGACGTTCTCCCTTGCAGGACGGACAGGACACAATTTCCAAATGCTTTTCGATCTGCCGCCGGCGCATTGGATTCCTTGAGGATCGATAATCATTCAGCAGCCGATTCGTCCAGCCTTCCCATCTGCCGCCATGCTTGTACGATCCTCCGCGATGGCCAAACTTGAATATGATATGTCGTTCGCCCGTACCGGTGAGCCAGAGTTTTTGTGCTTCCTCCGGAACATGCTGCCATTTGGTCTTGAGCAGTGAGCCCTCATCCATACTGACCATCTTTTCAATTGCTGCTGCGGCGCCTTTCAGAATGTGACGTGGCCAGCGACCCATCCTGCGAAGCGAGGGCAGGAGCAGCAGAGCTCCATTCTGGATCGACTTCTTTTCATCGACCACCATCGTGTCTAAGGTAATTCCATGGCGCATGCCGAGTCCGTTGCAATCCGGGCACATTCCGATGGGACTGTTGAAGCTAAACAGCTGTGGAGATGGTGGTTCGTAACTCAGGCCGCTTTCCGGGCAGGAATATCGGATACTGTAAAGTTTGTCCTGTACGTCCTGTCGGCCAGTCGGGACTTCAGTGTTGCCATCGTCGTTCTTTGTGGCATGCTGTTGTGAACGGTCATTATGTGAGCTGGCATCACCAGGTCCCGCTGAACGGGCGGAACCTGTCTGAGTCACACAGATTAATCGACCGTCGGCCAGTTTGAGTGCCTGTTCGATGGCCTCGGCCAGCCGAGCTCGGTGGCCGGGGCCGGCAACAAGCCGATCGATAACGACGTCGATGTTGTGCTTGTGATGCCGCCGCAGACGCAGGTCATCGCTCAGTGACACGACTTCGTTGTCGACGCGCGCTCGCAGGTAGCCTCGTTTCAGCAGGTCATCAAACAGTTCTTTAAATTCACCCTTCTGATTCCGCACGATGGGTGCGAGAATCGAATACGGCGTTCCTGCCCGCTGGCTGTTGATACTGTCGATGATTTGATCGATGGACTGCGCTTGGATGGGCTTGCCGGAAACGTAGCAGTAACCCTGACCGACTCGGGCAAAAAGGACACGCAGGTAGTCGAAAATTTCCGTGATGGTGCCCACGGTGCTGCGAGGATTCCGACTGGTCGATTTTTGCTGAATGGAAATTGACGGAGCCAGTCCACTGATGGAATCAACGTCGGGCCTGGGCAGCTGCCCGAGAAACTGGCGTGCGTATGTGGACAGACTTTCAACGTAGCGGCGCTGACCTTCGGCGTAGAGCGTATCAAATGCGAGAGAACTCTTGCCGGACCCACTGACGCCGGTCATCACGATCAGCTGATTACGCGGCAGCGACAGACTCACGTTTTTCAGGTTATGTTCGCGCGCTCCGCGAATGACAATTTCAGTCTCAGACATAGGTGGACTACAAGGCTCCTTAATCTGCCGGCGTGCGGACCGGCGGAAGGTCAGATGCCGCGAATTATAGGTGACCGGTGCTGCCTGAGTAGCGAGCGGTGCACGGCGGCGGACCACCACTGCCTGGTGGCCCGCGGCAAACCCATCCCCGGTCCGTCTCTGCACCGTCGTATCAGCCCGGAAGTGATGGCTGTTTTTACCGGGCGATGTTCTGTCCGTCCGGCATGAACAATCAACGGACGCAGAAGATCACAGCAGCTCGGGGAATGTTTCCGGCGTCAGACTTGCCGATTTCTCCGGGCCAAAGAAAACAGTGTTTTGTTCGTAGTCAATGCGAGGAAACACGCAGAGACATGTTTTGGACTTCACGGTTCCCAATCCCCGGGAACGCGCAAACGCACTCAGGAGTGTAAGTATCGCCGCAGTGAATCTCAGATGTATTCAATGAGTCCATCCAGGGTTTCCACCGTAAGTGTCCGAAGTCGTTCATGACCAGATCACAGGAACTCATTATGTCCGGAATTCAGAATCAAAGTGACCTTCATCCTCACGTGAGCTGTCCGTGAACTACCGCCGCCGAGTCGGTGTGGCAGCACAATGGCAATCATGTTAGATCCGTCGGCTGGGCTCCAGTGATGAGGAATCCATACCAGCTGGCGGAATTATCGGCGGCAGCTCACTCAGGTCTGGTATCCGCTTCCGTCTTTCATGTATGTCTTTGTTTCTTGGTTCTCTTCTGTACGGTTCCAAATTGACACGTGCCGAATTTAGGATATTTCCTCGAATGTCTGTGAAGTTGTTGCCCGAGCCGACGTTGGTACAACAACACAGGAGTACGCACCACCGCTATTTCCCGGGCTGGACGATGGTGGCGATTGCCGCAGCTGGGCAGTTTATGTCGGCACCAGGTCAGTCATACTCGGTGGCGGTACTCAAGGAGCCGATGCGTAACAGCCTAAAAATTGCCGAGACGGATTTCTCGCTTGCGTACGGTTTTGCGACACTGATCAGTGCGGCACTGCTGCCGGTGTTTGGCCAGCTGATTGATCGATTGGGTGCACGAATTATGCTGCCACTGATTGCAGCAGGTCTGGGAGCAGCCTGCTATCAGATGTCGAGAACTCAATCGCTGGGTGAATTGTATTTTGGTTTCATTTTCGTGCGGACACTGGGCCAGGGAGCGCTGTTTCTGGTATCGGTATGGCTGGTCGGTGAATGGTTCGAGCGAAGACGCGGGATGGCGACCGCGGTCGCAGGCCTGGGAGGTGGTTTGTCCGTGATGACCATTCCACTTTTAAACGATTTTTTGGTGAAATCGAATGGTTGGGAAGTCACGTGGGTCGTCCTGTCGATTGCCATCACTGTCACACTCGTACTGCCGGGGATTCTGTTAATTCGTGACCGACCGGAAGATCTCGGTCTGGCTCCGGATGGACTACCACCTGCCAGCAAGGTGCCCGCTGACTTACCATCCGGCCATTCGTCCCTGAGTGGACAGTTAATCACGCCTCTGGAAGAATCCTGGACTGTCGGTGAGGTCGTTCGTGACCCAACATTCTGGAAACTGCTATCAGTACCCGCGACATCCGGTCTGGTCGGCACAGGTCTTGTTTTTCACCAGGTCAAATTGTGTGGTCAGCACGGACTGTCGTCGTGGGAAGTAGCGGGATTGATGAGTTTACAGGCGGTGTTTGCCACAGCAATGACGTTTCCCGTCGGCTATGCAACGGACCGTTTTGCAAGCCGATACCTGCTGATCCTGGCCATGGCGGCACTGGGCGGCGCGACGCTTTTAGTGATGACGTTGCCGGCCGTGTGGTTGATCTTTGTGTATGCTCTGTTACTTGGGCTGCACGGCAGCATCCTTCGCAGTACGGCAAATGTTGTCTGGATTAACTACTACGGTCGGGCTCACCAGGGAGAGGTCCGTGGAGTCGCCTGGGCAATCATGATTTTGGGAACAGCTTTTGGCCCGTTTCCACTGGCTTATTCAATCGATGTTCTCGAGTCCTACAAGCCGGCGCTGTGCGGGTTTCTGATTCTGCCGATTCTGGCCGGAATGGCGGTCTGGACAGCTACCCCACCCCGTCGCTGACAGTGACTCAGGACTCCCGCATCTGTCAAACCAAAGTGAACGTAGTGTCTGTCACAGCGTGATTTAAGAATGGCTGTCGACCGAAGCGAGCCACCAGTCTTTCAAACCGGAGAGTTCGCTCTGTTCAACCCCAGCCAGTCAACTCTGATTCAGGGCTGTGACAGAGCAGTAGGTTGAATTGACGGCGCGCCAGTCATTGAGCATGATCAGAATGTGATTGGAGTGACAACGACGGTTCTGCCCCCACTAAAACACAAGAACAAATACATCGTGCAATGTGCAAATTTACAATACTGCGACTGAACGCCACAATTGTGTCAGGCGCGCTGCTGGTGTCTTCACTGACCGCCATGGCTGAGTCGCCGAATATACTTTCGCCCGAAGAACAGACACTGGGCTTTAAGCTGTTGACGAACGGCGAAAATATTGACGGCTGGAAACACAGCGGCAACTGGACCATTAAGGATGGAGAGGTCACACGAACCGGCAACGGAGGCGGTTTGGTGTACGAGAAAGAGCGTGTGCCAGACGACTTTGAACTGCGGTTTGACTGGAAAGTTGCGTCTGGAAGCAACAGCGGCGTGTACTACCGACCAGGTCAGTACGAGTACCAGATCCTCGACAACAGCAGGCACATTGATGGTGGTAATCCTCGGACGAGTGCCGCTTCGGTTTACTTCTGCATGGCACCCAGTCGAGACGCGACAAAATCACCTGACACCTGGAATTCAGGGCGGATTGTCTGCAAGGGGACAGTCATTCAGCATTGGCTTAACGAGGAAAAGGTTGTTGATTTTGACTATACCAACGTCATGTGGCGTGCCAATGTGGACTTACTGCGGTTGCGAGGCGGAGATCTCAGCGCGAGAGGCGCCAACCTCAGTCTTCAGGATCATGGCGATCCGGTCTGGTATCGGAATATCCGATTACGCACGATCCCCGGGGACGAGAGACTTGTCAGTGAAAACATTGCACCGCAGGAACTGAAAGCGGCGGTTCTGGCCGCGGAGCGGAAAAAGCTGCAGCGTATTCTCGCCCGTCGTAAAGCGCGTGCCGACAAAGTAGAGAAGAAGCGATGAGTATTCCCCTGTCACGAGTATGACACAGACTTATCAGTGCACTCGTCGGTGGCCAACTGCACCCACAGCACATCTTTGACCGCCGTGATCAGACCTGGACCATGGGGACAGCTCAGTCGCTCGTCGATGGCACCAGTTTCTGAGCGACGCCAGAAACTTTCAGGTCGTTGGATGCTGCAGGCAGCCGCATTGAGGGGTAATGAGGGACCGACCATCGCATGGTTGTTCAAACGACTCCGACGTACTTGTGGAACAGCGGCGGCCACAGCAGTCAGCGCGTATTGCTGGTTTCGGCAGGAATTGCCGAAACAGTTGGCCAGATGGTCGTCATGGAAAACTCTTCGCAATCGGGATATTCGTTTGAGGGATCCAGTGACGGATCGCCGAACTAATCCAAGGAGTGTTTCAGCGAGCGCGGTGAATGATCGTACCGGGCGCTGAGTCGCGATGCGAATCGGAGAGGGGCTTCGATTCCACAAGCTGGTTTTTGCATCGAATGGTACCTCGGGGACGGTGCCTGCATTCGGTGTTGGCGCAATTGCCATTTGGGGGTGACATGCGGAAACCGATGATTCGGTCTGCGCACAGACTTTCGGGTCTGCTGAGTCTCATGGTTTGCGCGCTGTTGAGCGCGTCGGCCACAGCCCAGATGTCGATGACTGAAATGACCCGTCGTGTTGGAATTACAATTGCTGCCGGAGGTAACTCAGGAGCCAGACTGCGTATCCGCAGCATCAGCCAGATGCCGTGGAAACAAATTTCTGCCGACAACCAGCAACGAATTCACGAAGTTCTGGATAACTGCGCACAATATCGCCGCCTGCCCGAGTTTCTGTATGACGTTCGTCCGGACGTCTACCGGTATCTCGTGGAACACCCGGATGTTGCCGTCAGTTCATGGCGGGTATTGGGAATCTCCAAAGTTCAGATGTGGCAGACAGGGCCCTTGGAATTCCGGGCGACTGCTCCGGACGGTTCGGTCGGACTGGTCGATGTCCTCTATCGGGACCAGTGGCAATGCCTGATGCTGTTCGATGGAACATACAGCAGCCCGCTGCTGCCACGGTCAATCACTGCCTCAGGTCTGGTTTGGCTGAGGTACGACTACCATCCGGGAAAAAACGGCAAGACACAGGTCCGTCAGGTACTGGACGTATTTATATCTTTCCCTTCTGTCACAGCGCGAGCGATGGCACTTCTGGCGTCGCCGATCACCAACGTGATGATGGACCGCAACGCATTCGAAATCTCACTCTATGCCCGTATGATGTCTCAAGCTGTGGAAAATGATCCGGCCTGGATCCAGCAGGTCGCCACTCAGCTGGATGGTGTGTTGCCGCAGTGTCGTCGGGAGCTGACCTCATTAGTGCGTTCCGTTGAGACCGACCGTACCCGCACAACGGCGGTCTCCGGGCGCACACCCCGAAATATAAGATCGCAACGTATCTTTCGTGCATCTGTCTTCAACGTTGACCGGACTGCGCCGGTACCGGCTTCCATCAGGCGATCCGCCAGTCCGGATGCACGGAACGATGACGAGCCGGGGATCCACAACATGACGGAACTGCTGCCCGCCGACCCCGCATGTTCCCGGCCGCCTGCAGATCAGTCCTCGGATCGAAAATCGTCCGCGACAGCGGCAAAGCCACCGGCAGACGGTTAGCCGGGATCGGTTTATCGCCGAACTGATTCCAGTGAGTCGTGAATCCAGCTCGCCTCCAGGCAGACGCCGCGTTACGGTAGTCTGGTCTGACCACTGCCACCGTGCCGGCCACAGCTGCCATGAACAACGATACTGGACTTCAATCTGATGAACTGGCCGTAATTGGTGCAGAATCCGGGTGCTCATATCTTCCCGGCAAGACATCGCAGTTTGAGTATCGCTGGGCAGCCTCTCTATCCTGTGAGCGAATTGAAGCACTACTGGAACGCGGCTGGCGCCGCTTTGGGCGTGCATTGTTTCGTCCGGTGTGTCGCCGATGCTGTGAATGCCGCAGCCTGCGAATCGTGCTTCCGCATGTGAAATTGAGCAAGAGTCAGCGCCGCTGTCGCAATCGAAACTCCGATGTGCGAGTCGTCGTCCGGCCACCATCGGTCACAAACGAACATGTTCGTTTGTACAACGAATATCATCGTGACATGCATGAGCGGCGGGGCTGGCCGTTTAGAGAGACGACAGTGGACGACTATTGTCAGTCATTTCTCGATGGCCAGTTTGAGTTTTCAAGGGAGTTTCTTTATTTCCGTGACGAACGACTCATCGGAGTTGGCATGGTGGATATGACCGATCGAGTGCAGTCGAGCATCTATTTCATTCATGATCCGCAATGGCGCGACAAAGGACCGGGGACGTTTTCCGTTTTGAGCGAAATTGAATTCGGCCGGGCAGCAGGTCGGTATTATCAATACATGGGTTATTACATTCGTGACTGTGGATCGATGAGCTACAAAAACCGATTTCATCCTTACCAGTACCTGAGAGATTACGTGAGTGCAACTGAATCACCGGTCTGGGAACGCCCGAAGTCGGACGTGAGGCCATACTGATGTCCCGTTGTCGTCCGGGCGTTCCGCAAACAGGGCCTGGCATCCGGCCCTGTTTTACCGATTTTGACGGACCCGTGTCGGTGGATCGGGGTCCTGCGTTTCCGTACCAGCGCACTCTGACCTGGAACGATCCTTCGTTAGTATTCTTCAATGCTGCACAACCTTCCATTTTCCACGCTGACGCATAAGGCGTTGACCATCGAAGGCTATTCACGCGCTGCCGTCCAGAGTTACTGGCGAGTCCCGCAACTCAAGCTGGGCTTCGAACTCGGAGCCAGTCCGTGGGCCTTCATGGGGACTCAAACGTTTTTTGTGTCCCACGCCCATCTGGATCATCTGGCCGCGCTGCCGGTCTACGTGGCACGACGTCGCATGATGAAGATGGAGCCGCCTGCAATCTACCTTCCGGAACAGGTTGTCGACTCCGTACATGGACTGTTGAGAGCATGGCAGCGTCTGGATCGAGGGCACATGAATTGCGACTTGGTGGGCGTAAAACCCGGGGATATCATTGAGTTGTCTCGTGAACATCGAGTGCGAGTGATTTCTACAAAGCACACGGTGCCATCGGTGGGATACATCGTGTATGATGTGAGAAAGAAACTGAAACAGGAGTACCGCGGTCTCAGTGGTGGTGAAATTCGTGATCTGCGGCTTGCAGGTAACGAAGTGACGTCCGAATCGCTCACGCCGCTGGTGTGTTTTACCGGGGACACGGCACCGGCCGGACTGGACAGTCATGAGGATGTTTACAAGTCTGAAGTGCTGATCACAGAAATGACGTTCTTCAGTCCGGATCACCGCAAGGAAAAGATCCATAAGTACGGTCACATGCACCTGGACGACATCCTAGACCGCGCCGACAGGTTTGAGAACGAATTAATTATCCTCGGTCACCTGAGTACCCGGACGGCTGTTGAGGCTGCGGCAAAGGTGCTGAGGAAACGTCTGCCGGCGGAACTGTGCAACCGGGTTCATCTTTGGACGTAGTGTTCAGTCGACAACTTTATTGAGGCCGTTCCTCTGGTACGTTCGCTCGCGACTGCACGGACTGAGCCTCCGGCCTCTCGAACCGCACCTCGGTTCCATGGACCTGAACACTCACAGAGTAATCCTCAGCAGCTGAGATTCGAAGTTCATCGTAGCTGTACCGTGATGGTAGAAACTGTTCGATCAACAGGCTGCCGTCGCGTTTGCGAAAACATCGCAGTCGCACGCGGGCATCTCGCTCACCCTGTCTTCCCGGAACCGCCTCATCGAGCACAACGAGAAACGGCAGACTCAACTGATCTGTCACCACAATCCCGGTCCGTGATTCAGGCAGGGACGTCTCCCACAAATGTTCACCGGTGCTGCGATTTATGATTATCACGGCGCGGAACGGCGTCAGTTCCCGTTCCGGAACTCGAATCCGGGGTTGTGATTCTTTGGCCAGATGAATCAGGTAAATGAAACCGGAGTCTTCAAAAAAGCGAATTTTAGTTGGTTTCCAGTGAGAACGTTGACGGTCTTTGCTGTTGTTGTCCGGCCGGTTCGATTCAGAATTCGACTGCTTCGACCAGTGATACTGCCGAACTGCAGCCGTACGCAGATCGATCACTGACAATCTTCCGTCGGTGTGAAAGTTCGCCAGCTGCGACGTCTCGTACGGTTGAATGTGCGCAACATCAGTGAATTCGGCAGTTTGGGAAATATCGCCGCTAATCACATTTCGCCAGACATACCGAACAGTCCCTGGTTCTGATGAGTCCCGCTGCCGAATCACAAAGTCAGTCCCCGTCGTTGCCACGATTTCTCGAGCTTCCGCAAAGCTGAACTGATGATTCAGCCGCTGACCAGACCGCCGTTCAAGAGCCGTAACCGTTCTGCTGGCCTCGTCGGACACGATCACACAACTTTCACCGGCGAATACATTGTTGGACGGTGCAATGGGATAGGACCACATGCATTGTCCCGTAAGAGTGTGGAGCATCTCAATCGAATGTTCGTTCCGGAGGCAAACCCAGCGCGGACCACTGGAAATCAGCCGCGGGCTGTTTCGTCGCAACGAAAATTCTCTGTCTTTGCTCACATCTGTCCGGCCACGGGCCTGCCAAAGAACACGGTTTTCCAACAGAGACACGGCCGTCACGCTATCAGAACACTGAATGAGCAGCAGATGGCCGGACCGATGCAGTGTCGGCACACTCGGCACTCCCGGTCGGCCCGGAAAAAATCCGGGCACCGACCAAATTAACCGACCTGAGGGCGCAACTTCGCGGACGATGAGACGTGAAGGAGTTCGATGAATCAGCCAGTCAAATTGCCGCAGAAAAGAATCATTTGGTTCGGCCAGTTTCAGTCGATACGGTTGTCGATGAGATGGAGTCGGACGCCTAATTGGAACTGTGAGATAGTCACTCCGGTTCCAACTATCCCACCAGTCATGGCGCAGGTCATCGAGCTGAGTACCGGGAGCGACCTGCCCAGGGGACCGATCCACGCGCTGCGGACTCTCTGCGACCGCCAGCAGTTTCCGAAGAGACTGCATACGTGACACCTCACGGGACGTTGCCGCCGGGCCCGGTTGTCTCCACAAGTCGCCGAACGGGGAGGCTGCGGCGTCGTGCAGGACGGCGTTGCGATGCAGCCGTAAATGCACTGCCTGCTCTTGCCGCGTTGATTCACTCAACCAGGCGTCGATTGCGTTGATGACCAGTGGATCGTAAATCTGCATCAGGGTCTCAGGAGATAAATCAGCCAGCCGCTGCACGAAGCGATCACGCGCATCTGCCGGAGCGTGCCGAAGCGCATGCTGGATAATCTGCGCGGCCCAGGTTCGCACCGAAATACGTGACTGCTGATGAGGCGTCACGACGCTGACTTCGTCCGCTGCTGGCTGCTCCTTCGGCAGCAGACTGACGGGGAGCTTTATTGAAGCTGTTACGGACGCCGGACCAAATGCACGTTCCAGTTGAAGAAACTCAATGGCGGCAGTTGCGGCCGCGAGCGGATCATCGTTCAACTCTTGTGCAATCTGCAAGACCGTGGCTTTCACGCTGTGCTTTCGGTTTGTGGCGAGTGTCGGCATTGACACATTCGCCGGCAGCTTTCCAGCAACTGCCAGCTGAAAGGCGACTTCAAATCGCAGTGCGGCAGTATGAGCGTCTGAGGAAAACGCTGCCGCCGGCAACTCAGTCAATGTATCCCAAGCCGACTGAAGTCGTCCTGCCGCCAGCAGATGTTCGACCATCTCGGTCGTTTCAGCCGGCGTCACAGTGATGGATTCTCTGGTCAGACAGATGGTGTCCGTGGCCCCAATAAACAACACATCTCCGATTTGACCGCCGAGCGATCCGACAGTACTGGTCAGGAGATCAAGCAGCATGCCATGCTTCGACGGACCAAGAACATCCGGTGTTGATTCGAGGATTTCGCCGGTCAAGAGATCCATGGAAACAATGGCGCCGGTTGTCATAGCGAGCAGCAGCTTGTTTTCCCTGATGATACCCGAACCGCACGGCCGTCCATCTTCCGGTGTCAAGACACGTTTCCACACGCGCTCGGACTTTAAAGCATCCACACGTTCAATGTATCCCTCCTTCGTCGCGATGATGAGTCCGTTGTCGACCACAGCTAGAAGTCTGGGCCTGCTCTGCCAGCGTAACGGCGTGTGTCGTATGCCGGAAACGAGATCTACAAAACAGATCTCCCTGGAATTCCATGGAATCACCGCGGCAATTTGCCCCAGAAGACAGATCAACGTCGCAGGCGACTGGTCCCGTGAAAACTGCACCCCCTTGCGTCCTCTGGTCATTCGCAAAGCGCGAGCTGCCTCGGTAATGTTTGATCCTGTGTGAGTCGCCCACACGATGGATCGAGTAAGAGTGTCAACGGCCACGAGCCAGCCGGTTGTTGTGCTGCACAAAAGCAGTCCACCCGCTGCGACAGGCGTTGCGCTAACCAGCTGCCTTGCAGGTTCAAGTTCAATTGAGTGGTCGGGGAAGGCCAGCACGGTCGAATGAATGACTTCGCCGCTGCGCGCCCGGAGGGTAATGAGCCGAATTTCGTTTTCGCTTTGCACCACGCAGTGCAGGAACTCGCGATCGACCAGTGGCGGACCGGCAAACCATACGTCAGCAAGCTGATCATCAGTTTCGACTTCCAGTCCTGGCCCGCCGACAGACCAGATTCGGCGTCCATCATATCTTGAGACGGCAACGAGGCGTGCGTCCGATTTCACCGCAATCTGTCCGAGCCGCGTCGCCACGACCCCGGCAGTGGCAGCTGACGCTGTGACGACATAAATGGCGTCGACCCCGGTCGTAATTCTGTTTCGCACGCCATCGTGAGTCAGCAGCCGTCGGAATTGTTCGAGCACGACAGAATTTGTTAAGCCGCCGGCAGGCGCTGGATGAGCACTGAGGCTGAGTTGATCCAGATGACTGGGCCTGAGTTTCAGAGACCAGTTGATTTCACCACTGTGGACATCCATGGCCGTGAGTCCTCGCAGCGTTCTCCTGTAGATTGCAGTCCCGCGAATGTCGGCATTCCATGCAGGGTCCGTCGTCACGCTGGCCAGCAACTGAGCGGTCTCAACGTCGTTCTGCAAAACAGAGCTGAGCCATGGTCGTCGCCGCCACCTGACGTGCCATGGAGCGGATGCTGTTGAGTCCGAACGCCTGTGATTCGACAGCAACGGAACACTGGTCGCTGAACTTCGTGGCAAACGCAATTGCAGTTGCTGCTCAATCGGTTTTGTTGCGGGGGACAGGGAAGATGACTGTAATGTGTGCAGCCAGAATGCAGCGGCCAGTGGATTCCCCTGGTCGAGATGCAGTTGAGCCAGAATCAAATGTGCCAGGTGAGCACTTTCCGTACCGGGAAATCGATGAGCCACGTGAAGTACCTCGTCCCAGTGGCCGAACTGGAGGGCATCGCTTAACGCCAGCTGGGCCGCCCGGTCGCTGGTGGTACGAAACATAGCCTGTGTTTCTTCGGGCAGCCTTTCGAATTCCTCCGCCAGTACTCTGTACAGCGGTACAAACCATTTATTCCCGGGGCGTGCAACCAGCACGGAAGGGTCCGCGGTCGTGAGTTGGCGGAAGCTTGTAAGTAGATTCGATTCAGGTCCGCGTCGAATGGCGGCGCGGAGGGCCTTCAGCGTCAGGTTGACTCGACCATCAGTGGGGAGTTGCCGAGTGTCGTCTTCCGTTGTTGACTGTGCAGACGCGCCGTTCTGACGTGCTGAGAGCAAGTATTCCGGGTGGCACAACACTGCCCAGCTCAACAGAATGCAAATTGAAACAGGCCGCCAGCGGTATCCAGACCGCCCACCTGTGGCACGGACAGATTTTCTGACGTTTTGAAAACACAGGAATCTCATCGACACCGCCGCCTGTCTGTTAATCCCTCTGCCGTTCAGGAGCTCCGCAGAAGCGGGCAATCTCCTCTGGGCGCCGCCGGGAGTTGTCGGCATGTGCACGTCCATCTTCCTGTGAGATCCGGCGAGACTCAGATGCACGGTCTTGTGCCTGAACACGGATTTACGAGCCAATTACATTGCAGAACAGCGACCATTCCAACGTGGATATCGGTGTGTCCCGGAACCTCCTGTATCCAAAAATCACTGATTTGCACGCCGATGATGGGCGGTGAACCGATTCGTTACGACTGTAAAATACACACGGCTGAGCGTTCATCGTGACAGAAGCCCGGCTGTTTCGAATAGCCGGGCTCCTTCATTTAGTGTCCTGATAGTTTGGCGGCGTCTGACGACAGCACACCCTGTGAAACTCTAGCCGTGATCTGGACTGCTGACAATTGCTGCTCCATCGTTGAATCTCAATTCGCATTCAAGCCGGTAAGAACACAGTCTGGCAGTTGCATGTCGGCGCGGGAGAATTGTCTGACGATGTTTACTGCAGATGAATCCGTCCATTGATGTTGAATAAGTACAGGGCAGCCTGTATGCTCCTACGTTTCGATGTGTTCCCGGAGGTTTGGTTGTGTTGCGCGCAAGTGGGGCGCATCTATAAAATCCTGTAGCTGAAGTCGTGAAAGTTCAGAGGACCGTGACGTAAGGAAGGCTTGCAGTTTCGGCGGGATCCCTTGGTAAGCTCTTTATGCCGCTCGTCTTGGACACCCTGATCACAGGCCCTGTCGGTGGTGCCAAAAGTCAAATTCAGGGCAGGCGGTGACCTTTATAATCGTATCACTCCCGTCCGGAAGAAGAGGTCTGACTCTTCGAAGGGCGTCGTTCGTGTTGAAGTAGCCAATGTCCGAACAGGGCCAGACCCCTGAGTGATCGGGCGAAAAACACAGGACTGGCGGGATGGAAGACTATCGACTTGTCGCCGAGCGTCGCACGTCAACAGGCAAGAAACATACAAAGCAACTGCGTGCTGATGGCCGTGTCCCGGCGAATCTCTACGGATTCAGGAAAGATGGTATCACACTGTCTCTCAGCGCTGAAGACGTGAGCAAAGTGGTTGCTGGAGGCTCCAAAGTGGTTGATGTTGAGGTGGAGGGCAGCGTTGATAAGGCAGTCGTCCAGGAGCTGCAGTGGGACACGTTCAGTACATATATCCAGCATGTTGACCTGCTTCGGATTGATCCGGACAGAATAGCAACCGCTGATGTACCACTGTCATTCACTGGTGAACCAACAGCATTGAAGATCGGTGGTCAGCTGCGCTACCACCTCAAACATATCACGATTACCTGCTCCGACTACCGTGTTCCACCGCACATAGAAGTCCGGATAGGATCCATGCAGATGGGTGATTCCCTGACTTTGGCAGACGTACCGATTCCCGAATGGATGAAGGTAGAAACAGCGTCGGACAGCCTGCTTGTTGATCTGTTTGATATGAGAAAAGCTGAGTAGCGAACGGGCTTGCACAACGACATTCTTGTTCGTTAATCCGAGGTTCGGTGACGGCCGGGTCCATGAAGCTGATCATTGGTCTTGGTAATCCGGGAAGTCAATACGCCGGAACGCGGCACAATGTCGGTTTTGACGTCATTGGTGAGTTGGGCCGTCGTTTCAATGCTGGTCCGGCTCAGAACAAGTTCCGGTCAGAACTGATGGATGTGCGAATTGGCGGCGAAAAAGTGCTGCTGATCGCACCAGTCACGTTCATGAACTGCAGTGGTCAGGCGGTGATTCAACTTGTGAATTTCTATCGCCCGGATCTGAAAGACCTGGTCGTCGTCTGTGACGACATCAATTTACCGGGCGGGCGAATCCGCTGGCGGGCAACTGGCTCGGCGGGCGGCCAAAATGGACTCAAGGATATTATTACGTGGCTCGGAAGCAATGAGTTTCCCAGACTGCGAATCGGTATCGGCCCGCCTCCAGGTCGTATGGATACAACATCCTGGGTTTTGGGCCGATTTCGGACGGAAGAACGATCAGTTCAGGATCTGGCGATGGTCCGGGCCGCCGATTCTTTGGAAAAATGGGTCTGCGAAGGCCTGGTTCCGACAATGAACGAATTCAACCGAGACCTGGATCCGGATAATTGACAGGAAGCGGCTCAGGGAAGGCTTCGTCACTGTTTTTGTTCCTGGACGGACCCTTCTCCGGGAATTCGTTAGTGGGTATTGAAATCCGGGTCAAGAATCGTCAAAGTGTGCCGCTTGCATTTGCCGCACCTGCCTTGCGACGTTCAGAATCATAATCAGAGGGATTAGTTCGTGTCAGACGCTGAAACTTCAGAAGTCAAAGAACATTTGTATGAAGGAATGTTTCTCGTCGACGGCAACGCCTATATGAACGATCCGGAAGCAGTCACCAAGGAACTGATGACGATTCTTGAGAGGGCAGGAGCCAAAGTGGTCGCTCACCGGCCTTGGCAGGACGGCAAGCTGGCCTATGAAATTCAGGGTCGTCGTAAAGCGCTGCACTACATCATCTGTTTCAGGATGGTTACATCCGGCATGGACGTTCTTACAAGACGATGTCAACTTAGTGATATCGTGCTCCGTCAAATGGTGATTGCGCATTCGGAAGAACTCTTTAACGCAGTGGTCGATGCGATTTCCGGCAGTCCGGCTGAAGAAGCACCGTCAGAGAAAAAAGTGGTGGCCGTACCTGCGCTGACTCAGACAGGCGCATAGTCCGACGGCCGATTGTTTTAGAGAGACATTGCGATGGCGTCATTCAATCGAGTGGTCTTGATGGGCAACCTGACTCGTGACCCGGAAGTGCGCTACGTTACCAGTGGCACTGCAGTCACGGATGTGTGTTTGGCGATCAATCGTTATCGCACGGACAAAAACACCAATCAGCGAATCGAAGAAACCACATTCGTCGATGTCACGTTATGGGGACGAACTGCCGAAATTGCTGGTGAGTACTTGGGGAAGGGACGTCCGGTTCTAATTGAAGGTCGTCTGCAGCAGGATCAGTGGGAAGACAAAGAGACCGGCCAGAAGCGAAGCAAGCTGAAGGTGGTCGGTGAAAGTATGCAGCTGCTTGGCAGCCGCGATGGCGGGAGTGCAGGAGGCGGTGTCCCGGAGTCCTATGCACAGTCGTCGTCTCCTCAGTCGTCGTCTCCTCAGTCGTCGTCTCCTCAGTCGTCGTCTCCTCAGTCGTCGTCTCCTCAGTCGTCGTCTCCTCAGTCAGTTCCTTCCGGGAAACCACCCGAGGAATCATTTTACGACAATCCCCCGGTCAGCAGCGATG
>CAUZPL010000056.1:0-41158 GCA_963581585.1 Planctomycetota bacterium
GAACGATATCCCGCACGAGCTCGGCATCGGTACGAAAACGCGGCCCACGTGCCAGCAACCGGTTTTGCGGATCGATCGCGAGCAACCTGGGTGTCGTCCGCGAACTTTGCTGATATGTCGCACTGGTAACGATCGTTCTGATCAATTGCTTCGTGCTCCAGTTGCGATCCATGAACTCGACCGAAAGCCAATCGAGCAGGTCCAGGTATTCGGGTTGCGGCGCGCGTGTACCAAAATCTTCCGGTGTCTCGATAAAGCCCATACCAAAGATGGCCTGCCAAACACGGTTCACCTGGACACGGGCGGCGAGTGGTGAGGAACGCGACACGAGCCAGCGGGCAAAGTCAAGACGCGTGGGACGGGTCTCTGGACCTGTTTCCAGCTGCTGGTCAATCGTCTGCGACGGATTGATCTGCGTCGTCGCATCATCCCTGGCACTCTGAACAGCACTCAGCAGGAGCGGGTGCAGGACCGCAGGAATGTGTGGCTCGACCTGACGCTCAGGCCTGTCCCAAACGCCACGATCCAGCAGGAAGGTCGACCGGGAGATTTCGGCCGGGCGGGAGACGATGTTCATGACAGTTGTTATCGGCTCAGGACACTCCTTCCACAATGCGTCGATTTTCGCGTTGAACTGCTGCCATCGGGCATCGCTTCGCCGCCACGCAGCGAATACAGTCGCCTGCTCATCTGCTGTTCGGTCGCCGGCATTTTTCTGCATTGCCAGCACCGCCGCGTGATCGTATTCGGGTGCGTGCGGGTTGGGCGACACTGTGAGTGAGAACCGCGAGCGACCGAGCACCGTGCCGTCACGCTTATCTTTGCCGGCGTTATGCTTATGAATCAGCTTGATCTGAAGTCGTGTTCCTGCAGCCAGCGTCACCGGCTCAGCGAACTGGATTACCGCCACGGACGGGACATTCCGCCGGCCCGTACCACGATCGGACCGCCATGCCGTGGTGACGTCGCCGTCAATCAGAAAGGAAACTGGTCCCAGACGTCGCTTATCGTTCTCGTCGATCTCGGCGCCGGAGATCGACACGATGGGCTGCTCCGGTTCCGAAAAATCCGCAGATGCCTCCTTCAACGGCAGTTTTTCCCACGCAGCGGTGCCGGGCTTCTGCACCTCGACAGTCAGTTCGGTGATCGCAAACATTCCCAGATCACTAAATCCAGGCCCGCCCATCGGCAGGTCCGCACAGGTGAGTGCCTCGACACGAAGGCCGGTAACACCATTCACGGTCGGCGCGGCGCGCACATGGATCTCACCTTCTCGTGTTGGATGTCCCAGTACCATGACACTGTGATCAGCAAGTTCATCAGGGTGGTTCAGTCCCCCTGGCCAGTCGAGTTCGGAAGGATCGATGACTTCCCATTTCGGTGCAGAGGCCAGTTGCCCAGCCTCCCAGGCGCTGAGTTCCTGCTGCCAGTTTGGCCGCCCGGTCTTTAAACGCTCGTTAATTTCCTCAATCGCCGCCAGAATCCCGGCGACTTTTGCGTGCTGCTCGACCGTGTAGACAGGTGATTGGGCCTCGGACGTGTCATTCAGGAAGGCAAACATCCCGTAATATTCGTCCTGCGAAATCGGGTCGAACTTGTGGCTGTGACATTGGGCACACTGAATGGAAAGGCCGAGTACAGATTTACCCATGCAGTCCATGCGATCGAACATCGCTTCCATACGGAACTGCTCCGGAACGATCGCGCCTTCCTCATTGATCATTCCGTTGCGGAGAAAGCCGGTGGCGATTTGCTGTTGCTGTGTTGAATTATCAAGCAGATCGCCGGCGAATTGCTCCACGATAAACTGATCGTACGGCATGTCGTTATTGATGGACGCAATCACCCAGTCGCGCCATGCCCATTGTTCGCGACGCATGTCCTTTTCGTAGCCATTGCTGTCCGCGTACCGGGCGACATCGAGCCAGTGGCGTGCCCATTTCTCGCCAAAGTGCTCGCTGGCCAACAGGCGCTCGATGAGTGTCCCGACGGCCGCAGGCAGGTCTTTATCAGCCGCTTCTATGAATTTATCCAGCTCGCTCGGTGACGGAGGAAGACCGATCAGATCGAGGTAAATTCGTCGACACAGAATCTCCGGTTGGGCGGGTGGCGACGGTTGTAAATGCGCTTGCTGCAGCCGATGCGCAACGAAACCGTCAATGGGGTTGTGAATTGCAACATCGGCTGCGGCGTCGGGAACCTGCGGTCGGAGCGGTGCTGTGAATGCCCAGTGACCGGACCAGGGCGCACTCTGCTGAATCCACGTTCGCAGCAGTGCGATCTGCCCAGGATTCAGGGCATTCTTCTGATCAGGAGGCGGCATCACCACATCCGGGTCACTCGACGTCACGCGTCGCAGCAACTCACTTTGGCCGGGCTTGCCCGGAACGATCGCCACCTGGCCGGAATCTCGCGGCGAGATGGCAATTTCGCGAAGGTCCAGGCGCAGGTCCGCCTGGCGAGCTCCCTCATCCGGTCCGTGACACTGCAGGCAGTGCTCGGCAAGAATCGGTCTGATCTGCCGCTGAAAGTCAACCGGTCGCTCGTCCTGCGACAGAGCCGGCAGGGACACCGCTCCCAGCAGCATACAGGCAATGGCAGTCTGTATTCTGTGTAATGCCATCGGATGTTTGAGTAACTTTTTGACGGTGGTTGACTGCCGCATGTGCATTAAGCTGAAACCGGTTGAGATTTGCGGGAGACTTCACCAGGAGCGTGGACATTGTCGCAACTTCTGATGGACACTCGCAAGCCTTTGTGCTTCAAATCGTCACAGTGTGACGAGCCGGAGCTGATTCGTAAACAACCAGCGTCGGTGAGTCAGCACTATACCTCCCGCAGTTCCTGGCTCATCTGCCGTCAGTTCCGCGGCATTTACAAATTCTGCGACCACCGCGGTTAGCGTCTGATCTCACACCTGATCAACGTCTTTTTTAGCCTGGCAACGCCCTCGTCGGTGGTCTGAGTGTCGTAAAGGACAAGGTCCTGCAGATTGGTCAGGCCCTCAAGATGCACCAGCCCTGCGTCGCTGATCCGGGTGCTGTTGAGCCAGAGTTTCGTCAGATTAGTCAGGCCCTCAAGATGCACCAGCCCCGTATCGCTGATCTCGGTGTTATAGAGGTCGAGATAACTCAGACTGGTCAGCCCTTCAAGATGCACCATCCCCGCGTCGCTGATCTGCGTTCCGCTGAGTTCGAGAGTCTCCAGACTGGTCAGCTGTTCAAGCTGTACCAGCCCGGCGTCTGTGGTCTGTGTGCGGCTCAGGGAGACCTCAATAATCTCACCCTCTTCATTCATGCCGATGGTGGCTCCCAGATTTTCCAGCTGTTCTTCCACGCTGCGGACACCTTCGGTCTGTTCTTTGGGCGTGGGTGTCTCCTGACTGGACTCTTCAAGCGGAGCTGAAGACTGTTGCTGGCATCCTGCCAGGCAAATGAACAACATTGCGGTCATACGGTGCATGGTCAATTCTTTCGTCTGCTCAGCCAAAATCGGTGTTTTAACTCGCCTATACTTATCCCGTTCTTCCCTGCCCAGGACCACCACTCCGTCATCTTCGGTTTCAGCCACTGACCTTGGCCAAGTCCTAAGGCCAGTGGAGCTCAGTGGTAGAGCAGGTGTTTCGTAATCTTAAAGTGGCCTATATCCCTGAGTTAACTCGCGGAAACTTACATATATTGTCCCCGAAAAACAAGGACTATTATTCTTCTGCCATTATACCCAAGTTAACCTGAATATGCACAGATTTCAACATAGGGTTACAACATAGGGTTACAACTTTTTTGAAGCCCCAGTTTTGCGATTAGAGGGGGGAGGGGTAAGCCAATTAGAAGGGTCGATTTGTTGATCATGGATTTCGATTCTCGCAAAATTGGACAAAGAGGTATTCTGGGCAATTCAAAAATCAGATCCGTCTTGAATCGATGAGAGGGGCAGAGGGTCAAATTTTGGGTAAAATCACTTGTCTTGTGGACTGACCATCGCAGCTCTGGATCATTCCACCCAGCCGTGGTGGCGCCCCATCCAGTAGGGCAGCAAAAACATAGTGCCTGCCTCCTCATCACTGCCGTTGCTGCCACCGTCGGGGACGTAGGGATTGTTGTTCCACTTGGACATCGGCCTTTCGTCCGGCGCGGGTAACCGGACCAGTTGGAGGCGACTAAAGCGGTCCTTGTCCGGCCGGAAGGAGACGTCCAGCCGGTGGGAGTTTTTGACCTGCCACTGTTGCAGATCCATCGGGATCCGCTTCAGGGTTCGGCGGGATTGCTCTGGGATGGCCGGGGCCATCCAGTTCGCACCGGAAGCCACGGCAATATAATTCCAGAGGGGATTGCAGTCGGATCGAATCCCCCCCCCCAGGTGAAGCACAGCCCGTCCAGGTAGATGGCACGAAGTTCGGGATCCTTCTCATAACGCAACAAAGGATCGTAGGAGAGAAAAGCGAGTTCGTCGTCTCCAAAATTGATCTTCCCGCCACCGAGCCAGCGCCGGTAATTCCGCATGTGTCGCGCATATCCCCGCTGGATTCGGTCGTGGTAGGCCTGGTGGTATTTTTCATCGCCGGTAATGTGATGGGTCGTTTTCAGGAATGACAACAGCTCCAGGGAGTTGAGTGCCGCCTCGTATTGGCCCTCCTCGGTTTGTAATAGTGCTCGAACCATCGGCCCCAGCGTGTCGGTTTGCCGTCCAGATCGAGCATGTCGTAGTCGTTCTGGATCAGATAATCAGCCATCCGCGCCACGACCTTTCCGATTTCAGCCTTTTCAGCGTCGTCGGCCACGAGGTCGAAATTAAGGGCGTAGGCGTAATAATGCCCGACACTTTCGTCCGAACTGGTGTCGCCTTTCCAGTGCCATTTGCCGTCGGGAGTGGGATGCCATTCGCCGCTTCCCGGTAGGGGCTCACTTTTGGAGACCAAGGAGCGGGCGTAAAAGCCGGGCACTCCTGTGATGGACTCAAGCCGCATGAGCGCCTGGAGGGATCGACGCGTCCTGTTTCGGGCGGCGAGATCTCCAGTGACGGAAAAATGGTAGGCGTGGGAACCCAGATACATGGCCGTCCAAAGTCCGTCATTGTCACTGTGCACATTTATGCTGGAATCCAAGTCGTCCGGGATTCTCAAATGAACGCCGCTGACAAACCCATGGCGAAGCTGGCGTTGCTCGATCTTCTGCTCATAATGGGCGGCCTTTTCGGGCAAGCTCATTGGGCGCCACTCGATCAGGGAAACGCCGGTCCGGGTCCGGATCCAGACGCGCCGGTGAGGGGCCAATTCTTCCAGGTAAATATCCTGGACATGGTTGTCGGGCAGCCAGCGGCGTCCATGGAAATACTGCCAGCGGTCCCATCGATGTTCGGCGCCCGGGTCAAACCGGGCAGCGCCTTCGCTGCCACCCATCCACAAAACACCCGGATGCTCCCTGGTGAAAACCTTCAGGTCAGCCACCGGTCCCGGCTCGGTTCCGCGCCAAGGGGCGTTCCGCCCAGGTTGCCGGACCGCAGCCGGAATGGCATCGGAATCCAGCGAATATTGGGTGGCGAATTTCTGGGTTTGGCCGATCGCCGACAGAGCAGTCAAACCAAACAGCCAGGTTGATAGTATGATTTGCCCGCGCATAATTCCAATTAGTTGAGATGCAGATGGATTACGACTGATGCCACCCCGTGCGATTGTGTGCTGAATTTTGCGAAGTTGAATAGTTTCAAATCTCGTATCTTGGAAAGGCTGATCAGCGTCTGGACACCCGAGGTGACACCACGAACTGAAGTGGACTCCAAAGGGCCATTCGCCAACGATTTCCCTGCAGATTTTGACGGATCGTGAATCTAAACAAGATTAAGCGCCACCCCTTCCTCTTTCCCGCGCAACGCACCACTACCCACAACCGCCAGCTCCAGCGCCCTGAGCCCGTCCCGCTGGTCGACGTCAAACGGCGCTCCGCTCAAACAGTGATCGATATAATGGGCCAGCTCGGACTTGTAGGCCGGACCAAATCGCTGGATAAAAACCGGTACGTCTGTGCCGTAGTCGCACAGCGTAAACACCCGCCTGTCGATCGACCCCTGCCGCCCCACGACGTCGACATCCACGTTTAGCGGATCATTGCTAAAAGCCCCCACATGGATGTATCCATCCGGGCCGTAAATACAGGTTTCGTTGCGGTAGCCGGCCACATGGTTGCGGCTCACCGTTATCTGCCCGACGAGCGGGCTGCTGAAGAACATCTGCAAAAAGGCGTCGTCGTAGTCCTCTTCGACATCGGTGATCTGCTGGTTGTAGAGCAGGCTGCCGAAACCAGCGACCCGCTCCGGCACCTGCCCTGCGAGCCAGAGAATCTCGTCGACGTTGTGCACCGCCATATCCGAGAGCAACCCGGAACTGTTGTAGCCTTCCGGTGGTGGTAACGGGTCTTCGAGGATCGAGACAATTTTGAACGGTGTGCCTATCACCCCCTGATCCAAATGCTCTTTGGCAAACAACAGTGGTGCATCGAAACGACGCATGAAGGCCTGCATAAGTGCCGTGCGTCGAAACCTGTCAACGTCGAGGTAGGTGGTGAATTCGCGCGCTGTGTGCAGCGAATGCGTCAACGGCTTTTCCAACAGCACTCGCCGTCCGGCGTCAATCAGCGTTTTTGCCTCGCGGTAGTGGTTTTCGGTGCGCGAGGCAATAAAAGCGCCGTCGATCTGATCGGCATCGACCAGTTCCTGTATGTCTTTAAATACCGCGATCGGCCTCTTCTGGCCGGCCTGTAATTGCGCTGCCACCCGCTCGGCCAGGTCGCCGTAGCCGTCGACGACTGCCGCCAGAACACAATCGCCGCGCTCGTTCGCCAGCTCCTGCACGTGACGGGCGTGGAACACACCGATGCGCCCTACGCCGACCACGGCCAGTCTGAAAGGTTTACTCATGGCTGAGATAAATTCCTGATTGTATACGTTTGGTTCCGGCATTACCCCGGCCGAAATTTCGGCAGCGAATGTTAACTCCCGGACCCCGGAAAATCGATGAGCTGTCCGCTGGTGCACCTGACAAAGGACAGGCGGCAATATTCCGAATGTCAGTCGAATCAGCCGGCTTTGAAGCGATCCGATATTTCAGAACGTGGCACGGACGGGTATTGCCGGATCGCCCGGTCAACACTGTAACTCACCGCGGACACCCTGGGTCGCATGATCACAGAACGGTCGAACCGGTTCGTCAGGAACGACTTCGCCACGAAGTACGCGAATTTGCGATCTGTCAGAACAGAACGGAGAAAATATTCACCGGCTTAGAACCCCTGGTCCATGAAAAACGGGAGGTTCGCTGTGTTGTATGGACCGCCGCCAATTCGGAAACCTCCCATCCAGAACCAGGGCACCCAGCCGCGGCGGACCATTTCGTCCACGAACTGCGCCGTGAAAATCCACATGAGCCAGTTGTTGATAATGTCTCCCACCGTCGCCACTTTTTTATCCAGTCCCGCAATCTCGATCAACCCGTGGCCCTCGGGACTAAAGTTATCAATAAAAACGTCGGAATATTTGCGAAGCTGGGCCGAGTTTCCCGGCCCGATGGAAACAACGAACATCCCGTTTTCCCGGGACTCTTGCGCTTTCTTGACGACGACAGGGGAATCGGGCTCCGTACAAGCCAGCAGGAACACGTCCCCTTTTGTCCTGTCGGCGGCGCCACCCTTAAGAAGACCACTGAAGGCGTTGGTCATCATGGGGCCCATCGCGACACCGGTGGCTTCGTGACTGACCGCACCCGGATCACTGAACGCGTGATAATGGGCTCCGTTTCCAATCCGTTTGGCCACGGCCGGGGCATGGTCGAACAGATAATCTTTCTGCTGAGAATACGCTCTGCTGATCCGTTCGAGCAGCGTGTCCAGAAACAGGGCCGACTTGTCAACATATCTGGCCGTCTTGTTGGTAAACTTGCTGGCCACCTCCGCCTGGAACATCCAGTAGAGACTGCACAGCGAGTTGGAAGAACTCGGACAGATTTTCATCTCGGGAATCTCCGGACAATCCACGATCCCCTGGGTATAAGGGATGTAGCTCTGGAGGATGACGCTGGAAACATCGCCCAGCAGCCAGTCGTTGGCGTTGGGAACCACGTATCCGCGCGGAGCAGACTCGTTGTCGATGTAACACACCGGGACACCAATCACGTACACACCCCTGTCCCGTACGGCGCGAACCTGCTCGTTCACGTAGTTGGTCATGAGGACGTCGCCGGGCTGCATTCGGTCATACCTGTGCGTCTTCACGTCCAATGACGTGCTGCTTTTGAGAAACTGTGGATTTGCCTCGTGGTCCTGACTGAACTCGTTGGTGGGCATGTGTCCCATCTGGGACTGCATCCAGACATTACCTTCCTTTGCCAGGCATTCGGCCATGCGGCTGGACAGATCGCCGATGAGGTCCATCTCGTTCCGGCGAATCATTTCCATAATGTCCATCATCCGGACGTGGTACTGCTGGCCAAAGTCCATCGTGTGGCCCCAGTTATACTTTGAACCCGCCCGGTCAGCAGCTTCTAAACAGCGGCCGACAGTTGACCCGCTAACAAGAGCCGTACCGGACTTCAGAAAATCTCTCCTTAATATCTTCATTGCAGTTCCACCAGATTTTTTTACGCGCAGCTGCGCTGATGTCTTTCGGAGTCCGGTCACTGTTTTGTGTGGCTGGCCAGTGCTGCGCCAACCAGCGGTATACGACAGAAACAGATCGTTATTCTCTTTTTGGGCACAGGTCCGTCCGGGTCGGTCTTCAGCGAACATAATGACTCACCCGTGCCTCACATCATGGCACGCCATACCAGCCCTGGCCAGTGTCGGACTGGTCAATGTGCCATCGTGATCGGTGTCATCGGCCACGCGACTGCAGTGGTCATCGGCATATAAGACGATCTTCAGATATGGTGCAGGATGGCAGCCTTCAGTGTGTCCGTCGTACTGTTCCCGAACTGCAGGCCTCCTTCGGGGCAATCGATGCCGCTGAACCGGATCCGAATCGTTTGTTTGTCGTCGGTTAGTCCGTCACCGGCCGGGAGTTTTCGGGAGGCTGGGAAGAACAGCGGGACTGTCCTTCAGCCAATGTGTCTATGCAAGGATCTGCTTCACAACGTTTGCTGGTTCGACACCGGTAAGGCGTTGATCAAGACCTTGAAATTTGAACGTCAACTTTTCGTGGTCAATTCCCAGACAGTGCAGGATGGTGGCATTCAGGTCACGGATGTGAACGGAATCTTTAACGACGTTGTAGCAATAGTCGTCCGTTTGGCCGTGCTGAACTCCACCCTGAATACCGCCGCCGGCCATCCAGACGGTGAAGCAGCGGCCGTGGTGGTCGCGACCATATTTTTCCCGGGTTAATTTACCCTGAGCGTAAGTGGTACGACCGAATTCCCCACCCCAGATGACAAGTGTTTCATCAAGCAGACCGCGTGTCTTCAGGTCGCTGATCAAAGCTGCGGAAGCCTGATCGACGTCGGAACATTGTCCACGGATTTGATTCGGAAGGTCGCCGTGCTGATCCCAACCACGGTGGAACAGTTGAATGAACCGGACTCCACGTTCGACCAGTCGTCGCGCGAGCAGACAATTGGCCGCGTATGTTCCAGGATTGCGTGAAGCGGGACCATACAGATCGAATACACTTTTCGACTCATCCTGCAGGTCTGTTAACTCCGGCACAGACGACTGCATGCGAAACGCCATTTCATATTGCGCAATCCGGGTGAGAATCTCCGGATCACCGAACGCATCGGATTTGATTTGATTGAGCTGAGCCAGTCCATCCAGCATGGCCCTGCGGCTGTCTCTGTCCAGGCCTGGCGGATCAGACAGGTACAGCACGGAGTCGTTGCCACTTCGGAATCGCACGCCCTGATGACTCGAAGGGAGGAAGCCGCTGCTCCATAACCGAGAGAACAAAGGCTGCCCACCTGCAAGTCCGGTCCCCTGGGAAATTAGAACGATGTAGGCCGGCAGATCGTGACTTTCGTTGCCAAGGCCGTAGCTCAGCCAGGAACCCATACTTGGTTTGCCCAATTGCTGTGTCCCGGTATTAATGAAAGTGATGGCCGGGTCGTGATTGATGGCTTCGGTGTTGATCGAACGAACGATCACGATGTCGTCAGCAACGGACGCCGTATGGGGAAGCACCTCGCTGATCCAGGCGCCGCATTCACCGTGCTGTTTGAACCTGAAAATCGATGAGGCGCATGGAAAGCTCTTCTGGTTTTGTGTCATTTCCGTGATGCGCTGTCCTCGGCGAACGGAACTGGGCAGCTCTGTGCCGTGGAACTTCCGGAGCTTCGGTTTGTTTTCAAACAGATCAATCTGCGAGGGTGCACCGGATTGAAAGAGAAAAATCACTCGTTTGGCTTTGGGTGCGAAGTGCGGGAGCCCCGTGAGCCCACTGGTCGAATTACCTGGAATTTCTGAGTCAGCCAGGACATCCTGATCGACCAGCGAAGCCAGTGCTGCGGTCCCGAGACTCCCTGCCGTCTGACTCAGCAGTCGGCGACGGTTCATTAACAATTCAAATTCACGCAGTGGGTTCATCAATTCATTCCTTCGTAATCGTCTCGTCCATATTCAGAATGATACTGGCGATGGTGGTCAAGGCAGCGTGCTCGGTGGGGTCGAGGGCCTCGTTTCGCTGTGATTCACCCACAGACAGCAGCTTCACAGCGGCTTCGTGGTCCCGTTCAAAGACGTCCCGCTGCCGCTGGTAAACGGTAAACAAAACATCGGCTTCCACAGCTTCCGGTCGCCGCGCTGTCGCCCTCCTGAACATCAACGTGATACGGCTCTGCGGGTCGACGGCCTCCTCGCACGCACGTTCGGCCAGCGCTCGGGATGCTTCAACGAACGTGGGGTCGTTCATCATCACCAGGGCCATCAGCGGTGTATTCGTCCGCTGGCGACGGACGATGCAGGTTTCGCGGGTCGGGGCGTCGATGGCAAACAGATTTGGCGGCGGAACAGATCGCTTCCAGTACGTGTACAGGCTGCGGCGATACAGTTTCTCTCCGTGGTCCTGTTCGTATCCTCGGTTCGACGTCTCCTTCCACAGTCCTGCTGGCTGGTAAGGTTTGACGCTGGGACCGCCGAGGTGCGTCAGCAGCAGCCCACCGGCTGCCAGCGCATTATCACGAATCAGCTCGGCCTGTAATCGAAAACGTGGTCCGCGACTGAGTAACCGATTCTCCGGGTGCCGGTTGAACTCGGCTTTTGACACCTTTGAGGACTGTCGATAAGCAGCCGAGGTCACGATGAGCTTCATCATCCGCTTAACATCCCAGCCGACACGAACAAACTCCGTGGCCAGCCAGTCCAGAAGCCTGGGATGACTGGGTAGTTCGCCCTGCGTACCGAAATCCTCAGATGTTCTCACAATGCCGATACCGAACACCATTTGCCACATACGGTTGATCGCCACGCGGCTGGTAAGCGGATGGTCCGGATCGACAAGCCATTGCGCCAGAGTCAGACGGTTTGGCTCTGAAGCATCCCCCAGCCTGGGCAGGAACTCCGGCGTGCCTGGCCGGACCATTTGACCATGTTGATCGTACGCTCCTCGTTTAAGAATGAACGTCGACCGCGGCGTTTTCATGTCCTGCATGACCATTACGGTTAACTTTGCGGACTGCTCCTGAATCTTCGTTTCACCGTCACGCAGCCTGTGAAGTTCGGCATCCAGTTGCCTGTATTCAGCATCATGATTGTCGAGATAATACTGGCGAAGAATGTATTGTTGTTTTTCCGTGCGATCCCGCTGAGCAATCGCCAGGATCGGACCAACGGGGTTGGTACCGGCCAGCGTGGAAACCTCGGCCACGGTCAGACTGCGACCGTAGATGCGGACATCATCGATAGCACCGGAAAAAAATGCAGACGGATTCCGCCGCCCAATGTGCAGAGGCTTCTTTGTCCTGATCGTGTCGGTCAATTGGTTGTGTTTGACATCAACCGGCTGCAATGTGCCGTTGAAGTAGATGTGAAGACCGGTGCCGTTACCTGACCCGTCATAAGTGACAAACAGATGAATCCACTGATCAAGCTTCAGTGGCTCTTTCGTTTTTACGTGGATCGCGTTGTCAGGCCAGCGATGGATCAGATGGGCTTCGACATGTTCTCCCGTAACGAGCAGGTCCCAGCCGCGATACGCGTCAGCATCATCCAGGCGGGCAATCACGGCACCGCTCCCCTTCGGTCGAATCCATGCGCCGTACGAGAACGCATCGGTTCGTTCGAAACCTGCCGTGTCACCCACGTCGACGTACGTCGCACCGTCACAGGTCAAAGCATCGATGAACCGGCCGGGTGTCCAGACAGGGTTGCCCTTGAGCATTCCGTTGCCGGTTTTTCCAGCGATATTCGCCACATAGCCATTGTTCGCTGAGTCAAGCGGATAGTGGAACAGCAGGTCGTTCGGCGGTGGTAACCTGCCGATGCCGTCTTTCACAGACAGTCCTTGTTCCCACTCAGTCACTGCCTCCGAAGCCACATTGGAGTCTCGCCGCTGTTTCGCCTCTTGCAGTTGTGAGATTCCTTGCTTCAGCCTGGCCAGAGTCATTGCCAGATCCGGCGAGTCCACATTCACCAGCGGATCGACGTTGCCGGTCCGATTCTCGACGCCTTTGTCAGTGATCGAATTGAACCAGGCAAAGAACCGGTAAAACTCGGCCTGCGAAATAGGATCATACTTGTGGTCATGACACTGAGCACAATGCATCGTCAGGCCGAGCCACACCGTCGACGTTGTACGCACTCGGTCCAAAACATATTCAACGCGGTATTCTTCGGAAATGCCCGAAGCTGTCACTCCGTGATTGCGGTTGAAACCAGTGGCCACGATCTGACTGTTCGTTTTCTCAGGCAACAGGTCGCCCGCCAGCTGCTCAATCGTAAACTGGTCGAAGGGCATGTTTGCATTAAAGGAATTGATCACCCAGTCCCGCCATGGCCACATGTCGCGATGATAATCTTCATGGTAGCCGTGAGTGTCTGCATACCGCGCAGCATCCATCCAGTTCAGTGCCATTCGTTCCCCGTAGGCGGGTGAGGTGAGCAGCCGGTCCACTGCTTTGTCGTACGCGGCGGGGCTTGTGTCGGCGAGAAACGCCGTGACTTCCTCCGGCCCGGGTGGCAGGCCCGCCAGATCAAGTGACAGTCGTCGAATCAATGTCCGCTTGTCCGCTTGCGACGACGGTTTGAGTCCGGCACGCTCCAGCTGCGCCAGAATAAAGTAGTCAACAGCATTTTGCGGCCAGGTGGTATCATTGACCTGTGGAATCGGATGCCGCTGCATGGGGAGAAAGGACCAGTGACCCTGCCATTCAGCCCCCTCCTCGATCCACAGACGGACCAGCTCGATCTGTTCCACTGTCAGCGTGTGACCGGAGTCCACCGGTGGCATGCGCAGGTCAGGGTCGGTCGATGTGATTCTTCGATATAATTCGCTTGCCGCCGGGTCGCCTTTAACAAGAACAGGCTTTCCGTCGCGTTCAGCAAACACTGTCTCACGCCGGTCGAGTCGCAATTCTGCCTGTCGTCGGCTTACATCCGGACCATGACACGTGAAGCAGCCAGTGGATAAAATCGGACGGATGTCGCGATTGAAATCAATCTGATCCGACGCCGCCGGCTGCGCTCTGGCGACAGCACAGGAACAGACCAGTACAGTAAATATCATGGAGCAGCGTCGACCCCAAGGCATTCGAGGTCCTGTTTGCCCCAGGACATTCGTGCACCACGCGTGGAATTTGACTGTTTTCATCACGGTATACTGAAAGAGAATGAACTGTCTCAGTGTCGCCGCTGTATTACACATCCGTCGACAAAGATCAGACTGAAGGCCCCTGACTGGCGTGCCCTGTCCCGGTATCAAATAACCCGTTCGGCTACACGGCTGTCAAATAGTGTACAGGCATCCGGTCAGCAAAGCGCTGCGATGAAATTGGAAATTCTCCCGAACTGTACTGTGGGGAATCCGGATCATCTGCTGGTCCTGCGGCAGACTCACAGTGACCGGTCGCACTGCCTTGCTGAGCTGTAACAGCATCAGGCTTGAGGAAAAACGAACGGCAAAATACCCGCTGATACAACTCGCTGGTTTCCAGCCCAGCCTGGTGAATCCCGCTGTCCGTTCCCGTATCAGCGATTCAAATGCACTGTGAGAAACTTCTGCACGTCCTTCCAGTACGATGGCCGGACCTTAAAGAACAAACGGTGTCCGTCATTTTCCCAGGGTGGATAGATGATCAGTTCTGTCTGTTTTTCAGACTGTTGGAGGGACGCATGAATTTGGCGGGCAATACTCACGTGGTCTGCCTGCCGGTTGTCGTTTTTTGACACGAGTATCAATGTCGGCGCTGATACGTTTTTGGCGTGGACGAGAGATCGACGGAGCGCCCCTCTGCCTCGGGCAGGGGCCAGCAGCACAACAGCTTTGAGGTCTCGTCGCGCTGTTGACGACATGAAAGCCAGCAGACCGCCACGAGAAAACCCGACAATGGCCAATCGTGTGCTGTCGGCTTTTCTTAAGCCTGTTACGAAACTGAGGGCTGCCGCTGTCTCCAAAACACTCTCCTTCATCGCCAGAGCGCTCCCTCTGATCGGAGCAAACCCCAGAAACCCGGCATCAGCCAGAGCGTCAGCAACAGCAGCAGGGTCGCCGCCAATTCTCGACCCCAGGCCTCCATGCAGGAAAACCACGGCTGGAAACGGACCGTCCCCGCTGGGGATGGCAAGATATGCCCGGGCCCGGCGGGAATCCACCGGGAAAAAGAGTTCCTCACCACTGACCGTCTGACTGCTGCTCAACAGGACCAGTAGGCAGACAGCAATTAATGTAATGGCGCAGAGTCGCTGCATAACACATCAGATCCCGAGAGTTTTTGAACCGGGGGGGGGGGTTATTTATTCTGTAACACAACGGCGATTCGCACGCCGACAATCATCAAAACCATCGCTGTGACAGGAAACGCAAATACGAGCCAGGGAGATGTCTCGACAAACAGCAGAAACAACGGGATCATCACCACCACCGCTGTCACCATTCCCAGGCACCCACCTACGGCAATCCAGGCAAATGACTTGAATGGAATTTCTTCTCCCGCTGAAGTTACGCCGCTGGCGGTGAGTTTTGTCCCACGGTCCGACGCTGTGTTAACAGACAACAGCCGACAGACCTCCTGGGCTTCAGAAAGCAGATGTCGAATTGCAGACGGCGCCTGCAGCTTGTTTTGCATCCAGACTGCCACATGTGACTCGCCCAGTTCCAGATTCCACCCCGCCGACGACAACAGGTGACGCATCAGTTTTAAGCTGACGTATTTTTCCACACCCGCCAGGAAAACCTCCGGTGCGATCCGGTCAGCCGAAGTGCTGACGGCGCGGTCACTCCAGCCCTGTGTGACCATCACATCACGATTGAATTGCTCGACTAACTGACGCACGGCCTCTGATGCTGTATCCCCGTCCGGATTAATTTTGACTCCATCATATCCCATCATACGTATACGAAATGAGAGATCGCGTTTGCGGAGCAACTGCATCCGAAACTCACTCGACCGGGGCAGCTGGAAAATAAACACAGTCTGACGTTCTTCTCTAAAAGTTTTGTGACTGGTTTCTCCAATTCTTCTGTTCGATCCGATCTTTTTATGCAAGTCGAAAATAGCCACTTCCATATTGTTTACGACGCCCCGCATCAGATTCAGGCCCTGATCCCAGTGATCAAAAACCCTCAGCGAATGCGGTCGCCCAAGCTGGCTTTTGGTAACCGATGATTCAAATGACAGCCCCAGCAGCCCGGCAGCCGATTCCATAGACAACCGGCGGTTACGGCGCACCATTGCGGAGACCTGAACACTGATCGCCACAAGCAATGCGGCAATCACCACGCAGGCAAACCAGTGATTCAGCGGGAATGGCTGACGTTCACACCAGCCCTCGCCGTAACCGTTGACGACATACCAGACAACACCTGTTACAACCGCACTGTAAAAGGACGATTTGGCAAGAGACTGGTGTTTTTTCATGAATAGATTTTTCCTGAAAGCTGGCCTGTTTCCATGATAGTAGAACACTAAGCAAGCGAGCTTTGGTTCATCAGTACCTGGGACAACCCAGGATATTTGGTCCTGCGGTTATGATTCCAGACAAATTGCCAGTCAATATACGTGATCACTGGCCTTCAGGACTCTGCACACTCCTGAAGCACACTTTCGCAGGACATTCAGGAGGTCACAGATCCGGCCGGTTGTCAGCATTCTCCTGGCGGGTTTGAAGATGCATGGTTGTGAGGTCAGTCATTGATTCAGCGGTGGGACATTAAAAAGGGCCCGGAAAAAAGGTTGCAGTTGATTTTCCCTCTCGCTTCTCTGCGCAGGAAGAGGTCATCAATTGCTTTCTGAGAAATCGCGGCGAGTGCGAGCCTCCTTGACGGCGCGAATGTGGTCAAACGTTCCTCTCGAAAACAGCACCCGGGTTCACGGCAGAAAACTAAGTAATCGCCTTGATCTTTGGAGTCTGTGTTAGAATCACCGGTGTCATATGATGATGGACAGATATTCGCCAGTGAGATCTTTGTGAAGGACCTGCCATGAAACGCTTGTTCTCTCGTCAACTTTGCCTGTTTGGTGTCCTGTACATTTTCCTGGTCGGCGGGACCGGCGCCGACGAAACAAAGGAATCAAAGCAGGCTGCTGTCGAGGAAGTACCGACGTACGTGATTCACCGCGCGAGGTCAAAGATCACCATTGATGGTCGGGTTGACGAGGAGGATTGGAAAAACTCGAAAGGCGCCGGCGACTTCGTGTTTGGGCTGCTGGAAAAGAAAACGGGACAGGAAGAGCAAACCGTTTTCAAAATACTCTGGGATGATGAATATCTTTATTTTTCGTATGTATGCGAAGACAGGTCTCTGCTGAGTATACACAACGATCGTGACGGCCGTATTTACGAAGATGACAGTGTGGAAGTCTACATCACCCCAAACATCAAGAAACCGGATCGCCATTTCGCTTTCTATTCGAACGCACATGCAGCATTGTACGATGAGAAATTTGACAGAAACGGGAAAAGGATCCAGAAGAAAAATTTCGGCAGGACAAAAAAAAATGCCAGAGAGTTATCGTGGGATTCTCAGGGAGTAAAAGTCGCGGTGACGATTGACGGCACACTCAACAACCACGAGGACACGGACCGTTCGTGGTCGACGGAAATGGCTATTCCATTTGAAAATTTCTCTGATGCCTCGATCCGTCTTCCGCCCAGGCCAAATGACATCTGGAAACTCAATCCGAATCGCCATGCCTATATGCCGGACGGAAGTTGTCATTACAGCCAGTGGGCAGACACCCTGGCGAAAACCGGCTCGTTCTGGGGGCCGGAGTTGTTCGGGAAGGTGATCTTCTCCGGAGAGTTTGCATCGGGCAGGCGTTGAGACTGAACGCTGCCTCTTTATTTCCTGCGACTTTGCTTTGAGAACTGCATTGACCGTGTCAGTCGATGCGTGCGTCCGGAATGACCTGGCGCTGAATCCCTTAGCGCGGCCAGCGAAAAGAGCTGACGGGTGTACAACAGGATCCGTTGGCATTTCAGGGGTGCTTGGGCGGTATGCCGGGTTCCTGGGATGTCCGTATCGAGTGCCGGACGACACCGGAAGGCTCTGCGGGATATCGTAAGTCACATGGACTGCCAGTGGCGCTGATGAAGACCGGGGATAAGCAGAATCATGAAGGCGGTCAACATCACCAGAGAACAGGACACATACTACCACAGCGGAGCATGGCCCAGTTGCCGGCGCAGGAGTCCAAGCTGGCCGGCGTGGGAAAATTCGTGCTGCATCAGCCATCTCAGGCAGCCCCGTTTGTCAGTAAACATCGGGTGCGTGCCCTCGACAGGCTGATCAAGTTGGGCATCGGGAACGTGTTTCAGGTTTTCCAGAACCACCTGGTGAACGGTATCGAAAACATCAAGGATCCGGTCGGGAGCCGGATAGGCGATCGGGTCACTGTCAGGTACAGACCCCTTGCCAAACAGGGTGAAATAGCTGTCGGGAAGAGGCGATTTGTGATCCCGGGTGTCATCCAGAATACGTTTCAATCCCAGTCCGTACTCGGCCACCGCCATGTGTCCGACCTGCCATGCAACATGGGTGACTTGCTCCGGCTGCCGGAACCAGTCAGAGACATCAATGTTGTGAATGATCCTGTTGCTGTATTCTCGAACACGATGGATTTCTGTGATCAGTTCATCTTTGGTTATCATAGTCGGTAATACCTATAAGCGGGCTCCGGGTTGTCAGCGGAGTTCATGGTCATAGAGTATAAGGCTGAAAACCGTTCCGGCCAAAGGACGCTCAGGCGTTCACTGTTCTGAAAGAATCCGGTTCGGTGTACGGGATGCCGGGCAGGCTGCAGATCCATCTGGGCTTGCGGATCAATCGAACGTTCATTCTTTGGTATGGATGACCACGGTTTTCATTTCCGTCATTTCTTCGATTGCGTATTTCGGGCCTTCTTTGCCGAGACCGCTGTCCTTAAGGCCACCATATGGCATGAGGTCTGTCCGCCACATCGGGCCCCAGTTGATGTGGATGTTGCCGCTGTAAATATGTCGGGCAAACTTCATGGCAGTATCGATGTTCTGAGTAAACACGCCGGCACTGAGCCCATAGTTTGTATCGTTAGCCATACGGATGGCGTCATCGATGTTCGACGCCCGCAACACGGCAACGGCCGGTCCGAATACCTCTTCGCGCACAACCTTCATATCCGGTGTCGCCCGGTCCAGCAAAGCAGGCTGGATTACGGCGCCGTCGCGATCGCCACCGCAAACCAGCTGAGCGCCTGCGCTGACGGCTTCACTGATCCAGGTGTGAACCCGTTCCGCATCCTGAGTACGCACCATCGGCCCCATTTGTGTGGCGTCACTCATTTGATCACCTGCCGAAATCGCTTCGACTCCCGGCTTGAGAGTTCCGATCAGTTCATCGTGGACTTCGTCCAGCACAATCAGCCGCTGAGCTGAAATGCAGACCTGACCGGCGTTTGCGTAGCCACACGCCAGTGTCGCTTTCGTCACCATCTCCATATCGGCATCCGGCATGACGATCAGCGGACTGTTGGATCCGAGCTCCATCGTCACGCGTTTCAGACCTGCAACTTTGCAGATCTGTTCGCCGACTTCCTGGCTGCCCGTAAAACTGATCTTGCGAACGCGGGGATCGGCACAGATTGCGCTGCCGACAGTTGGCCCGCTTCCCGTGATGCAATTGATTGCCAACGATGGCACACCTGCTTCGAGAAGAATCTCCACCAGTTTTAACGCCACCAGTGGTGTGTCGCTGGCAGGCTTTAACACGACGGAGTTTCCGGCTGCCAGCGCCGGGCCAACTTTGTGGCAAACCAGATTTAATGGAAAGTTGAACGGCGTGATGGCAGCGATGACTCCACAGGGGACTCGCAGCGTGAATCCCATTTTGCCTTCCGTACCCTTGCCTCCGTCGAGTGGCAGAAACTCACCGCCGAGCCGTTTTGCTTCTTCGCTGCTCAGCTCCATTGTCTGAGCCGAGCGATCGACTTCACCAATTGATTCAGCAAGAGTCTTTCCTTCTTCCATACTGATCGTGCGAGCCAGGTCGTCGGCTCGTTCACGCATCAGATCCGCCGTCCTGCGCAGTATCACGTAGCGGTCATAGGCATGGACGGCAGCCATGGTCGCGGCACCTTCAACTGCTGAAGTCAGAGCCTGTTCAACATCGGCCGAAGATGCGACCGGGACAGTATCGACCACTTCTCCACTGAAGGGATTGGATACTGTGATCGTGTTGTCGCGCTCCTGCCATTCACCAGCCAGGTAGAATTTCATCGTTGTCTCCCGATCCTGTTGAGCTTAATACAGGAGAATTAAACGAGAACCGGCGTTAATTCGCAATCAAACGCCCGGCATCCAGAGCACTCAGGTCAAAGTCCGTGGACGTCCTGGGTTGATTCAGTACAAGGGCAGAATCATTGTTCCGTGACGGACGATTGTTGGTCCCGTGCAGGCCCCGCTCTCCGACCCCCACCGCGTTGGCCGTGCCGAATATTCAACAGGAAGAGACGACGGGGGACTCTGGTGGTACAAGCCATGAATCGTTGCGCAGCAGTCAGGCCAGTCCGGCAAGCTTTCTGGCAGACCAGAATCCGCCCAGCAGCAGGATCAGCAGACCCCCCCACAGCGGATGACTCCAGATGCGAAAACGTCGCGTCGTCAGCTCCGGTACCGGCAACGCGGACAGTTCCTTCACCAGTTCTTCGATATCAGCAATCTGTGTCAGACTGCCGCGACTGATTTCTGAGATTTCTTTCAGCACGTCGAAACGAGCCGGCTGCCCGGTTCGTTCCCGCTCCTGACTCTGGACCGAAATGACGGTTTCCAGACGTGCGCCGGTTTCCATGCAGGTGGTGAGCAACTGATACTGACCGCCTTCTGTCGGTGTGAATGACCCTGTGAACAGGCCCCAGGAGTCATCACCGGTCGAAGCCAGTCGTACGGAATCGGTCTGACCGGACGGAGTGCGAATCTGGACGGCCACTGTACCATCGCGCAGCGGCGCTCCGTTCGTCTTCATGACGTTGGCATTCAGTGTCAGAACGTTTTCAGTTTCCGGACGATCAGGCGAATAAAACAGTCGCATGAATTCTCCCTGAGACATATTGCGCTGGTACGCCATCCAGCGCACCACCTGTCCCCAAAAGCGGTAGTGGTACAGGTCTTCCACTCCCTTTCGCCAGCGCCAGGCACCATCCGTACCCATGAACAGAACTTTTCCGGTACCGGATGTCCGCGTCGCAATCAGTGGAACACGACCAAAACGCGTCGATTCGGAATCGTGTGTCACGAGTACATCCGTACCAATGCGGGCTCGTATCGTGGCTGCGTACCACTGAAAACCAGGCAATGAACGCCAGATCTCTTCATTACGTTCATTATCGGCTTCCAGTCGTGTCAACAGACTGCGACGCCCAGATTCTGTAAGAGCAAATCGCGCAGGCTCTGTGGCACCGATCCCGCGTGGCTGCGTCGGGTCGAACACGACAGGACAGAGTTCGTTCAGCGCTGTGGTCAGGAGCGTGTCCTGTTGCCCACGAAATCCGGGCAGCAAAACCAGTCCGCCCGCATGACTGCGAACCAGTTGTCGAATATTCTCACAGTCATCCAGCGTGAGTTGTTTCGCGGTGACTCCAACGTCACCCAGGAAAACTACGTCGTATTGAAACAGCGTCTTATTGTCAGGGAACTGGTCCAGGTAGCCTCTCCCTCCTCCCACGTGATCCAGGCCGGGATGAAACAGCAGACAATTCACTTCGATGCCGGGATCGCGCTCCAGAGCGTTTCTCAAATATCGGTATTCCCAACGTGGAAATGATTCCACAACCAACACACGCAGCGCTTCGTTGCGGATGTTGATCGGCAGACTGACTTCGTTGTTGTCCCTAAGAGTTTCTTCAGGAATCACCGGGATGGATACGGTGAGATCGTAGTTACCGGTTTTCTTCGGCTTCCAGGCGATGGTGTCATTTGACTGTCCCATGCTCGGGACATGCACGGTCTTCTCGACAACATCCCCGCCAGTTCCACTGACGGTGACAACAATTGCCAGGTCACGGGCCAGCCAGTTTGACAATCGAAATGGAATTCGTACTGACTTACCTGCCAATCCGAAGGTGGGAGCGCTGTTACTGACCAGCTCAACATCCGGAAGCCGGTCTTCACTGCCCATACCCACGGAGAACACCGGGGTGTTCTGCATTCTCAAATCCGTGGCGGCGGATGACGGAGACTTGCCGGTGTTCCAGTCCCCGTCAGACAACAGAACGACGGCACGAAGTTCCGGGTGACGATTGCTGAGGGATGCGAGGGCTGAGTTGAGGTCAGTGCCTGCTGCTGGCTCGGCAAGCTCCGATGAAAACGGTTCTGCCACGATTTTGAGGCGGTGTTTCAAAGGATCCCACACATCATCGCTGAGCAGCAGGCGCGCCTCTTCTGCACGTGAGACCGGCTGAGTCACTGATTTCCCGCTGCTCGACGGAAGTACATCCCGTGTTTCCATACTGTGCGACTGGTCATGCATCACCACAAGCACCGGCTGGTCATCCGGGCGAACCAGTTCGGTGATCTCCGGCTGGTTCAGAGAAAACACGGCCAATGTGATCAGGAGAATACGGAAGCCTTCCAGCATCCCTATGGATCGTGCGAACCCGCTGCGACTCCAGCCGACGAAGCAGCAGACCGCTGCGATGATCATGATGATCACCGAGAGCGTCAATGATGCCGGCGTCCAGTAAAACGTCATAGGGAAGGTCTCATGGGAGCAGAACCTGACTGGCCGGCGACTGCAAAGTCGGCAGCAGCATCCGATGTGCCGGGGGCAGCGGATGACGTCTTCGACCGACGTTCAGGAAGACTCAACATGGCTTCGGCTATCAGGGCTATAATCATAATCAAAAGGAACATGCGCCACAGTTCGCTGGCCAGAGACACGCTGCTGCCCGCAGCATCGGTCAGGCGAGTGAAGTCGAGTCCCTCGAACAGGGAGTCCACAACTTCGCCGCCGACAGTCTGTGGTGAGTCCTCGGACAGCGGCCGATTGAGAGCGTATCGAACGTCATCCAGGGAATACAAACCGGCCTGGAAACTTCGCGATGATACGAGCACCTCCTCGGAAAGATCATCCATGGGCTGCCAGTCGATCACGGTTGATGCGGTCAAACCGCCACATTCGAGGTGCCAGGCATTTCCCAACGCTGCAGTGCCTCTGGCGAGTGCCCGTTGAATCATGACGTAAAAGACAACTCCGTTATCGATGAGATTAGAGTCACGCGTACCAGGCAGTGCGCTGAAAAAATACACCGCTCCATGGTCCGACAATGCACGCAGCAGCAGGCTGTCACCGCCGTCAAGTGAACCGAGGACACTTGTACGTTCGCTCTGTATTTCACAGTGGCGGTAGAAATTCAGTTCGCCAAGCGGGAGTGGCGATCCGCTGCGTGTGCTGGCCAGCAGATCTGCTTCCGGACGCCAGTGACCAATCTTCACTGGAGTCTCGTTTGTTTGCCAATTCATCCAGCGGCAGCCAAACAATACCTTCGACGTTGGAGTATCAGGAGGAAAGAACAATACGCACCGACCGGAATTGACGAACTCTTCGATTTGAAGAGCCATCCGCCCGGACGGCAGCGGAGCGTGCCAGATGAGCAGCGCTGTCTGGTTCCAGTCAATCGTTTCCGCCTGGTTCGATGTCAGCATCTGCGCATCGGCCAGTCGGCTTCGGTCGCTCGACGTGCTGGCCGCGAGCCGGAGGTATTCACCACTGCCAGCGTCGTCAGATACTACCACAGTTTTCTGCACAGGTGATTCGGCATAGACGAAGCGGTAAATGTTGTCGGACCGGTTGGCGTCATCGGGAAGTTCAATACGCCCCCAGCCGGACGTTGACTTCCGGTCGATGGGAATCGCATGGCCGTTGCGGACAAATTCGCTGCCGGCGACTGAGATATTCAGTGTGGAACGTGCCCCGTCAATGACCAGACTCAGTGGCACATTGATTGCCAGTTCTGAATCCGTGGTACGATTCACACGAATATCCATCAGCAATTCAGCGCCTTCGGAAGTCGCTCGACGATGCACCCCACTGACACTCACCGACAGGTTGTCTTTGGCTTCATCCGGATACACCAGCAGAAAGACCCGAATCCCTTCACGTTGCTCCAGTTGTCGGCGGACGCCCTCCCATCGCCCCCCGTTCGGATTCCAGTCAGATTTGCGCAGGTCGGAACAGACCCAGATGTCTGTGCGACCAGTTTCATTGGTGGCAATGTACTCTGCTGCCTGCTGCAGCAGGGCCGGTATATCGGCCGCCGTGTCGCTGGGACCTGTCTGAGGCAGATCGAGCAGATCAGCGGGGGAATCAACCTGACGATGACTCGACGACACACTGTCCAGCAGGACCAGTTCGGTATTGCGACCAACACTCCGGATCAGTTCTGACAGCTTTTGCAGAGCTGTTTCACGTTTTGATTGCCGAGTCTTCGGGTCATGTGCCTCCATGCTGACAGACCGGTCGAGCAGCACGAGAGTTGTTTCCGGCGCACCTCCCGCCGTCAAACCCAGCCAACCGCCGGCCATCGGACGACTGATGGCAAATATCAGCGCCGCGATCGCCAGCATACGTGACAGCAGAATGAGCAGGTACCTCAGACGAGCCATCCCGCGCGCCATACGTTTCGCCCGGATGAGAAACATCGTTGCGGCCCAATGCACCGTGCGATACCGGTTCTGGTTTACCAGGTGAATCAAAATCGGCAGACCGACCAGAGGCAGGCCCAACAGAAGAAATGGCTGAAGGAAAGTCACGGGGTTTTAATGTTCAGTGTTCAGTACTTCGGAAGTCAATTCGCTGTGCGAAACTGACTTTTGAATCATTGACAAGCCTATTTCATTCTGGCCAGCAGGAAGCGGGCCAGCACATCGGCGTAATGTTCTTCGATGTTCACGCGGTGGTAGTCAATCAGTGAATTGCGGACGATTTGAGTAATTTCTTTCAGCCAGCTCCGGACAGTGTCTCGATATTGCCTGGCCATCGTTGTGGGATCGACCAGCATCGGTGGCGCTCCTTCCAGATCAACGAATCTGATCGGACGATCGAATTCAAAGTCCAGCTCATTCTGTTCCAGCAGGTGAAACACAGCCACGTCATGCCGACGAAATCTGAGATGCTGAAATGCATTGCGGAGTTCGTCGGGGTCAGTGAACAGATCTGAGACAATCACGACCAAAGCCCGTTGAGAGACTTTTTCAGCCACGGCATGCAGCGTTTCCGGTAAACCCGTGTCTCCTTGGGCCTTCATGTCCGCCATTTTGTCGAGTATATGTTTCAGATGAGCGGCGCTGCGGCGCGGAGGGATTTCCAGTTGACAGCTGGCACCAGCACATGACAATCCGACTGCGTCTCCCTGGCCGGCTGCCAGGTATGCCAGAGTTCCGCACAGGTACCGAGCAAAGTCGAGTTTTGTGGAACCATTCTGCTGCTGACCCTGAGGTCCATAGCCCATCGAGCCACTGACGTCGACCACCAGACACAGGCGGAGGTTGGTGTCGGCTTCGAATTCCTTGATATAAAAGCGGTCGCTGCGACCCCAGGCGCGCCAGTCCAGGCGGCGAGTGTCATCACCGGGGACATATTTGCGATATTCTGAGAACTCCAGACTGGACCCTCGAGTCAGGCTGCGATGCCGGCCGGATACGCTTCCCACCATAGGGATGCGTGCATCCAGTACGAGCCCTGACAATCGGGAGACGACCTGCGGGTCGATAAAATGTCGCATGGAAAACTAACGAGAGTTGAGAATTGAAACAGCCTGCCATAACGAACGGCAGCACGTGCAGACAGGAAATCAGGCGTTAAGTTCCGACTGTAATTCATCCACCAGCCGCTGAATCACATCAATACTGCTGATTCCCTCAGACTCCGCATTAAATGTCGTCAGTACTCGGTGAGTCAGAACCGGGCGAGCGACAGCAAGCACATCTTCCATGCGAGCCATGTAACTTCCGCTCAATGCCGCTCGGGACCGAGCACCCAAAACCAGGTATTGTACAGCACGCGGCCCGGCTCCCCAGGATACCAGAGGTTTCAGCCAGTCTGGAGACTCATGGATGGACGGACGGGTGCGGCGAACCAGATCGACCGCAAACTCGTAAATATGCTGCGGGACTGGCACTCGTCGAACCAGCTGCTGAAATCGCAGGACATCGCAGGCCTGAATGACTGTTTCCAGCCGGGGTAAATCGTTCCCTGTCGTAGTCCTCGCAATGTCGATTTCTTCGTCTCGAGACGGATAATCCACATTGATCAGGAGCATGAAGCGATCCAGCTGCGCTTCCGGCAATGGATATGTGCCTTCCTGTTCAACCGGGTTCTGTGTCGCCAGCACGAAAAATGGCGGATCCAGTGTGTACGTGCGGCCAACCACCGTCACTCGATGCTCCTGCATGGCTTCGAGCATCGCGGCCTGAGTTTTGGAAGGCGCTCGGTTGATTTCGTCGGCAAGTACGATGTTGGCAAACACAGGTCCCCTGGCGAACTCGAATTCGCGGCGACCTTCCTGAGTTTCCTGCAGAATGTCTGTGCCTGTGATGTCCATTGGCATCAGGTCAGGCGTGAACTGAATGCGACTGAAACTCAGTGACATTGTTTCAGCCAGACGACTGATCAGCAGGGTCTTGGCCAGCCCGGGCACGCCCATGAGCAGCGCGTGCCCTCGCGCAAACAGCGATATGGCCAGTTGTTCAATCACATTATCCTGGCCCACGATAACTTTGCGCAGTTCGCTGCGCAGGCGGTGCCAGATCGTGCGAAGTTCGTCAATCGCCGCAACATCGTCGGAATGCAGATCGGCAGGAGCTTCAGCTGTCGTGGACATAGAATTGCTGGTTCTGTGACAAAAGGCAATAGGACGCCAGTGAAGAAGAACGTACCGCGCAATTTCATCGGGTGGCGAGTCCACATGCGTGGTCGAACTCCTTCTGATTCAGAATCTAAAAAAAACTGCTGCGGGCGCATTACCTCTTTGTTCACTGGGACAAGTTAATATCAACTGCATGCCGCCGTGTTGTGTGGCAAACGTGGCCGAACCTTTCCCTTGGAAACGAAACGGAGCCCTGATTTGTTTCCAGAATTCTTTTTGCGGCTCATTGAACACATTGTTCAGCAGGTCCTCATCCACACGAGCTATTGTCGGTGCCAATATGGAAATTTCAAGGAAATAGAACTATTGGGTAGCCACGGAATGTGGCTCGGATGCTTCCATAAGTTTTGTCAAACGCTCAACCTGATCATCATCAAGACGGAGCTTGCGGTCCAGCGTTGCCGTGAAAAATGAGGTCGCTCCCTGCAGAATTTGTTCGTCGTATTGCCTCGAGACATCAGTGAGGCCGCTACTCCAAAGTCTGCCAAACACACTGCAACCAGCATTCTGCTCACGGCAGCGATGCAGCACCGTCGTTTTTGCCAGTCCATACGTCGTGTTCGCCTTCCTGGGAATTCCGGCTCAGCGGCATGAGGAATCACGCAGCTCACAATGTTTGCAGACTATCTCATTCCATTCATGATTGCTCGGACAAGTGAATTTGTTGAGTGAATCTGCAATTTTGCCGATCAGATCCGAAGCCGGAAAACGAATCTCCCGTGGTACGAATCCAGTGTTTATACTCTGCAGCAGTTACAGGTCACCGATTGTCGTCCACTCATGGTTGTGGAGTCCTGCGAATGTCCGTACAGGAAGTCCGCTTACCCATAACAACTCAGTCCAAACTGTGGGAGTTTCGGAAACAGGTCCGTCGCATCAAAGTGGCCGAAGGGATTTTTGCGGGTCTGTTTGGCCTGATGATTTCCTGTGCAGTTGTATTTGGAAGTGACCGATTTTGTGATACCTCGGCACCGGTTCGACTTGCCATATTGATTGCCGGAGCACTTGGGTTCGGTCTGTTCTTTCCACTGCGAATTCATCGCTGGGTATGGGGCACCCGCTCAATGCAGCAGGTCGCTCGATTGCTCAGCCAGCAGTACCCGGCACTGGGAGATCAGTTGCTGGGAGTTGTCGAGCTCGCGAACGGAGAGCAGGACCTCGGAGAAAGTCACGCGCTGGCGGCCGCGGCGATTGAACAGGTCGATGCTGCCGTACGCAGTCGAGATTTCGGCAATGCAGTTCCCAGCCCACGTAATCGACACTGGGCAATCGCCGCGGCAGCGCCAATGCTGCTGCTTTTGGCTGCCATCGCCACGGTCCCTGAGGCTGCATGGAATGCCGTGGGACGATGGATGATGCCATGGCGAGATATTGAGCGTTATACATTTGCGCAGATTGAAGAACTGCCTCAGAGTATTGTTGTCCCGTACGGTGAAGGATTTCAGTTGACAGTGCGGCTCATGAGCGAAACGCAGTGGTCACCGGCATCCGGCCAAATTCTTCTGGATAATCATCCAGCAGTGTCAGTCGCCCGGAGTGAGGCCAAATATGCTTTCTCACTGCCGCCTTTTATCAGCAACGATAACCTCAACTTGCGAATTGGAGATGTCCGGGAGACAGTAGGCGTTCGACCGGTCACGCGTCCGGAACTCACCGCAATGACGGCCAGCATCATGCTGCCCAAATATCTGGAGTACACCAGACCACTCACGCAGGACATACGTGGTGGCGCGATTTCGGTTGTGAAAGGCGCCCATATCACTTTCGAGGCAGAAATATCGCGTGACCTGTCGGAAGCCACGGTGTCTGCGGGGTTCGCAACAGTCGATGGTATGACAATCCACACGTCCGGTCTGGAGGTATCCGATTCTTCGACACTCAGATTCGAATGGGCCGATGACCTCGGATTGGTATCACGCGAACCATTCCCATTGAACATTCGAGCTGTCGACGATGCCGCGCCTCAGGTGTTTTGTATCCAGGACGATCCGATGCATGTGGTGCTTTCCACCGACGTGATTACATTTTCTGTGAGTGCCAGTGATGACTTTGGCGTGCGGTCCATGGGTCTCGAATGGAACGGGATCCGGGACCCGCTGTACAACCCAACACCGGACAAAGCAGATAAGGTCGTCCAGGCGGGATCTCCGGAGAAACTGTCTCTGAGTACCCAGGCCACGTTCTGTGCTGAATCTGACAATGTTCGTCCACAGCCTCTGAAAATGAGGGGTTGGGCGGAAGACTACAAGACAGAACGAGGGCGTGTGTATTCGCCGGCATTTGTTTTGCATGTACTGTCTCCGGAAGACCACGCAGTGTGGATCAGTGAACAACTGCGTCGGTGGGTCAGCCGGGCGGACGACGTTTACGAACAGGAAATGCGATTGCACGATGCTAACCGAGAATTGCGGCGCATGGATGTCAATGAATTACGCAGCCGTCCAAACCAGCAGCAAATTCAGCAGCAGGCCGCATCCGAACGAGCAAATGCTCATCGCCTTTCTCAGGTGACCGATCAGGGTGACCTGTTGATTCGTCAGGCGATGCGAAACCCGGAAATGCTGGCAGGGCACCTGGAAACATTTGCCCAGGCGCTGAAGCAGCTGCAGGTTATAGCTGAAAACAAGATGCCGTCGGTCGCGGATCTACTGACCGAAGCCAGTCAGACCAAAGACTCCCAGACGCCGAAATCCGGTTCGTCGCTGTCCAGGAAATCGAAGTCTGATCTCCTGGCCGGTAACAACCGCTCGGCTCCACAGGGTTCACCTGGGTTTGCCGGCAGAAAAAAGAAGGACGGGCCGGCTGTTCCATCGTTGGTCGACAAGGAAACCGGATACAACCCGGTGATACCACCAGGTGAAGAAGAAGAGAAACCAGAACACTCTGCACCAGCTTCAGCGAAATTCGGGTTACCAGCGACGACTCTTCAGGGAGGCCTCAAAGACAACAAGGGGCAGCAACAGAAGGAAATCAGTCCTGCGATCGAACAGGCTGTCGAAGAACAGGCCGATCTGCTGGCAGAGTTTGAAAGAGTCCGCGGGAATTTGCAGAAGATTATGGACGATCTGGACAACAGTACATTCGTTAAACGGCTTAAAGCGGCCTCGCGGCGGCAATTGGAGATGGCCGCAGATCTCAACAGAACACTCTTGAAAGGATTCGGCGTCAGTCGGATCAATCTTGAAGACCATGAACGGGAACAAGCTGAACGGATTGCCGTTCGCGAAGAAAAAGAGAGTCAGTTGGTTTGGCTGATTAAGTCGGACATGGAAGCCTACTACAGCCGCTGCAAAGAAGAAAAATTCGGGCGTATTGCCGACGAAATGGCCGCGATGCAGATTGTTTCAAAATTGGGTCTGCTGGGCACACGGGTCCGCAGTAATCAGAGCGGCGATTCGATCTCTCGAGTGGAATTCTGGGCCGATACACTGGATCGCTGGGCCGAGGAGTTGGTTTCGGCATCGAAAAGCGGTGCCGCCCAAGGCTGCAAGGGCAACAGTTTGCCACCATCGATTGTGCTGGAGATCATGCGAATCCTGGAAGGAGAAATTGACCTGCGCGATGAAACTCGTGCTGCCGAGACCGCCAGGACGGCTATTGAGAGAAAAGAGTATGAACGGTCTGTGGCTCGACTGTACGAAACTCAAAGTACACTTCACGAGCGTACTCGCGGTGTGCTGGATGACATCCGGGCAATTCCCAACGGTGATCGTAAGTTTGCCAAAGAGTTAAGTATCGCAGGGATGGCGGTGGCTGCCATGCTGGACGCAGCCAGCCTCCTGGCACGACCGACAACTGATGCGGGTGTGATTGCAGCAGAAACGGAAGTAATTGAACTGCTGCTGCAGTCAAAACGCCGCAATCCAGATGGCGGTGGAGGAGGTGGATCCTCACCGGGTGATGGAGGTGGCGGTGACACGGAAACGGTCGCACTGGCCCTCCACGGACCAGGAGTGGATCCGAACGCCCATATTAAATCGCGAGACATCCAGCAGGCCACCGGGACAACCAACGACCGGTTACCCGCAGAATTTCGAGATGGTCTGGAAGATTTTTTCAAGGCCGTTGAGATTGGGAATCGACTTCATTGAACCAGGACCCGTCCGGCTGAACCCTACTGAGCTGGGCGGGCTTTTGTAGTATTCTTAAAGGCTGTCGGGTTTCATGGCGTAAAACGTGTTGTGATCCCCGAATGCATGGGCACGGACAACAGCTTCAATACGTTCGGATATGAAATCCATTCCAAATGCCAGGTTACCTCACATTCTTCCCCCGCCGAATCATGGGGATAATTCTGCTGCTGCTCATTCCTAAGGGCACTCCGGTGCTGCAGGCCCAGAATCCACAAATCCGATTTGGTGCCCAGGTTCCGAGCGAAGTGGACGCAATCTACACCCGAGGTCTGGAATGGTTGACGGACAACCAAACCGACACTGGTAACTGGGCAGGGACTTCTTCCGGGCATGGTGTCGGTGATACCGGCATCTGCGGCATGTCCATCATGGCCTTTCTGGCGAGCGGTGAGGATCCCAATTTTGGTCGCTACAGTGAGAACATCCGCAAAACTATTCGCTACATGGTCCGCCAGCAGAAGGCATCAACCGGTTACTTACCGGGCAGCATGTATCAGCATGGTTTTGCCACACTCGGGCTGGCTGAAGCTTACGGTGCGGTGGATGAGGAGTTGCTGTGGGAAAACGAAGACAATGCCGGTCAACGTACAATCGGCGAAGCACTGGAGCTGGCGGTCCGCTGCGCCGTGACAGCGCAGAAGAAAAATCGATGGGGAGGGTGGAGGTACACTCCCGATTCATCGGATGCTGACACATCCGTTTCCGGTGCTGTTCTGATGGGGCTTCTGGCAGCTCGTAACGCGGGAGTCCGGGTGCCCGATGACTGTATCGACAAAGCGCTGGAATATTTTCAAAAGATGACATCGAAACAGGGCGGAGTTGGCTACTCTGGCGGCGTTGGTGGCCTGGGAGGTTCAAAGAACCTGCAGGCAGTTTCGTCGCTGGTGATGTCGATAGGCCGTCGAAAGAACCTCAGTGAATATGAAGCAGTTTCCAAACAGGTCGCACTCAACATCGAACATAGTGAGGCCGGTTATCCATTTTACTTTCGATATTATATGGCGCAGGCTCTGTTTCAATCTGATTTTCAAGCATGGCAGCGCTGGAATAAAAAGACAACGCGCCAGCTGAAATCGATGCAGAATGAGGACGGCAGCTTTCAGAGTAGCCACGGGCAGGCGTATGGCACTGCAATGTCTTTACTGGCACTCGCGTTGAACTACCGGTTTTTACCAATCTATGAACGATGATCACCGCATGTCCTGCCGACGGCAGTCAGTCCGCCTCGCGGCATCAGTGAACCGCTGGTCTCCAGCGATCGTTGCCGTCGTCGTAATGCTGCTGCCGGGCTGGACTGTCCATGCGGCCGACCAAAACGGCGTTTTGCACTGGATATCCGGAGATTCGCTGCCTGGCAGACTGACTCAAATCACTGCTGATGAGCTCACCTGGGAATCGGGACTGTTCGCCGCTCCACTGCAGCTGCAGCGTTCGGTGCTTTCGTCTGTGTCATTTGAGCCGAGTGACGTTCCTGTTGTGACAACAGATGCATTCAGGGTCGTGCTCCAAAACGGTGACCTCTTGTTTGGAAGCTTGCATTCACTCGATCATCAGACTCTGGAGCTGGCCAGCGATCGTTATGGTGATGTCCGGATTCCGCGAGAATTGATTGCAGGTATTGAACGTATCAACCATGACGGACTCATCTATCTCGGGCCAACTGGTCGGACGGGCTGGACTGGAGATGCTGTTGAGAAAAACTGGCGTGAAGAGACGGATGGATCGCTCACTTCATCGACAGCTGATGCACTGCTGACGCGCAATCTGCGGAGTGAAAATAAACTGGCCGTGGAAATCATCCTCGGTTTTAATCGACGTCCGGAGTTCGTACTGGCACTGGGTCATGGTGACGAAGACGGGCTGCGGCTCGAGACATGGGATGATGCACTGGTTGTCTGCAACCAGGATGATTTTCTGGAAATTCGGCGGTTGCAGAATGACACTTTGAGCATTCACCTGCTCATGTACGTCGATATGGAATCCCGACGCATGCTGATTTGTTCTCCGGGGGGTGAAGTTCTGGCAGAACTGAAGAAGCTGAATCCGAAACGAGTACCACGGGCTTTGTCACTTCGAAATGGCGGCGGTCAGTTGACCTTACAGTATCTGCGTGTCGAACGCTGGAACGGCACGACTCTGGGCAGTCTTGTTGCGGACCGAACAGGGGTACAGCAGATCAAGGGTCACGTGAGTTACGGTGTTGTGGAATCCATTGCGGACGGTCAAGTCATACTACGGAGTGAGACCGGCACCGTGACGATCCCCGTTGAAGACGTCGGTTCACTTGAAGTGTCCGCCGTCGAAGCTGAATACGAGCCGGAACGCTCTGAGACGACCACATGTATCAAGTGGCGTGACGGTGGTCTGCTGCATGGAGATATTGTCCGCATGACGAAAACAGCAGCTACTCTTCAGCTGCCCTGGTCGTCAACTCCTATCACCGCGGATCCTGAAGGGATTCAGCTGGTGGAATTTTCAGGCGGCGTCTCTGATGTCACGGGTCCGGACGAACTGATCATCGAAGGGCGATTGCTGCACGGCCATCTGGTTGTTGATGCTGGTGAGCAACCTGTGACATGGAGACCAACAGGGGCAGCCACAGGAGTTGCTCTGCAGTCCGGTGACAATGCGGTTGTCACACGAAGTATCGAAGCATCTGTCGTGTCGATTGATCCCCACGAATATCCGGACACCATTTATCTGCGTAACAATGACATCATCCCCTGCCACCTGGAGAAGATTACGGATAATGCTGTTCGACTGTCGTCACCGTTTACATCCACAAGGGAATTTCCGTCAAGGGATATCAAGGCTCTCGAATTATCATCGATACGACAATCCTGCGGTAAAGGATTCGCGGATACGAACTGGAAGCAAGTTCGCGGCCAAATCAGAAAGGACGGAGACTCAGTCGAACTGAAAAAAGGCAGTTTTGGTCACGAGAATGGTATGGTCAGTGACCGTCTGAGTTTCCAGGTCCGATGGGCACTTGATCATTGGACGTCCATGACAGTTCATTTGTTTGCCGACAACCTGCGTCGACCAAAGACAACGTCGACATGCGCGTTGATGTTCAGTGGGAACAATGTGATCGTGACACACCGGTTTGATGGCCGGAACCCCTTTGCCGCGGTGCAGAATCCGAATGCACGGGTGCAGACGAATGGTGCGACAGCGGAGATTCAGCTGGTCACAAGTCGAGGCCTGATGGAAGTTCTTGTCAACGGAAAGGCAGTGGACCAGTTTCCTCTGGAAGGGACCGGGGCCGGTAATACAGGTGTCCTGTTTGAATTGTCTCAGTCCGGGAACGGCCGGTTCTTTGGTGGTAGAGCTCACCTTGGGGTCAAAGGTGGCAAAGAGAAAGTCCGTGATCTGACACTCTCGAACCTGGAGACGGGACCACCGAGTGCTGCGTCCATCCAAAAGTATATCGATGACGAAACTCGTCAGCTTACATTGACAATTCCGCGCTTCCGCCGTGACGATCCACCGACACATGTGCTGATTGCTCCCAATGGAGATGTGTTACGAGGCCGACTGATTGCCATTCACTCTGACCACGTTGAGTTCGAGTCCCGTCTGGAAGTGTTTCGATTTCCCCGGGAGCGCGTGGCAACGATTATCTGGATCCTGAATCCCGAAAAGATCCAGCCTGCGGGCGAACCGGTCGAAGAACCACGCGCGAGTCCTGCGCGATCAACGGTGCTGCAGACGGTGCTGAGTGGTGGCTTTCTGGTCTCAATGGTTCCGGCCGGTCTCAGCGAAGGGCTGCTTTACGGTGAATCTCCTGTACTGGGGCAGTGCAGTGTGCCGGCGATATCAATTTCACGTTTGTACCTTGGCGATCCGGCTCAAAGAAGGGACACATCAGCTTACAGTCAGTGGCGTGCCAGACATGCGTGTGAACCTGACTGGGATATGGCGAAGGGCGACGAGGGCAATGCGGCAGGTTCAGCACTGGTCGGACGTGCCGCTCCGGACTTCGAATTGCCTCAGGTGGACGGCGAAACATTCCGTCTTTCGGAACAGGCCGGAAAAATTGTCGTCCTGGAGTTTTGGGCAACGTGGTGCGATCCCTGCATCGCCGCACTCCCGGACTATGTGGAGGCGACAAAACATTTCGACGAATCGGAGCTTGTGTTTGTCGCTGTGAACATTGAAGAATCTCCTCGGCAGATTCGTGCATTCCTGAAGAAGCATGAACTGAACTTACGTGTGGCAGTGGATGGTGGCTCGGGGGTGGCATCGCAGTATCAAGTCAGTGAAATTCCTCATTCGCTGATCATCAGTCCTGAGGGTACAATTGAATATGTGCGTATCGGGTATGACCCGGACGCTGGTGCAGAAATGCGGCGTGTTGCTGAAGAAATCCTGTCAGGAAGCTGGAACCGTGATGCAGCCGCTGTTCAGAATTTAAACTCACCGGCCGATCGATCCGCCGGAAGTACCCAAGAAGGTCCGAATAAGTGAGTCAGTCTGTAATGTCGCGAATTTTTGTCTGTCTGCTGCTCGTTATTTCAGTCAGTGATACTGTTGTTGCAGATGTCCCTGCTCCGAAGCCGTTCGGGATCACCAAATCCGGAGATGCCGTCGAGCTCTACACACTCCGCAGTGGTTCCGGCCTCATTGCTCACGTGATGACGTATGGTGCCACACTCGTGGAACTGCAGGTGCCGGATGCCGATGGGACAGCGGACGACGTGATTTTGGGATTTGACGATGTGAGTGGATACGAGTCGTCTGCCAACGCTTACTTCGGCTGTACGACGGGACGAGTCTGCAATCGCATCGGCAACGCATCATTCACACTCAACGGAAAAAAATATGATCTGGCCGCCAACGATGGTCCCAATCATTTGCATGGTGGCGTCGAACGCAGTCTGGACAAAGTGATCTGGAAGGCTGAGTCATTTGCGGACGACAGCGGATCGAGGATCGTCTTTCGGTACAGGAGTTCCGACGGAGAAGAAGGCTATCCTGGAAACCTGGACGTGACCGTGACCTATTCGATGGCATCCAGTGCCAATACGCTGCGGATTGATTACCGGGCGACGACAGACCAGGCAACTCCCGTCAATCTGACAAATCATGCCTACTTCAACCTGTCCGGAGCGGGCAGTTCTACGGTACTGAACCACGTGCTGCAGCTGAATGCCGACCGGTACACACCTGTCGACGATGCGCTGGTTCCAACCGGAGCGGTCGTTCCTGTGGCAGGAACTCCACTGGATTTTCGCAGACCTCACGTTATCGGCGATCGTATTGCCTCACTCATTGAGACGTCTGCACTGGGCTATGACCATAACTTTGTACTCAACACTGTCGCTGCCGGGGAATTGAAGACCGCCGCAGTTCTTACGGATCCTGATTCCAGGCGGCGCCTGCAGATCCGCACCACGGAGCCGGCAGTACAGCTTTATTCCGGCAACTTTCTTAGCGGTCAGAAAGGCAAGGGAGAGCACACCTACGCATTGCGCAGTGCGCTGTGCCTGGAAACACAGCATTATCCGGATTCGGTCAACCGCCCGGAATTCCCCACCACCATTCTTCAGCCAGGTCAGGAATTCCAGTCTTCAACAGTGCTGGAATTCAGTACGTCGCGGCAGGGCCGGGACGATCGCATTCTGCAAAACTGCGTTAATGCGTGGTCTTGGTGAAAGCAGGCCTTTCGTTACGCCGGCAGGCGAACACGGAAAAGCCGCAGTCGCGGACCTTATTGGGTACCTGGGGCATCCACGGTGATATTGTTATCACGGCCCGCGTCACGTAACGCAGCCATGAGTGTGGAAATGACGAAATCCTTGGGCACTGCAACTTTCATGACCATTTCAAATCCGTCGCCATGACGCACTCTCACGGCACGCATGCCAACTATGTCGACCTGATACCTGGAGACCACAGTGGAAAGTTCGTGCAGAACCCCGGGATGATTGTCGCCCCCCATGCGAAGTGTGTAGATGTCGGGAAGATCGACCGAAGGTCCGGGAAGTCCATCCTGTTCAGGATTCTTCAGCCCCACATTGATCCCAAACGGCCGACACGTGTCGGCAACATGAGCTCGAACGACTTCCTCAGTCAGGTTATCAGGGAACTCAGCGGAAAAGATTATTGTAAAGTAGCCTCGGACAACAGTCTGACTGAGTTCCCGCAGATCACCGCCCAGTTCCGCCATGGCACGAGTCACGGCCGACAGAATTCCTGCCCGATTTGCTGCAGTCATCGTCAACACAAACTCATTCGCCATGCCATCCCGCTCCTCGACGTACGCTGAAACCAGATTTACACCTCCGACATCGACGATGTGCACAATTCCACGACGTGTCCATCCGGATCGCTGACAAACATCTGGACAGCCCCGTCTGGGCGCAGTTTGGCGTCCTGGACGAGCGACACTCCCTGATCCTTCAGGCACTGAGCCGCCGCCCGGGCATCTGAGACTTCGAAGGCAAAATGGTGACAGCGACTGTTGTGCGCGCGATCTCCTTCCGCACCGGCCCGTCCACTTTGCGGATGTTCTTCAATCAGATGCAAAAGAGTCGCCCCCGCCTGAAACCAGGCGCCAGCAAACGAAAAATCCGGACGCGCCACGTCTTCCATGCCAAGGAGATCCACGTAAAACTCCCGACTACGGTTGAGGTCTTTCACCACGATGGTGACATGATCAATATGCTGGACGCGAATGGAATCCGACAACGTCTGGTCTCACTCACTCAATCGGGACGGCAGGACTGATGGACGAACTCCGACACCATTACTGCAATATGAAGGAAAGTGATGTTATGGGAACCTGACGATTTCGCAACTCCAGAACGGCAGCTCCTGATTCCTCCTAGACCGATAATTCTCTGCCTGAATGCAGTATTTCCTTTCAGAGAGGACTCGTGACCGGATTCCGGGAAAAACATAATTTGCTTGCGGTTCCGGGTGTGGTCAAATACAGCGGTCACCTGTTCCTTGGTCACTCGGTCGTCACGATCGCCGTTCGTCAGCAAAACCGGACAGTCAACCGGGTTGTGCTGGAAAACTGAGAATCCATGCTGGAGTCCTTCCCGGAAAACAAGCAGCTGACCAATTGGAAACGTCGGCAGGCCTGTCAGAGCAAACAGGTTTTCCGCCGTGGTAAGCAGGCGATCAAACGGACATTTGAGAATCAGCGCATGTGGATCCGGACCGTAAAGCGAAACAGCCCCCAGGACGGCGATCGAACCCTTCGACCAGCAAAGATTTCTGCGTCAGTCCATCGCGAAGGATCAGCGATGCGGCGCCATTGTGCAGGAGATAATTGAGGAATTTGACGTTACGAAAAAGGAGCTGCAGGAAAACTCCTGGTAACTCTGTCGGTGTCGTAAATCGGTAAATGTGAGTTTTCTTCTGATTGGGACACACATCTCACGTTACTGCTTGAGCAGTGCAGTTCGGCGGTTCAGAATCCAGTTTGACTGTTTAAACTCGTTAAGTTGATGTTCCCTTATGAGATATGTGTTTTTCGTTCTCCTGCTGTGCGCTTCACCTTGTAACGCAGATATCCGGCTGCCCAGGATTCTTGGCTCGGGTATGGTGCTTCAGAGGGAGACTGACGTCGCGATCTGGGGCTGGGCGGCGGCCGGTGAAGAGGTGACCGTCACTGGGGACTGGCTGGAGGAACCAGCACGCATCGTGGCAGATTTGCATGGTAACTGGCGGCTTCGCATTGAAACCGGTAAAGCCGGTGGGCCTCACAATATCACCATATCCGGGGCGACCACGATCAGACTGGACGACATTCTGTTCGGTGAGGTGTGGATTGGTTCCGGTCAGTCCAATATGGAAATGCCACTGGTCAGAGTGTCGGACGCATACACCGGCATTCTTGATTCGGCAGAAGAAGTTGAGCAGTCCCGGTTCCCTGAGATCCGGTTGTTTCAGGTCGGCAACTTCAGCAGTCGGGAACCGCTGGAGGACGTGGAATACGGGATCGAGATGTATGGAATTCCTCCCGCTGCGTGCCGGTGGCGGCCCTGTTCTCCTCAGACCGTACCGCATATCGCTTCAACAGCTTACTTCTTTGCACGCACGCTCCATTCCGAGCTCGATATTCCGATTGGCATTATTGACTCGTCTTGGGGAGGGACATCGGCGGAGGTGTGGACTCCCGTCGCTGGATTGCAGAAGCTGGGCTACACCGCTGAATTGAAGCAGGCGAGTCAGTTGCCGCCGAAGGCCAGTCAAAAATCCCTGCCCGGCTTTACAACGGCATGATTCACCCGTTGCGTCATTTCACCATAAAAGGGGTTATCTGGTATCAGGGAGAAGGAAATACCTCGCGCGCGGCGAATTACCATAAGTTGTTCTCGACGATGATTTCGCAGTGGCGTCAGGCGTTCAAATCAGACTTCCCGTTTTACTTCGTGCAGATTTCCCCATTCAATTACGATCGGGTTAATGCCGCATACCTTCGCGAGGCACAGCTCGAGACACTGGCATTGGAAGGGACGGGAATGGCGGTGACCATGGACATCGGCAATCTCACCGACATTCATCCCAAAAACAAACAGGACGTGAGACATCGCCTGGCGTTGTGGGCTCTGACGAACGACTACGGTCATGACAACGTATTTTCAGGTCCTCTCTATAAAGATGCTGAATTTTTTGATGGGACTGCTCGTTTGACATTTGATTACGTTGTCGGTGGTCTGGCCACAAGCGACGGTAGGGCTCCCAGTCATTTGGAAATTGCCGGTGCTGACAGGAAATTTCATCCCGCTGTGGCGGTGATTGACGGAAGTCAGCTGGTCGTGTCTTCTGACCGGGTCGAGATGCCGAAAGCGGTGCGCTATGCATTCACCAGTAATGCGCAACCCAATTTAATGAACAAAGAAGGCTTGCCCGCCAGTTCATTTCGCACGGATCGCTGGTAGACAGCTGAAAGTACAGAACTTCTGCCCCGGTGTTCTGGCCGAAGCGGACACGAATACGGATTTGAAGTTCATATGTGCGGGTATTACAGAGGTACCGCGGGAAAGGTATTGAAACCGGGGCCGCGTGACTGGTCTTGACCGGTACCATGTCAGTCGCGAACCTGTTCAGGTGCTCACCAAAGATCAAATTCGCCGGGCGCTAACCGAGGTCAGACACGATCCTGTGACATTCGCACCCACTGCGAAACATGCCGCGGTGGCGATGGTTATTGCCGATGGTCCCACCGGACTGGATGTGTGTTTCATTCGCCGTGCCGAACAAGATGGTGATCCATGGTCCGGGCATGTGTCGTTTCCCGGAGGACGGGCCGAGACCACCGACGTGAGCGCTCATGCCGTGGCTGAGCGTGAAACATACGAAGAAATTGGTCTGACTCTGGGAGATTCTCAGCGTATCGGGAATCTACCCCTGATGCCGCGCATACGTCACGGCCTGACGCTGTTTCCATTCGTCTATTTTGCCGACAATATGACACGAGCACAGGCGATCGTAAGAACGCCTGAAGAAGTTGCCAGTGTATTTTGGATTCCTATGACACATCTGTTCGACCCAGGAGCTGTAACACAGCTGGAATACTCAATGGACGGTGACATGGTCACGTTGCCCGGGATTCGATTTGCGGATCACGTCATCTGGGGTCTGACTCTCCAACTTCTCCAGAGTTTTGCGTCACTGGTCAAGCGGCCGTTTCCCGCATTCGATTAACCGTTGCAGGTCCGCAGAAAACGGCCCTTCACTGATCATTCACTGGCTGGCACCATGAAACTTATATGCATCGACAGATGGCGCAGTTGGAACCGATCTCATTCACCGGGATTCATCATACTGACCGCGCCATGAGGTGCCCGTTTTGTCTCGGTTGTGGCGAGTTGGCGGTCGCTCTGACCAGTTGCATACCGCCAGCGACTGAAGTTTCACCTGGAATCAGTGTGTTCACGGACCTGGGCAATTTGAACCCGGGCCAACCCGTTTGAGTCAGTATCTTCTTTTTCACCAGCAGGCAAACAAAGAACTCGACCGGAGCCGGTATCGGGAAAGCGTCACCATCGATCATCGTATCCACTGTCATGGCCATGTGCTTGAGGATGCGACTGTAAAAGCAGTTCTCCAGGGTCCGGACTTCCATCGCGGTCATGCACTCGGCATCATTCAGTTTGTCGTCGAAGCTGTTGTAATGGAGCTCACGACGACCGGTCAGAGATTTCTCTATTCACTTCAGTGGTATTCAATGCAGCACACGTCGGCAACAGGTAAACGAGATCAACCCATCAATGGGTCACGGCCGAGAGATTTTCGAATCACGGCCGCCTGACCAGCGTGGAATGCGACGTGAGTGATCATTGCCGAAAAACATCCAGCAATAGTGCTAAAACGCTCGCCAAAATCGTCCGGAGTATGGCTCCTGGCGTCCAGACCATCTTTGCTCACTGTGGCCAGATACGTCATCACGTCATCACGTCATCACGTCATCACGTCATCACGTCATCACGTCATCACGTCATCACGTCATCACGTCATCACGTCATCACGTCATCACGTC
>CAUZPL010000057.1:0-40571 GCA_963581585.1 Planctomycetota bacterium
TATCCCCGGCGAGCGTAACATCTGTGCCGGCATCGATGTCCAGATTCCCCGAAGCCCCGTCCACAGTGCCGCTGGTTGTGGTGATATCTCCGTCGGCTGCTGTATTCACGGATCCTGCGGTCGCCGTAACATCGACGTTACCGCCTCCGGAGTTGACACCCTGATTGACGTTTACACTGCCTGTCAGAGCGTCAATGCCCACCTGGCCACCAAGGGTGCTGATCACCGCATCGATGGACAGATCATTGGCATCGACGGTGAGATTGACGTCATCGTCAGAGGTGGTGATGCCGGTGACCGTCATTGCATCGACAGTCACACTGTCGACGCTGAGTGTGTCGGCATCGGTGTACTGAGTTTCACCGCCGTTATCGGCAGCGAAGGTGGTGAAGTCGTTGGCGGCGTTGTTGAGTGTGGTGGTGCCGTCCACCATCAGTGCCAGTCCGGCTCCGGAAACAGCGGCAGTCTGTGTGACGTTTCCGGTGACATCAAGGAACAGGTTTCCGGCTCCCAGAACAATGACATTATTGATGGCAAGGTTGTTGTCGGAGGTGATCTTAACATCCATTCCAGTGCCATTTGTGGCACCGTTTCCTCCAACTGCAGTGATGACTGCATTGAGTGTTACATCGTGGGTGTTATCATCTCCCGTGTCAGCGGCAGTAATATTGATACTGGCCCCGTCACCGCCTGTGCTGGCGCCTCCACCAGTTGCATCTCCGCCGGAAGTGTCGATGCCGGCAACAGTAACTGGGCCGTCCAGCGTATCGATATCAACCTGTCCGCCAGTACTTGCCGTGGCCGCAGCCACGGAATGATCAGCTCCGGACGTGTCGATTACACCTGACAGATTGACAGCAGTTCCGGCATCAATTTCAACAGATCCACTGGCTGTCCCCGAATTGGCAGCGGACGTTGTCGTGATTGAACCTGTTACCGTACTTGAGACTGTGGAAACTGCATTGAAGTTTACGTTTCCACCGTCTGTGGTGACAGAGGCATTTACTGTGATTGTATCAGCGTCGACACTCAAGTTTCCGCCGTTGGTGTCTGTGGCGTTGGTTTCGAGAGTCACTGCGTTGTCGTCTGTCGCGTCATCCTCCTGAATTGTCAGGTCCGCACTGAACAACGAATCCATCCCCTGAACCGAGATTGTCTTCACTCCCGTGCCATCGTTGATCGTGAGTGAGTTTGTTGGATTGGCAAATGTGGTGAGTTCAAAGGTTCCGTCAATCTGTGAGATTCCATCTCCAGCTGTTCCGTCGTCGCTCAGGACCACAATGTTGTCCACACCGGCGGGCAGGTTAATGATCAGGTCCGCAGCTGTTCCCGTAAGAGCCAGTGGTTCAATCTCGGAGAAAGTAATTGTTCCCAGACCATCAAACACAAGATTTCCGGCTTCCGACCCAGTGTGGTTGACGGTGAGTGAGCCTGCCAATGAATAGCCTGTTACTGTCAGAGAATCGTTATCACCATTACCCGGATCTTCGCCTGCTGTGAGATCAATTCCGCCAGACGGAACAAAATCGAGATTTGTCAGGTCCAGCGTGACCGTATCCGTAGTGGCGTCATCACCCCGAATTTGCAGAACATCTCCTGCACTCAGAATTGCACCACCATCGCTGAGCGCAGCATGATCAATGGTGAGGGTCTTTGAATCGGCACTAAGGTCGTACAGGTTTTCGTCGAGTTCCTCATCGAGGGACCATGTGCCGGTACCCAGAACAAGATCGGCCGTCTGTACAGCGCCAGACCCCACGTCCTGCATCCCTCCATCCTGCATGGTCAGGGATTCCCCTCCAGTCAGGTCAATCCCTTCATTCCCTGCAGCCAGTGTCAGGCTGGCGTTGAGGACGCGACGGTCTTCCAGGGACATCAGACGCAGAAATCGCTCACTGGGCACCGACGGCGATGGGTTCGGCCACGCAGACCGCCAGAACGCCTGCACTCGAAGGAAAAATGCTCGCACACGTTTTTGGGGGGAAAAAACCATCATGCTGCTTTCAGGACAATGTGATTACCAGCAATACTATTGTGCCTGTAGCCAATGTGTCGCTGCCCAACCTCGTTCCGGCGACACAGGGACGTACAGCCACGACCGGCCGTAAAACCTCGGGCGTGTGTTCATTTATTCGGTCGGTTTTGCAGCCAACTCCTGTTTCAACAATCTTTCGGAATACAGGCTATTGGTAACTTGAGGCAATGACCATGTTGGAGTTTGCCGGTTTTTCTGACTGCAGAAAACAGTTATTTTGGATTCAGCAGGTTTTGTCGGGGTGTGGTCGAAATAGACTGCGACCAAATGTGCGCCCAAGAAACTGCTGCTGAAATACCGAAATCAAGCTCTGGAGCAAACTGACTGTTCCTGTGACTGCGAACTTCGGCAGCCAACTTCAATTCGGCTCCCCCACGGACACCTGAGATATGCCAACTTCAAGGAAGACGATCCCGGCAGCAATGGTCATTCTCACCTGCATGAACGTGGTCTGTGGCAATGAACCTTCGCCGGGGTCTGCGGATGCCGCAGACCAGGTTGAGTCAGCAACGGCAGGGAATGATCAAACAGCGCCCTCTGCTGAATCTCTGACAGCGAAGTCCTTTGAGCAACATTCGAAGCAGGTGTCGAACAATACTGCGGTTTCGAAGGCGGCGGCTCAACAGGACACTTACCTGGACGACCTGCAGCAACTGCTCACTCGACAATCTTGCTGGATTTATCCAAAAAACCTGTCTGAGATCAGCCATCGGCAGACTGTGGAAATGGCAAATGGCGGCGAAAATTACCTCAGCGATCTGCAGAATCTTCTGCAACAGCACACCGACTCGTCGCCCCGGCTCGCCAAAACCCGGCCTCCGGTTCCCGAATCACATCCGGCAGAATCTGTGGCAGTTGTCCCTGAAGTGTTGGACACCTACCGCAGTGACCTGAAGAATCTTTTGCAGCAGGACGACAGTCCATCACCGCAAAGCGGCGTGACTCCGGCTCGGCTCGCTGGTTTGCAGGCTGCCGTTTCTGAGTCTGAAGCTGAAGTAGCCGAAGTCGATGTTGCAGCAGAAAAACGGGATGCCAAAGAAAATCAGACAGCGTTTGATGAATTGAATACACCTCTGGATGAACTTTTGGTGACCGGAAACAGCTCTTCTCCACCAGAAGACCTTCCCACCGAAAAACCGGCCAGCAAAGCCAGTTTATTGATCGAGAACGGACCCATTCCGATTTGCTACCAGACCACAGGTTATGGTGTCCGCAGGGCTCCCAGAAATACCCTGCGATTTTTCCACAATCCGTTGTACTTTGAAGATTCCAACCTGGAACGCTGTGGCCGATCCCATGGCTGTTTGACCACAGCCGGTTCCGCCATACATTTCGCGGCGAAAATTTTCATGGCTCCCTATCTGACCGCGGTCCATCATCCCACCGACTGTGTGGTGGCTCTGCCGGATTGTCCCACCTGCCACGAATTCAGCTGCGATGCCTACTGGCCAGGCTGGTCGTGGAAAGGCGCCGCTGTCCAGGGAGCTGCCGTCACCGGCATGATTTACGTGATTCCCTGAACACGATCCAGCAGATCATCCGGTGCGGGATCGGACAGCCGCAGGGCCACGTGTCTGGCCCCCGGGCCACTCAGATTGATGGATTCTTTCTGTGTATTCCCCAGGCTCCGGAAAATAGGAGACCGCCGGATTTCTCAGCAGTAAAATTTGCCGATTCTGTGGTTGCGGTGCCTCATCAGACATCAGCAACGCGTCCATGACAAACATCCCGCCGTTCAAATTGACTGCCGCCGGTTTCACACAGCATCAGCCTCAGCAGTAAAACCACACCGGTCTCTCGTACGTACGCTTTTTAAGGGACTGTGGGAATTCAGTGTCTCTTGTAAGACAGGAGGTTTGTACCGGCGGCAACTCTAAAACGGCCCTGGTCCACAGGCATTGGTTTTAAGCGATTGATAACGATTGCCGATAGTGGGGGATAGGGGGGGAGCTGTACTTTCTCAGCTGCTGTCAAACGCGTCCGACGCTGGAGGCGAGGAATGGTCGTATCCGTTTGGAGGTCGGGATGACATTCAAGACACAAGCAAAAAACGAAACGGAATTTCGTGATGCGGCTACTTCCTTTTGCGACTGAAAACCGGACTTACATTCGTTTTCTCACCAGGTGGCTGTTGTCGCCCGTGGTCGCGTGTTTGTGTCTGGCCGCGACGTTACTGCTGACTGGTTGCGCAATGTCGCACACGCAGTGGAAAAAAACGGTCCATAATGACACTCAGGAGGTGGACCAGGTTTCACAGCAGATAGACCAGCCGTCGCCGCCGGTCTATCCGAGCGTCAGCCAGACAGCGGCTCCTGTGACTGCTTTGAAGCTGGCTGAAGCGCCGGAAGATGTCAGTTACGTCGAGCTGTCGCTAAACGATGTCCTGCGTCAGGGTATGCAGAGTTCCACCGTCCTGCGTGACATCGGGGGCATCGTCCTGCGTTCACCGGACAATCTAAAAACTAGCTTTTCCACCCAGTTGCAGGAATCGGATCCGCGATTCGGTATGGAAGCCGCGCTGAGCGAATTCGATGCTCAACTGTCGGCATCTGCTTCTTTCAATAACAATGACCGCATCTTTAACAATGCATTTTTCTCCGGCGGAGCCTCCAATTTCCGGCAGGATCTGAACGACTATGAAGTTGAACTTTCCAAGCGGACCGCCACGGGTTCTTTGCTGTCGTTGCGGGGCATCACCAACTACGACTCGAACAATGCACCGGCCAATACGTTTGGCAGTTACTGGGATTCATGGCTGGAAGGTGAAATGCGGCAGCCGTTGCTGCAGGGAGGCGGACTGGAATTCAACCGGATCGCCGGACCTGGCGGCCGACCGGGCGTTTACAACGGCGTGCTGATTGCTAAAGCCAATTCCGACATCAATTATGCTGAATTCACTCGGTCATTACGGGACTTCGTGAGCAACGTGGAAAATGCCTATTGGGACCTGTACTTCGCCTACCGGGAACTGAACGCGCGGAAAAAGGCCTTGGAACGTGCTCTGGTGGTCTGGAATGAGGCGAAGACTCGAAAAGATTCCGGCAACTACGGGACCGCTCCCACCGGTGAAGAAGCACTCGCGCGTCAACAGTATTATCAGCTGAAGGCCGCCGTAGATGAGGCTCTGTCCGGACGACTGATCCAGGGGACTCAGACTCAAAATGGGTCCAGTGGAGGTACCCTGCAGCTCACCGGCGGTGTGCTGACCGCAGAAAGACGATTGCGATTGGTGCTGGGCATGCCCGCAGCGGACGGTCAACTGCTTCGACCGCAGGAAACACCGACGATGGCCAGAATCGATTTCGACTGGGAAGCCTGCATGAATGAAGCCATTCAACAGCGTTCCGAGCTGCAAAAACGACATGTCGCCGTGAAAAAACGTGAGCTGGAACTGCTGGCGGCAAAAAATTTCCTGAATCCCCGCCTGGACGCAGTCGGTCGTTACCGCCTTCGTGGGTTCGGGCATGATCTGGTCGGTAGTGGACTGCAGTCCGGAAATGCACCCGCTTCGGCGCTGGGAAATCTGGCCACAGGAGACACACAGGAATGGATGCTGGGAGTGGAACTGTCGATGCCTGTAGGATTTCGCAGAGCCCACGCCGCCGTCAAAAATGCCGAACTCGCCTTGGCACGCGAACGAACAATCCAAAAAGAACAACAGCGTGAAATTATCAGCAACCTGAATGGAGCCATCGCAGACGCGGCCCGAGCGTATCAGGCGTTAGACAACAATCTGAATCAGTATCTGGCGGCAAGCGAGTACGTCAAACAACTGGAAACTCGTGAAGGTGCCGGACAAAAAGACGATAACCGAATGCCGGATGCCCACCGACGCCTGTATCAGGCTGAGATCGAGTACTTCCGATCCCGAGCCGAATACGCGGTCGCCCTGAAGAATGTGCATTTCGAGAAAGGCTCACTGTTGCGGTATCGTGATCTCCGCATTCAGGGAGCCCCGGCCATGAACTCAGACTTGTCGACCATGGATACCTCGCGGCTCGTGGACACGGAAGTCCTGTCAACTTCCGAATCGGCTCCCCCCGCGGTACCTGCCGAATATGACTTTGAAGCCGCACATGACGCTGAACAGGAGGAAACGGCTGCGAGCACCACGGCCGCACCCGATGAGTTCAACTTGGAGAACATCCGGATCTCTCAGGAAAATGAACACGACACCCCCACCATGCAGGGAGTTACCGAATACATCTTTGAAGCCACACAGGACGCTCAGGAAAAAGCAACCGACGGTGTGACAGTCCAGTGGGCGGTCGCCGAGGATTCCGCAACCCTATGGCCGCCCGTTGACGAAACAGTTGCTGCTGAATCACCTGCTGTTTTGAATTCGCCAGCAGCCACCGAATCCACCGAGGCCACAAAGGATGCTTTCCGTGATTCGCCGGTAACAGAAGAAGAACAAAAGTCAGCCAATACCACGGGAGCTGGAAACGGACGTGCCCTCCTGTTACGAACGTTCTTCAGTGCTGCCTCCAAAGGCAGCAACGGCACCAAGTCGGTATTCAGACTGCCTGAGCTTCTGACCATATCCACAGACCGCCGGTCAAACACCTGGAAAAAACGTATCAACAAGGTGTTGTTTCCAAAACCGATATTCAAGCTCTCGAAACCCAAACGATTGTAAAAATCAGGAACGCAAAGTTCTGCAAACTGACGTGAACCCCGTGTCTCCATCAACGTGCCCGCGGCGGCGTGCGGAATCAATATTCGGACCCGGGAGTTGTTTGCAGCGGACTTCGCAGGGCACGGTTCGCTTCAGAAAATCGATACGTGGTCTAGGCAGCGTTGAGGTCCGTCGTGACTTCCGCGAAGCTGCGAACGGCCCGATGGCATTCCGATACAGTGAACTGCACTCCTGTTCCCAATGGCCGGTTTGCCCGACTTTCGGCAGTTCCGTATTGATCTTCTGTACCAATTGCCGGAGTACGGCGAAAACCGCTCCGGCAACCGATACGACAGCATCAGAACCGGACGCCAGGCCTGCGAGTTTTGCCGTCAGCCGCCGATGAGCACCGTGGGAGATCCCAGCACAATACTCCCGCCGTGCGCGGTCAGATCTCCGATCCTGGCGGCCGGCATGCTGCCGATCAGGACCGTCATTGAACCTTTGGCAATCACATCCGGAGGTCCCACGCAGGTGCACATATCCGTCGCACGGGCTGCCGGCATACCGCCAATCAGGGTGGTAATCCCGCCGGGCGGCAGAATGGGCCCGCCGACATGAGGTACGGGGCCGGTTGTCATTGGGCAAACATGCATGTCACCCACTCGAGCGGCAGGTTGTCCCATGATCGTTCCTTTTTTCTGTTGGATTTCCCACCGGTCCCCAGCAATTGAACTGAAAGCAGGTCTGAGCAGAGACTGCCAGTGCTGAGTTTGCCAATGTTAGGCTGGCAGGCAACACACGTTCAAGTTGTTTTTGAGAACAACTGATGGAAGTTGTGTTCACCCACAGTTGGTCAAATTTGCACAACGGACCGATCGGGCCTCGCTTGCGCATCGATTAATTGGCGAGTTCAGAAGATTTTTCAGAAATCAGGCAACCCGCTAAGACCGGAACAGATAACAGAGCAAACACTGACCGCCAATATCGAATCTGTCTGAGGTTGCATTGGGTAACTTCGAGAATCGTTGGGCGGAACCATTCCCGGGAGAACTAAAATGTCAGCGTTTGTGAAGCTGGGCGACATTAAAGGAAATGCAACTGATGATGACCATAAGGACTGGGTGATCATTGAGTCCATGAGCACGCCGATTTTTCGGTCGATTGTGGAGGGAGCCAAGGATCAGCAGCGAACTCAGGGAGAAACCACGTTGGGCGACATTGTGATGGTTCGTCAAATGGACAAATCCACTCCCAAGATTCAGGAAGCCTGTGCGAATGGCACATTTCTGAAAGAAGTGGAAATCGATTTTTGCACCACAATCAAAAATAAGGAAGAACCCTATTACCAGCTGAAACTGTCTGATGTGATTCTTACCAGCTACGGCCTGCACGCCAATTCTTCAGGCGACCCGCTGCCAACAGAAGAACTCACAATGGGCTACAGCAAAGTGGAATGGACCTTCAACGTGATTGACAGCAAGACCGGAGACGGTCAGGGCAAGGTGGCAACGAAGTACGATCCAATGACAAATCGCAGCTAATAGAGCGTTTTGTTGTTTCAGAGATTTTCGCAACAACGCTGTCCTGTCGCCTGTTAACTCCGCTTCGGCGAAGCGGCGGGCGAAGGGACCAGCGTTTTGCGGTTTGTTTGACACGGCTGTAAGACTGATACTGTCGCGAGGCTGGTACCATGGGAACGTTAACACAGGACGACCACACAATCGGTCTGGAAACGCCGCTCGGCAAGGACAAACTGCTGCTGACCGGGTTCAACGGTGTGGAACGCATGTCCGGGCTGTTTGAGTTTTCACTGAAAATGCTGTCGGAAGACGGCGCGATCCAGCCCACCGATATTGTGGGCCAGACGGTGGATTTTTTTGTCGTCAGGCCGGACGAAGAAAAACGGTACTTCAACGGTGTCGTCAACCGATTCGGTTACGCGGGAAAAGGTGATCGCGCTCATGTGTATCGTGCCCAGGTTGTGCCCTGGTTGTGGCTGCTGACTCGAGGGTCGGACTGTCGTGTGCATGAATGCGATGAAAAGCAGGACGCCAAAGATATCATTGATGGGTTACTGGGGGAGCTGGGTTTTTCCGACTACCAGTGGAAGTTGAACCGGCAGCTGGAAAAACGTCCATACTGCCTGCAGTACCGTGAGACTCACTATGATTTTTTGTGCCGTCTGCTGGAAGAAGAGGGTATTGCCTACTATTTCCAGCATGAAAAAGGCAAACATCAGCTGATACTCACAGACCACAGCGACGGCGTTTATGATGTCAAAGACGGTGAGGTAAGTCTGCTTGAAAACCTGGCAGGGGCGTCGGCCACTGACAATTTGTATGACTGGTCGCACGAGTACGAATACACGTCCGGCAAGTATGCCATCAGTGACTATAACTTTGAAAAACCGACCACTTCCCTGCTGGCTGACACCAAGAGCGTGGTTTCTCTGCAGAAGAATACCAGTCTGGAATTCTATGATTTCCCGGGCGATTACATGGAAAAGGAGAATGGCAGCACGCTGGTCAAGCTGCGGATGGAAGCAGAAGAGGTGGCTTATGAGTCTGTCGCCGGCAGCAGTCACTGTCGGTCGTTCTCGCCTGGTGGTCGATTCAAAGTCAAAGAGCACCACGTCAAGGCTGAAGAAAACAAAAAGTGGGTGCTGACGGCGGTAGAACACCAGGCCAACGTGGGGACAAAGTTTTTTGGTGGTGGCAGTCATTCCGGTGAGGTTTACCGGAACACGTTTCGCTGTATTCCGTCCAACGTCGTTTATCGCCCCCACAGACAGCGACCCAAACCGCGGGTGATGGGACTGCACAGCGCTGAAGTGGTGGGGCCCGAGGGAGAAGAGATTTACACCGACGAATACGCGCGAATCAAAATTCAGTTTCCCTGGGATCGCCGGGGTAACAACGATGAAAAGGCCAGTATGTGGGTGCGTGTTTCCACCGCCTGGGCCGGCAAGCAGTGGGGTATGGTGCATATTCCGCGAATTGGACAAGAGGTGCTGGTCAGTTTCCTGGAGGGCGACCCCGATCGACCGGTGGTCACCGGGATGCTGTACAACGGCGACCATAAACCGCCCTATACACTGCCGGACAACAAGACGCAGTCCGGCATCAAAAGTCACAGCACCATCAACGGCAGCGATGACAATTTCAACGAGATCCGGTTTGAAGACAAAAAGGGCGAAGAAGAAGTTTACGTCCACGCAGAAAAGGATTTTAACTGCGTGATCGAAAACAACGAAACACGAAAAGTTGGTTACGACGACATGGATGACGGTGATCAGGAAATTGACATCTACAACGATCAGAAGGTGAAAATTGGAGAAGGATCCGGTGGTGGCGGTCAGACGGTGGAAATCTACAAGGACCGCAGTGTGACTCTGGAAACCGGAAATGACCTGTTACAGCTGAAAAGCGGCAATCAGGACATCCTCCTGGATATGGGCGAGACTTGCACTGAAGCCATGCAGGGAATTGAACTCAAAGTCGGAGGCAATTCGATTAAGATCGATCAGTCAGGGATTACCATCAAAGGGATCATGGTCAATATCGAAGGCTCGGCCAGTGCGGAAGTCAAAGCCCCCATGACCACTGTCAAAGGTGATGGCATGCTGACAGTCAAGGGTGGAATCACCATGATTAACTGAATCAGCCTGCATTTTTATGCCTTGGTGTTTTTGCGGGAGTAATACAACATGCCTTGGTTTCTGCAGATGCAGGACGGCCATCGATTCGACGACGCGGCAGCTCTGGAAGAAGGCCAGTCTGTCGTGGTGGGACGCAGCGACAGCGTCGACGTCTCCTGTCCACAGGACGCTGATATGTCTTCCCGGCATGTGTCCCTGCAGATCAAAGATGGTCAGTGTCACGTACAGGATCTGCAAAGCACCAACGGCTGCTTTCTGAATAACGAGCTGGTGCAGACGGGGATCCTGAATTCAGGAGATCTGCTGCGTTGCGGCAACACCGTGCTGCGACTGGAATCCAGCGAACAGTCCGCGGCTGCGGGAGGGGACACCCCCGCGTCCACAGAAGTTCTGGTAACCTCGCCGGCGGCCGCAGCAGCTTCGGTTGCAGAGACTTCATCACCCGTGGCAGAGATTCCGGAAGAACTGCAGCAGTGCGAAGGGTTTGTAGCCGACACGGCGATGGCCGTCGTCGAACGATTTTCGCTGCAGGAACTGATCGACCCGACTCCCGATGCTGCAGTTACCCTGATTAACTTCATCGATCGTCTGCTGCAGGCGGACGACACATCCGTTGTGCTGAAATTTTTAGCCTGTGCCTTGCCCAAACGACTGGGAGTGTGGTGGGCCGTTCAGTGCGTTCGTTCCGAAAGCCGTCTCACCACAGACCGCGATGGTGAGATCCTAGATCTGGTTGTGCAATGGGTGCAGGACCCGCAGGACGGCACACGTCGGGCGGCGATGCAGCTGGCACAGGATCATGGTTTGCAGACACCCGCCTGCTGGTGTGCTGTGGCCGCCTTCTGGGCCACGGGCAGCATGTCCCCGGCGGGTCAGCCGGACGTTCCGGCCGGAGATGAAATGGCCGGTCGGGCCATATCCGGAGCAACACAGCTGGCCAGCGTAGTGGTTCCCGAACAGGCGACCGCTCGCTGCGAAGAATTCACGCAGCTGGCCCTGGCGATGTCGGCCGGCGAGCACAGCTGGGCCGAGGCTGCGTTGTGAATTCTGGGGCTGTCTCAATCGACCGCCAGCACGACGATTCCGTTCAAGTGTGACGATGATCAGTCGTCTGCTTCCACCTCACGAAGATCGATGTGTTGGAGTTTGCACTCGAACGCAGCTTCCCGGCGACTGGCTTCAGAGGTGAATGCAAAAACGAGTTTTTGCAGCTCCTGTTCACTGAAGGGGTTGTTGTCGCGATAGAACAGAACATCTACGCTGCCGTCCTCGACACGCTGGATCTCTGTCCGCAGTTCCAGGGGCATGAAATCGCACTTATCTTCGACAACAAAATCTTTTCCCACCTCAACCCTGACGTTCCAGAGAGGCGACATTTGATTCTCCGGCATTGGCGTATCTTCGGGAGGTGCCAGTTCCACGCCTAACACACCGTCCGCTCGAACTCGGGGCGGTCGTACCACCGCATGCGGCAGTCGTGCATTTTTGCTGTGAAGATCGAATTTACTGTCTTTGATTTCTTCGAAGGTTACAACCGCGTCCGGACAGGTTCGCTGCATTTTCCACCTCGCCACAACGGCGATGCTTCTGCTTCTGGGCCAGTCCTGGATATCGATCTGGTAGCTCGGCGCGCCCAGGGGTTTGTTGCCATGATGTGAAACAAAGCGTTCTTCGAACCGCCAGTGTGGTTCCTGTTCTTTCCCCGAAAGATAGAACAACTCGATCTCTGCGGGCTGCTGCACCGGTCGATTTTCATGATCGTGATCGAGCATCAGCAGCATTCGGACCCTGTCGCTTTCACCAGCGTCCTCACGGGTTGCGTCAATAGACCGAAGTGTGTCTGGAGCGTCGTCTGTTTCGGTGGGGGGCTGAGTTAATGGTTCCGCTCGAGAAGAGCCAGTCCAGCGATCGAACCGAAATTGCTGTCCACGCCAATCCACACCCAGTGTCAGAAAGTCGCCACGGGACAGGTGCACGTTTTCGGCAGGTGCCAGGTCATCATCACCAAACCGAATGGTATAGTCATCGTCCGGCTTTGGGTTGGAAATCTCAATTTCCTCTCCAATGGGTGCTTCATCCGGATCATTTCTGCTGCTGCGGGTGACTGTATAGTTGCGAGGATCGAGTGCATCTTTGATCTTGTTCGCCAGCTTGTCAGCGGTGACATTCTGCAGCACCGTGATTTGGCCCGGATTCACAAAACGCTGCAAGGCGTTATTGAATGCGGGCAGCACTTCCTGTTCTTTGTCCTGCAGTTCGAACGGGCACACCACCACCTTGCTGCCGGGACGTTTTTGGAGGGCCACTTCCAGATCTTTGGTTTTCTCCCCAGCCTGATATTCGGAAGTTGCTTTCCCTAAGGTCTCGCTCCCGGCTCGGTTATCCAGCCCAACGTCGCCAGCCAGTCCGTCGGTAATTGCGACGACAAGACCGCCACGTCTGGGCAGGAGTGTGACGGCTCGTGCAATGGAATACGTCAGCGGCGTGACACCGACTGGGTCCACATGTTTCAACTTGTCCAGCATCGCCAGAATCCTTGACCTGCCCGACTTTTTGTCCTCGCGGGAACCCAGATGTTCCAGTTGATCCGTCAGTGGAACAAAATCTTCGTACGCTTTCACATCCTGCGGTTCACCCAGACCTAACTCCGAAAAGTCGTCATTCGTCTTGCCGTTCAGACCGCCTTCTTTTTGTAGTCCAAAGGCAGTCAGCTGCACCTTTGTTTCGGCAGGCAGGTTACCAATGACGTCTTCCATAACCTCAAGAGCTTTGTTTTTTCTCGTTTCACCACCTGCAACATTTCGTGTCATGCTTCCCGACATATCCAGCACGAACACAATCGGGCGGATGTCGGTGCCGGTGAGCCGGACTGTGGCATTGTCGGGACGTGCCAGACGAGTGGCGATGTATCTGGGAAGCGGACAGGGGTTAACAGTCAGTTTATCGTCATTAAACCATCGGCCTCGGTAAAAGATGAGGCTGGTCCAATTGTCTGCATGACACCCGTCTGAATGTCGGTCATCAACACGTTTGAACACCAGTTCCGCTGTGAGCACCTGATCCGGTTGTGAGATCTCCAGTGCCTGGATCCGGTTTTCAACGGCTGTGAATTGCTGTTGATCTCCGCCTTGTTTGTCAATTGCCGTCAGCAGTACGGCATTTCCAGCGGGGATATCCCTGCCGTCCTGCTGGATCACGACTTCCCTCTTCTGACTGCTTTCCGCCCCGCCGACAAACACGTCGTTCGGAAGTTTGGCGTCCAGCGACCAGGCCGCCTTCGGCAGATCGGGCATCTCTCCCAATGCATCGTTATACTTCGATAATCTGTCCGACCTGGCAATTGAGCGAGCGTGATCCCTCCAGCGGTCAGCTTCTGTTCTGTACCAGCCGTGTTCGTGCCAGGGACGTTGTTCATCATTCGGGAGAACCCACTGCCCGCGTTTCAGTCGTTCGATTTGCAGTCGACAAAAATCGGTTTGCCACCACGCGTGCAGGGCGGTTGTGGGATGCACATCCTTTAACTCTTGTGCATCCCAGGCAGACATGCCGCGACAGTGCAGATCGGCCTGCCACAAATCGGCGAGAATCTGTTCGAGATCAGCCGTTTTGTTTCTTCCCGCCCATTTGGCTTGCTTGCGGGATTCCTGCCAGAATGTGCGGACTTCTTCTCCGAAATCTGCCAACTCCTGCTCCAGTGGGTCGTTTTCATCTGCCTGCCTGACGATGTCAACGGCGTGCTTGAACGCCCTGCTGATTTCGAGTGGGCCACTATCCGATCCACGGGGCCCGGGGGTAAGGAACAGACTCAGATACTGCAGCTGCCACCAGGCCTGTATCCAAGGACCGGCAGCTGTTGATGATCCAGGCTCCGTGTCCCCGGAGTCCTTTTTCCCGTTGTCGCCGGCCATATCATCGAATTTCTGGTCAAGTTTCAGAGCCTGATCCATCAGCTGGTTTCGCTGGCCTGCCGTCAAATCGGCGATTTGCAGCAGCTGCCGAATCTGGTGGTACTGCCGCACTTGGTTGCTTCGCCCGGTTCGTGTCTCAGCTAATTTGTCCGCCAGTGTGGAGATGAGATACTTTACGACTTTGAGCGACTCATCAGCGTCACTGCGTGACTTCTTCAGATTTCGGTATGCGGACAGCTGACAGTCGTCCTTAGTGCGAACGATTTTCAATACGCGGTCGTTGCTGTCAGATACCGGATAAAGAGAATTGCCGAGGTGTCGGGCCGACATCAGCAGATGTAGAATCGCTGCTTTGAGCTTTCGGTCCGGCGTGGCATTCTGCAGTTCCTTCTCAACTTCGAATTTTGGTGCACCGTCTGTATTTTTCAGATCGTCGTCAGCCATCTCCGGAAGTTTCTCCGGTGAGCGGCTGGCCCAGCGGGCCAGCGTCCGGGAGCGGCGAAGGATATCCTGGAAAAGCAATTCGGCCTGCTGATGCTCCTGAGCAAACTCTTTGATGGCATCCCAGTGTTCCCGGAGATCTGCAGAAACAAAACGGGGAACAGCAAAGGTGTTATCTTCCTGAAAAAGCAGTTGCTGTTCCTCAGAAAAAATGGTCGGACGCAACAGACTGCTGAGACTGCTGAGCTGTGACACGGCCTGTTCAGCCAGCCGGCGATCAGCCGTCAATTGTTCTGACAGCGATTGCCGTGTTTTATCCTCAAGAAAGCCCTTGTCAGCAAACGTTGTCAGGTTCGTTTCGAGGACTTCCCACGGGCGGTTTGGTTCGTCGTCAAAGTTCACTTGCCAGGCGGTGTGTATGTATGTTTTTTCACCCAGTGTTTGTCCTTCAGAAGGCTGCAGCACGATCTTCGCTGTGATGTTGTTTAGTTCTGACAGTCGCTTGGTCGCTCTTTTCTGGAGGTTCTCTGCCAGCTTCAGATTGCCGTCCAGCAGCGTGTTTGCGGCCCGCAGCAAAAATTCGGTGCTGCTTTCCCACAGCAGAGGGTTCCACCGCCACGCCAATCGCCCGTCGAGTTCATCTCTAAGCTCCCACAGGTCATCCAGAGTTTCGGCTTTTGATTTAGTATTTTCCGAAAGTGCAGGGAAACCGGGATTCTTGAGTGGGTCACGGAGCACCAGTGTCTTTTCGAGGCTGGAAAGATCTTTCGGCCAGACCGCGACGTTCTGGCCATCAGGATGCCGATGCTGGCGTACCCACCGCCGAGTTTCATCACGGATAAAATTGCAGAACTCCTCAACGGTTACCTTGTTGTGCCCGTCTGCCGCAGGATCCTTGACTTGGTCATCTGCTGCTGTACTGAAGGCTTTCTGCACCGCCAGAGCAAACGCTGTGCGGCCGCTGCGGCCCGTATGGCCGTGTGAACTGTTGCTGCAGGAACTCACAATCACCAACCCGGGAAGATCGTTTGTCCAGCTGATGAATTCCTCATTCAGATCCGTGGGCAAAGCCCCCATTCGCCAGTCCTGCAGTCCGTGCAGCTGATCAACCAGCAACACCACGGGGATGCCGGAGTGCTTACCCTGAAACACCTGGATCGATTTCTTCACATCTTGCAGCTGTCCGTGGCTGTTTTCACCTTCGAGATCCGGGTCGCTGTTCCCGATCAGGTATCGGAATTCGTTTTCTGTACCCGATGGCCCCACCAGAATGTGAGCCTGCAGATAAATGATCAGCGCATGAGCTTCGTTGCGTTTTTCGCCCCAGTCATTCAGTTGGGCACTCCGGGTTTCCTGTTTGGTGATCCTGCTCACCAGCCATGTTTCACCTTCCTGAATGTCGGGTGCTGCTGCTGTATCGAAGAGAGCGTCTTCCTCTTCGTTCAGCGGATTGATTACCACCACGTGTGTGTAGGTTTTATCCTGGAAACCTACATACCAGATACCAAGCCCCACTACGGCCATCAGCAAACTGCTCAGCAAGAGCAGCTTCCCGTAGCGCCGCCATGCTAACTGTCCGGGTGCTGTGGACACTGACTTGTTTTGTCGCTTCCACTCGGGCAGGATCGCTTGCTTGCCCGCACGTTCACCGGTTGACTTTTTGTCACCCCGCCATTTACTGCGACCTCGATCACTCACGGTATTACCTATGTTTGGTTTTTAGGGAGAGCGTATCAGCACACCACCCGACGCCGTTCACTTACCCAGACAGTCGTTCGCGGGAATCGCTGATCAAAGTGAAGTGCCTGTCCTGTTGAATCGGGGCTGCAGACCACACCGCCTGATTCGGACCGGTCCGGTTACCAGGCCCATTACCGGCTCCAATTTTGCATAACATCTCGCAGTAGAACCACAGTTCCGATCCAGATGGCAGCAGAACCAGCAAACAATAAACCACCCCACAGACTGGAACGGTGTTGGCATTCACGTACCTGAGGCGTGTAAGCGACTTCCCCCTGCAGATCGATCAGTTTTTGCAGCACTCCCTGAATGAACCCCTGTTTTTGCGACCCGGAACCCGACGCACAAAAATATGTGCCATACAGCCGCAACTGGTTGTCCGTCACTTTGTCCTGCAGGCAGTCCCGCAGTAATTTGGCAAAAGTCTGTGATCGCTGACTGATTTCGCACAGCATGGTGAACAGACGGCGATTTTTTGGGCTGTCGATGTTGCGATGGAATGCCTGATATACCCAGCCGCGGAACCACTGCATCATCGCTTCGCTCACCAGCCAGTCGGCGTGTTGATCATTGACATCAGCACCGGCCGGAAAGCTGCTGCCGGCCCGCGAATTTCTCAGACCCGGCTGCAGACGTTCTGCCCGGAGAATGAAATCACTGATCCCCTGAATTTCTTCCAGTTCCGAGGCCACGATCACGACCGGCAGCTGCATTTGAAACACTCGATGGATTTCTTCGATATCGGCCCGCACGGACGCCACCAGTTTTCGACCGTAACCCATCTCCTGGGCCCAGGAAAACGGAAGCACCTGCAGCAGACCATTGGCCGGACAAAACGGTTGCCGGGTTTCAACCAGCAATCGGCATAGAAATACCAGCCTTCGACGGCCCATTAGCAGTTCAAATTCGTCCAGCGGCGCAAGTTCTTGTTTTCCCTGCCCTTTGACTTCCCGGTTGCGCAGTCCCTGCATGGTTTGCAGGGCGCGCTGCATTGCACCGGGGGTCATCGTACCCAGAACTCCGCCTCGTGACGGAGTCGGTGGTGCCGCTGCAAGAGTCTCTGACTCTGTTGCAGACTGTTCGAACTCGGACGTGTTTTCTGCCACCACAGCGGCAGCCGACAGTCCGGAGCCGGGCTGCAGCGTACCGGTTCCGACACGGGGCGGAGCTGCAGCGGCTGGAGAGGCCGCCGAAGCCGGAGCAGCCGTGGATCCCGGCTGGACTTTTCCCAGCTGCAGGCAGCTGGCCCCGATGTCCGTGCAACTTAAAAAGATGGCTTCTTGAGAGACAAACGCCCGCACCGTTGCATTTTTCTGTGTCAGCGGAGGAGCCACCACCGACCACTCGATATTTGAGGCCTCCTGAAACACGCTCTCTTCCTGCTGGGGGGTGAAGCCATTCACCAGAAACAGCGGCAAATCATCGATGGCCAGTCGTTCACGGTCCAATGCTTCCAGAATTTCGTCCCAGTCAGTCTGAATGTCGGGGAACTCCGATTCCTCTTCCAGGCCCAGCAGGCCCACCAGCACCAGTACCAGTCGCACGATGGCATACAGCACTAAAAAAATGACTCCGAGCGTTCCCCAGGAATCTTCCTTACGTCCAAACAAAAAGTCCATCAGATCCTGGCTGAACACAGCGAGCAGCAGGCCCACGAGTGCCACGAACATGTAGTGCACAACCAAATAGACTTTTTGGCTGCCGAACCCGGAACGGGGTATGACACCAAATAACAGGCGAATCCATTCCAGTGCTCTGTAAAAATAAACTCTCATGATACTGACAATTGCAGATCGGTTGTGTCTCGAAAGAACGTGGACAGAGGCCTGTTGACAACGAAGCTATTCGTCCAGGGAAAATTTCTGCTTGTCCAGTGTGAAGTCAATATTGTCTTTAACGACGATCCCACCCTCCTGAATCTTATACCCCTTACCAAAAGGCACCTCAGCGAACGACAGCGGGCTGGTCCCTGTTCTCTGAAGGGTTTCCGACCCTCGCAGGAACAGTGTTCGTTTGCTTTTGTTCTTCCACGTCACAATAAGTGTCCCGGTTATTGATTTTCTCCTGCGGATTCGAAACGTGACGTTGTGTTGCGATGACAGTCCTGCTTTGTTTCTGATCGTGACGAACGCTGTTCCTGTAGTCTCTGTACCCTGTTGGGGAGTTGGAAGATCAGCAAAAAGGTCAAATGTACGTGCGTGTTTACTATCCGTGTTTCCTGTTTCATCCAGCGGTCCTTCCTGGTCACCAGATTTCCGTATCACGTTAAGTGACTGCCAGTCGACCCCACTTTCGGGATCCCTGGCCTGAACACTAAGCTCGACGGGTTTGTCCTGCCTCGTATCTGCGGGCAATTCGATGGGAAGGAATCCGTCTTTCACTTCTTTCCGGTTGATCCATACACTGATTTCAGGAGCAGTGTCATCAATCACAATTTCGTTTGTGTCTGTCTTAACACCGTCAGAAGTTGTGAGCCGGGTGATTAATTCGTATTTCCCGTTTGAGTAGTCATATTCATCAATGAGCTCAATTGGTCCGTGTTGAAACAGTTCGGTGTGTGTCTTGATCTGCCAGTGATCCGGCTCTGCCCCTGCTGTAACAGCCACCGTTTCGTGATAGCGGCCATGAATTAGCGGGAATTCATACAATGTGACCGCGGAACGATCTACAGGCTTTATGCGCAAACGAAGTGTTGAGGCTTCCGGAAGGTTGTTACCCAGAGCCATCTTTACGTCGAAGGGGCGGTCTGCGGGCGCAGAGTCGTCCTGCACCGGTGTTTTCTGAGTGTGGTCCAGCAGATAGAAGGGATCGCCCTGGACTTTCCCTTCTTCTTTGTCGGTAACCTCAAGGATCATGCGCACAAACGGCGCTCTATTACCCACAGGTTTCGGATCACCGTCCTCTCGCAACGCCCACCACCAGTAGTAAGGAATGCCGGCCACCGACAGACCAAACTCCAGGTCTGAATAGCTGGCAGCTTTAGCGAATTTGAACGTGAATTTGCCTTCTTCTTTCAGATCCGGGTTTTTGAGCGGGCTGCCTTCGCCTTCGATCAGCAGGCTTATCAGCCGCGGACTGAAATGGATCGCAATCGGCAGTGTGACAGGTGTTTTCCAGGCCGGCAGGCCGGTACGGGGTTTGATGTTCAGTGTGAGTGTGTGCGTCTGCGCATTCCATTTGGGAACAGGCAGTTCCACAAAATCATCGGCATTATTTTTCAGCTGCGGGTTAATGGTGACAGTTTGTTCCGGCCCCTTCCGATCCCCTGTGTACGGCGTAATTCGAAACGTGAGGCCGTCGGTGATGTTATATTCCGGTACTGCCTCGCGATCCGGCACGGCCGGCTGAGGAACAGGAACGACCACACCGCGTTTGCCCGAAGCCAGCTGTCGCACCTTGAGCCTTCGTGAAATATCCGGGGCAAATGAACAAATCACCTCAGCCTCGTCTGCCTGACCGGATGTCAGCTGCAGTTGCACCTGAATATTCTTCAGCGAATCGTTAAGTACCGTGGTTGGTGGCAGGAAAAGTGTCTTCTTGTCTTCCAGATAGAGGTTCTTCAGTTCCGGTGACTCGCCGGCAGTAAAGAAGAATTTCGCTTCCCATCTGGTACTCTTGTTCGGTTGCAACGTGACTGCCTGGTGTGCCAACAGCTCAGTCCCTGTTTTTGTATCTGCAACCAGCGCAATCGTCAGGTCAGTTTGCTCCGTCAGCGCAGCGCCTGGTGCTGTTCGGACGCTGATATGTTTGCTTTCCGTGCTGGCCTTGACAGGAACTGTCCACCAGTTGTCCTGTCCTGTTCCTGCTCCAAATTCGAGTTCACTGTTCTCTGGCAGCTGGATATACAGAAACCGATCCGTATCTGAGCGGTCAAATGTAATCTCGATCAGCACGTTGCCCGATTCAGTCAGCATGCTCTCGGGTGGTGCTGTCATTGTCGCCTCAGAAGCTGCTTTGTAGTTGGAAATGTTCATCACGGACATTGTATCTGCTGTCTGCACGTAAAATTCGTGGAGCGTAGCGGATGGCTGAGCGCCTGACCCATCTGAAAACTCTTTCCAGGCCTTTCCCAAAGACTGAGCCAGTCGGGTTCGTGCAGTAATCATTGCCTGCGGCGAAGCAGCGCTCTGCTGCTGTTTCCGCACCTGTTGTACCAGGTCCTGCCACTGCTCAAGCAGTTCTTCAACCGGCTTGCCCGTGCGGAATTGCAGCAGCCGAATCGACCAGAAACCCAGACACACGCCGGTTCGGGTTTTCGTCCCCGGATCTTCCGTCTCCCCTGGACCTGCAACTAACGTTTGGACCTGTTTATCCGGCTGCGGCAGTTGTGGTCTGCTGGAGGCCACGCCGGCTGACTTACGCTGGTTCTTCTGTGTCAGGTTGTACAGATTCCGGATGTGGTCTGTGTTGATTTCCCGACTAACAATTTCTTCCGGCCAGTCGCTGGCTGACATCTCGCGGTGATCAATCTTCAGCAGGTCTCCCAGTCCGTTTTCTGAAAGCGACGCCTCTTCCAGTTGTCGGGTCAGAAACTGCACCACGACAAAGCGTTCAGAATCCAGACGCTGCTCGTGGCACCATGTTTCGCAGGCCTGGTCAACATCTGTCTGTAACAATGTTTCAGTAGAATCGAGCAGTTTGTCAGCCCACGCGACGCCGGCACTCCCAAGCTTCAGCCATTGCCTGGCTGCCTGCAATTGCGGGATTGCTGACTGGAAATCGTGTTTGCAGTCATTCCAGACAGCTCGCAGCATCGGCGTCGGAGAGTTTTGATTCTGGTAACCGCAGGCCAGACAAAAGGTCCGGCGCTGCAGATTAATCAGTCGCCGTAGTGCCGGCAGCACAGCGACTGACGGTGTGCGGCCGGATGGACCTGCTGCCAGGACGGCATGCATTGTCCACAGTTCGTGGGGCCAGTCACTTTGCGCCCAGTCGAGACTCCATTCATTTTTGACATAGCCAATGGCCTGGACCAGGTTCTTCAGCTCATCTTCCGCGAGTTGACGACCTGCTGCGTCCGCTGTGTTTGTTGTGGCTTCCGCCAGATCGCCCAGCTTGTCCACCATGGCGATGACCAGAGCAGCTCGCACAGCGGGGTCATCCGGACAATTACAATCTACCCTGGCTGCGGACTCTGATTCCGCCGGCAGCTTCATCAATTCGTTACGTTTCTCTCTTGCTTTGATGACTGCAGTTTCGTCTTTGGCTCCCTGAGGGGCAGTGAGTGTTGCGGCCATCCACCTGTCACGTTTTTCATCCGGCAAAAGTGACCTGGGTGGTTCCAGGTTTCTGAGTTGCGTTTCGGCTGTTTCTTCCATCCGGCCTGCGAATTCCGACTGTCCGTGCAGCAGTGACAGTCGCATTGTGACCAGTGTCTGATTGAGTTGCTGCCATCGTGCATCCGCGACTGCAGCAGTGTTGCGCAGACCACTGCGCTGCTGTGTCAGACGCTGCCAGGGTGACAGTCTGGGCGGCTCCACCTGGTTTTGATCTTCCTCTGTCGTCGGCGGTTCCTCTGCTGTGGAATCGACGGCCGGTTCCGAGGAGCGATCCGTTTGATTCTCGTCTGGCAAAACTTTCGCGAGCGGCAATCTGATATCGGCAATGCTCGACTGTAACGCTGAGATCCTGTGGACCGTTTGCTGAGCACCGACAGACTTTTGCAGTTTTCGCAAAAGTTCTTCGACATGAATTCGGTCAGAAGTTCGTTCCCGTTGCGTCAACACTTCTTCGAGGACGTGTGCAAACCTGGTTCCGTCGAACTGCCGGCCTGTAAATTCTTTCGTGACGCTGTCCTGCCCCTGTGAGTCTGCTCCCGATGCAGCCCTCTCCCATTCCCTGTTGCCCTGTCCATATTCACGTGAGCAAATGACTGTGAGTTTGTTAGTACCTTCGATGGCCTGCCGAATCACGTACAACACATCATCGGCCAGAATCCCATTGGCCAGACCGGGCCGAGGGGCCGGGAGATCCAGCAGCAGCAGTGTCTGTCCCGCGTGATCTTCCAACTGTGTCAGCACGTCTTTCTTGAACAGGTCATAGTTACTTTCCGTTCCCAGCCGTACATCCAGTTCGAGTTCGGAGTCCTCGGGATCCGGATCCACCACCACCGCCTGCCGGCTGCAGTACACGACCAGCGTGTCGCGATCAGCAATCTGCCGCAGTGTTCTCAGACTTTCGATTCCCGCTGGTATTTCGAGCGTTTGCTGATTATTAAGTTTGTCAAACAGATCCTGAATGTTTCTGTCACTTACCTGGCCGGCGAAGTTTGGCATGGACCGGAATGTCCACAACGTTTGTTCGTCAGTTCGAGGCAGATCAACCGACAGCGTGACATACCACGTACGGGGCAGCGGTCGAAACAGCGGCAAAATGACAACAACGAGCAATGCCAGCAACCCGGCAACCATGGCAGCCAGCAGACCGATTGTCAGCTTTCGTGTGTTACGTCGCCGCCCGCTGTCTGCTGTTTTCCAGGATCGTTGGCCGGTTGACATGTTGCTCATCCCGGTTGAAAACTCACCGCGTGACTATCGTTGCTGCAGCGATGACGCGAGCCGCCATGATTCACGCCTTCCGTGCTGCAGTAGTGACTGAAGACACTCTCGAAGAATGACTTGCTGACGGAAAAATTACAACACTCGATGCCGGTCGTCAGATGCTTTCGAACACTGTTTTGAGTAATTTTGAGTATCGTTGCCAGATCCAGCGCGCCTGCGGACTGTTTGACCAGATGGCAATGCGGGCCACCACGTCTGACCTGAAAGAACGGTCATTCAATGTGTGACCTGCTGTGTGGGGCCAAACCATTGGTTCGCCGACGCTGCAACCTGCTGACGGAATTGTTTCCACCATCAGTGCCTGGGTTTTTCTGACCATTCACAGAGCCACGGGATCGGCTGTCAGCCATTCCCTGATTGTTTTGGGCCACGGTTTTGTGGTCGAGGGTGTGAGCGGGGACGCTGGTACTACAGTAAGCACTGGGTTTGCTGGTCGATGAAGACGTCGATCTCGGACGATACTGCGGGAAAAATCGGTCGCGAGGTCCTTATACCTGTGTTCTTTCTGTCCGCTGTGTTGACCGTCGTGCAGCACCGTTTACAGTCAATCACAGGAACGCAGTCACAAATAAATCAGCACCAAACGGGTTGAGGATAGTACTTCAGCATTCCACCGAATCATCCATGGTATTCGATGTGGACGTTGCTCATCTCCATCTGATCACCCGGTTCAATCAGCTGAATGCCGAGGTCCTGATGGTTGCGTTCGGCGTGGTGAAGAGTGACATATATCGCTGATGTTCCGTTCGCGTGTTCTGCGGCCGAAGAAGAACATGCGATCAAGACATTCTACCTTCAGGCCGGGGGACCATTGTTCCATAGGCGAGTTCAGCTTTGGATTTTTTGGTGTCAGCAGAACATCTTCGGTATCCGTGTGCTTTGGGACGTGATTCTGCAATGCCGGGAAGCCGGCACTCTGATCGTCAATCAGGTGGCCGGCGTCCTTCAGGATACCATCCTCACAGTCAGTCAGGTTTCGGCAGCTTTGTTTCATCCACATGGCGTTGGGACCGGTGGTGACCTTCGCAATGTGCACACATCGGAGTCAACTCCCATTTTCCTTTCCACGAATGGAACCTGGCCCTCCCGAAGGCGAATTTTGGGAATAGCACGCAACCGTCCACAGGAATCGCGGAGACTATATATTACGGCGAGGTAAGCACCCGCTGCGCCGTTTTGATGTTCCATCCGGAAGTCCAAACCTTACTTTGGCCAGGAGCTGTCGATGAGTCCCTTACCTGTCGCCTGGTTTTCGCCGAATCCGGGAATCACAGTCAGTCGCACGGAGAAGGTCACGTCGATTCACGGCACTATGGAACTCTACGGACCCGAGGCTACGCCTGCCCGCGCAACGTCTGTACAGACGACGATCAACAGGATGTGAACTCAGCGTTTCAGGGATGGCTATCAGGTCACATGTAACGTCAGCGTGGTGTATCGGGCACCCGGGACACAGTCGTCGTCTGTGACTCAGATATTGGCGGACAAAATTAGCGGCCCGTCTAACGTGTCGCCGGGAGTTTTTGGTCGCAGCATGACGCTTAACGCCAGTGAATATGACGCCTTCGATGGACAGCAGCACATGAATTCGGACACATTCTTGGCATGGACGACCGATATACCGAGGGTATAGTGAGTAAGATAATGGGGACATTCGGAGGAAAGAGGACGACATCGATTCACCCTGGTTACGGGAATAACCTCATGGGTAGACATGTCGCTCCCCTGGAACAGCGAAACCTGACCGATCTCGCGGCCGAAACCGCACCGAGTCCGTCCTGGATCAACGATGACAATCACATACGGGACTGGGTCAATGCAAACTCCATGAGAACAATTGAACGCATCTCGACAATAAACAAGCTGCGAGCCATCAAGGTTTTGATGAGCGGATGGATCAGTGATCGCGATGTGGATGCGATCAAGGTTTTTATCAGCAGTGTTTCGACAAGGGCGGAAGCTGCTTCGTTTCGTGCCGGAATCAAGCTCAACACATTCTCCAGTCTTGGACAACGATTTCGATGTCATGGCCGCCATGACTCACATGCCCAGGTAGACACAGATCACGAGTTGCCATCAGCTAAACTTGATGCCCGCATCCGGCGCTGCTTCCGGCGCTGCTTCCGACAGTAAACCACTGAAACAATGGACCACAGTTGCCGCTCGGTGACCGAATCACGTCCGGACTCCACCCGCGGCAGGAACAGAATCGTTTCCTGTATATCGGAGGCAGGATGAAGCAGGTTCATAATCTGCGTCATCCGCGCGCGGGAAGTGTTTAATCTCCGGGCATGACAGGGGACATCCTGATGGCGCATTCAGCGAGCGTCAACTCTCTCACCGAACACTACTGTTACGGCCGTCTCGGAAGCCGCAATCCATTTGCCGTCCTGCAGCGCCGTCGCGCGGACCGTTAGTTTCTGCTCGGGGTGGAGGCGTCGGTCCGCCGTGGTGTCGACTCGAATCATGGCTCGTGTCTCGCCCATCGGGACGACGACTGCCGCTGCCCTGAACAGATCTTTCACATCGTCGGGCACGCTGATCTCGAGCGTCACATCCTCTGTGAACTTCGGTCTGCGCAGCACATCGACGGCGACTTCGAAGGACGTCCCGGGGCGCGCATCGATTTCTGCGGCTCCGCCGTCGACTTTCATCAGCGATCCTTCCAGGATCATGCACAGTCGTCCTGAGGGTACCAAAACATAGCGATCCTTACCCTGCACATCGATAACCTTTGCCATCGCGACGATCACCATCCGGGACGTTCGATCGGTCTCAAGCCATTCCGGCAGGAAGACGGGATAGATTACCCGCTGGGCGCCGGCAGGGACCTTCATAATCGGTCCGCGGATTCCTTGACGGTGGCGCGACTGCGCCGACAACATCATGAGCCAAATCTCTCCGTCGAATCCGTCTTGCCTTTTGATTTCAAGCTCCGCGGGAAACGTGCTGCCCCGGGGCCGTTCATGCTGTGTCTCCCTCCCGACCCAGCTGATCGAGAGAGGGGCTTTCATAGTTCTGGTGAACAGCATGCTGGGCACTCGATGCTTTGAAGGGTCGCGAGGGCAGAGGTTGCCTTCAGCGCTCGCCATGGCGATGCGTGTCACGCTGTCGCTCCCGATTTTCCCGACCCCCACGACGCCGAGATATGTTGCGGTTGCTGCACAATCTTTCGCAGTGGTGAGTTCAAATTTGAGTTCGTTCTTGTCGCCCGGGATGCACAGTTCGGCGGGCGCGGTCACACCTGCCGGCAGCCCCGTCACTTCAAGTGCAACTTCTCCGTTGTATCCACCCGATCGCAACAGTTGTACCGTGATGCTGGCTTTACCGCCCGCTTCGAAACTGATGCGTTGCGGAATGGAAAGGGTGAAATCCGGTCGGGCAGGCTTAACGATGAGCCGGTAGATCGAGAGAGGCGTGCCCACTTCCGCCGAAATATCACCGATTACGATGCTGTGTGGCCCGTCCCCGGCGGCAGTGAACTCCAGCGCACAGTGGCCGCCTCCAGTGCCATCTTTTTTCACAAGTTCACTGCCGTCCGGCGCGAGCACACGCAAGATCGGAACGAGAGGGGAGCCGAGGACGCCCGTCTCAACGGAGAGACACCAAACATCGCCCTTGGTTACTTCGAGGGTATAGCGATCCTCGTCGCCGACACTCTCGAGGCTGCCATTGACTGCGGTGGGACCCGAGATCTCGGTTCGCTCCGGCTCCACAATTTCGTCGATGTCGTTGAGCCCAAGCTCCACCGATGTGGTTCCGGCCGGCGTCTCCAGCCTGTACGAAAACGTGGGTTCATGATGGTCAGGAAAGTCGACCGTCCGAGACACTCGCTCGAGTTGTGCCGTACCGCTCTGGAGCCCGTACCCGACGAACACCACGTCGCGAGACTGGCTCCGGCGTCCGGAGGTCGGTCGCGTCAGGAGCACACGAGGTCCGGGAGTCAGTCGCAGCGCGTAAACGAAAGACTGATTGCCACGGAAATCCACGTCGAAAATCCTGACGGAATATGTCTTTCCCGCCTCGACAGCGAACGTCACGTCACAGTCCTGTCCTTCTGTATCCGCCACGTCGGCGAGGCGGAGTCCGTTGCTTTCGCGGACCTCGATGACACCATGAAAATCGGAGCCGATACGTCGCGCAATAAGTTCGGCGGTCAGTGGACCGTCCTGCGACGGTGTAAAATGGTAACGATCGACCTCCGCAATTCTGCTGAGTCGCCCCGCAATGGTTACCGGGAGTGACTGAAGCGTCTGAGGGTCGTCGCGGTGGCGATTCTCGACAACGACGTTACCGACCTCGACGAGAAAGGCAGCGCAACGACTTGCACCACTCGCGTTGGAAACTTGCCAGCGGGCGATCCCGGGTGACATCTCTTTGGTGATGTTGATCCGGGCCGACACTTCCCGCGGAATCGGGAAGGCCTTGGTCCTCGATTTCGTTCCGAACCAGTACGGTGGACCGGGCACCAGAAACTCGCCGGGTGGTCCCAGTTTCTCGACTGCGACACGTGGGTCGAGCGAGTGAATTTCCACGTCGGGCGTGAATTCAAAGCCGCCGAGTTGGACTTCAGTCGCGACACCCACTGGCAGGACCGGCGGGTACATGTAACCGACACCCGGCGCGGCGCCCAACAGCGCCAAAGCAACGGCGGCTAACGCTGGTTTCATGCCAGCAGCTCCTCGAACACCTGTCCGCCGTCGACGATCGGCACGGGTCGTCCGAGTGGGGTGTAATGGATCTTGTCGCTGTCGATCCCCATCAAGTGGAAGATCGTCCGCAGCAGATCGTGGATGCCCACGGGGGTCGTCGTCACTGCCGAAGCAGTTTTGTCGGTAGCGCCGATAAGAGCGCCACGTTTTATTCCGCCGCCTGCGAGGACGACGGTCTGTGCCATCGAATGGTGGTCGCGGCCGGCATCCTTGTTAATCTTCGGTGTCCGCCCCATCTCACCCAACATCACGACAAGCGTTTCGTCGAGCATGCCACGGTCGTCGAGGTCAGTGACGAGGGTAGAGAACGCGCTGTCGGCGGTCGGAGCCAGTTTCTCGTGGCTGGTGAAATTGTCGAAGTGCGTGTCCCAGCTGCCGTGGTCGACGCCAACGAAACGGCAACCGGCCTCGACCAGGCGACGGGCGAGCAGCGCGCATTGACCGAGCTGGTGGTACCCATAGCGATCGCGAAGTGACTCGGGTTCCTCATGGATGTTGAAGGCTCTTTTTGCCGCGGGCGAGGTGATCATGCTGAAGGCCTTCTCGTAGTACGTCGACATCTCCGCCGCCCGCCCCAGTGCCGCAGCTGGAACCTCAGCCACGGCAGACGAACCCCCTTTGGCTGTGAGTCTCTCAAGCCGGTCAAGCATCCTGCGTCGGTACAGAAATCGCCGCTCGTCGATCGCGGTTTTTGCGAGGTTGATGTCTCTGACTTCGAAATCAGGTTCCACGGGATCCGTCTCGATCACAAACGGTGAGTACGACGGCCCATAAAAACCTGGTCCGCCCGCCACCAGCGGGTTGGGCATACTGATATAGGGCGGCACCGAGCCGCCCGGCCCCAGTTCACGCGAAACGATGGACCCGATGGAGGGATAGAGTGTATTTGCCGGCATTCCCTTCGCCTGTCCATCAGCGAAGGCGGGCGGGTAACCGGTCAGCAGCCAGTGGGTGCCGGTCTGATGCCCGTTGTCACCGTGGCTGTGGCTGCGAAGGATGGTAAACTTATCCGTGACCTTGGCACAGCGCTGCATGAGTTCGCCGATTTGTGTTCCCGGAACATTTGTCGGGATCGGCTTGAAAGTTCCTCGGATCTCGGTGGGTGCATCCGGCTTGAGATCCCACATGTCGATATGGCTCGGCCCGCCTTCAAGAAAAAGGAAGATGCATGCCTTGGCCTTCGCCGGCCTGGCGTGTGTCGACAGGTCTTCCATTGCCAGCAGCTGCGGCAACGAGAGCCCGCCGATCAAGCCCGTGGCACCAATTCTGATAGCTCGCCTCCGAGTGAGACCGTCGCAGTAAGCAGCCCTGGTGATTCGCTTATTCATTTTGATATCCCATGGTGCCGATTCACAATTCAGTGAACATAGAGGAACCGTTTGGAATTAAGGAGTGTCCAGAGAACGTCCTCAGACGCTCGTCTTCGATCAAACTCATCGAACGCCTCAACAAAGAGCTCTTGCTCCGACGCATCTGGAAAACGGGAAAGCGTCGCGAGACAGAGCTCATCGATGATCTCTCGTGGAGACTTCTTCGAGTTGGCCAGCGAACGCGCGAGGCCATGTCGATGTCGAATCTTGTTTGCAAATTCCGGCGAGTTCATCAGGTAAAGCGCCTGTGAGATACTTGGTTCGGTGCCGCGCTCGCATTCGCAGACGCTGAGCCGCTTGGGACGACCGAAGATTTCAAAGAAGTAGGACGGCACACGGTTATCCCACACCTCGACTGCGCGATAGCCCAGCGGCCAGCCGTTAAATTTTTCCGGCACTCCGGTTGCCTGGCTGATCGCGTCGACGAGGACCTCCGCAGGCATTGGCTTGAAGACGGCATGTGAGAAGTTCTGCTGATCCCGAATGTTTGCTTCGTTCGGCATCGAGCTCAGCGCATAGACGCGCGACAGTAAAAGCGTTCGCGTAAAGGCTTTCAGGTCATAGTTGAGTTCACGAAGATGTTTGGCGAGCGCGTCGAGCAGGGGTTCGTTGCTCGCAGGATTGGTCGCCCGCAGGTCATCAACCGGTTCAAAGAGACCACGACCGAAATAGTGGGCCCAGAGACGATTCACGATGACACTTGAGAAGAACGGATTGTTCGGTGCCGTCATCCATTCGACGAGGACCACTCTTCTGTCCGGCGAGTCACTGAAGTCGGCCGGCGCGGCGCCCAGGGCTGCCGTCAGAACCATTTCCTTTGTGCGCGGGTTTTCCAGATCCTTTCCTGCCACGGGAAAGATATTAGCGCCCTGGCTGGACATACCGGTGAAGAATCCACCGAGGGCGTAATAGTCGCGCGGTTTCCACTTCTCGGAGGGATGCTGGTGACACTGAGCGCATTCGATCCGCACGCCAAGAAAGAGCTGACTTACTGCCGGTCCGAGTTCTGCTCCGAGCCCCTGGTAGACAGCGGCGGGGCTCTCGGTGGTCGAATTTCCCCGTGCCGTCAGGATTGCGCGGACAAACTGGTCGTACGGCGCGTTCTCCCGGAACTGTTGGCGCAACCAGCGTACGCTGGCCACCGCATTCTGCGCCCCGACCCTGACCGTGTCGATCTTGAGGAGATCGGCCCAGCGCATCGCCCAATATACGGCATACTCATCCTTTTCAAGCAGCGCATCAACCAGCCGCTGACGCTTGTCTGCTGTAGTGTCCTTGAGAAAGGCGCGCGCTTCATCCGCTGTCGGCAGCATGCCGGTCGTATCGAGGTAGACCCGTCGACAGAACATACCGTCATCGGCCGGCTTACTCGGAGCAACGCCAAGCCGCTCCAGCTTGTCCCAGACCAGCGCGTCGACGAAGTTGTTCTCGGGCGGTCGCTTGAAGTGAATACCGGGTTGCGGGACCGTCACGCGACAAACACCGACATGACCCATATACTGGACAAGAATTCCCGCCTCGCCAGGAATGCTGCCCGCATCGATACGGCCGGATCTGTCGGCATCCGCGATCGGAGGCATGTTTGACTCGTAGCGTGCCTCGACCGTCACGCAGCTGCTTTGTCCGTTGACATCGACCGCAGTGACGCGAATCTGCTGCGTTTCCTGGAAGGAGAGCACTGCCTGCTGCGGCTCGATCTCAATCCGGTCCAGAGCGGGTGCGGCCTCGTCTTCGAATGGGGCGCCCTCGCCGATCCAGCGTGTGATACGTCGATACCATGTGCTGCCGGGTTTGATTCTCGAGCCCCCGCCGTGGGGCTGGAGCCCGGAAGCCTTAATCAGGAAGAGGCTGTCCGTCGGCCGGGCGATGGCCACCCGGCGGCCTCGTCCCGACCGCACGATCGCTTCGTAGTCGGCGAAGGGATCGGTGCCGAACACGCTCAACTGAAAACCACTCGGACCTTCCTTTTTTCCATGGCACCCGGTCGCATTACAGCCTGCCTTGTTCAGGATAGGCAGGACTTCGTCCCGAAACGATACGGGCCGCGGACTGGCAAATCCGTCAACAACCACAGGGATCTTCAGGCGACTCTCGTCGTCGCTTACGACAATGTGCGTTTGCCCGTCACCCTGTGGCAGTACGAGGCCACCGGCCACGACGACAGCGACAGCTGCATCGAGAGAGCGATATTCGACCGCGTGTGTCCGATCTACGACACGACCGTCGGACAAAACACGGCTTACAACGAGCTGCGAGGAGGAATCGGGAAGATCTATGGTCACCACCTTAGGATTCACCAGCAAGTCGGCACCAAAACTCCTCGCGGTCACAGTCACGACGACGATTGCAGCTGCGGCGCATAGCGAACACGATTGTGTCGACCTGTGCCGTTTCGTAATTGTCGCCACTGAGTTTCGCATTCATCGATCCTGCGTTGCGCATAAGTTTACAGATTCATTATATGTCGGAGAATGTGCAGCGTCAATTGTTGTTTCCACTTTGGTACCAATACTTTACGTCAAATTAATTTGGCGCACGTTTCTCTCTCGTTTCGAGAGAGACCTAAGAGACCTACCGGAGCCCAAACGTAACTCTCAGGTTCTCAACTGGACTCCGGAGATTTGTCCGCAAACCCTCAAAGTCTCAGCTTCACAGCAGTCCCGAATTTAACAGGCCCGTCTCACGGGTTTCATCGGGAATTTTGGTCCGGACTCTGCAAGCTCGGATGCGCAACGGCAATGGATCGGTTGACAAACCTGAAAATGCAGATGAATAATCGAGACGTGATTCGATTCTCTGGACTTGTGCGGGGTAACTTCGCGAGTTGGAGTGCTCGGCTGCTCCAGGATGGAAGCGACTGTTGGAAGATTTTCAGTTGGTTGCCCGACTTCTCACGGGTACTGTGCTTGTTGCAGCTGGTGGGGCCAAGTTGCGTGACTGGAGTCGTTTCCGAGACTCGTTTGCCGCGATGGAACTGTTTCCTCGTTCCTTCGTCCAGGTCGTGTCGATTCTTTTGCCACCAATCGAAATTGTAGCCGGCACCGCTGTTTTTCTCGGGTGGAGATTACAGATTTCCGGATTGCTGGTTTTGACACTTCTAAGCTGTTTTGTGCTGGTTTTGGCGGTCTTTCGTCTGAAGGGGGGAGTTCAGATCGTTTGTGGCTGCTTTGCCGACTTCGACCGGACGTCGAAAACGTCTGACCTCATCCTTCGGGCACTTGTCCTGTTGCTTGCGGGCCTGCCACTCGTTCTTGTGAATTCACCCGTCCCGAGAACGTACAGCGTGAGTGACTGGCTTCTGTCAGGTGTTGTTGTCTTTGGGATCATAGCAGGCGGGATGCTTGCACAGTATTTGTGGCAGACGCTGCGTTCGCTGGCAGTCGAAGATCATTCTCTTCAATTGGATGAGGGCTGATGATGTCGACAGCATTCTGGCTTTCATATATTGCGATTTGGCTTCTGGTCACGCTCCAGATTGTACTGACAATTGCACTTGCTCGTCTGGTGGGCCAGTTGAATCGGCGACTTCCACCATCCGGAGCACGGCTGATTGACCCAGGGCCGGAGATCGGAGACGTTGTCGAGGCATTTGATGGGACGGATCTGCAGGGGCGTGCCGTCTCCTTTCAATTCCCGTCGAATCGTGGACTGCTTGTGCTTTATTTGTCGCCACACTGCTCGCAATGCACGACGATGTTGCCCGCGGTAAAACGTTTTTCGGTGGAAATTTTACAGAAGGCCGCCTCAGTAATTGTGATGGTACAGGGCAGCCCTGAAAATCAGCGGAGTTACGTTGACAAAAACAGGCTCACGGACTTCTACTGTTCTGTCTGAAGAACAAATTCCGCTGTCATGGCACGTAGGCGGAGCACCGTATGGGCTGTGGGTGGATCAGGACGGACAGGTGACTGCCAAAGGTATGGTTAATAATCGTGAGCATCTTGAGAGTCTCATGCATGCCACCAACAGCGGGCACGCGTCGCTGGAAACACTGATCGAAGCAGAGGCCCAGCCACTGGACAGTCATTGAGTTGGATTACGATGCTGTTGAAAGAGATGCAGCGCACATGGTGTTTCCGGCAGGTACCGTTATCCGTCGAACGTAACAGCAGTTTGCAGGAAAAACCCAATGTCCCTGTTTCATTTGACTGGTCTGATTGACGAAGTCGTTGATCAAGTGTGCAACTAGCTGAATGACATTTTTCCGTGGGACCATGGCATGGCGAAGGTGGGAAACACGATTGCCGGTCATGAGCCCATGATCCCGCTGCCTTCCGATCGGCGGAATCATGACAACTTCACGGCCATGGCTGGTGCCATGGCGCCCAGCGTCGGATCCGGCGGCTCGGACCCCCAAAAATGTGGATTCTGGGCATATTGTCATATGAATGGCCAGCCGTGTGTTTGGTGCGGCACGTCCCGCAACGCACTGACTAGGGGCGACAAGCTCAAAGTTCCAAGTTTTTGCCCGGCGGGAAAATCACTCGGAGCAGCATGGTTCGGGTGCTGCAGAGACCCGTCAGGAACTGTGAGGTTTATCGGATTCTACGATTGCTGTGGCCGAGGATTCTGCAGTTATACGAGAGGTACGTGTACGCAGTGGCCTCAAGCCAAGAACTGGTGTCCGGGCGGAAGGTGGGGTGCGAACAGCTACTACTGCACCGTTGCCGTGGATATGGAGCAGCCGGACGCATGCCAGGGTCGGACGAGTGTCCGCGGCGCGCAAGGGTTGAATGCGCCAGCAACCCGCGAATAGAGAGACCGGACGCGCCAGTCATGATCTTCACGACGATTTGTCGCAGTCAAGTTGTAGCGGCGCACCACAAATCGAGTCGTGTCCCGGCAGGGTGTGACGTGCTGAAGCAGTTGTAGTTCTCTGTGTTCAGGAGCAGAATCATGAGTGAATTGGCGATTCAGCTTCCAGGTCTCGGGTGGTCGATCACAGGATCGCTGGTGGCCGTAATGTCAGGCTTGGCCACCTGGTGGTCTCCCTGATCATGTGGAATGCTGATGAGCATCCTGCCGGTCGGGCAGAAGAGTCGTGGTTCGCGTTGCAGATGGCTGTTATTGGCAGCCATCTACTCTTTCAGCTCGGTCGTTGCAGCCAGCGTGGCCGGAGCGGTGATTACGGCCTGCGCGTGGGTGGTTCGAGTAAATTTTGCACTGGGCCACGCTCCTCCCGCATGGCGCCGCGTTCGCGGTTGCCGTGGTGTATTGTCCCAAATCGTTCGGATTGACGGAATTCCCGCCGTTGCTGCAGAGTACGTGTCAGGTGCCACGTGAATGGGGCGAACGCCCGAAATGGATCACCGCCATTTTGTTTGGATTGGGGCTGGGTTCCGGATTGTACACGCGAATCATTGTACCGACGTTTTATCTTCTGCTGTTATGGCCGCTGTTGTCTCAGCCGTCTGTCTGGGCCATCCTTTTCTGGGCTCTCTATGGTCTTGTCCGTACGCTCAATGTGTGGTGGTTAGCAATCACCGCATCACCGGAGAACCCATTTGAGCAAGCACATTTGATGGTCGTGTCGATATTGGACAAAAGCCGAATTATGTACTCCGTCCACGCAATGTTGTTGCTGGGACTGGCGATTTGGCTCTTCACAGGTCTGCAGGTCAATTGATCGATGATCGCTGTACTTGTTTACTCCGAATGCAACGGCCAGGTGCAGGCTGAGGTGCTGTGGGTGGACCCTTTTGCAGGTTCGGTCCTGAATCGTCTAGTCATTCCTGTTTCGCCGAACCTCGGTCTGTTCCCGGCGCACGATTGTCTGTTGGTGTCTTATGAGCAGCATTCGGAGTCGGCTCCTGCCACAGACTGGCTTGATATTTTGCGTCTGTCCGATTTCAGTTTCGTGAATCGGCTGCAGATGGACTACCGCGCCCATTTCAATGTTTCCCCGTCCTGGTCCACGTTCCTGCCCAGCCCGGCTGACAACGTGATTTACATGTAGTTAAGTCCCGAATGCTCGGCGACCACCACGGTGAGGACTTCATCTGTGGTCTGAATCTCGAACAATCGTCGTTCAACTCATGGAACTACCGCATTCCGTGCTGTCCAGCGGGATGGTCAGCGTGCGCGGGTGAAGCTCACTCGCAAATGCTGTTTGTGTCTGACGGAATCGAGAGCGGGAAGATGCCAACGAACGATCTGGATCAGAGCATCATGTTCTGGTTGGGGCCTGAAGGCGGGACCGGTCCGCAGGTATCGATCGGTCCGCGGCCTCGCGCACACAGTGATGCGGGACATGCGCGTGCGATTCTGTCAGCTGCCAGACCCCCGCTCAGTCTGGTGGTCTGTAACGACGGGATTCTGCACCTGATTGATCCGATCGATTACTGCTACCTCGAGCAGCAGGATGTAAGTTTTCCCGCCGGCTACCGGATGCCGAATTTTGCAGCTCAGGTGGATCCAAACGCACGCCAGATATTTATAGGAGTTGCGACAGGAGAACCATGGTTCCGTGGGCTGGTCGAGCGAATCATAGTCCACGATCCTATGGAAAACCGGCGACTGGCTGAGTGGGAACTGAAGGAGCCTTTGTGCCACATGGTCTTGACCACCGACGGTCGATTCCTGTTTGGTGTGGTCCCGTCAGGAAGTCTTGGGGTGTTTGACACGCGGTCTGGTAAACCTGCCGCGGTGATGGAACTGGGTGGAATGCCCCAATGCCTGGTGCCTGCGCAACGTCAGGTCGAACACGGAATCAGTGACCCGAAGCCGGCTATTGTGTGAGTTGCCCGTATGGTCAAAAATTTTAGCTGAGCATTAAATTCCGTGGGTATTGGGTTTGCAACGTGTTACTGCATCGTGACTTCGGGAATCGGGTCGTGCGTGAGTTGTCGCGAAGAGAGTTTTGGCACAGGGCGCTTGGCTTGAGTCGTGGTACAGGTTGGCGTTTGAACGCGGACTGCGCCTCACCTTCGCATACTCGACAACAAGGTATGATATGTTGGCGACACAGTGAGCGGAACCAAGGCTGCATTGTTCCAAATGACGATCTGGTGACAATTGTCGCTTCAAGCCAACCGTATTCTGACGTTCCCGACAAACGACTGAAAAATGACGTACCGATTGCGGCCATGATCCAGGCAGTGTGACAGGAACCGACCGGGGTATTCCGGTTGTGTTTGAATAAGACTGTCTGTCAGCGGAGCGGCTGCCGAAACGTCGTGCCGCGGCCGCTGTCGTCACCGTGGTCGCAAACGCAGTCCAGCCTCTTTGGTCTCTCTGGCCTGGCATGAGATGACCTTCACGCCCCAGTCGAAGAGGAACTGGACGTTTTCCTGCTCGCTTTTGTTCGGGTCGTGCCAACTGCTGAGAAAGGCCAGTCCGGATTCGTCACAGGCGGCTTTGACAGTCTTTCGAGCAGTTTCCGGTTCGGGCGGATACGGTGGATCGTGGGCGTTCGCGTAGCCGTAGGACATTCCCATATCACCGGGGCCCCATTCGGCAAAGGCGAGTCCCGCAGCGGCAGTCAGCAGCGGAGCAATTGCAACACCTTCACGGTCTTCAATTTTCAGGCCCAGCATCAGCTGACCGTCCGGATTGAGCGGCCACGGGTCCGCGATCCTGACGTACTCCTGCGGTGTCACGCCTCACAATTCAGCCGGTGTCTCCTGTCCGCCGGCACCCCGCTGACCCTGGCCGATCTGATCTCCAACTCCAATCGTCTGAAACGGGTAACGGCACGCTTCGACAAACGCCCGGACGGAGTCTGCGTCTCGCGCATGTGTATGCAGGATACCGTGAACGCCCGCCGACAGGACGTGGCGTATCTGCCACGCATTGGCTTCCACCTCGGCCCGCGTCTTACAGTTCGAAGGCAGAGTGGCGATGACGGTCGGCATTCGGTAACCGTCGGGTGTAGGGCCTCCGTCCACCAAACCATTCATGAACGCCCGCAATCCGATAACGTCAAACGGAGCATGCTCAAAGTCCACGATGAGAAAGTCGGCCCAGGTCTCCGCCTGTTGTCGGCCGTTTTCGTAGCTCAGTTCATCTGTGTGCGTATAGTAGATCGGATGATCGGCCTGGAGCAGATCAATGCAGCGGTTGAGTCGTTTGGCCATGCGGGCGAAACCCTATTTGAAGTGCATCCGCCGGGCTGAAATGGAGAAGTATTGCATTTATTTTGACAACCGATTTTCTCAGCTGTTGGGAACAATAGCCAGTCACCAGAAGTCCACCGGACTTTGACACAACGCTTCATAGCCGGACTCAGCGGTCAAACGTCGATCGTGAGATTTTCAGTGTCTTGCAGATATCCGGCCCACCTGCTGCAATAGTCCGGCGGACCTTTTTGGCGCTATCCATCGCTCGAACGATTCCGGAAGGCCCTGGTGTGTGTTATTCGGCGTCGCGGCGGAACAGAAGTGCACGAAGCCGGTGATTGTCGAACCCCACGATGGCCGCCTGTTGACGGTCACCCGCGCGGATGGCGCGGTGTTGATTTCCAGTGACCGCGGAGTCCATTGGTCCCGATCGCCCACCGGCTTGTGCCGAGACGCATGAGAAGTTCCTTCCCCTGACAGACTCTGTCCGATCGGTAACCCTCTCGCGTCGTTTGACTGCGTGATCATCTTTTCCATCCCCGGTTCGAGTGCATCACCGTTGTTGTCGACTCGCTCGATCAAGCAGTGCCCGTTCGGTCAAACATGTCAGCTGACGGTCAAACGCCATCAGTAATTGAGTTTCCAGCGTGTCAGGAATACAGGTCTTAGTCGACTTACAGCCGGCAAGCATGTGGCTTTGATCGACTCCGAGACTGGATTCCGGCGATCTCGCCCAGCGGCCCGTTCAGCATGTGACGAAAGGGGTGTGCAACGAAGATACCGTCCAGCCGCTCGGTTTGCAGAACTTCAGGATTCCAGTTCGAACCCTGTCTCCAGTCGCGATCCGGATCAAGAACTCGTGGAGTGTGACACCGCTCAAGGACAGATTCCGCATCTTCGACAAGAGACACTGCACTCTACTTTCCGACGTGCTGCGCTAAGAAGGCACTCACCTTTTTTCTTGCAATCTTCGATTCAGGGAGATCGTGGTTGAACACCTGAAAGATGTGCCACATGCCTTCGTAAAGGTCGAGCTTTACGGGGATGCCGGCGTTATCGAGTGCCTGGTAGTGCCGGACTGCATTGCTCAAAAAGATTTCCTTCGTTCCAGCCTGGATCAATGTGGGTGGAAAACCCTTCGAGTAATCTCCGTAGACGGGAGACACATAGGGATGCTTCTGGTCGGCTGGTGCCGCATAGGCATCGGCACAGTGTTTTAGGTTGCCTGGATAGTACAGCAGCGGATCCGCATCCTTGAGCGTCGTGTAGGAATCTCCTGTTTCAGTGATGTCCGACCAGGGTGACCACAGGACAACCGCGGCGGGCATGCCCAGACCTTTGTCTCGCATCTTCAGAACCGCGCCGGCAGCCAGTCCACCTCCTGCGGACTCCCCATAGACAGCTATGTCAGTCAGCGAATGCCCCTCTTCGACCAATGCCAGAATTACAGCAATCACCTGGCCGGTGACCTCCCTCCACCTGGCCTCGGGAGCCAGGGTGTAGTCCACTGACACGACACGGAGTCCTGTGTCACTGGCCATCGGAACGGCGCTCATCAACCTTGATTTAGCGCTGTATAAGGTGTACGCCCCACCATGAGTGTAGACGAGTACGTTGTTGCTGTTCTTCCACCCCCTGGGTTTGATGTCGAGTATCGGAACGCCTCCCAGCTTGCGTTCTTTAATGCGAGGCTGATATTGCTTGACCACCGCTGAGTTGGCTTCTGCACGTTTCTTTTCGATTTCCGCCTGGACTTCCTTCCAGGCTTCCACGTCGTCTGGCGCCGGCAGCGGTGCGCTGGCCGCGGCGCGACTGAACTGCGCAAGTGCTTTCCGGGCTTCCTTTGAAATTGTCGGGGGCACGACAAAATCTTCGCCGTGCGCCGGTACCATATTAAATGCCACGACGAACCATCCGATTGCAGCCGTGATGACCATGTTTGTGCTTTGCCGGATCGCGCTGAGCGTTCGACGCACCGTCATCGCTCCATGTGAGTTGATAGTGGGATGGATACCCGAATCGATTCTCCTAGCCGAACGATGATCGCTGTTTTCGCCGACTGTTCACGATTCTATCACACGCGAAATTTCTTTTAACAGTCGGGTGAGAGTCGAATCATGCGGGTGTTTGGTCAAAAAACCGATCCGACGGGTAAATTGCATGAGCAATGGAGTTTGCGACGTGTTCCGGGCTTAGATCTCAGCCGACACTGTTGTCCGGGCGCGGCAAGTGTGTGGCAGCGATTGGCCCAATGGCAGAACTTCAGTATTCCACCAGGATGTATGCGGCACTCGATCTTGCCATCATGTGGTCTTCGGGTTCAATGAAGGGATTGCCTCGGCCGTGTGCCTTCAGCAGATGGGCCACAGTCGAGCCACAGATGTGGAAACCGACAGTGGCCCCGAGGCCCTGAATGCGATCACAGCTCCAGACGGGATGTCTGTCCGACTGCAGCACGGGCGACCCGGGAAACGGCGACCTCCGGTACTTCGGAGCCGCCTGCAACGCAGATGAAGATAACCTGTTGCCTTTTTTGCAGAAACGACATCCAGGTGGATTCGGCAGTGTGCGTTTGAACGACGCGATGAGTTTCGGGCGCTTTCCGAACTTTGGGACGCCGAACCAAAAAAAATTGTCCCTGCGATTCATCTGCGAAAGTCGAATGAGTACGAGATGAAGATTCTCTTCCTCAACGGGTGGCACGGCAGATCCGGTGGCATAAAACCGACTTTTCTCAGAGAACGCGGTCACGAAGTTATCGAATCCGAGCTCGATGATGATGACTTCTTTGTCGCTGTTCGTGCTGCCCGGCAGGCATTCAATGACAGTCAGCCGGATATCGTGGTCGGTCTGTCCCGTGGTGGTGCCGTCGCCATCAACTTCGAAACTGGCGAAACGCCACTGGTCCTCATGTGTCCCGGATGGAAGCGGTGGGGAACAGCCATGACCGTTGGAAGAAACACAGTCATTCTGCATTCACAAGCCGACGATGTTGTGCCTTTTTCCTTCTCAGAGGAACTCGTAAAGAACAGCGGTCTGCCACCGGACGTGTTGATTGACGTGGGGAAGGACCACTGGCTGTGTGATCCGGAGTCGCTTGAGGCGATGCTGGATGCGTGCGGGAAGTTCGAAAGTTCGTGAGCCGACGCTGGATGATCGAAACGTTACGATTTTTCGGCAGTGCCGGGCCAAATGACGCAGGAGTCCGTCGACTCGGCAGCGCCCGTTGCGGTATCGAATTGATCCTTGTCGTTCGACGTGGCATAATGGCCAGCCAAAAGCTCTTTTGAGGTGTGCGACCGGTTTCGAGGAATGGCCAGTGTTCAATCTTGGAAGCTTCCTCGCCAAAACATGCGCGGGAATAAGCCGGCGACCGTTTCTGCAGATCGGCGCAACGCTGCCGATAGCGTACGGGTTGCCAAGCCTGGATCGTCGGGCCAGTGCCGCAGAACCCCCCAAAGCCAGGTCG
>CAUZPL010000058.1:0-40059 GCA_963581585.1 Planctomycetota bacterium
GGACTGCGGATCGCCGGACTGCGGATCACCGGACTGCGGATCGCCGGACTGCGGATCGCCGGACTGCGGATCGCCGGACTGCGGATCGCCGGACTGCGGATCGCCGGACTGCGGATCGCCGGACTGCGGATCGCCGGACTGCGGATCGCCGGACTGCGGATCGCCGGACTGCGGATCACCGGACTGCGGATCGCCGGACTGCGGATCACCGGACTGCGGATCGCCGGACTGCGGATCACCGGACTGCGGATCACCGGACTGCGGATCACCGGACTGCGGATCACCGGACTGCGGATCACCGGACTGCGGATCACTATCTCCTTCATCTGGCTGATTCCGGTATCTCTCGACAATACGCCGTATTGCTTCTTCCTCTTCCATCGGCTCAGAATTCTCGTCTCGAGATTTCCCGGACCCGCTGTCCGTGTTTAATGGCGACTCAGTTTGATCTTCGCGGTCATCCGTCCGTTGGGCTGTCGAGTCGCTGTCATCGTCGCGGATTTGTTTGTCCGTTTCCGGATCAGTTCCATCAGGCGTGTTCTGGCGACTAAGTTGATTCTCAGAGTTATTCTTCTGATCCGTAGATTCGGATGCATCACCTGCCGGCTCTTCCGCATCCTGAGTATCTACGGTGGATCGGGAGTCTTCATCTGAATTCTGCTGACCCCTTCGAAGCTGATTCAGCAGTCGTTCCTGACGCTTCTGCGTGTTTTCCAGATCGTCCTTCAAGTGCTGATCACTGACGGGCTGCACGATGTGGAGATTCTGAGTCGGTGTCTGCGCTGCCTGGGCCCGAGGATAACGATTGTCCCGTGCGCGAACTCTGTAACTCACGACATCTCCTACTTTGAGATTGAGAGATGCCAATTCAAAGTTGTATGTCCCGGCCCACGTTTTCTGATAACCGCTTTCAATAGCATCGTAAATGCGCTCGTTGGTCTCAACAGGATTCCCGTTAATCTGATAGTGCAGTGTCAGGGACTTCAGCAGAAAGTCCGGATCAGTAGCTTCAATCAGCATGGGCACAGTGGAATTGGCCGGAACATTTTTGTCCCCGTTCGGTTCCACCAGTCTGACCACCGGTAGTGCGTCCGGTTGAATGTTGACCGTGTGAACAGTCGGAGATGGATCTCGTAATCCTCGGGCGTCCTGCACAGTAACGCGGTAGAAACGAATCGACCGTTCGGACTCGGGTTGCTCTAACTTGAATTCTGCTGTCAGACGTGTTTCGTCAATGGTCGCCGGGAATCTGATGACGTCAGTTTGAAAACTGCGATCCGGACACAGCTCAATGAACGACTCATCAACAGGCAGTGTCGATTCGGCCAGAACTGCCACGGTTGAACCTTCCCAAGCATCAATGTTGGGATTGATTGACGTGACATCTGGCTGATGAGTGTATTTCGGATAGGCATAGTGCAGTTCACGAACGCTGGCAGTAGGGGGAATATCCACACTGATTGAAAACAACTCTGACAGAGCGTCACCGGCCTGAATTTGGTAGTTCGTTAACTGACGGATACCGCGAACATCATCTCCCGCAATGACTGCAGCGAATCGGCCATTTTCATCAATTGCCTCCAGGGTGAGTTCGGCGTCAACGTAGCGTCGATCCGCGGTGGTATACAACAGCTCCACAGTCTCAGGAATCACTCCGGAAATATCCACAGTGACTTCCACTGTTTCACCCAGCGGGATCGAGACATTGCCCGGTTCCACATTTGTGATTCGCGTTCGGGTGGCTACGTCCTGCCCGATTAGAGTCAGTGGTCGGAGCAGGCTGATCGGCTTGGGGCTGAGCACCGAATACAGACAGGTTACCAGGATCAGACCAAACAGGACGAGGCCCATTCGAATCAGTTGAGTGCGATCCACCGCGTCGTCCAGGTTTGTCGCCTGCAGATGAGTTTTGGCCCGATCTTCGATGGTCCGATGCACTCGCTCGGTGATTCCGGCACCGACCTGCTGCAGATCGATCAGACTGAGCAGAGCTCCTCCTGACGCCGATTCACGATCGAGCGTTCTCGCGGCATACAAAGCCGTTACATTCTTCGAGAGCGGACGTACCAAAACCTTCCAGGCCAGAAGACAAAGACTGACCAGCACGAAGGCCAGCAGGCCGGTTCGGGTCCACGGCGAAAAACCACCTGGAACCAGCCAGTGATCTGCGATTGTGAACACCAAAATGTAGCCGGAGAGCAGGATGCCACAGGTGACGGCAGCTGTCATGACATCGGTCGATCTCATGCGACCCCGAGCGGCATTGATGTAGCGAATGATGAAATCGCCGTGAGCAGAATCTTTGACGGGGTCCGAAACCGTTTTGGTAGACATTGGGGATTCCGTCAATCGAACAGTCTGTACAAATCCTGGTCGCCTGGGCGTGCCTCACCACGTGACCTCGAGTCAGTGTTCGGCACGGACAACCAAACCGCACTTGGTTCCCTTCAATGAGGCGCAGACTGCCTCATCCCTGCGTCTGTATTTTGCAGAATGGGGGCGAATGCTGCAAATTATATCGGTTGCGACCGTTGAAGAAGATGATTCAACCCCGAAACTCCATCAGATGGCGCAGACATTTGACGTGTCATGTGTGGTGAGAGCACTGCCCGAAATCACGTCGGAGGTGACGACCACCGGCGGTTCAATTATGGGAGCAGCTGGTCCAGCCAGTGATTCTGACACGAGTGGAACATTCTTAACGACCGCCGAATCACCTTTGGTCAGAATCTTCCGGAGTATCTGAGTCATCACTGTCCAGGACATCCACCTGCAGTGGTTCGTCTTCCGGACGCTGATGGTACGTTGCAAAATCACTGCCGACGGGTTTGAGGCAGATGAGCTCACCGCCTGCCGATGCCAGGTACAATCGATCTGTTACAGAGTTTTGACGGTGGAGGGAGTAGTCAAGCATGGACGCCCGCCCATGGATCAAACCGGTGTCCTGAGATATCGCGACAATACGGTGATTCGTGTCCACTCCATACACAAAGTCACTAGCCACACAGACGATTGATTCAATACCGGGAACAAACCAGCGATCGGTCGATCCAATGTTGTTCTCAACCCGCACATAATTCCCGGTCCGAGTTGAAACACAGGTGATACCTACAGCATTCATCACGAGATACACTCGATTGCCCACGATAAGAGGTTGTCGCGACACGCGGCGTTGCAACGGGACATTCCACGCAAGTGTCCCACGGGTCAGGTCGAAGCTGAAGAGGTTCCGGTCTTCTGTCGCGATGACGATATTCCGTCGTTCACCAAGAAGGTCCAGCGCCAGAGGAACGGATGGCTCAGCGTTCAGGAACTGCTGATAGTAGCTGATTCCTGCAGTCGATACAGAATGCAGGTTTTTTGAATTACTGGAGAAAGCAACCCCATTGTCAGTGGCCACCGGAGGATGTTCGAGTCGTTCATTGGAGGCGAAACGCCACAAGTACGGTCGGAACACACCGGGGGGCAGTGTGTCATAACGTGCCATGTGGGTCAGTGTTTGCAGGGAAAATCCGTAGACCGTACCATCGCCCAACGGGAAGTAAGCTGCAGCGGAATCTATCGCCGGCGGAGCCGTCGGCTGATGAGGGAGTCGATAACGGAATTTTTCCTCCCCGGTAAACTTATCAAGGCCGAATGCTTCGGGACCGGACACAATCAGCAGAAGGTCTGAGTTTGACACGGCTTGCATGGAAAAGGCGTCATTACGCCCCACCTGTCGCACCCACATTTGGCGACCGACTTCGGCGTTCAAAGCGGTGACGACTCCTGCTGTAGACTGAACAAATACCAGGGTTTCGTCATTCGTGATAAACCGGATCTTGTCACGGGACGGATCCAGGACCGCCTGCCCGGTCCAGTTCACTTCCAGTCCAACGGGTTCCAGTGATGGAGCACTCGGTGGATTGGCTGCCGGCACAGAGTATGCAATATTGAATGCCAGAACGGCAGTGAATGCTCGGACCGGACAGAAAGAGATACGTGACATGGCATTGAATTCCGTGTGACTGGAGTGTCACGGGGCAGAAATACTGTCGCCGGTGGACGACCGGAAACCAAAACTACTTTCTATCGTCGACCAATTTAACCGCTTCCGAAAAGCGAACTCCAGAACGGAAACGTCGGATTCGGTACCATCTGCCGAAACAGCACGTCAGCTGTCAGCTCTGGAATACTCTCCGCGGTGGCTCCAAACGCCGGAAACCGCAGATTTGTGACAAACGCTGCGAGTCCAACTCAAATATCGGGACCTTGGGCAACCTTCTCTGCGGTAACGTTAGCTTGATTTGTAGAAATGCTTGCATTGCGAAGAAATCAGGCCGGATTCTCCGACGCGCCCGCAATTCGGCTGCTCCCGGTGCGGAAACCCAGCCCATGTTCTGTCAGGCGGCTTGTTTCCACGGTCCCGTCTGAAATTTCGAACAATTCCGGGTAAAGACGAGCCCATTTTGCATTCGGTCCTGGACAATACTGGCGGGCGTTGCCTTCGATGGCGGTGATCCCCGGAATCCGAGCGGCCAGACTGCATGACTGCATCCACGATGCTCCCGGGCACGTCAAATCCTGGACGCACAGAAACATGCCAAATTTCTGTGCGGCCGCAGCTGCGAACAGAGATTCCGAGAGTCCTTTGCAGGCCTTCAGTGCAACTCCCGAATATCCCAAGTCACGCGCTGCCAGTAAAGCTTCATAATCCACCAGCGCTTCATCAATGACAACAGGCTTCATCTTTGCCACGTCGTGCATACCGGGTGCTCCCGCCGCCTGCAGGTCACGGTTGGTGGGTTGTTCAATATATTCGATGCGGTTAAACGCGGTTGGTCGCTGATCTGCGATCTGTTTCAGAAACTCCAGCACATAATCCGCAGACTCGCATTTCTCATTGAAGTCACAACTATAGAACCATTCGCTACAGCCGCGACTCTCCTGAGCAGACCTGGTGATGTCCTCCACCGCGATGACGCGACTGATATCCCAGTCCAGGTCGTCACCGTTGAGTTTGATTTTGAGACGTGTCAGTCCGTCGTCGGCAATCCAGTCGGCAAGTGCGTGCGGGAGTCCGTCGTTCTCCAGTCCGGATGCTTCTGCTGGTGTGAGCGGATCCAGTGCTCCGACCAAATGGTACAGAGGTAACCGTGATGCTGGCTTGCGACGAGTGTACTGATCGGGGAACTCGTCTTTAAACTGATCGTCGAGATAACAGCTGAGATCTTCATTGCAGTACTCGGAAGACAAGACATTGAAACAGTTGCTGTTGTGAACTCGACCATACGCGTCATGCAGAGCCGCATCAATCGGGCTGACGGCTACCAGACGAGCCAGTGTGGGCAGCGATTCGGCAAGCTCCAGCTTTCGTGCCACGCGATCAGCCTGATGCTGGAATTCAACTCCGACGGCATATTGAATTTCCAGTGGGTGTCCGTAATCAGGATAACTGGCAAACAGTTCGCTGACACTCTCTGCAAACATCATCATGGCGCGTTCGGCATCTGGTGGTGCAATCTGTTCTGATGGCCACGCCCAGACATTGCCAACCGGCATACTGCCGTGACCGGAAGCTCGCCGACCATCACGTCTTTGAATAGTGACGTCGGAGTTGATGAGTTTTGTTTCTGTGACGATGCGACCGCCAAACTTCAGCGGAGCACGAAACTGCACCGGAACAAAATTGATCTTGGCGTCAAGAATCCGCACGTCAGTTGCCTTGGAGGACATGGTTCTGAGTCCGTGGTAGCGGCGGTACGAAGTAAGAAAGGTCGGAGACAGGGGAATGGTGACCGGTCAACTGGAATTATCCTTGTCTGCAGCCGGCTCGAAAAGGGAAGCGTACTGAATTGCTGTTCGGGACGTCTCAATTTCGCTCACACCGGTAAATCGTGAAAGCAAGTCATTGAGCTCGTTCACTTCAGATTCATCAGCGTCTGTCGACCAGCCGTAAGCACGTTTGTTCAACACGTAATAGACCGAACAGAATGGCTGACCTGCGGTCAGTACGCCCGTCGGCGGGATGTCGGCGAGCCACCATGGTGGATTTCTGCGGGTTCCTGGAGTTCGGCGGAAATCGAGCAACCGTCGTGAATCGGAGTCTTCGAGCACCCCATCCTGTTTCAAATAGACAATCAGCCTTGCAAGGACTCGTGGTGACTCAACTGGATTTGAAGGCGCCGGAACGAACGGTGCCTCATGGTTCCAGGAGGCCAGCTGACGCTGCAGCACCGACGGTCCTTCCTGTGCGAAATCATATAACTCATGCGACGCCGTGATACGAGGATTGACTTCGATTAGCCAAATTCCATTTTCACCGATGATGAAGTCCGCCCCAAAAATACCCGTGATGTCCGTTGCTGCGATTCTGCATCCAACGCTGTTCAGAATCGAACACAATCGATCATTCAGTTTGACCGGACCAATACAACCGCAGAATTTGAAATCAGCTCCGCCGAGCGCCGGTTCACCTGTGATCTGAATACATGCTCCGATCATTTGTGTCGTTCGGTCGTGCCGATGGTAAAGAACAGACAGGGAGTTGCCTGGCACGTATCGTTGCAAAAATTCATCGGGTCCCAGACGACATCCGGTTTTATAATGCCGAATGCCCAAGCCACCGCAGGTGGAATTTGGTTTGATGAGCCAGTCATTCGAGTCAGCACGACATGATCTATGTGACATCTGCGTCAGAACATCCGGGACGCCGCATTCGCTGCCGACCACCAGTGACCTCAGAACCACTTCAGAGCGAATGCGACTCAGGCATTCTGTGGCTGCACCAAACACGGGGCGTTGATGCTGGAGCAGATGGAGCGTTTCTGGATGATTCTCAACACCTCCGAGCCAGACCAAAGGAATATCAGAGGTCAGATGTTCGATCGCGGCTGGAATCTCAGAAAACCGGGCGATCTGTATTGGTGGCGGATGACCGTTTTCTCGCAGAGTCGTTTGCAGATCGGCATCATGAAACATATCCACACAGTACGGACGAAGTCCACACGCCATGGCCGATTCTGCAAGGCTTCTCACACTGGCACCCGCCAGAATCAACGAGTCAGTCAGTTTCATTTTAGGTTGCACATCAACATCGTTTAGATTTGTGATCACAGCAGACGTTTCTGTTCATCCTCTGAGTTGAATACCTCACGAAAAACCGCGATGCTCCGGGATGAAGGAAAGTAACCGGCCGGACGTCCGTATCTCTGCGCTCAGGCGACTTTCCCATGACAGCGCGGCATCTGCCGCTGTTTGGTGCGGTGGCGGATCAGTCGTCTCCGTGCGTGATAAGCCTTTTTTTTCAAAGGAAAACTGGTATGTCGATGTATGTTGGTGAATCTCTCGTCGGTGAAGGCAATGAAGTCGCTCATATCGATCTGCTGATCGGTGACAAGAGTGGTCCCGTTGGAGCCGCTTTCGCAAATGCTTTGGCTGGTCAAAAAATGGGGCACAGCAATCTCCTGGCAGTCATGGCGCCAAATGTAGCTGTGAAACCATCTACAGTGATGATTACAAAGGTGACCATCAAAGGCGCGCGTCAGGCAGTCCAGATGTTTGGTCCAGCCCAGAAAGCTGTCGCTGACGCTGTTGCCGACTGCGTGAAGTCAGGAATAATTCCGAAAGATCAGTGTGAAAATCTGTGCATCGTGTGCGGAGTCTTCATTCACTGGCAAGCCGAAGACGACAAGAAAATCTACGAATACAATTACACGGCCACCAAAGAATCGATCGAGCGCGCGATGAAAAATGAACCGTCAGTTGACGATATGTTGTCTCAGCGCGACACTGCTGAGCATCCCTTCTATCAGGGTTAGTCAGCTGAATTCTGTCCTCGCATCGTTTTATCATGCAGATGCAAAGCGGACAGGACACTGCCGGAAAAAAAACAACAGTCCGGCCGGCATTCAGCCGGGCTGTTGTTTTGTTCGTGAATGACAGGCGGGTGCCAATGGCTGCCGCATTGAAATGCCTGGGAACGGTACTTTGAAAACTTGTGTCATTCGATGGGCTGGTCGAATTCGTAATCTAATTCCGGAGAAATGCCGCCGATCGTCTCGAAGTGCCGCCGGATGTCCCGCGGCGTGGCTGGCTGAAACATCGTGGAGCCGAACTTCGTTGATGTGATTGTTCGGCGAATCAGGTCTTCGTCGTCTTCGGGAAACACAGCCAGACAGTGTACCTTCAACGTACGTCCCCATGCCTGTACTTCCGGAAAAATGTTCAGGACTGCGTCTCGAGTCGTATCTGCAAGAAACAGGATTCCCGCAGGAGGATGGCGTCCCTTCAGCTGATTGAGCGCTTCAGGCGGGTCGGGGCTGAAGGACAGTCGGAATCCGTGCTTCTTGTTGAAATACTGTTTCAAAGCGTCTTTGCGTGTTGCAATTGTATCCACGACCAGCAGGTGGAAATCGGAAACGATTACCTGGCTCGTGCCATGCGGAACTGGCTGATGAGCCGATTTGTTCCAAGCGTCAAACTCCTGCAAAGCAGCTTTCAAGTCGCTGCACACGGCTTCGGCTGTCTGATACCGAACGCTGGGGCTGACTTCCATCATTCGAGACGTGATGTCGAGCATTGACTGCGGCAGATCTGGTCGGAAGGTATGCAGTGGTCGAATCTGGGTGTAGCGACTTAGCTGTTTACGTTCCTCACGGTCCCGTGTCCTAAGCCAGGGGGATTCGCCGGACAGCAATTCATAAAGAATAGCGCCGGCAAAGAAAATGTCGCTGCGAGGGTCGTTCTTCGGTGCATTTGTGCCTTTTTCGAGGGATGCGTACTCGAGAGCGCGACGCACACCGTCGCTGACGAATGACTGGGGAGTTGAGTCTGCCCCGGCCAGTCCGAAGTCCACAAGTTTTGCCGTACGGTTGCTGCTCATCAGGACGTTGGTGAGTTTCAGGTCACGATGCGTCGTGTCCAACGAATTCACGTAGTTCAGGGCCGAGCAAATGTCATACAGGCATTGAGCCGACTCAGCCGGTGTTACATTATCTCGAATTCGAAGGAAGTCCCGCAGGTTTCCCCCTTCGACAAACTCCATGGTGATGAAGTGATTATTCTGCTCCGAGCAGATCTCGTAGATGGGCACAATGTTCGGATGCCGAAAACGCTGGCAGATACGGGCTTCCCGATGAAAGCCCTTCACAGACGCCGGGTCCTGGGCCCAGCGCTCGCGGAGTAGCTTGAGTGCGACGGTTTGGCCACCATCACGTGTGGACGCCCGGAAAACGCGCGAGAAACTGCCGGAGCCATTTCGGTACAGGAGCTTGTAGTTGCCCAGCAACAGGCTTTCAGCCTCACCATGCAGAATCCGATTGCGCTGCAGTGGCGTGATCGCATCCATTTCCGCCAGTTTGTTGACGATTCCCTGAACATCGTCGACATTGCGAAACAAGAGATCGACTTGATCCCAGTCCTGAGCGGTGATCAACTGAGAATCAATTAGAAAACGCTTGAGTGCGTCGTTTGAATTGAACTGCACCATTACGCATCAGATTGAGTGTGGCAGGCTGCAACGTCGTAATAACCTTCAGGATGAGCTGTGCCACCCTCGCGACTCAAATTCTCCCAGCAGCATGGTGTCAACCAGATGAGAAAGTTCAGTGTCCCAGCCGACTTATCCTGTTTAATACCACAAGTTTCTATGCACATTAATCCACCTTCAGGGGCGCAAACCTCACGGCACCCGCCCTAACTTCTTCGAAAAGTATGGATTCTAACGCTCTGAAGCTCTCAATCAACGTTCTATGGACACACTGATGTCGATTGGATGGCATTCCATCCACAAGTGGTGGAGCTGTACGTTTTGTGGGCAGTTTTGGGCCACTCCAGGAATTTGATGTTGAGTTTTGGTTCAATTGGTCGAGCATTCATTGACCGATCTCTGAAGCCAGTCCAGTAAATCATTGGCACTCAGACTGAAATGCATTAGAGCCCGACTGGATTCATCCAGAAAACCGTTGGTAACCATGCCGTTGCAAAGCGACTTCAGAGCGTCATAGCAGCCTGCACAGTTGAGAATCCCGGTTGGGCTCTGGTGAATTCGCAACTGATTCCAGGTCACAGCTTCAAATGCTTCCTCCATTGTACCAAAGCCGCCAGGCAGTACGGCACAGGCGTCTGATAGCTCATACATCAGCTGTTTCCGGGCATGCATACCGCTCACCACACGCATGTCCATGACTCTCGGATGCATCAGTTCAACGGTGGCAAGGCAATCCGGAATCACTCCAACGACGCTGCCGCCCAATTCCAGTGCCGCGTCGGCCACTACCCCCATGATACCGATACTTCCGCCACCGTAGACAATGGTGTGACCGGCTTTCACCAGCCCCTGAGCCACCTGTCGCGATTGCTCTGCGAATTCCGGATTATTGCCCGTCCGACTGCCACAAAACACAGAGACAAAAGCCATTTCATTTTCTCCCAGGCGGGCCGTTTATTCTCCGCGGGTGTGATGGATCATACGGTGCGGCCAAACACACATATCAGTCACTAAACACGTTCCGCATCGGGAAACCAGGCTGATGCCTCCACGATCTTTTGGCAGACCGGTAATTCAAGGTCGTTAACTGCGGGCACACTTCTTAACCGGTCGTCGCAGCATCTAGCCGGCGACAAAACGTTTTCAACTGCACCACTGGTTTAAAGCGGGCCGCAGTGACGAGATCCAGAGCGGCGTTGTTACTTTCTTCTACCTGCACTTCCACCAGGCGGATTGACTGTTCACGCAGCTGCCGGCACGTTTCCACCAGCAGAGAGAATGCGTAACCTTGGCGACGTTCCTTCTCACTCACCATCACATCACGAATGCCCACTGCGCGGAGTCCCCACTTCGAAATATAAATGTCCAGGCCTACAATTCTCGCGGTTGCTACGGTCTTACTGCTGCTGCGATCGATTAAATTGATCTGCAGCGTGTCTTGGTGGCTGTGTCTGGCGCACCACCACCAGGATTGATTTGATACGCGGTCGGTAATCAGCATATTGAGGCGTCGGCGATTACGGATCAATCGGGCGTCAATCGGGTCACGCCCTGAATCCAGATCACGGTGCAGCACGTTTGTTGTGGGGCCCGTTTCGTAACCACATGAACTAAAGAATTCATCCCAGGCAGCACTCTCTGCAGAGAAACCAGCTGGCTCCACGCCACCGTAGATCGCATGATAGAATCCATTGCCATTCGGACCTGCACCTGCGGTAATTTTTTTTGCTCCGTAATGCTGCAGGTAGTTTTCTGCTTGCTGAACCAGCTGCTGGCCGATATTCCTGCGGCGATATTCCGGTAATACCACGAGGAAGGAAATCACACCTTTGGAAAAATCAAGGAGCGACTCATCCGGAGTTGCTGAAAATCCGGCATGTATCATGCCGACGACCATGTCAGCATCTGTGGCCAGAATCAGGCCTTTGCGATCGAAGTACGGTCGGGAACAGACCGCCAGCTCAAGAACATCGCACGGAAATCCCTCAGCAGCACGCGGGCCGAGGTTTGACATATGCCAGAGCTTCAGGAGCCGTGGAGGATCGGTATTATGAAAAGTACGAAACTCAACCACGTCAATGTCAGGTGTTCAGTGTTCAGCGGATGAGTGCCAGGTTTGTTTCACCGCTTCGAAATTTGCGTCCGCACCGTGAATGATCTTCAAAAAAAGAAGGGGCGATATATGTACAAGTGAAGTCATGAGTTTCTCGGACGAGCCAGCGGCGGCGTCCGAAATCTCAAAAATCCGACTGCAGAAATGTTTCACGGCGCTGCCGCGTTCGGCTATGTCAATCACCGATCGTGTCGTGCTGCAACAACAATGGGTCGGTCGCGGGCGCGCCGACATATGCCACTCTAACGCTCGCATTCACATGTGGCAAGCTGTTAAAGTGGAGCCAACTGAATGAGTAAATGTGTACTGACCGGCGACTGACTGAGTCGACGTTTTCATGACATCGGAACACCACGTCTGGACGGACCAGGAACTTATATCGTGGCTCGATGAACGTCTGCCTGCTGTACGGATGGCGATGCTGGAGCAGCAGCTCCGCACAAACGACTTCCTGAGGGTTCGGGTGGCGAATTTGATTCAGCATCGGGATCAGGGAGGCCACAGCGTTGGTGAGATTTGGTATCGAGGACGTTTAAGCTGTCCCAGCCGGAGTGAGCTGGGAGGATATTTGCTGAGGACATTGTCGCCGGAGGTCTCGGATTATCTCGATTTTCATTTGCTGACGATTGGTTGCCGTTTGTGTCAGGCCAATCTTGAGGACCTTCAGGAGTACAGCGACAGTGCCTCCAAGTTACACAATCGTCGGCGCCGCTTTTTCGAATCTTCAGCAGGCTTGCTGGAATCTGATGAGTCTGCACAGTTCTGATGTCGTTCAGATTTCGAATCCATGAGTTTCAGTCGCAGAATTGATTTTCAGGAGGCTGGACATCGGTCAGACCACGTTTCGGTCGTGACGTCAATTGACTCTGCGGGTCCACAGCCTTCCTGGTACTGTTTGTATTGGCGTTCTAGGTTCGAAGATGAGTCCGGCATAAGCAGCTGAGGCTGCAGTTGTTGATCGCGCGTCAGAAACATGAATCGTCGGAGTATGCAACCGATTTCGTTCTGTACGTGAATGTTCTGCATTGATCACCAGAGGAGTAAAATTCGTTGGGGATTGCCGGCCTGTCTGCAGAGTCAATTAACCAAATTCGGGAATCGCCCCACCGTCTTGAACAGTTGCCACGAGCCTCATCAAATGGCTACGTTTAGAACGGCCGGGTCACTTGCACCGACGATTCTCCGGGACCTGAGATATGTTGAGGAGAGGCCCTTGTTGCTGGAGTCGACGTTGGAGTTCAATTCCGTCGATTTGCTGGTCATTCCGTGATTTGCTCAGATTCACGGCGGAACCGGCTTTTGCCCGGAAACAGTTGCTTTCATGAATCGGCTGGTCCGGCTGGGACATGCATCGCTGCAGGAACTCCTGATACCAGGACCGCACGGCAACCCGGTGTGGTGTTTCCAGCGAATACAGCCCCTCCGCAGCGACGTTTGACTCCAGCCGCTTCACACAACTGTTCTGCGTTGACGAGTGGATGCTCTGGCCGTTCTAATGAGCAGAATCCGTGATTCTGAGCGTGAAAGAGAACAATGCTATGACGAAACTGGAGCACATGCCGCTGTCTGAGCGACTCAAGAAGGCGGAACATTATGCCCGAGATCTCAGCGAACATTTACGCCAGACTTACCTGCCGAATCTGGGACAACTTCGAATGGCGAGCAAAGTGTTTGACGAAAACGAAGTGAGTGACCAACAAATGTACGATCGCATTCAGAATGTCCTGCAGGCAGATGAATTTGCCGGCGACGTCTACCGCAAGCTCAACGCGCATCTGGAAATTATTCGGGACGAAATGCGGGAGATCGTGTCAGGAGGAGACACCAACGCTGGACATAATGATCAACCCGCGTCGTAACCTGATAGTTCGTCCGGGGAAATGGCCGTCGCCTCGGTCGTTTCGCAACAAACACCACTCTAGTGAATATGGGTGCCGAAAATTAACCATCCAGCACCGTTGCATTTACAAATCTGACTTTGAAACCGTGAATGAGGCGACTGCAGGGTGCAGTCGAATACCAGGGGATCTGTCATGTTGCGATTGTCAACACTGTTATGTACTGTTTTTTTGTGCTCTGTGCCGTTCGTGTTGGCCAATGATGACGTATGCGTGAGCCTGTTCGATGGTATGACTCTTAATGGCTGGAAGCGGGCTGCTCTCGGAAAGGCCCTCTATGAAGTTGTTGATGGTGCGATTCAGGGAACCACAGTCGACGGCAGCCCAAACACCTTCCTGGCCTCTGACAGGGAGTACGCTGATTTTGAGCTGGAGTTCGAGGTTCGAGTCGATGACGAACTGAACTCGGGAGTACAGGTCCGTTCCCGGGAGCGGACCGTTGCCGACATCAAACAAAGTGGCGGAAAAGGAGAACTCGGTCGTTTCCACGGACCGCAGGTTGAGATTGAAAAAAGTCCGGGACAGTCGGGGTTCATTTACGGTGAGGCGACAGGTTATGGCTGGCTTTCTCCGGAGCCTCGACAGGAGCCGGAATCCAAACACAGGTTAATCAAGAATGGTGAATGGAATCACTACCGAGTCGTCGCAATTGGTCCACGCATACAGACTTGGATCAACGGCCACCAAGTCGCTGATCTGACACACGAAGGCATCCACAGAACCCACCCGACCGGAAAAATCGGATTGCAGGTCCATGCCATCCCTCGCGGAACTGGACCGTATCGCGTCGCATGGAAAAACATCCGAATCAAACAGCGATGATAACGGCAGATAGAAATCCGTGAGGTGTGTGGACGACGAAAGGAACTGCAGCGAATAAATGGCAGAGATTGTCGGGCAGAAGCCTGACCGTCAGGAAAATCTTGGCTGCTTTCGCAGTGCAAACAGGACGAAATCAGCACACTGAGACAATTCCGAAGTACACTCGCAACGCCCTGCGAACCGTTCCCATCGGGATGAGGCCCGCAAAATACATGGGTTGCTGTCGACGGACCAACGAAGATCTGGATTTCATAGAGTCGTCCTGCTTGGCGCGGCGCCGTCTGCAAGTGAACTCGAGCCTGGCAAATCGCCAACGCCGACGCGAATCAGTACGTAATCGAGGAATGGGACCTTCGTGCCCCTGAGCCAAAGCACGGGTCCCAACGTAAATCGTTCTGTGAGCATCATTTAGGAACTGACACAAACACTGGCGACTGTGATTGTTCCGAATGAAGTCCACTCCATCCGAAATCCGGGGCTTCAATTTGGTCGTTAAACGTTGGCCGCTTACTGAACACCTTTCTCCGGATTCCATCGCTGAACTGGAAGTATTCCTGTGACAGAATCGAATGCACCTTCCCCGGAATCCGCCGATGAACCCACGTCTGACTCTTCGGATGAGGCCGCGGATTCTGCCCGCCTTGGTGCCTGGACCGGTTCCGGCGATGACCTTCCCGAGTTGGACGAATTGACGCCTGAACTCGTCGAAGAAGAAGCGATTCGCGGCGATTTTATGTTGCGAGGTGCAGTTGTCTTGCTGGCGGTTCTGTTCGGCTGGGGCCAGATTTCGGACAGCCGGGTCCTCGTTCATATTCGATCGGGAGAGCACATGCAGGCGAATGGTTTCCTGCCTCCTCGTGTCGACGTGTTTTCCATTTCCAGAGAAGGTCAGGCTACCGCGAACGTCAGTTGGCTGTTCGATCACGTCGTCAGTCTCGTATGGAAACTGGGCGAAGCACAGGGGCTGACGATCTTCAAGGCCGCAGTCGCAGCGTTCATTGCCTGGCAGCTGATACGAATTTCCGTTCCCGGTCTGCCTACGTGGTGGAATTCCATTTGCGGCGTCATTGCACTGGCGGCCTGTGCATCCGATTTGACGCCAGTCACTGATCTGATGACCCTGTTGGGGATGGTCCTGATGCTGCGGCTTCTGCACAATGCATTTGAAGGACACGTCGACGGATTGAACTGGAAAGCGCCACTCACGATCGCCATCTGGTCAAATCTGGATCCTCGAGCATGGTTGGGATTGGTGGCTCTGATCCTCTTCAGCGCTGGGCGTAGCTTTGCAAAGATACCGGGAGACACACGTCCCGGGGCAGTTCCCGGAACTTTATGGGCAACCGCTGGTATATCTGCTGTCGCGCTGTTGATTAACCCCTTTCCGATTGCGTCTGTCCTGTCTGTAGTCCAGACGTATTGGGTCGAATATCCGGCGTTGCGTGCACTGAATCCGCTGAGCGCCGGGACGGTCGGTCTGCTTGACGGCCGCACAGAGTATTATTCATTGCTCAATGATTCGGCCTGGGATGGGTTCGAATTTGGCTATGTGGCAGCAATGACGATGGTTTTGTTCGCTGTCTTGGCATTAGTGTCGTGTCGGGATCGGCGCGAAGCCCCGTGGGCATTTGTTTTGACCGGCTTTGCTGTCCTTGCTGTGGTCTCTATCCATGAACTGGCCGCTGCGGCTTTAGTCGCTGCAGCGGCGGCGAGTACAGTGGGTCAGCGGTGGTATCAAAAGACGTTTCCTCAGGAATATACAACCAGGTCGTCAGAAGTTTTGTTTTCCCGAGCAGGTCGCGCAATCACGGTGTTTTCATTTGCCTTGCTTGGATTCCTCGTCGTGACTGATCGCGTGCCCACACGAACTGCCGTTGGCAACGGTTTTACGGATGACCTGCAAACGACAATTGATGCCTTTGACAATCAGCTCCAGGAGCTGCCTGAAGAGGCCCGCGTGCTGCACTCGCGGCCTGAGCTTGGTGATTTTCTGATCTGGAACAATCGTAAGAGCTACATCGACAGTCGTATTCGGCCGTTCGGGCCGCCAGATGCTCCTGATTCTGCAACTCGGCGTTTCCTGAGACTCCGTGAGCGTATGCTCGAAACAGCGGAGGCCGCCGTACAGACAGGGCAGAGCGGACAGCCTACAGCATCCGACGACGCAGAAACCGATTCCGAGTCGACTCTGGATTTAGTGGCTGAATTCCATGCAGACGGAATTACGCATGCAATTGCCGGATTATATCCACCCGGGAGTCCGCATTATCGCACGCTCGGAGCGCTCAGTTTGGATACCGAATCCTGGCTAATGACCAGTCTGGCGTCGTCAGCGGCCATTTTCGCTTGGCTGGAAAACAGTGCTGGTTCGGACCAGCTGAAGCCCTTCGACCTCATGAGAGCGGCGTTTCGCGATATCGAGCCGGCAAACGAGTTTAGGTTCGAGTTTGCGCGAGAGAAAGGTTTCTACGACCAGTATCTGTATCGCACGCGAGCCACTGTACCGGAAGAGTTGCGAATTGCCCGTCACTTTCTGAGAGCGAGCCAGACCCCGGAAGCGCTGATGATCGCGATTCGTGCAGCGAACCGGCTGGTGACCCGGGATGAACAGAACGCCGAAGGGTTCTTTGTGCTGGCGCTGGCGTACTCTCGCCTGGCAAACTGGGAGTTACAGGTCGTGCGACAATCCGGCGGTCGATATGCCTCTGACATGCGATATTTACAGATCATAATGGCGGCAAGGCAGGCCGTGAAAATTAATCCCGCCCACGGTGGTGCCTGGAATCTGCTTTACAGTGTCTATGCCCAACGTGGCCGCATTGATCAGGCACTGGAATGTCTGCGCAAGGCAATTCCCCTTCTGGAAAGCGCGCGTACAGACCTACCCGAGTCCCGTATCGAACAGGAACAGTTTGTCGAACAGCTTCGTGATGTCGAACAACAACTGGCCGAGGCAGTTACACAGGTGGATGAACAGCTGGCAGAAGCCATGCGGCAAAATTTCTCTAACGAACCAGCCGTACTCGCCAGGCAGAGGCATTCCATGGCCGAAAATGTGGCGAGGACGGGACATATTGGTGCCGCATTGAATCTGTTACAGGAAAACCAAGAAGGCCTCAGGGAAGCGCCCGAAATTTTCGCGAGGGCGGAAGCAATGCGAGGACAAGTCCTTCTGGAGACCGGGGCTCTTCAGGAAGGATACGAACTGTTCCTCCATCTGGATTCGGTGGCACAGCAGGAGACGGAATCTGCCTCGAAAGCCTATCCGTGGAGTACAATGTCGTTTGTGGCGCAGATTGGTCTGGGTGACTATGGTCACGCCAGTGAACGCATGGCAACTCTTGTCAGCGAATTAAAGAGCCAGACCAGCGGTCCAGCTCTAATGGAACGTTCGTTGCGTACCATGCCGCTGGTGGCATCGATCGATACGACATTGCGTTCGACAGTCGTGACCCAGTGGCCGCTGGCACAGCTGGTTCATTGCCTGATTCCGATGCAGACCGTTCCGCACTCACTCATTGAGCCTCGGTTCATGCAGGCCATGGCGGAACTCGAAGGCGGTCTGCTCGATGCAGCGCGTGTCAATCTGCAGGCCATCGTCACGGAGTATGGAGAAACACCGTTTCGACTGCTGGCTGTTGTGTATCTGGCAAAACTCCAGGAAGATATGCAGGACTTTATTACAAACAACACGATTGACATATGGGAAGACTGGTCTGAACCTGAATTTGAGGCTTCGTCTGTTGAAGCATCCAAAACTGAGGAACCTGGGACTGAGGAACCTGGGACTGAGGAACCTGGGACTGAGGAACCTGGGACTGAGGAACCTGGGACTGAGGAACCTGGGACTGAGGAATCTGTGACTGAGGAACCTGTGACTGAGGAACCTGTGACTGAGGAACCTGTGACTGAGGAACCTGTGACTGAGGAACCTGTGACTGAGGAACCTGTGACTGAGGAACCTGTGACTGAGGAAACATCACAGAAGTCTGACGGCTGACGGGGACATGGAGTTTGTTGTTGATGCTGTAGCTGTAGCGAACAGGTGGGAAAGCGTCAGGCGTCCTCACGCTGCTGGCTCAGTGGTAAATCGATGTTCCCCATCGCCTCAAACATCTCACCGACGCCAGGCTTGAATACGTCGCCGACGAGAATGTCAATGAGATTAGCATGGTACTGAGGATGTTCCTTCAGAAACGTGCCAAAGCTGAATCCTGGCGCATAGAATGCATAAACCAGCTTGCGGAAATTCTCGATGCCCTGCTTGTACAATGGCTGCCACTGCCCTAGGCGCGCCCCGGAAGTGTCCCCGCGTTCCAACGCCTCGTGGATAGTATCCGCAGCAAACTCACCGCCCTTCAACGCGAGAAACACGCCACTCGAATACACCGGATCGATGAAACCAAAAGCATCACCGACGAGCAGCCAGCCCGGTCCTGACCCCGCACCCGCGTAGTAAGAAAAATCGCGTGTGGTCAGAAACTCCCCACACAGTTTCGCAGAGACCAGTCGTTCTTTCATGACCGGACATCGGTTGAGTTCCCGGGTGAACGATTCAGCAGGAGTGCCCGCACCTTTGCCGAACAGGTACGGTATGTCTCCCGTACAACCAATACTGACCACATCATCAGGCAGCGGGATGTACCAGAACCATGACTTCTTGCCGGCCGTCTGCATAATCAGAGTCGCACCTTCATCGCGGCCCGCATCTCGTCGTGCGCCTCGAAAATAGCCCCAAATGGTGCCCTTCTTCAGGTACGGATCTTTGATGCGATCGTTTCGGCGGCTACTCAGAAAGGCTGACTGACCCGTCGCATCGACAATAACGGATGCTGAAATCACGGCTTCAATTTTTCCCCCGTGATCGTTCTTCACTTGAACTCGTACTCCAGTTGCTCTGTCGCCGTCAGAAATCACGTCGGTGACCTGAGCGGAGGTATGTACCGACGCACCCAGCTCACGTGCGCGATCGAGAATCATGCGATCAAATTGACTGCGAACCACTTGCCACGTGACGCTGCTTTCATGAGCTTTATGGACGTCGAAATAAAATGGCGCGGACTCCTTGTACCCATCACTCACAAATTGCACGCTGTACTTCCGAGGAAATGCAGACTGTGCGAGTTGCGTCAACAGTCCCAGACGGCGAAGGGTCCACCAGGTTTCCGGTATCAGCGATTCACCAACGTGAAAGCGAGGGACAGACGATCGTTCCAGCAGGAGCACACGATGACCATATTCCGCCACGAGTGCTGCTGTCGTTGCGCCCGCAGGACCTCCGCCGACCACAATCACATCCCAATACCCATCGACCGAAGGCAGATAGTCGACTGTTGTTTCAGGGGTCGCGGGGTACATGGCTATCTTACATACAACCTGTTTGATCAGTTTCAGATGAAACCGACACAGGGTCGGTAGTCGGTTTCGGGATTTTGTGGATGTCTGTTGCTCGAAAAGTCATTCGAGAACGACCGCCAGATCTTTCAGAGTTGCATCTCCGGGATATGTGATCGGTCGACAACATGCGAGTCGGGACCGATCACTCTGACAATGTCAGGGCAACGGCGCTGACACCTCAAGCAAATCTACTGCCGGCAAACCATCGCAAAAGATTGTTGCCATGCGTCCCCATGTCCCGGCTCGTTCATCCATCTGGAGATAATGGGCGAACCCAGGTCCGGCGTTGAACTCAATGATCGCTCCCAGATCAATGTGCCGCAGAACGTTGTGTTGAATGAGAACCCGTCCGAGTGGTATCTCCTGAGACTCAATTGCATGCCTTACTGAATCTGTCACGAACCGAAAGTTGAATCGGACGATGCCAAACTGAACGATGTCCTTGGTGACGTCGTTCCGCAGGAGAATTTTGCGGCAATACAGATCGTCCACAAACCGGGATTCAATCACATCCACTTCAACCCGGCAGTCATGGTAGGACTCCATTGTTACGGTCATGTGGTGCTCATGCACCAGCATACGGTGATAGGGTTCCGGTGTGCCTTCTCGCGCCACGTGCCGAGCGTGATGATACAGCGGACAGTATTCCGATTCAGGGAAAAGCGAAATAAGCTGTTCGAGTTCGATGAGTGGGTTCACGTTACAATTAACCAGTAACTATTTAACAAATGACGAGTAAGGAACGAGCGATCATGTATAGCGGATGGCACGGTGCTCTTCCTCGAAGTATTCCGGCAGCAGGCTGTCCACCTGCAGCAGGCCCTTACGGGTGAGCTCCACCCGTTCACCGTCGATCGTGAGACATCCGGCTGCACGCTGATTTTCGAATGCGTGATGAAATTCTTCCAGAATGCTGACTCCGAATTTTTCAGCAAAGGGAGCTGCGTCAACGTAACCTTCCTTCATCTGCAGCACCATTTCGCGAATCAGCAATTGTCGAGCCGTTGGCTGCAGAGCTCGATTCAGTGGCAAACGCCCGTCACCGACTGAAGCCATGTAGTCTTTGATCTCATCCAGATTCTGATAGTGAACGCCCTGAAAATGACCAAACGACGATACACCCGTCGCGATAAGGTCACAACCGCGCCAGACGTTGTCGCGATAGACGAACCGGTCCGATTCCGGGTTGAGCACCAGTTCGTTGCCGCTGGAGATGTGATAGCCGGCTGCGATCAGCCGATCCATTGCCTGACTGACCCACTGCCGTTTCTGTGCCCAGCCGGCAACCGGGGCAATCGTTCCCTCCTCTCGCATTTCCTTCGAATACACGGTATTGAATGGCAGTTCCATCTGATAGATCGTAATGTTGTCGGGCCGCAGCTTAGCAGCCTTTTCGACGCAGCGATTCCAGTTATCGTCTGTTTCACCCACCATCCCTGATATCAGGTCAATATTGACCTGAGCAAACCCGACCTGCTGAATCCAGTCCCAGGCCCTGAGGATCTCGGGGGACAGGTGAGCCCTTCCGTTCTCTTCAAGGATCCTGTCATCAAAATTCTCTACTCCCAGTGACAAGCGTGTGACTCCGATATCTCGGAGCGTTTTCAGCTTATCCAGACTCAGCGTTCCCGGTTCACATTCAAACGTTACTTCCCGGGCACTGTCCCATGACACGTGAGCTGACATGCGATCACGGAGAGACCGCAGCTGGCGAGAGCTGAGATACGACGGCGTTCCCCCACCAAAATAGACAAACAGTAATTCGCGACCCGTCACGCCCCGGCGTCCGCTGATGAGTTCAGTTTCGCGAATCAGACTTTGGACGTATTGCTCAACTGCCTTCGAATTCTGGTTGGTGTAAACGCGAAAGTAGCAAAACTTACAGCGTTTGCGGCAGAACGGAATATGAATGTACAAACCCATTGGGCTGGGTGACGCGGGTGGCGCATCTAGAGCCTGTTCGAGTTTTGGAAGGTAAGACTGGTCCCACAGCGAGAACGGTGGGTAGTTGGAGATGAAATAACTGCCCAGCTCAGTGGTGGATGATGTATCGGTGGTCATTGAACGAACTGGTTAAAAGTATTGGCAACCGTTGTGCTGCCACCGGGCGTCAGATTGCATCATGCGAGTTTTATAATTCAAGATGACGAGCAAAACCTTTTACAGCAAAGCCTGAGGCCTGACTCCACAAATTGCATGTGTCGATCTGCCAACAGACTGAATGCCACAGTTACACGGTGTTCGTTCGAAAGCAGCTGACTGTCAGCCATTTGGGTAGGTTCCTACGAAATCTTGGGGCATCTTGCTTCGGACCTCCGTTGACATTGACCACAACTGGCAGATCCCGGGCCTGAATCACCAGACGCTACGCGAAACACAATAATCGCCCGTCGCTGGCGTCTTCGCCGACGACCATACACTTTTCACCGATGGCCATGCCACCGCTGATTGGTTTCCCGGCGTTATACTTCCAGATCTCTTTACCCTCCTCCAGTGAGACTCCGTAGATATTTCCATCACCCGATCCAAAGAACACGCGTGTATCCACAACCGCCGCCGAACACTCGATCCGGGCTCCCGTGGGAAATGTCCAGCGTATGTTACCCGTATTGCGGTCGATGGCATGCATCAGTTTGTCATGGGATCCGACCAGAATCAATTCGTCCGTCGCGGCCGCGGACGCTCGAATAGAAAACTGTCGACGTCCTTCATAGCGCCATCGCACTTCGCCGCTTTGCCAATTGAGCGCAGTCACAACACCACTATGCGAACCCACATATAAAAACTCGTCCACGACGGCTGGCGACGCGATCAGGTAATCGTTCATGTCGACTGCCAGAGTTTCCGTGCCATCCCGGATATCAATGACTCGCAGCCGCGAGTCGCATCCGGCCACAAACGTGAAATGATCAACAATGGCGGGTGAGCAGTTGATGCGATCGCGCGTCTGGAACTTCCACAGTTCTTTACCGTCCATTGAAAGGCAATACAGGAAAGAATCGTATGAAGCCAGAATCAGTCGATTATTCCAGAAAGCAGCGCCCCCCGCGATTTCAGCACCGGTTTCAAACTGCCAGCGATTTGTGCCCGTCGCCGCATCGATGGCGTGCAGAAAGCCGTCTTCGTCGCCGGCGTACACCGTGTTGCCGGCAATCAATGGCGCTGCCTTGAATCCCGGTGCGAACTCATTCTCATCCCTGCTCTCGATGGAGCGATATTTCCAAACCACTTTGCCTGTTTTACGTTCCAGACAGTACAAATAGCCCTCAAGAGCCGGGGCATAAACAAAATCACCGGCAATCGCACATGTTCCGACCCAGCCGTCCTTGGACGTCAGTTCCCACAACAGTTTGGGTTGCATTGGCAGAGTGGTTCGTGCCACGCCGCGCTGGTCCGGCGTGGCACGAAATGACAACCAGCCAGTTGGTGAGTCACTTCCCGTGTCTGCCGCGGAAAGGAATTCCGGCACAGCGAACGTCGCTGCACCTGCCGCAATCATTTCCAGTGCTCCGCGCCGATTAGGATGTGGCATCACAAAATCTCCTTCTGTAACGTGTGGTTCAGCCAACATATTTGACTGCAGCCACCCGACTCGCCAGTGCATTCCGGTAGACCTGTTGAAAATCCGCCGCTTCCATTTTTCGAGGATTGAATGTTCCGGTCCACTGCTGTGATGCTTCTTCAGCCAGAGTCTCCATGTTTTTCTCCAATTCCTCGTCTTCTGCCAGTTCTGAGAGGCACGTTGGCATGTCAGCCGACTTCAACAGGTCCGTGAATCGGCTGGCGAGTACCCGGGAAGCCTCTTCCGGAGAGGTGGTCTCAGTCGCCCACCCCGCTAACACCGCCAGGACCTGATACAGTTCCGCAACTTCCGAAATATTCCAGTGAATCACGCTGGGCAGCAGAAGCCCCACTGCACGGCCATGCACTGTACCGAAATGGGCCGTCAGCGGATTTGCCAAGGCGTGAGCTGCGCCAAGCATGCTGTTTTCTATGGCAGTCCCCGCGAAGTGGGCCCCCAGCTGCATACGACCTCGAGCTTCCAGGTCGTCTGGTTGATCAATCACAACAGGGAATGCACCAGATAACAGCATCCAGGCCTGTCCGGCAAACATTTGCGAAACCGGGTTTCGATTCCGAGTCACGAAGCTCTCGATTGCATGTGTCATTGCATCAATTCCCGTGACGGTCGCCACCATTTGCGGCATTGTGACCGTCAACTCCGGATCCAGAACTGCAACTCGGCACGCCGCTTTAGGGTCCCCACATGGCATTTTCATATGCGTGCCCGGGTCAGCGATGACCGCAAATGACTGAGCTTCACTGCCGGTGCCAGCGGTTGTCGGGACTGCAACCATAGGCAGCATGGGCAAGTGCGCTTTCCCAACTCCTTGATAATCCTGCATCTGGCCGCCATTGGTGAGCAGAAAATTAGCTCCCTTGGCGCAATCAATGCTGCTGCCACCACCCAGTCCCACGATGCAGTCCACGTTGTACGGCTGAGCAAATTCCACACAACGTTCCACATCATCGGTGGTTGGATTTTCCCTGACACGGTCATAGACAAACACCTGAATGCCGTCCGCACGCAGCATTCGTGCGGCCCGATCGCAGTGTCCGGCTTCCTTCAGCCCCGCGTCCGTGACTAGTAACACTCGGGACCCTTTGAGCTCCGCGACGACGTCACTGAGCCGCGCAAACGATCCCTGTCCGAAAATCAGGCGCGTTCGGGGCTGATACTGAAAGGAGGATGACCCGGGTTTGGAAGTCGTCATGTGGCCGCTAGATCTTGCACGTGCTGAGGCTGGATTTGCGGGCACATTACACGCCGGCAATGCTGAAAATGACAGGGATGCAGGAAAGACCTCAGAATACCGAGTGGTCACCTCATTGGAAACCCATCGAATCTCGCCATCCGCCTGCACTTGCAGCAGAATGAGTCAGCCCATACCTTTTTCGCTCGCTGTCATGCCGACAACTTCGGACAGTCCTGCTGTTCCGGAGCATTTTCAATCGCGTGTTCGTGTCTGATCTGCTGGAAAGCAAAAAGGACTGCTGCCTAGTTGAATCGGACTCGGCAACTGTAGAGCGACATTCGCTCTCAGGATGGGAATTATTCCTGATGCCACTTCGTTTAACGTGGACTGCCATCGCACTTGCCGCCGCTGTCCTGGTTACCTCCGGCTGTATTGACGATTCCAGGACTGCCTCGCAGAGGTCAACCGGTGGAAAGAAGGATGGGGCCGCAGCGACCAGCGAAAAACTGGCACGATTTCCGATGGCCAGTGACGGTCCCAAGTCACTGGATCCCGTCCGTGGCTCCACGGTTTATGAAAACCGCTGTGCAAGTCCTGTATTGGAAACACTGCTCCAGTACAAGTACCTCATCCGACCCTTCAAACTGGAACCACTTCTGCTGGAAGACATGCCAACCGTTAGTAATGACGGAGTCACATACACGTTCCACCTGAAAAAGGGTGTTTATTTTCACGATGACCCCTGTTTTCCGGACGGAAAAGGGAGAGAAATGGTGGCTGCGGATGTGCTTTACTCCTGGAAGCGAATGGCCGACGAATCGAAATCGAAGGTTGCGTGGCTGTTTGAAGACACGATTCTGGGATTCAACCAATACCGTGATTCGCAACGGCACGCCGAGACCTTCGACCTCGATGCAGACATGCAGGGATTGAAGATAGTCAATGACCACGAATTCACAGTCACACTGGCACAGCCCACGTCACGGTTCCTGTGGACGCTGGCCATGTTTCAAACCAGCGTGATTCCCCGGGAAGCCGTCGACGGATATGGATCGCGGTTCGGGCTCCATCCGGTGGGAACCGGGCCGTTCACCCTGAAAGAACAAGACTGGCGGAAAGGGCAAAGTATCACGTTCCGCCGGAATCCAAATTACCACGAGTGTTTCTATCCGGAAGAACACATGCCGGAAGACATACCCGAAGGGTTCCAAAAAGCCGCCGGACAGCAACTGCCATTCCTGGACGCGGTTGAAATCACGTTTGAGCCCAAGAGTGAACCCATGTGGCTGAATTTCAAGAACGGCAAGTACGACTTTACTACCGTTCCCGCAGACAATTTCGATGAAGCGTTCAATCGTCGCACAAAAAAACTGCGACCGGAGATGAAAGCTGAACGGATTCGTGGTTACCCGGTACCGCTGCTGGATTTCATGTTTAAGGGCTTCAACATGGAAGACCCGGTCTTGGGCGGCTATACGGAGAAAAAAAAGAAGCTGCGGCAGGCACTTTGTCTGGCCATGGACTGGGATGAAGTGAATGACGTATTCTATAACGGGATCAACATCGTCTATGACGGACCAATTCCACCGGGCCTGAAAGGCCATCCGGAGAGTGGCCAGGTGGACGTGTCCTATCGTGGGCTGAATCTTGAGCAGGCCAAAAAGCTGCTGGCTGAAGCCGGCTATCCCAATGGTGAAGGCCTGCCGTTTCTGGAGTACTACACCGGACGGGTCGCAAACTCACAGGAACAGACAGAGATGCTCCAGCAGCACCTGTCACGGATCAATGTTCAGCTCCACGTGCATCTGCTGGACTTTTCAACACTGATTCAGGCCGTCGATAACAAGAAGGCGCAGTTCTTTTCATTTGCCTGGGGATCCGATTATCCGGACGCAGAGAATAACCTGGCTCTGTTTTATGGCCCCAATGAAGCTCCCAAACCCAACCACTTCAACTACAAAAATAGTGAATACGATAAGCTATATCAGCAAATTTTCTCCATGCAGCCATCGGATGAGCGGACGGCCGTCATGGAAACGATGCGCGACATTGTCCTTGAGGACTGCCCGTATGGTGGTTCAATGGCGAGAACACGTTTTTATCTGGTGCGACCGCGGCTGAAGAATTTCAAGCCCATTGAGACCTTTGAAAACTGGTTCAAATACATCGACATCGATCCCGCTGCGGAATAATCCCGCGGCCGACGATATCTGAACAGGGTTGATCTTCTGTGTGGACGTATTTTCTGCGGCGTCTGCTGTACAACGTTCCGGTCTTTATCGGCATCCTGCTGCTGGTGATGGTGGCGCTGCGTGTACGCGATCCCGTGTATGCTTACCTTGGAAAGAATGCCAGCGCAGACACGATTGAAGCAAAACGCGAGGAATTTGGGCTCACACGGCCGTTTATCCTGGCAACGCCAATGGAAAGTCAGTTTGGCAGTTTTGTCGTCCAGGTGTTCACGCTCGATTTTTCTGACGACAGCTGGGATCACCCCGGCGAAACCGTTGGTGACATTTTGGGCCGCTGCATTGGTCCCAGTCTGGCGCTGTCGATTCCGGCGCTTGTTCTGACCACGGTGATCTCCGTCATTATCTCAGTGGTTGCCGCGTCATTTCGAGGTCGATTGATCGATCAGTCACTCGTGATTGCCGCGGTGATCGGAATGAGTGTCAGTTTTCTGGTCTATATCATTTTCGGTCAGTACTGGGGAGCGTATTTGCTTCCCGAAATCACTGGATATAAACCGTTTGCCATTAACGGCTACACGCACCCTTCTGAAACAACGTGGTGGGAATACATCACATATCACTGGCCTCACCACTGTCTGTTGCCTGTATTGATCAGCGTCATTGTCGCCATGGGGTACGATACCCGTTTCTATCGCGCTGTCATGGTTGAAGAGTCAGGACGTGACTACATCACCACTGCCCGCGCAAAAGGCGCGTCACAAATCCAGGTGATGTTTGGACACATGCTCAAGAATGCCATGATTCCTATCATCACACGTGTGGTTATCACCATTCCGTTTCTGATCATGGGATCGTTCCTGCTGGAAACCTACTTCACCATTCCCGGGATGGGTCGGCAGCTGATTCTCGCGGTGGAGCACGCCGACTTTCCCGTTGTGCAGGCTTTCACTGCAGTATTGGCCGCAATCTATATTCTGGCCAATCTGCTTACAGATGTGCTGTACGCGCTGGTTGATCCACGGGTGCGCCTGTCATGACAGATGAGACACACTCACGCAGCCTGCAAAAGTTTCTGCGGCACCGGCCGGCACTTTTGTCGCTGAGCATCATCCTGCTGTACGGGGCGACAGCCGCCGTGCTTATCTTTTCGAGTGTGATGACCATGGAACACACGCTCGAACCCGTGGCGGCCTTCAATCTCCCGGGATTTAGTCGGCAATGTATGCCGGAAAAACGCCTGCGCGACGTGGAACGCAGTTTCAGGAGGATTGAGGTTGCTCTGCGCCGAAGAAATCCGATTGAGCAACTCAAGAGTGTGACAGCTGGATCACTGGTGCTGGCATCACACGACCCGGCATATCTGCAGTCTCGATTAGATCAGGTGGATGGGATCATCGATCGTCTCTACGGCTACGAAGATCTTGATCAGATCGTGCAAGACAGCGCCCAAGATGCTTCAGCAATCCTGGACCAGCTGAATGAACTAGAAAGCGTCGCCACCGAATTGTTTACGCTTGCCGAGGGTCGCACGGAAGCCGGTCGTCGGTTTCGACTGTTGCTGGGTACGGACAAACAGGGACGGTCAATCCTGTTGCGCGCCATCTGGTCTGTTCGAGTCGCGATACTTGTTGGCTTCGTGACCGGGATGGTATCGGTCGTCTTTGGTACGGCACTGGGTCTGGTGGCCGGCTATTTCGGAGGATGGATCGACCATGCTGTCAACTGGCTCTATTCCACTTTTGCGTCGATCCCCAACATCGTACTGCTCATTGTCCTGTCATTTGCCTTCGACGGCGGAGAATTCGACGACCTGCTCAACCGATGGACCGGCAACTTCGCGAGAAAAATCATCGGAGTCCCCGTCCAGGAAACGCTGATCCCTGTTTTTATCGCCTTCTGCGCCACCTACTGGATCGGGCCCTGTCGAGTGATTCGCGGTGAAGCACTTAAGCTGCGAGAGCTGGAATACGTTCAGGCGGCACAAGTCCTCGGATATGGGCGAATCCGGATTCTGTTGCGACACATGCTGCCCAATGTTGCCCATCTGATGCTTATCAATTTTTCGCTGTTATTCATCGGAGCCATCAAGTCGGAAGTCATTTTGAGCTATCTGGGTCTCGGTGTTAAGAAAGGGCCGAGCTGGGGGATTATGATCAAACAGTCAGGACAGGAAGTGATCAACGGCTTCTACTGGCAGATTGGTGCAGCAACGGTCTTCATGTTGGTGTTGGTGCTCGCATTCAATATCCTTTCGGATGCGGTGCAGGACATTCTTGATCCGCGTCACGTGGGGTAAGGGCAAGTCAATGCCAGAATCATCTCAGTCAACGTCTGGCCAGTCAGAACTGGCGGCGTCACCGACCGCAGACGTGGCGTTATCTGTGCGCCGGTTGAGTACCAGTTTTCTCTCCGAAGGCCGTATGGTCAATGCGGTTAACAACGTGTCGTTTGATGTGTTCAAAGGCGAAGCGCTCGGCATTGTCGGCGAATCCGGATGCGGCAAGTCTGTTACAGCCCGATCTATCATGAGACTCCTTCCGGACCATGTCACACGGTACGGTTCCGAGAGTCGAGTCGAGTTTAATGGTGGCAATCTGCTGGACTACACCGAACGGCAGATGAGGGATATCCGTGGTGATCAGATCGCCATGATCTTTCAGGAACCCATGACGGCACTGAATCCCGTATTCACGATCGGGTCTCAGCTCAACGAAGCCCTCGTCTATCACACCACGTTAAATCGGATTCAGCGTAAAGCCCGGGTGCTCGAACTGATCGACCTGGTGGAGATTTCCAATCCCGATCGACGATACGGTGAATATCCGCATCAACTCTCGGGCGGGATGAGGCAGCGGATCGTCATCGCCATGGCTCTGGCCTGCGAGCCCGATATTCTCATTGCGGATGAACCCACCACCGCACTGGACGTCACCATCCAGTCTCAGATTCTGCGACTGATGAACGACCTGCGAAGGAAGTCCGGCACGGCCATACTGCTGATTACACACGATCTCGGCGTGATCGCTCAGATGTGTGACCGCGTTCTTGTGATGTATGCCGGACAGATCGTCGAAATATCACCAGTGGATGAACTGTTTCATGATGCGGCACACCCTTACACCAAAGCATTGCTGGAATCGATTCCGCATTCCGGAATGCGACATGATGGTCAACGCCTGACAACCATACCTGGTCTTGTCCCCGGACTGCATGACATGCCGATTGCCTGCCGCTTCGCCGATCGTTGTACCCTCAGACAATCCATGTGTGACGCATTCCCTCCGAGTCTCAAGGCGTCCGGCCACCGTCGCCAGGTCCGCTGCCACTTTCCTGTTCATTCAGCGGCCAGACCATTGGAGAAGGGCTGAGTCATGTCATTCCTTCAGGTCAAACACCTGGTCAAGCATTTCCCGGTTCGAGGTGGAATGTTCAATCGCGTCGTTGCAGCCGTACAGGCAGTGAATGATGTGAGTTTTGAGCTGGAAAAAGGGGTGACACTCGGTGTCATCGGCGAGTCCGGTTGCGGCAAATCGACGCTGGGAAAGACGATTATCGGCCTGCATCCTGCCACCAGCGGCACGGTGACATTTGACGGTACGGAAATGACAGGATTGTCACATCGAGACATGATGCCACTGCGCCGCCGGATGCAGTTCGTGTTTCAGGACCCGTATTCCTCTTTGAATCCTCGGATGACTGCCGGTCAGATGCTGAAGGAAGTCATCAGATTTCATGATATTGTACCGCCCGGCGAACGAAGCAAGTTCATCGATGAACTGCTGGAGACTGTGCAGCTGCGGCGCGAAGTTCGAAATCGTTACCCCCACGAATTCTCAGGTGGACAGCGCCAGCGATTGAATCTTGCGCGCGCACTGGCGGTGAAACCGGAGTTCATCATTGCCGACGAACCCGTTTCTGCGCTGGACGTGTCTGTTCAGGCGCAAGTGCTCAATCTGCTGATGGACCTCCGAGAACAATTCGGCCTCACCCTGATATTTATCAGCCATGACCTGAAGGTGATCGAACATTTTTGTGATGAGATGATCGTGATGTATCTGGGGCAACTCGTTGAGAAAATGTCCTGCAGCGACATCCACCTGAATGCGACGCATCCCTATACGCAGGCGCTGCTGCGTTCGAATCCCGTCAACGATCCCCGGGATCGTTCGGAGCTGTACATTCTGGAAGGTGAGGTCCCCAGTCCACGTAATCCACCAGCCGGTTGTCCGTTTGTCACACGATGTGAGGTGGCCGCCGACCGCTGTGAATCGGATCGGCCTCAGCTGGTGCAGATTGGGGACCAGCACCAAGCCGCCTGCTGGCTGGTCGGTGAACAGTTTGCAGTCGCTGCTGAAAAGGGGCTGCGTTAACCACCGGGACGGCAGATTCACAGGATGTCCTTAATCACTTCGCCGGCAACATCAGTGAGACGAAAATCACGCCCTTTGTGACGATATGTCAGCTGCAGGTGATCGAGCCCCAGACAGTGCAGGATCGTGGCCTGCAAGTCGTGGATATGGACCGGGTTTTCCGTGGCATGATAGCCAAGATCGTCGGTGTTGCCGAAGATATGGCCGCGACGAACGCCACCTCCCGCCATCAGCATTGTGAATCCGAACGGGTGATGATCACGGCCTTCTTTGCCAGGATTGATACCTCGGCGAACTTCGTTCATGGGTGTTCGACCAAATTCACCTCCCCACACCACCAGCGTTTCGTCCAGCAGGCCGCGTTGATCCAGATCCTTAATCAGGGCAGCAACTCCCTGTTCTGTGCGTTCGCAATTATCTTTCAGCTTTCTGTTCAGGTCGGAGTGGTCATCCCAGGTGTAGTGATACAACTGCACGAACCGCACACCACGTTCGATCATCCGGCGGGCCAGCAGACAATTCTTCCCGAAGGCATCTGTTTTCACACCGCCAATTCCGTAGGCGTCGAGCGTATGCTGTGATTCCCCAGACAGCTCAACGAGTTCGGGTGCTGCCGTCTGCATCCGGAATGCAAGTTCATAGGCGGCAATGCGAGAATCAATTTCCGGGTCGGCATGTTGCTTCTGCCGGAGCCGATTCATCTTCAGGATTGTCCGCAAACGCTGCTGCTGAGTCTTTAAATCCATCCTGCCGGGACTGGTCAGATGCAGAATGGGATCGCCGTCAGCCCGGAACGTGACGCCGCGATGGTTTGCCGGCAAAAACGCATTGGTCCACAGATCCTGTCCGCCCAGGTCACCAGTTCCGTTGCGCGACAGAAGCACGATGAATCCTGGAAGACTGCTGGATTCGCTGCCCAGGCCGTACGTGACCCACGACCCCATGCTGGGCAGGCCAAACGTCGGGACGCCACAATTCATCAGTAGTTGCGCCGGATGATGATTGCTGATGTCTGTGGTCATGGATCGAATCATGGTGAACTGATCGGCACAGGCTGCCATATGGGGCAGGAAGTCAGAAAATTCCATTCCACAGTCACCATATCGCTGAAAGGAGCGTGGTGACCCGAATATTCTGGCACTCCCACGGATGAGTGCGTCGTCGAGATCATGCAGGAAAGACATGGGAACCGGCTGACCGTGCAGCGCGTTGAGTCGTGGACGCGGAGTAAACAAGTCCAGCTGACTGGGAGCGCCGGCCATACACAGAAAAATGACATTCTTTGCCGTGGAAGCGTGATGTGACGGGCACCTGGCTGCCTCCGCGGCCATGGTGCGCCCGTCTGCTGCGAGGAGATCGGCCAGTGCGAGTGTCCCCAATCCGGCAGCCGTGTCGTGCAGGAAGTGCCGACGGGTTGAATTGTGGCAGTACAGGTTCATGGGCACCTCCAAATCAGTCTCGCGTGATAAACTCATGGAGATTCAATATCACACTGCACAAATTGGTCCATGCGGCCTTCTCAACCGAACCAGCCGACGCGGAAAATTCGTAGTCCAGTATCGGCAGCAACTCTCTGCTCGATTGATACTCGCTCAGTTGTGTCTGCAGGTAAGTCGTCAGCTGCTGTATTTCGCTCTCTGTCGGCTCCCGGGCGAGGCAGCGGCTGAAGACGTATTCCAACCGGTCCCGCTGACTCAAATCCGGCTCGCTGAGTGCACGATCTGCCAGAGCCTGAGCCATCTCAAAAAACACCGGGTCATTCAGCAGTGTGAGGGCCTGCAACGGCGTATTGGAACGAGCTCTCCGCGTGCAGATTTCGTTGGGATTGGGAGCGTCAAAGGTCACCCCCTGAGCAAACGGCGTCGTCCGAATTCGAAATGTATAGATGCCTCGACGATAACAGTCCGGCGCCGAGCTCGGTTTCCAGTCATAGCTGCCAAAGGCTTCCTTCGTCACGCTGGCAGGCTGCTGCGGGCGCACACTGGGGCCACCGATCTCTGTGTACAGCAGTCCGCTGACGGCCAGACCGGCATCTCGCAAAATTTCCGCCGAGAGCCGCAGAGCGCTTTGATGAGCGAGCAACACATTGCTCGGATCGATTGATGTCAAATCCTCACGATACTCGGAAGACCGACGATAAACTTTTGAATGGACAATCAGTCGATGCATGGCCTTCACATCCCACCCGGAATCCATGAATTCTGCTGCCAGCCAGTCCAGCAGCGCCGGATGCGAAGATGGTTCACCTCGCAAACCAAAATTTTCTGTCGTGACGATCAGACCTCGTCCAAAGAACTGCTCCCACATGCGATTGACGACCACACGGGCTGTTAATGGATTGGATCGTGATACCAGCCATCGGGCCAGAGTCAGCCGCGTATCTTCGATCTCTGAGGGAGACCAGCTCGGCAGCCACTGTGGAGTCGCTGGTGAGACATCCTGCCCACGGTCCCGGAAGTCACCTGCTTCATGAATGTAGGTCTGCCGCCGCGTCAGCGACGCCTGCATTACCGGCGCACGTGTCGCTTTGGGGAACTCCTCCTGCAGATGCGTCAGCTGGTCCTGTAACTTCCCCAGTTCTAGGGCCTTAAACCGTTGCGGATCCGTCACTGACCCGGAAACCAGAAAGTAATTCAGGAGATCGTCTTTTTGACGAGATGTGCGTTCTTTCCACGGACATCTGACGATTTCCTGACCTTCAAGCTGGCCTTCACCGAGCTGTCCACCCCAGACCAGCCCGAGCAATTCCCATTGCCGGTCCCAGACATGATCCGCTCCTGGATGGTCACGTGCGTGCAGACATTTCGACTCCCATTCCTGCTGGAGTAACTTAATCTCTGCACGATACGGGTCAATCAGTTGCCGACGATGTTCATTGTATTCCTGACGAGAGCTGACGAACGCGTGACGTTCCTCCGGCAGGGGGGCATCGATATTCACCTCGTCGCCGTTGTCCAGGCAAGCGTAAAACTGAAAGAACTCTCGTTGTGTCAGCGGGTCGTGTTTATGGTCATGACAGCGGGCGCATCCGACAGTGAGCCCCAGCCAGATCGTTCCCACCATTTCCGTGCGGTCAACAACCTGCTTCACGCGAAACTCTTCCGGCTCCGCGCCTCCCTCACGGTTGCTCAGAGTCTGTCGCAGGAATCCCGTGGCCAGACGCTGATGCATCAACGCATATGGGAGAAGATCGGCCGCCAGTTGCTGAATCGTGAAGTCGTCGAACGGCAGATTTCGATTGAGTGCTTCGATCAGCCAGTCCCGGTACCTCCACGCCACCGGCCGCAGTTGGTCCGTGAGGTAGCCGTCTGTATCCGCATAGTGACATAAATCCAGCCAGGAAACAGCCCATTTCTCACCGTAGTGTGGTGACGCCAGGAGTTGGTCCACAGCTTTCTGATAGCGATCCGGTTCAGAATCCTCCATATAGGCATCAACTTCCTCCGGCGTGGGAGGAATCCCGATCAGATCAAGTGAGACTCGGCGCAGTACTGTGATGGAATCTGCTTCAGGGGACGGATTTATGTGTTCTCGTTCAAGCCGTTTCAGCAAAAATGAGTCAATCGCGTTCCCGGATGTGTTCGTGTGCATCGTGACGGGAACCTGGGGACGAACCACCGGCTGGAAGGACCAGTGAGTGTCCGAGGCGACACCACTGACCACTGCCGCGAGAACGACTGCGGCACTTCTGATGGCCAGATCAGCAGTCTTGCAGTGGCAATTCATGACTGCACACTCTGTATCAAGTTCCGCAGCGGATTATCGTATTTTCTGTCGCTGATTTCCATCTGCTGTCTCCAGTTGTCTGCGTCAGGGGATCTCCAGCCAGCTGTGAGTCTCGGCAGATTTGAGTGCCGCCAGATTGACACGTAACGTCTGAATCGCATCTTCCAGACTGCATAAGGGCTGACACTTTCGTTCCAAAACATCAAGGAAGATCTCGGCATTTTCTATGTACCACGTGTCGCGACCATCAAACGGATGGACATATTCGTCCCATTGTCCATTGATTTCCGTCATAGTGCAGAAGCGACTTCGGTTTGGTTCAAAACGCACAGTGCCTTTATCACAGACAACCGTGATCTGCCCCTCGGTTGGATGCTGATACATGTTGATAGCGTAGTTGGCCATGACAGTTTCATGCCGCGCCAGGATATGAACTGTGTCTTCGACCGTGACTCCATCCAGTTTTTGGTGCTCGGCATCAACGGAAATCCTGGTCACGGGGCCCACCAGCCATTCCGCCAGATTCAGCATGTGTGTGATCGCATCCTGAATTGCACCGCCACCAGTTCGGTGGTCGGTGAAATACGTTTCCAGATAGGCCGGGCGGAAGTAGGCAAAACTTTGCCCGGTCGTCATGTACAGTTGCAGCGGTTTGCCAAACTGACCCGAATCCAGTGCAGCCTTCATTTTTCTCACAGCAGGATGAGCCCGTAACTGATAACTGACGGCTGCAATGGTGTTCCTGTCAGTAATCAGCTGCTGAAGCTCTTCGATTCTGCTGAGCGACGTGGACAATGGTTTTTCAATGAGCACATTTGTGCCGGATTGAACCACCTGGATAGCGATCGGAATGTGAGTATGTGCGGGTGTCGCAACAAGCACGGCATCCCATGTGCCTTCCAAAGCATCCCGCACATCACAAAAACGCTCCTCGATATTGTAGCGATCTGCCACAGTATTAAGTCGATCCACATCAAGTTCGCAGACCCCGACATCCGCACGGCCTGTCGCCAGATAACATCGCAGATGTCGTTCCCCAATGGATCCTGCGCCGACGACCAGAATCTGATGCTTACGTTCACTCACTGTGTCTGTCCTCTTCACGTCATCCCGGGTTCAAACGGAATAATTCATAGCATACGCGCCGGCTCTCAGCGACCGGACTGATGATGGCCCGGCATCAAATCAGTCATCACTTCACGTTCCTGGCTGCGGCCTGCCGACCGTAGTTCCTCATTCATCGACCAGGCCGGGCTCAGTTTTATGTCATGTGAGGCTCCGGGTGTTTCGAAATCCGGAAATATCTTCTCTTTAGTTCGCTGTGCCTGGTCTGTCAGCTATGAGGTACGCCAGTCACTGGCACTGTCACGGACGGGGCATGTAATTGGACATGACTCGTCTCCATCAATGCACGTCCGGACGGTGGCGCCTTCCCGAAACGCATTGGGCTCTCGATCCTGCTGAGAATATCAGAATGTCTTAATTGTCCGCCGGTAGTCATACCAGTCCATCCCGGTTGTCCCAAAATCGTTGCTGATGTTCGTCAGGCAGTTTGTTGACCAACTTCCATTCCTGCCATGTTTGTCCACCGTCGCAGCGTGGAGACGTGTCCCTCGGAGGTGCAGCAGATGCTGTCGTCAGACAACTGAGTCGCCGTTGTCTCACTGGTTCGGTTTTTCGGAATGGATCACTTGTGCTCCGGTTGAAGCCACTGTTGTTCCCGTTGGTGTACTGAGGTTTCCATTTCGAATGGTGATTCCTGTCCGCGCCGTAGCGCATTGGGCGCAGCGGCAGCCTTTTTCTTGGCCGCGGCGCAGAGTCATTCCGTGTTCATTCATGTGCATCGACAGCATGTACCCGCAGTGGCTCGAATGGATGCTCGGTTTTTGCGGTCTGCAGGTGAGCCCCTCATGCCTGCTGCGGTACATCGTGAGCGGAGCGGCCGGACACGTTTCTCCGACAAACGCCACTGCAGTTCCGGCAGTTAACCAGGCAAGATTCAGGCGATAGTGCAACCGGCTGCTGATCAGATGAATCACATTATTGGGCGTCTGTGTGGCGGCCAGATAGCCTGCATGTTCCGCCCGCGTGGGAGTGGCAGTGAACTTACGAGTCCAGGCCCCCCCGTCGAAGTCTCCGTTGCCAGGCGTCAGCAGTTTACGGACGGGCCACGTCGTTCCCTGATCGAATGACAGCGCCGCGTACATTCCGTGTCCGGTAAACTCCTGACCGTTCTGACTGAGAAACGTCATTCCATTGGCCTCCGGCTGTTCACGACTTCCGGATGTAAAGCTCGCAAACAATAAGGGGCCTTCGTTCAGACGTCTCAACACCAGACGCTGACCACCACCAATGGGAGGAAACGGGCTGGCCTGATAAGTCCACGTTCGGCCCAGATCGCTGGAGATGCTCATTGGCATGTGTCCATCAATCGAATCCCCGCGACCAAACGCTATGAGTCGTTCATCATCAAGTTCGACTACTTTCGCATGAATGCCGGCGATGGTGCCCTCGCCTGTCCCCCCCGCCACAAAATCCGGTTTCGGTTTTCCATAGCCCGGATCTATCCAGGACTTCCCGCCATCGTGACTGATGTGCAGTGCTGTGCCACCATGACCTGCGGGAACCGCATCACAATTCTGAATCAAAACCCCGGTTTTTGTGATCAGTGTGCCGGAAATTACCTGGTGGCGTCCAATGACGCGTGGATCCACGGCAAATGGCCGTGTCCACGTCAGGCCATTGTCACGGCTGCTCCGCATGAGAAGTGCCAGCTTCGCCCACCCCCGTCCACCATCAGGCGCCATACCGTTGAAATGGTATATGGTGCCGTTGCCATCATGCAGAATACTGGAACCATGCATGTTGCGATTGGGAGCTTTAAAGAACTCACTTGAAGCATCCCATACGTCATTCCCGGACCGGAGCCGACCAGCCAGCACCGTTAGCTCGGTCCCTCTTTCTCCCCGCGTTGAATACCAAACCGCCAGCAGATCACCGTTCGGCAGCCAGGTGATTGACGGCTGATGGTTGTGTTTGTGAAATGGTTCGCTTTCGTCAGTCGGGTGGATGACAAATGGGATCGGAGTGTCAAACAGTGGATCCATACCGGTCATTCTGCCGGACCAGTTGAAAGTATCCTGAGAAACGCCGCGAGCCCAGCGAGGATTCCTGGATTCCATCACCGGTGTCATGGTGACAATGCTGCCACCTGTTTCTTCCACGGTGAAACGGCGGTAGGTCAGTGCCTCGGAGTCGTCGGCTTGGGCCGTATCTCCGTCGACCATGCAAAGCACCGCACTGCCGATGAGAACTGTCCAACGAAATTGTTTCATCATTCTACTTCGTTTTCAGGAGACAAACGGAACTTTCTGTTCTCGCAAAAAGCGAAACCAAACTCAAAGTTACAGCCCCAATTGTCGGTGATCTCCGAGCCGAGTCAAATCTACATCCATCTGTCGGAGGCAGCACCACGCTTGTCACTACAACCCGCCGGAATGACGACTGTACCTGCAGGAACGGTTCCGTCGGGCTCGTACTACATAATCTTTCACCGCAACAAACAACACGCTGGAGCACTGCTTCGGACGTGGTGAAATATCCAGTGAAAATTTCAGAGTCAGGGTGTTCATGTGAATCGTGAAACGGTTGCTGAGACCGGCCGGAAAACCGAAAGTCCGGCTGAGCCGGATGAAACGGTCATGATTGGATTTTATAGCGTGGAACCTGTTTTACTCTCCCCTAGGTTTGAGCATAATCAGAGTTCAGCGGTGACAACGGAAAAATGGAACGTGGACTCATTTCAGGGTATTAACTCTGCCCGCCTGATACCCTCCGCTGGTTCCACGTGCTGAGTCAGTCATAATCAACCGGCGTTGTCGGCGCGAATTGAACACGGCCTGAAGACGTCGGCAGGTGCTAAACCGTAAAATGTTAGGAGCAGTAAGCCATGAGTGGGAAGCGACGAAACGACTACGTACGTTCCAACTGAGCCGAAATGCGGAGTACTCAGGCCATGTCTCTCTGCCTGCACCGAAATCCAGCATAATTCTCCAGCGGGAAACCACGTATGCCGATGCAACCGTCAGCCTTTGTTTTTGCTCTCACGATGATTGTAGTTGCCGGCCAGGTTCCGGTGTGTGTCTTCGGGGCCGAACGTCCTGTTGTATTTTCTGACGATTTTGAAAGTGGCAGCGACCGCTGGGAAGTTCTTGATCCGAAGACATGGAAGTTGAATAGCCAAAACAACAATATGACATTTGCGATCACCGAACGAAGAAGTGAATACAAGCCCGCTGTACGCAGTCCGGGACATATTGCGCTGATCAGGGATGTATCGGTCGAAGACTTCGAACTGACTTTTAAAGTCCGCAGCACCAAAGACACGGGTAATCATCGTGACTGCTGCATCTTCTTTGGCTGGCAGGATAAGACGCATTTTTACTATGCCCACCTCGGTGCAAAGCCGGATCCGGCAAGCGGACAGATCATGATCGTGGACGGCGCCCCACGGAGACCACTGACAAAAAATAATAAACGGACACCATGGACCGATGAGTGGCATCATGCAAAGCTCGTTCGGACATCGTCCACTGGAAAAATCGTTGTCTACTTCGACGATATGAATCAACCCCTTATGGAGGTAAAAGACCGCACGTTCGGGAATGGCCGGATCGGCATTGGTTCGTTCGATGATCTGAACGAATTCGACGACATCGTGTTGCGAGGCAAGTAGACGAATGTCTCGTCTGCGAATATCCCGACGTGTTTCTGATGGTTCTGGGTGGATCCCGATGAGCATTATCGAGCGAACTGTTTTACTGCTGACAATGTTGGTGTGCCTGCCGACAGGATTTGCTGCGGAACCCATTGACGTGTGGCCTGGTCTGGCTCCAGGTGAAACGACACGGAACATCGGTGATGTACTCCCGTTTCGATCCACGGAGCAGCCGCGTGTCACCAGAGTAACAGGTATCACCTTCCCGACATTCACCGTGCATCCGGCAAATGATCCCAATGGTTCAGCCGCTGTGATTCTTCCCGGTGGAGGATTCAGAAAAATTGTTCCGGATAAAGAGGGAACCGAAGCGGCTCACTGGCTCAACAGACTTGGCATCTCGGCATTCGTGGTCAGATATCGAACAACAAACAGCAAAGCAGTCGCCGGCTGGCGGAAGCCAATGCAGGATGCGCAACGAACGTTGTCTCTGGTGCGTTCTGATGCGAATCGCTGGGGATTAAAGAAAGATTGTATAGGACTTGTCGGGTTTTCCGCGGGAGGGCAGGTCGCTGCCCGGATTCTGAGCGACTCGGTG
>CAUZPL010000059.1:0-39876 GCA_963581585.1 Planctomycetota bacterium
CGGAGTCTCCTGGAGAAACTGTCCTCGAAAAGATCCAGCGGCAAATGACATGGAAATTTTCGGCTCTCGTCCTGAAAAATGCTGTCTGCGCCCTTCCTGATGAGCAGCCTGGGCTAGAATTTTGTCTCGATTACTGATTTCAGACGGCGTTCGGAAAGGAACTTGTGCGACACGTGCCAATTCATCGCCGCACCGCTCCCCACGGGTTGACAGCGGGATCAGCCATCACCGGGGCTTTGCTGTGGTGCGCGGTCATCATTGCTTTGCTGCTTATCTGGAATCATCCGACAGGCCACGACGTGAACGGTGATCCTCAAGCTGACAGGACAGGAGAATCCGATCAAAGTCCTGGCGCTCTGGTGACGGAAGATCCGGATCAAAATGGCAGCGGTGTCGCGAATTTGTCGCCTCTGAGCATTCCTGACTTCATACTGCAAGAATGCATGGGAGGAGAGTTCGGACTGGCAGATCTCAAGGCGAAACCATGGGTTGCCAGTTTTGTTTTCACTCGATGTGTTACCACCTGTCCGCAGATCACACTGGCAATGAAGAATCTTCAGGATCGTGTGGCCGGAGAGAATCCAAACGTCATGTTTGTTACACTGACTGTTGATTCTGATTTTGATAATGCCATCACTCTAAAACGCTATTCGGAAACTTTTGAACCCGATCGTAGTCGCTGGAAATTCCTGACAGGTGACATGCAGGCAATCCATGACATCATCGTGAATGGTTTTGGAGTCTACGTGAAGGAAAATATCGGAGAGGCTCGTCGACCGGGGATGGAAGTCGCCCATTCGAACCGAGTGGTGCTCGTTAATCAGGAAGGGGCTCCCGTCGGGAAATTTCTCGGAACGAACGCCGATGAAATGGCTGATCTGGCCGGGATCCTGTTGGGGCGGAAACCATTTCCTGAACCGAAACCACGGTTTCAGTTCTCCGCGGGTGATGGGGCAGTGGAACTTGAGGTTGTTGCAGTCGAGTCCTCGGAGCCTGAGATCGACGAGCAGGAGGCTGAAATCCACGTGTCCGAAGCGACAGATCCTGATGACGATACTCCGAGTCTGACTACTCGTGTCGAAACAGTCGAATCTGAGTCATCTGTTGAACTCCGGCTGGCAAAAATCGACCGGCAGTTGCCCGGCTGGGCAAAGGCGTTTCCAACTGGCAATGCGATACTGAATTTGACATCGGCTGTACTTCTGACACTGGGCTGGCTGGCGATTCGTCGTGGTCATCGAAATACACACCGAAACTTTATGATCTCAGCCTTCGTAGTATCGGTGGTATTCCTGGTTTGTTATCTGACATCTCATTGGGCACTGGCAGCCTATACAGGGGAACGAGGCCGTCCCTTTTCCGGCGGACCACGCGCCGGGATGGTTTACTACATGATTCTGTGGCCGCACGTTGCACTGGCAGCCACGGTGCCGTTCTTTGCTGTTCGTGTGTTTCAGCATGCGGCGGCAGAACGCTGGGACAAACACCGCAGACTCGCCAGAATCGCCTTTCCTGTCTGGATGTATGTGTCCGTGACGGGAGTGGCCATTTACGTCATGCTCTACCACTGGCCGCGGGTATGATCAAAATGGCTCGGGCGCATCCTCGACGTCGTCCCCGGATTTTGGAGAGTCCCGATTGACTGACACAGGCGCCTATGAACCCGCTTCCTCCAGCGGAGTCCTGCTCGGTGTGGCCTCCGCCGCTGAGGCTGACGCCATGGCCATCTGCAGTCGTTTCAACATAATTGCTGCCCGCCGCTGGTCCGGATTAGATTCCTGATCAGCTTTCATCAATGTTTTGGCCGCTGCTTCCCGCCTCCCCTGCGCAAGTTCGGCGAGTGCCTGATTCATAAGGGAGGGATAGAACCACACCCCATCAGGGTACTGACGCCGGTAGCTTTCAAAACTGGTGATGGCAGTCCCGGGTTTTGATCGATCCATCTGGCAGATGGCGATCCAATACAGTGCACTCCCGGTGGCCTGTCGATTAACTGTCAGGATCGCATCCGGAATTGGAATAGATTTTTGCCCCGTCGGTTCAATGTATGTCGGTACGGTGTATCGGATGGTGTCGTTCAGGCATGTATTTTGGATCTTCTGCAGTTGCTGGATAATAGTGCGATCACGACTTCCCTCCACTTGGGCCAGTCGCGTCTTTAGCAGTCGACTCGACGGCCGACCAAACAATTTTGCAATGTTGCCGGTTTTCTCAAGTTCCCTGAATTTCTCGTCCTCCATCTGCCAGCGATGCTCCCATATCGCTTCTCGTTGGTCCTGCGTGAGGTTCTGACTGAGCATTTCGTTAAAGTCTGAGCCCAGTTCAAGCGGCTGTCGTTCGAATGGTACATCAAACGGCTTCATTAAAGCGTCGTGATTCCTTTGTTGTTGTTCATCCGGTGCGATCGCAGCAGTGACCTGCTGATCAGGCCAGCCCCACCATGCGATATTGCCCGCGTCAAATACGCCGACAGCCGCAGAAACGACTCGTTCGACCAGCGGGCGTATCTCAGAGCTTCCTCCAGCAAGTTCCTCGTACAGTATAGCGGACGATTCTGCAGGCAACTGATTCTGCAGTATCAGCATACGGGGACACACGGTCGATGTTTCAGCAACAATACGGATCTGCGGCTGATTCCACCGCTCATCCGCGCTCAGGTATTCGGCGCCTGCAGGCCGATCGATCTGGACTGAGTCATCGTTTTCGGCCGGGATTGGCAGCCAGGCCAGTGGGTCAAACAATAGAACACGATCATCGAGGCAGACTGCAATGAGAAACTCAGAGTCATCTTCGGGTTCACCCTCTGCATCAGCCGGCAGTAGAACCACAGCGTCTCTTTGGAGTTGCCGCAACAGGACTGCCAGTATCCAGACGCGAGATCTGACAGATCCCCGACCGGTCAGTAGTGTATCAAGAAAACCTTTTGCCACATCTGATTCTTCATCAGACACGAGGCCGATATTGTTTCCAACCCAGCGGAAGACATGAACGAGTCGATTGATTTCGGATTCTGCTTCGGCTTCATCCGACCGTGACACAATCGCCTGCGCCAGCCGCGATGCAATCATTGAATCGCGAAAGTAGGTCGCGTCTCTCGCTGTGAAACGGGGTGCCGAAACGGCGCGTTGAGCTGTAACTTCGAGAAACGAAAGGTTGGCTTCACTGGCGTTCAATTCCTGCAGGTCGTCCGCCGCACAGTCCACCAGCCACGCGTTCAGAGCACCGACACTGGCAGTTAAACGAGTGATTGCAGAAATTGAACCCGGATTCAATCGACGAGTGGCTCCGTCCAAACGAGCGCGACACGAATCCTGTGTACTCTGTTGGGCGTCCTCGGCCGAATTGTCCGACGATTCGGACTGATTTGTTGCTGCGCTGCATCCGACACCAATCAGGAGGATTGTTATCATCACAGCGACAGAACGTGGCAGCCTGTTTCCATTCACAGAAGAAGAATCTATTGACATCATGGACTCCTGATTGAACGGATCACTCCAACTTGATTATAGAGGCGCATTCGGAGCTCTCACGGTGTTCCGGCGAGAGGTGATCGAGTACAGACCTGCCGTTGAAGATTTCGCGTTGCGTGTCCTAATGGGGCCTGTCGATTAAAAGTCTCTGAATCGGACTGACGTTAACTCGTTTCAGACAGCTTCAGTATCACCTCTCGGAGCGTCGACAGGTCCTGTACAAGTTTTTCGGCTTGGTCGAGTTGCACCATATTCGGGCCGTCACTCATGGCTTCACCGGGATTGGGATGAGTTTCAAAAAACACCGCATCGGCACCCGCCGCCACGGCTGCTCTTGCCAGCGGGAGTATCATTTCACGCTGACCGCCGGTCGTCGTGCCACCCGGAAGCTGCACGCTGTGAGTGGCGTCGAACACCACCGGCACACCCAGCCCCTGCATGATTGGAATACAGCGAAAATCGTTGACCAGCCGGCCATAACCAAATGTTGTTCCGCGTTCCGTCAGCAAAACGTTTTCCAAGCCTCGTGCCTCACACTTGCGTACGGCGTAGACAGTATCTTCGGGGGCGAGAAACTGTGGTTTCTTAATATTCACACAGATGTTGCGGCGTACGGCTGCGTCGGCTGCTGCCACGAGCAGGTCGGTCTGGCGAGCTAAAAACGCAGGAATCTGGAGGATCGAGCAGACTTCACTGCAGGGATCCGCATGTGACGGTTCATGAACGTCTGTGGTTACCGGCAGACCGGTTTCCTTCGAGACCCGTTCCAGCATCCGTAAACCTTCCTCGAGTCCGGGACCGCGGAAGCTGCCGAGACTCGTTCGATTGGCCTTGTCAAAGCTGGCTTTGAATACAAACGGATGCCCGGTCTGCGTGGCCAGTTCCGCCAGACGCTCTGCGATGATCTTTAGCAGATCCTGCGATTCAATCACGCAGGGACCGGCCATGAACAACAATGATTGACCTGATCCGGTCCAGTGGCCACCGATTGAAACGGGATTCTTCACGTCTTGCTCCGATGGTTAGAGTTCAGTCAACAGATTCTGCCCGGGCATACTACAAGGACGAGTCTGTTTCTCCCTGCAGCGTCAAAACCAGACGCCGACTGCCACCCTGATTCCGATGCTCGCACAGATAAATTCCCTGCCAGGTTCCGGTGCAGAGTCGACCATAGCGAATCGGAATACTGACCGAAGACTCCGTCAACGACGCCTTGACGTGAGCCGGCATGTCATCGGGGCCCTCACATGTGTGAGTCCAGGGCCATGCCTCTGGTGCAAGTCGGTCCAGCGCCATACCCATGTCCTGAAGCACATCAGGGTCTGCGTTTTCATTGACAGTCAGCGATGCGGACGTATGACAGATAAAAACATGCAATAGGCCGACGTGTACATCATGGATTTCAGGGCAGGCATCAAGCACTTGCCGAGTAATCAAATGACATCCCCGACAGTACGAGGGGAGTGAAATTTCGTGCTGGCACCACATAAAACACACATTTTTCTTGAGGGATTGCTGTGGCCCTGGGCCATTCAACCGAACTTGGCCTTCATCGACTTGACTGGATGACCTCACCACGGCATCCTGGCAAACAGGATTACTGATTTGTCCATGCTACACCTTCTACAAAAAAGCCTCACCTCCAAAAATACCAGCGGAAAAATGACCGTTTGGAAGACGTGTCTTGCCGGAACAATCCTCCCAGCTGACAGGTTTTATCTGATCCGCGTCGCTAAAACGCCCGGAATACTTGATCGGACCTTTCCGATTCGGGATTTTATCCAGTTTCAACACCGAGTCGGTCGAGATTTCTAATTGGACAGATCGATTGTGTCATCCGATCATTCTATCCTGACCGGGGGCACTTGAACGGGCTGGCAATTCGACCAACAACAACATTCTGCGGTGGTTTTTCTGGCGGACACATCGCGAGAACCTTTCTCCAAACCGGTCGCGTGTCGGACAAAGACCTTGCATCCCAGCAATACTCACTTAAAAATTTCTAGTCTGGACCAATTGTACGGCTTCGTACAGGTCAGTCAGGACGACGCACGGCTTAACGTACCGACAATCAAATGAGAGGGCTGAGCTCTGACCAGCAATACCCGTTCAATCTGTCCACCCCATTTCACGGGGAGATCGTCTTAGCATGGCAAAGAAATACATAACGCTTCAGCAAGCCGCTAAACGCCTGGGAATTACGCCCGAAGAACTCGCGCGACAGCGTGAAAGTGGTGCAATTCGCGGGTTTGCGAACCGTGGAAGCTGGAAGTTTCGAGAAAGAGATATCGATGAGTTCGCACGCAGTCGAGAAGTTGATTCCTCAACGGAAATTCCACTTAAAGCTCTTGACCCGGATGAGGGTGATGTTAAAGGTGCCGGAGACGAACTTGATTCATCCGACAGCGATGTGCAGCTGTATTCAAAGACGTCCTTATTTGATGACGACGACATTGCAGATCTGACAGCATCCGACAGTGATGTTCGTCTGGCAGGTGACTCAGGACCACTCCTCGAAGCGGATGATTCTTCTCCTTCCGGTCAGAGTGTCCTGGATTTTGACGATGACTCAGATCAGGCAATCAGTGACTCCGACAGCGACGTCAAACTGGTCGAATCCGGCACAGATCCGGATATTAATCTTGCCGATGTTGCACCGGGTGGCTTTGCGTCAGGGACGTCTACAGAAGCAGATATCGAGCTGGCCGGTAGTTTTTCTGACGACAGTGATATCGTCCTGACAGATTCCGACAGCGATATTCGAATCGAATCCGATGACGAACCGGATTCTGACAGTGATGTGAACTTGGTCGGAGGGGACGAGTCAGGTGATGACAGTGACAGCGATGTGAAGCTTTCTCTTCCGGACGACAGTGATCTGACACTAATTGATGAACTTCAGGACGACGACGATACTGATAGCGGGATTACAATGAATACTTCGGATGAAGAAGACAGCGGAATCAGTCTGGAGATTGATGACAGCGGCATCTCCCTGGAAGCTGACGACAGCGGCATCTCGCTGGAAGCTGATGACAGCGGAATCATTCTGGATTCCGAAGACAGTGGTATCATACTGTCGGCGGATGACGACAGCGGGATCTCATTGGATGCAAAGACGGGCCACATGGCCGTGGAGGGAGCGACCGTCGCTGGAGACATTGACGCAGAAACCAGGCAAATGGACCTGTTGGGTGCCGATGAATCGTCCGGTGACGGCGGGACAGAAGGATTCGCCACCGGCGAGTTTGATATGGGATTGCTGGACGAAGAAGATGACGACACAGGCACGGACACCAGTATTCTGATGTTCGAGGACGATGGCATGTCTTCGGATACCGACATGGATCCAGCGTCCGTCGAATCTGAGTTCGACGACGACAGTTTCGGTGACGATTTCGATGACGACGAAATGGATGATGTCTTCGAAGTTGACGATGAAGATGATTTTGAATCCGGCCAGAGTCAGGTGGGATTCGCGGCTCCCGGAGCCGCGACCGGACGCACTACAGAAGCGTCCTGGGGCACTGGAGTCAATGTGGGCGTGTTTGCCGGCTCTATGTTTTCAGTGTTGGGGGCATTTGCCGGGTTTGAACTCGTGCGAACCATGTGGATGTGGTTCAAGCCAGGCGGGGCTGAGTCCAGCTTTCTAGAGATGATCGGCGGGCTGTTTGTCTGATCGAGTTAGCGAGATTCGCTGGACTGCGTCACTTCGACGAACTACTAGCTCGAAACCCAAGCAAGTGGGGGGGACCTGCGACAACTCCACCTGCTGGCGGGGCTCGTTCGTACTCTCGTTACTGCTTTGTTACTGACAATGTTCGATCAATCGGCTTGGCGTGGTGAGTTGTCGAAAACAGCCCATACGACCCCGCGAGCAACGTCAGAAACACAACTGCCACGCCGACATGTAGGGGGCTGGTCATGTAGTGATTGAACGACGATGGATCAGTTGTGCCGTGTCCAGGATGCCCCATAGCCACCGTCGAATTAAGAAGTAAAACAAGCAGCACAATCATCGAACGCATGAGTCGTGTCTTTCAGGAGGATTGCTGAAGGATGGAATCTCCGGCCAAAGCTTCTCCGACCGATGTCTCATCTGCAACCGAATCGCTCGTTACGATCTCAGGTTCTTGGGGACTGCGATGCAGATATTCGGGGTGATTCGCCTCATCCCTGCTGCAATCGTTCCCAAATAGACTGCCTACGATCCTGGAATACAGGTGAACTCGCGAGATAAACGCTGAATTGGCGCTGAAGTCACCACCAACAAATGTCACAAACTTACGGGAGAACCAGCCGCCCTGAAGGGCGGTGACCATTTTCTGGACAGATGTGTGGCGGGTGGCCAGGTAAAACGCATCAACCATATGATGCACTGAATTTTCATGTTGTCGCATTTCGACTTCGTACTGTCCGAACAGACTTTCAGGAATCGGTGAATCCGCGGCAGAGTCTGCAACGAGATCCGCCACGGCTGCACCTGACTTCATGGCCAAATGGACTCCCGACGAGTAACAGGGGTCGATGAAAAAGGCAGCATCACCAATCGCCACCCAGCCATTACCTGAGAGCCGGCTGGACGAACTGCCCATATTTCCGGTGACCATCGTATCCGACACCCGTTTTCGACCGGGGGACATTCCCGCATCCAGCAGACGGTTTTCTTTGACCAGACGGTCCAGCAATTCCGAGGGCGACTGTCCGGACCGACGAAATCGATCAACTGTCATCACTGCGCCAACCGAATACTGATCAGCCGAGAGTTTCAATAACCATGTCCACCCATCGTAAAACATCTGGCCGGTAAACCACCCTTCTTCCACGTCTGCACGACCCGGCTGAGCCTCGAACTGAGCATAAATCCCCATCCGCTGAGGCTTAGTCACTTTTCTGAGTCCCATGCTCGCCGGTACAAATGCCCTCAAACCGGTGGCATCGATCACGAGTCGTGCGCGTGTTGTAGACGACTCTCCGTGGTCGTCTACGCCCATGACCCCCACAACTCGCCCGTCCTCGACGATTGTATCGCGGACTTCGAATCCGAAGCGAACATTTGCTCCTGCTGCTGCTGATCGTTTGATCAGAATGTCATCGAAAACAGATCGTCGCACGAGATAAGAGTACGGGGTGTTTCTGAATGTTGCTTTACGATCTGACCGCGAAAAATCACCCGTTACTTCTTCAGAACCATATAACCACTTGCCTCCAGGTTTATGGATGAACGCAGTGCGGATCTGCTCGTGCACTTGCAGACGTTCGAACATCGTCACGGTTGCTGGAAGCAGCGACTCCCCAATGTGAAACCGTGGGAAATGGTCCTTTTCCAGGACCACAACATCCAGTCCTCGTGACGCAAGCAGAGTGGCAGCTGTACTGCCGGCAGGGCCCCCGCCAAGTATCACAACATCGTGCTGTACCATTCTGTAGTCCTACTTATACGAAAGCCCGGTGCTGAATACGGGTTTTGTCGTTGGCAGCAATGTCTATGTCAGCTGCAAGCCATATTCCGTTAGTGTCTGCCGGAGCGACGCCAGTTGAATGTCGTTAAGTGGACAGAGTGGCAAACGAACGGCACCACAGTTGCGACCGATGAGATTCATGGCAGCCTTTACGGGGATCGGATTTGTAGACAGACCCAGCATATCGCGACACAGTGGAAACAATTTGTGATGCCATTCCTGAGCTTTCACGACATCACACGAATGCCAGGCAGAGACGAGTGTTTTCACATCTGCAGGTACGACATTCGCAGCGACAGATACCACGCCGCTGCTCCCCAGCGCCAACAGCGGCAATGTCAGACTGTCGTCGCCCGACAGCAAGGTTAAATCAGATCCGGAAAGAATTTGCGACGCCTGATCCATGTTCCCGGTCGACTCCTTCACAGCAACGACGCCCGGACAGGCGTCCGCAATCCGGCAAATCGTTTCCGGTTCAACGTTTTTCGCCGTCCGACCTGGGATATTGTACAAAACGACTGGCAGAGCAACAGATTCAGAAATCGCTCGATAATGCTCGAAAAAACCGTTCTGAGTTGGCTTGTTGTAGTAAGGAGCGACCTGCAGTGATCCGTCCACCCCGGCTTCTTTGGCCGCCCGTGTCAGCCGGATCGCTTCGGAAGTACTGTTGGACCCGGTCCCCGCCATCACACGAATTCGTCCCGCAGCCTGCTCACACACAACCCGGATCACACGATCATGTTCTTCATGCGAAAGCGTTGGACTTTCGCCGGTTGTCCCAACCGGTGCGATGCAATCCGTTCCATTGTGGACGTGAAATTCCACCAGCTCCCGCAAAACTGCTTCGTCCAGCGAACCGTCCGCATACATCGGTGTGACAAGAGCCACAGTCACACCCGAAAATAATTCACCACGGCGCGACATCACGAATCTGAATCCTTTGCAAGCTGTGAAAACGACAAGACCTCAGCGATATTTTACGGACGGTGATGCTGACCGATCCAGCGTAAGAGCCTGCGACTTCATGGCGTCACAGAAGAATCAACGCTGTTTCCAATCAATTCCCGACATCCGGGCCAGTGCCAGCTGTAACGCATGCGTTCCCTCACGACCATTCCCCTGTGCCTTTACCGCCTGGTACAACTGATGGGCCAACGCCAATCCGGGAAGCGCCAGCCCGAGTCTGTGACATTCTTCCAGGGCAATTCCCATATCCTTGATGAAGTGCTCCACGAAGAACCCTGGATCGAAATTGTTTTGAATGATCCGCGGGCCCAGATTATTTAGGGACCAGCTGCCGGCGGCGCCGCTACCTACAGAGTTGAGGACTGTCTCCAGTTCCAGTCCCGCTCGCCAGCCGTAAAGCAATGCTTCACAAACGCCGATCATGCCGGTCGCAATCAGAATCTGATTCACCATCTTGGTGTCCTGTCCGGATCCTGCCGGACCCTGATGAACGATTGTCTTGCCCATTGCATTCCAGCAGGGTTGCAAGGCCGCTACTACGTCGTCGTCACCCCCAATCATGATTGACAGTGTGCCGTTTCGGGCACCCACATCTCCACCGGAAACAGGCGCATCAACCGTGGCCACACCCATTTTTTTTGCGGCCGAGTGGATTTCTCGGGCCAGCGACGGCTGGCTGGTGGTCATGTCCACAACGATGCTGCCGTTCGTGGCACCAGCCAAAGCACCATTTTCTCCCAGCAGTACTTCGCGGACATCACTCGGAAATCCGACAATTGAGAAAACAACGTCGGAGTTTTCGGCGACCTCACGAGGTGAATCGGCCCATTCGGCACCCTGGCTGATGAGTCGATCTGCTTTTGATTTTGTTCGGCTCGAGACGGTCGCGCGAAATCCGGCACCAATCAGATGGCCGCACATACTGGCGCCCATCACACCTGTACCGATCCAGCCGATACGTGTTGTTTCCGGGCTGATGGTGGCAGTCATAGAATTCTCCGATCCTCAATGGGCACTGATATGCGTTCCTCTCCAATTTGAAGAGTTTAGCTGTCTGGCAGCGTCAGCAAAGCGTCTTTGGCATTCCAATTACCAACAGGGGACACCGGAATCTTGCAGTCGGACCACGAACTCGTTCTAAATGGCCGCAGAATTCTGACGGACCAGCTGGTGATTCAATTATCCCAACCTCGAGTCAATGAATCAACACGCCCTGCGCAGCCAAAATGAACAATGACGTCAACCATGAAATGATCTGTTGATGCAGCACCGCCGCGGCAGAAAAAAAGGAATCCGTTTCGATACCGGAGTACTGTTCGTATCGACATTTATCATTTCCAGTTGTCCAGCTGTTGAACAGTCGAAGTTCAGCGATTCGCTGCGTTATGATCGTTCCGTGCTGAATAAGTCGGTCTTTCAGGCACGCTCTCAGGAGAGACTGCTGACGGCCGCCCAGGGCTACATGAGCAGCGGCAACTATTCGGCTGCATTTGATGTTCTGCGCGAACTTTTCCGGCAGCCTCAGGACAGCAGCCAACCGGTTCCGGACATTGGCCCGATTTCCGGAACACGATCTGCTGCGCTGCGGTCCATCTCCAGATTGCCGTTTTCCGTCCGGCGAGACTGGAATCATTTTTGCCAGGGTCCGGGCACCGCTGCACTGAACAATGCGTGTCGTTCCAGCAGCCGTGCCGCCCTGGCACAAGTCGCGGCTGAGTTTCCGTTCAGTTCTGTGGCCGCGGATGCATTTTTCACCGAAACGATCCTGTCACTCAGCAGACGTCAAATTGCATCCGCGCATATGGCGCTAAGAGAACTTCAAATTCTTCTTCCAATGGGTGTCCTGACAAGAGTACAAACAATTGCTGTCCGCAGGCTCATGGCAACCATGGATGCCGATGCCGCTTCGCACAGTGTCGATGAGATCGAGAGATCGAAGGATCGACCTTTACTGAGTATTGCGCATCCAGGACCGAGTTGGGGCTGGAAGGCAAACGCTTGGAGACATCCCGAAGGCCCAGATGCCCTCCCATTACACGGTCTTGGCAGTCAGTTTGATCACAGTAATGGCTGGCAAAACCCAATTCTCCATAAAGACTGCGTCATCACCCGTACGCCAGCTGGAATCGCCAGTCTGGACCGTTTTTCGGGAGCGCAACAATGGTTTCTGCCATTCAGGTCGGTCGTCACACGTCATCCCGACGCCGCCGCCGGCAGCGCAATTTTCGAGATCACTCGAATCCCGCAGCATCGCCTTGAATTGTCCGGCGAAGTGATCTACTTCGTCGACGGTCGGCAGGACACTTCAGTGCGGCCTCTCAACAGAAATCGATCACCACTTGTGATCGAACCAGGAGCCACGCATCTCGTTGCAGTCCGTACAGGACAATGTCCGGTCGTGTTGTGGCAGGCAGGCACTGAGCAAAAATCACGATCGAACGGGAACCACCATTTATCTCGTGGTGGGGAAGAATTTCAGTATGCCTTCGAGATACCTTCGGTTTTTCAGCCCTTTACGGATTCACCGGCCGATGACAGACCGACGCATGTGGCCGAAAACCGTCTGACGGGTCACCTGTTCCTGAGTGCACCATCTGTGTATGCCGGACGACTCTACGTGATGACCAGGCATGATGGCGTGGCATGGTTGAATTGCCTCTCTGCAGCGCACGGGAGTCTGTATTGGCAACAGCCATTGACCTGGCTGGAATCGAAGATCGACGTCGATCCGTACCAGTCAGCCATTGTTGGCGGTGTCACTGATGGCAAAGTCATCTGTTTGTTTGCCAACGGGTTGATTGCCGGGTGCAGTCCGATAGACGGTCGCATTGAATGGATTCAAAGTGTGCTGTTCCAGAATGAGTCTGTCGCGAAAAATGTCGACTTCTGGCTGGCAGCTCAGAAAGACAGCCGGGTTGTTCCGCAAACGGGAGTCGGAAGCGCATTCGGCGATTTGTGGCTGCAGCTCTCACCAGCCGGTATTTTCTGCAGTCGTCGCGGCTCTCCAGGGATCTCCTGCCTAGATTCGGCGACCGGAGAGATTCGCTGGTCCAGTTCACGTGGGGTACGTGGGGGGACTGCCGCGAATCAGCAGGATCTCACATGCCTTGGTGTGATCGAATCACAACTGGTCACCGCGGGTTATGGTCACTGTCGAGCTATCAATGTGACGGATGGAACACAGTCATGGGTCCGTCCACTGGGAAATCACGATGGTCGCATTTGTATTGATCAGAATAATGTCTATATCGCTTTGAACAGCGGTCGGCTGTTGACTGTCGATGGGCGAAATGGATCTGTTGTACAATCCGAGCAGCTGAATCTGTCGAATGCTGGCCCGGGTCTGGTCTGTGATCGAAGGGGGATAGTGGCCGCGTCGGCGTGGAGTGTCCGATCGTGGAAGTGGCGAAATCAACTGCCGGCCGCAGTCGTGCCAGGCGTCGAAGAGGCACTCGACTCCCTCGCGACACATCGACTTCACGAACTGCGACTGCTCATCCCGAACCTAACGCCGCCAACGATTCACAGTGTCGAGGAATGCATGGCTGTCGCGACGGCCAGCCAACTTTCGGTGGATCAGCAACTGAAACTGGCTCTGCTCACGCCTGACGTTTCCGGTCACCAGGCGTTGCTTGAAGAACAGTTGCGCAGCAAACCCAACCAGATCATTCAACTCCTGCCCGGGTGGGCATTGCCACTCTGCACCGCCGTTCGCACTTTGGGTCACAGTACACTGTCCTTTGTCGCTCCGTTGACTCAGGACGAGTCGATTCTCTTCCCGACAGAATTAGGACTTCTGAAATCCCAGCTTGCGGCAGCAAATGATCTGATCAACGGTAATCGGCTCAGTGAGGCCGAACTACTGCTGCTGAACATGGATGTTGCTCGTAATACACAACAAGCCGGTCTGCGCGACAAACTACTGCGTATAGCGCGTGCTTCGGCCCTTGTCCCTGGAGTCGTACCAACTACTCCGATTAAATGGGGCACTGCGGAATTTCATGTCACTCAATCACTGACAGATGGTTTCCGTCTCAACGATATTGCTGCGCTCCACAAGAGGTTCCGTCTGCAAACACCGGAAGGAGCGGTTCCCTCATGGAGCAAGTTACTGTTCATCACATACGCAGGCATCTCACCTCATGTGGGTCTTATTGATCTGGCTCGCGGCATCGAAACTGACTCGGCCTCACGTTCCAGCATCCGGTTTCCATCCAATGTCAGCTCCCAGGGTGACTGGAACAGACCCGGACTGATCGTTGTCACTCCCCGGAAACAAATCGGTGTGATTTCGCTGCTGGGTGAGTCTCCACTCACGCCGCTCTGGCTGCAATACATCGATGACGATGCCGTCGGTCAGGTCATCGCGCTGACTTCCCGGCACCTGATCATTTCGTCCAGTGCGGGACTCCAGAGTCTGCACCCCTTGACAGGTCACCTGCAGTGGTCACGCGACTGGAAGCAGAGTCGCGAGCTGCAGCACCTGGAAGGTCAGTATCTTAAGGTCTATTGCTCGGACAGGCATATCGTCCTGTTGTCTTCGTTCGGAACGGGTTACATCGTACTCCGAGCCACTGACGGCGCGGTCCTTCGCGAAGACTCACGTCCAGCCGGACGGCTCTCGCGAGTGATTGGCGAGTACCTGTTGACCACAACAGTCCGGAGTCAACTGGAGCTCACTCATTTGGTCAGTGGAAAGCAGATCCCGGTCGAACTCGATGGACACGCGGTCGTCGGCATCCACCCGGCCGGTTCCTTTGACAAGAGAAAAACGATCGTCATGACAGAAAAGCCAGAGTTCATGATTCTGGACTTGCTCTCCGGCAAGGTGGAAACACGCGTTCCGGTGCCCTCCGAACTCATGAAACGGACCAGCACACGGTTCGACGCACGTTTGATTCGTCGAGCCGGACTTGTCTACGTAGCGCTGTCCGTAAGAAGCTGGCGGTCTCCGTATATTCCGGAGTCGGTTTTCGGCGAGGCAGTCACTGGCAGAGGAGTGTTGATCTGTATCGATCCGGACACCGGTGAGGAATTGTGGCAGCAGGAGCGAAACTCAGCCGTCATCCCTCCGATATTTGGTGATCCCTGCCCGTTCCTTGTCCTGTGGTCGACCAGGTATACGTCCAGCAGAAGGCAATTCAGATTCAGCAGCGGCAGACAGCAAACGTTTCTGGAAATAACAGTGCTGGATGCGTTCACTGGACGAATTGTGGCGACGACAGCACAGCAAGTGGCTGCACGTCCGTTGCAGGTGTTGCATGATGCTCAAGAGCAGCAGTTGAGAATCATCACCGAGCACTCAACCATCCACATGGACTACACCAAGTGACGAGAACAGCATCATCGTGCGCCAAATCAGTCGCTATGATGCACTGCGCCTCCCTCGGTTCTCCTAAACCAGTCTGTGCCACTGAGTTACATTCCTGGAGACGACTTCCGCTGCACGTCTGTTCCAATATGTCGCCACCGTGAAACAATTTCCTATGTCCGCTTCCACACTCACCGGCAAGTCCAGCATCCTGATTTTTTGTGCATCGGGTGACGTCACAGCTCGCAAACTCGTTCCGGCTATGTTTCGGCTGTTCCGTCACGGGTAGGTTACGACCGGACCCATCATCGGTGTCGGCCGTCGTGAAAGAAGTGACACAGAGTTCCGCGCCGGACTCAGGGAGACCATTCTTAGCACAGAGGACGAAGAGACAGAACAGGACTGAAATCGTTTTGAACAACTCCTCCATTATATATCAGGTCGACCTGGTAAATCATTCGCAGTATGAGAATTCTGCTGATGCCACAACCGAACTTGAGCTGCTGCATGGAGCCTCTGCCGGGAATCCACGGGTGGTCTACCAGGTAACTTCGCCGTCTTTGTTCGACGACGCAGTTCAGGGGCTTCTTCACTCCGGGCTGATTCCGCCGCCGGAACAAAAAGTTCAACTGCGGGTTGTCGTGGAAAAACCATTTGGCCACGATCTGCAGTCTGCCAAAGAATTGAACCACACACTGATGCGCTGACTCCATGAAGATCAGGTTTATCGCATCAACCATTATCTGGGAAAAGAAACCGTCCGCAACATTCTGCTTTTCCGATTTGGCAACTCAATTTTCGAACCACTGCTGAATCGCAATCATGTCGACAATGTACAGATCACTGTATCCGAAAGCATCGGAATGAAAGGTGGACGCGGGGGGTTTTAGGACACGGTGAATGCTCTGCGCGACGTGCTGCAGAATCATGTGCTGCAGTTATTGTATCTAGTCGCCATGGAACCACCTGCAATGCTTCAGGCTCGCCATATTTATGATGAAAAGATGAAACTTCGGCAGGCTCTGCGTCCTGGTGTCGACGGCTCGGTGAATCGGTGGGTTGCCCGAAGACAGTATTTGCCGGCCTCGTCAATTGAAAACCGGCTCGGGCTTATCGAGAAGAAGAGCGGGTTCCCCGCGATCTAAGCCGGAAACCTACGTGGAGATGAAGGTCGGCATCGACAACTGGCGCCGGGAGGGTGTGCCGTTCTGCCTGGAAACTGGTAAACGGTTGTGCGAACGTGTCACGGAAATCGTCATTCAGTTCAAGCAGCCCCCACTAAATCTGTTCAATTCCGTTGAGTGCGATGGTGACCTGTGTCATCTGGTGGAGACCCAACCGAACCCGCTGGTTCTGAGAATCCAGCTGCGCGAATCGATCTTCGTGAGATTTTCCACCAAGCGACCGGGGTGCAGTATCACCTCGATCCGGTGGTGATGGACTTCGATTACGAGAATCACTTCTCTGCTGATCTGCCCGGGGCCTGCGAACGCCTGCTGCTGGATGTGATGAGAATCGACTCCACATTGTTCACACGCAGAGATGAACTGCTCGCGGCATGGAAATTTGTGACTCCGATTTTGAAGGTATGGAAAGACAGTTCGTCCTCACCGGATTCTTACAACTCGGGTACCTGGGGCCCGGTTTCCGCCGACCGACCTGTCTCAGACGACGGCCGCTGTTGGCGGGAACCACGTCCCGATAATGAGTGCGCTGTCGCTGTATCAAATACTTAACGACACGCCACAAAAACTATTCGAAACGGCAGTGGTTTCAAACGAGATTCAGGGGAATGTTCTTACCATCGTGGTACGTGGTGTTTTTGTTGACAGAGATACCACGACTGACTGTCTGAACAGGGCTGGATATGCAGCTTGGATACGTCGTTCGTTATCGATGTTCATCTGTTGTGTTCTGAGCCAACGACGTACCGCTTCTTTCAAATGAAGAATCTGGTGTTCACATCATACGTTGCTGCGTTCTCGGTCGAATCCTGCTGCAATGTGAGTTACGGTGCCGTTGCGAACTTAGTCACCGTGTTGTCTCGCTGCCGACCGAACGCGGGTCGCATCGTGATGTCAATGGTGTGGTCGGCGCAGTCTTTCGTAACGTAATTGTTCATCACTGTAGTCCCCGGAGAATCACAAATGCCTGTCGTGCTGATCACGCCTGAGGTCATGTTGAACAAGCCTGCCCCGTATGTGGACATGTTGAAGGGTGCGGGCTTCAGCATAGCTTATCCAAAAAATCCGACCTTTACTCGCGGACACTGCAGCGTTGAAGAGACCATTGATGAATTGAGTGTGTGTGATGCGTTGATTGCCGGTGGTGAGTTCATATCCAAGCAGGTGCTGCAGTCGTTGCCAAAATTGCGCGTGATCGCTCGTTTCGGCGTCGGGTACGATCGAATTGACGTCACTGCAGTCACTAATCACAACGTCGTACTCACGATTACTCCGACCGCGAACCATGAAGCGGTGGCAGAGCACGCATTGATGCTGCTGCTGGCTGCTGCAAAACGGCTGACATTCAATGACCGCAGCGCCCGTGCTGGTGAATGGCCAATGGTTCCGTCGTACCCCGTTCGAGGCTCGACTGTTGGAATACTTGGGCTTGGGCGGATTGGACGAAGTTTTGCCGTTCGTGTCCGGGCGTTGGGCGTGAAGTTGATAGCGACAGAAAAATACCCGGATGACGCATTCGTGGGCGAGAACGAGGTCCAGCTGGTGGATTTCGACACACTGCTGTCTCGTTCTGACTATCTCAGCATTCATTGCCCCATCAACGATGAAACACGGGGGATCTTTGATAAGGCTGCCTTCACGAAAATGAAACGGAATAGCGTTCTTGTTAATACTGCTCGTGGAGGGCTCGTGGTGGAAACGGAATTGATTGCTGCGCTGCAGAGCGGTCATCTTCGCGCTGCCGGACTGGACTGCTATGAACAGGAACCACCTTCGTCCGACAATCCTTTGTTCAAAATGGACCAGGTGGTCTGCACGCCTCACAGTGCCGGCGGTGACCTGAAGTCCCAGGAAGATATGGGTATTGAGAGCGCTGACTGCATCATCAAACTGCAGGCCGGCCAGTGGCCAGCTGTCGCAGTTGTCAATAGTGAAGTGCAGGCCGAATGGATCTGGTAGGGTGTCGAAGGACCCGACATCAGGCAGAAACTCGGCCTGAACTGTATCAGGTGATGTGAGTCTGACTGTTTGCCCGTTTGGCTTCCGTGTTTCACTCACCTACGTTTATCTTGTTGCCTCCGTTTCGTCAGTCGCCGGCGGATTAGGCCGGGCGTTGGTATCTGTGATGCGAAAATCAGAAGGAAACGAGGGAGATATTCAACTGAATTAACAGACGTGTGGCTGATCAGAGTGAATAATGCAGGCACGCTGGGAGATGGGGATGGCGGACCGCATCGGTATTGGATTTTGATGGAAATTGCGTCATGAAGCCGAAGATCACAATGGCTGCGAACCTGCTGGCACCGGCAATTGCCGCGCTGTTGATCCCGGAAATTTCATTGACCGCTGATGACACGATCGGTTTTGCAAGAGATATTCGGCCGGTTCTTGCAGACAACTGCTTCTTCTGTCACGGACCAGACGTGCAGGAGGCGAGTCTGCGTCTTGACGTCGCGGATATGGCATATGACTCAGGAGCTGTCGTGCCGCGTGACCCGAATGCCAGTGAGTTGATACGACGGATTACCTCGTCGGATCCGGATGTCCGCATGCCGCCACCCGATGCGAATCGTGATCTCTCGTCAGAAGAAATTGCATCGCTGCGAACCTGGATTCAGGAGGGTGGCATCTACGAGAGGCACTGGGCGTTTCAGTCGGTTCCTCCGATCCAGGTGCCGGATGTATACGATCCGACAAACTGGAGCAGGAACGCTGTTGACCAGTTTGTTCTGAAGCGTCTGCAGGATGAAAGTCTGTCTCCGAGTCCCGGCGCAGGCCGTGAGAGATTGCTGCGCCGAGTCAGTGTTGATCTCACCGGGTTGCCAGCAACAATTAATGAGATCGACGCGTTCCTGACTGATGACTCCGAGGAGGCCTGGAAGACAGTCGTTGAACGGTTACTCAGGTCGCCGGCGTTCGGTGAACAGATGGCTCAGCAGTGGGTCGACGTGGCCCGTTATGCGGACACGTTCGGCTACGACAACGATAATGAAAATCACCTCTGGCCATGGCGTGACTGGATCATCCGGGCTTTCAATGGAAATCTTCCCTACAGTGATTTCATTCGCTGGCAGATTGCCGGTGACCTGTTGCCCAGTCCAACCCAGGACCAGTTGGTCGCCACCGCATTCAATCGGCTGCACCGACAGAATGCGGAAGGCGGTGTGCTGCCGGAAGAATTTGTCGTTGAATATGTTGTTGATCGTACCCAGACCTTCGGGACTGCGTTCCTTGGCCTGACCATCGAATGTGCCCGCTGTCACGACCACAAGTTTGACCCGATTTCTCAGCGTGACTTTTACGGTCTGTTTGCCTTATTTGGAAATATCGATGAGCTGGGGACATACGCCGAGAAAACCTCGGCGATACCGACCCCCAACACGTTCCTGTACACCGGGGATCAGCACCACCAGCATGAATCACTCAGGGAAAAAATATTACAGGCGGAAGTTTCGCTGTCGAAACAGAAGGCAGATGCTCAACAACGGTTTCCTGCGTGGCGGAAGGCTGTTGACCTCAGGACAGTATCCGCGCCGGAACCGTTGGTACATCTGGCCTTTGATTCAAGAGAAAACCTGCCGGGGTCAGCAGATCTGGTTGACGGTAAAATCGGTCGATCGATTCGCTTCACGGGCGATGAAGGAGTCCGGCTGCAGAACACCGGTGCGTTCGAACGGACAGATGTATTTACCATTGCCATGTGGCTGCGTCCGACAGAACTCGGCCAGCGCATGGTGGTCTGTCACAACTCGAAGCCGATTTGGGAGGTGGGTCAGCGGGGTCTTGAGGTGACGCTCGATTCTGACAGCCATATCGAATTCAGTCTGTGTCATTTCTGGCCGGGAAATGCGTTGCGAGTGACGACCGAGCTGTGCGTGCCGAACCACACATGGACGCACGTTGGCATCACATACGATGGTTCAAGTCAGGCAGCGGGCATCAGAATTTATCTGAATGGTGCACAGGTGCCGGTCGAAGTTGTTCGGGATAATTTGTACGACACATCGCAACTGCCCGTGGGCAGGAGGGCACCACTGGAAATCGGCGCCCGCCCGGCCGATTTGGGATTTCGCAATGGCGAAGTCGATGACTTCCGGCTGTACCACACCTGTCTGACGAGGCTCGAACTGAAACATGTTCTCGGTGAGGCGCCGGATACATCAGGCGACGATGAGTTGCTGGCTTATTATACCGCACGTGTGGACAAGGAGTGCGCGGGGGCTCGTCGGAAATTGAAGGAAGCTCGTGTTGCTGAAAACGAATTCGTGGCCACTCTTCGTTCCATCATGATCATGCGTGAACAGCCGGGTCCGGCCACAGCACGTGTATTGAACCGGGGAGCCTATGATCAGCCCGGTGATGAAGTCCTGGCCGGTGTGCCGGCGGCCTTTCTTGATCCAGGCGCGCCACCACCGCGAAATCGTCTGGAACTTGTTGACTGGATGCTCCGTCGCGAGCATCCTCTGGTTGCCCGTGTAGCCGTAAATCGGCTGTGGAAGATTTTCTTCGGAGAGGGGCTTGTTTCAACCATGGAAGATTTTGGCAGTCAGGGCGCACAACCGATCAATCCTGAGCTGATGGACTACCTCGCAGCACATTTCATGGAAAATGGCTGGGATGTGAAGGCGTTTTGCCGTCTGATCGTGACGTCTGCCACTTATTGTCAGTCGGCACAGCTACCTGCCGAAATCATCGAGCGTGATCCGGAGAACCGGCTGCTGGCACGCGGGCCTCGCCATCGCCTGAGCGCTGAGCAGATTCGAGATGCTGCATTGACCGCCAGCGGACTGCTCGTGCGTACGATTGGTGGTCCCAGTGTACGGCCGAGTCAGCCGGCAGGACTCTGGAAGGAAGTGGGTCCGAAAACATTTGAGGCGGATCAGGGAGACAATCAGTATCGTCGCAGTCTGTATACATTCTGGAAACGCACGGTCCCTCCACCCAATATGATGACGTTCGATGCCGTCAGCCGGGAAGTCTGTGTTGCTCGTCGTGAATCCACCGTCACACCAAATCAGGCCCTGGTTCTTCTGAATGATCCGCAGTTTGTGGAAGCGGCCCGCGTGCTGGCCACAGACGTCCTGAATCAGAACGTACCAACGGAATCTGCCATCATCGAAGCATTTCGAAGACTGACGGGTCGGCATCCGCGTGACAAGGAGATTCAGGAACTGATGCATGCTCATGCAGGTCAGATCCGGATTTATGAGGCTGATAGTGATGCGGCCGTCAGATTTGTCAGCATCGGTGAAACACCTCGGGATGAGTCACTGGCACCGCAGGACCTTGCTGGTATGACGGCTGTCGTTCAGCTGATGATGGGGTTCTTTGAGTTTCAGGTGAAGCTGTGAAACGATTTCTCTGTGGCAGTTTTGATGGTTTGGTGCAGGCACAGATGCCTGCGGATTTGATGGCTCAGTCGCACCCGTTCTCTTGTGAGGCTGACTCCAAATATCGGGCAATTGGCGTGGGCAATATCCCTCGACGGCAGCTGTTAAGTCGTTGTGGCTATGGGGTGGGCTCGCTGGCACTGGCCGATCTTATTTCATCTGAAGATGCGTTGGGTCTTGACGGAGCCTCACCCGTTCGGGGACCGTATTTCTTACCGCGCGCAAAACGAATGATTTTTCTGTTTCAAAGTGGTGCACCGTCCCAACTGGATCTCTTTGATCATAAGCCACTGCTCACGAGGCGACACGGACAGGAGCTGCCTGAATCCGTGAGGCAGGGCCAGCGACTCACCAGTATGTCGGACAGTCAGGCGCGATGGCCACTGGCAGGATCGCATTTCAGATTCGACCAGTACGGAAAGTCCGGAGCCTGGGTGAGCCAGCTTCTCCCTCATACGGCCGCCATCGCCGACGAATTGTGTTTCGTCAACTCACTGCACACGGAGGCGATCAATCACGATCCGGCGATCACCTTCATGCAAACAGGGTCACAGCTGTCCGGACGACCGTCCGCCGGCGCGTGGCTGAGTTATGGGCTGGGTTCGGCGAATCGGAATTTACCGACATTCGTCGTCATGATGACACGAGGCCAGGGAGGTCAGCCGGTGTACTCCCGTCTGTGGGGCAGCGGTTTTTTGCCGGCCAGTCATCAGGGAGTGCGATTTCGGTCTGGCCGCGACCCGATTCTGTTTCTCAATAACCCCTCCGGTGTCACAGCCGAAGCGAGGCGACTGCAGCTGAACCATTTGCGTCGACTTCACGAATTGAACGACAGCGAAATCACAGATCGTGCGATAGAAGCTCGAATTCAGCAGTTCGAGATGGCATTTCGCATGCAGACGTCTGTTCCGGAAGTTACCGATCTGACCGGTGAGTCAGAGACCACATTCGATCTGTACGGACCGCAGTCTCGTCAGCCGGGCAGTTATGCTGCCAATTGCATTCTGGCACGGCGACTTGTCGAACGTGGTGTTCGCTGCGTCCAGTTATTTCACCGAGGATGGGATCAGCACGATCAGCTGCCGAAAAACATTCGCGGTCAGTGTCAGGAAACCGACCAGCCCTCAGCCGCGCTTGTTCAGGATCTGAGGTCTCGCGGGCTCCTGGAAGATACGCTGGTTGTGTGGGGGGGTGAGTTTGGAAGAACCAGCTATTGTCAGGGAAAACTGACTGCCGACAATTACGGGCGCGATCATCATCCTCGCTGCTTTTCCATCTGGATGGCCGGTGGAGGAGTGAAACCAGGCATGACCTGGGGAGAGACTGACGAATTCGGCTACAACGTAATTCGCAACGGCGTTCATGTCCACGACCTGCAGGCCACGATGCTGCATCTGTTCGGCATTGATCATGAGCTTCTGACTTATAAGCACCAGGGGCGAAGGTTTCGACTGACCGACGTTCATGGAACCGTCGTCGATTCACTGCTCGCGTGAGTCAGGAACGTTCACAGCCAGCCTGATGCCAGGTGAGGTTCAATTGAACGATTTACTCCGGAGCGAGTTCATACACCTGCGCTGGACTGCGCTCCTTCCAGATTCGTGTCGCCAGATCAATTTCGAACGTGTACTTTCCGTTGATTCCGTTCTTCGCCGACTTTCCCGTGGAGACAACGTAATGTTTACTCCTCCGACTGGCGTCGCGGCGCAGCACAACGCCCAGCGCTTCGTCAATGGGGTAGCGCGGCGGAGCGTCAATCGACATGATTTTTCAAGACTGGCCACGACGTTTGTAAAACTGAAGTCATCTTCCAGTGAGATCGCATGATTGTATTTGGGAATATAGCGTTCTTTGGCTTTCGGAGGCGGGGGAATTGTCAATTCCTCTGCTGCCGCTGGCACATAGAAATAGCCATGCAGGTGCGTCCCAACAGGGACGTCACGCAATTCTGCGGGAGCATCGTTGTACCAGATCGATCCCTATGGAAGCATGGCGAAGTAATGGATGGGTCCAACGTGGTATACAGCCGGTCGTCGCCGTTTCCGTCCAGTCTCAGCCCGCCACGGCGATTGATTTGGGCCACGAACACCAACTCGCCCGCGAGAGATGTACCGGAGCTGGCGGGAGGAAACTCAGCGGGCTGCGGCACGAAGACAAAGGCATCCGGCACCTGCGATTCGGCGTCCTGTGACTCTTCTGCAGACAACGTCACCGCCTATGACTAAAGCAAGGCAATCGCCGGTGCCTGCACTTTAGAAACATTCATGGGATGTTCAATCTGGCGGGGCGTTGCTGCTGGTCCGGGAAATTGACAGGTTTCAGCCGGCACGACGGACAGGCAGGGGGTGCCCGTACTGCTGGCATAAATAGATCACTGTGAACGGGAAACCATCAGGTTACCTTAACTAATTTTTCACGTTCGTGATATCATTATTTCCTGTTTCCTGCTGGGGACGGGAGTGACGTACCCCCACACGTAATGTATCGACCACTGCTCTAAGAGCGGTGGTTCGCCCATCTGCGTATCGGACGGAATTCGGTTTGCATCCGGGTCGTCATCAACTACTCCCCTCCGGCAGTATTGATGCATACAGGCCATTAACGCGGTGGAATTCGTCATGCCACAAATTGTTATTGCGGAGTGTAAGCAGGAAGTCTCGACATTCAATCCGGTGCCAAGCCGTTACGAAGACTTTCGTGTGGCGCGCGGGCCGGCTGTCATTGATTACCATCGGACAGTTCGAGAAGAATTAGGTGGTGCACTGAGTGTGTTCGATACCGTCGACAGCGTCAAACTGTTTCCAGCGTACGCGACCAGTTCCAATACCTCAGGTGGCGTCCTGGCTGCCGAGAGTTTTCGTCGTCTGAGTGGCGAATTTTTGAATGGTCTGTCTGAGGCAGGCACAGTTGATGCCGCTTATTTCGCACTGCACGGGGCGATGCAGGCCCAGGGTGAAGATGATCCGGAAGGATATCTGCTTCAGGAAGCGCGGCGTATTCTTGGTGAAAAGATTCCCATTGTTGTCTCGCTGGACATACATGGAATTCTGACCGATCGCATGCTGCAGCACAGTGATGCTGTCGTTGTTTACCATACCTATCCGCACGTTGATTTTTTTGAAACCGGAGCACGGGCAGCGGTGCTGCTTCTGAAAATTCTGGCCGGGCAGGCTCGCCCTGTGACCGCACGTGTGAAGATTCCTGTCCTCGCACGCGGAGATGAAATGATCACGGCCACCGGGGCGATTTCTGAGTGCATTCGACTTGCAGAGGCAATCGAGGCAAGCGAGACAGGGCTCGCGGCGGGTGTGATGTGGGGTAATCCGTTCACTGACGTTCCCGAATTGAGAACGAACAGCCTGGTTGTGATGAACGACAACGAGGCCTCAGCTGAGGAACATGCCATAGATCTTGCCAATCGCTTCTGGAAACATCATGAAAAAATGCAGGTGCCACTGACGAGTCTGGAAGATGCTGTGGAGCAGGCAGCTGCTGTCACGTCAGGAACCGTGGTGATAATGGACGCTGCCGATGCAACAAGCTCCGGTGCCTCGGGTGACAGCAATGCGGTCCTGCGCGAAGCACTTCGACAGGGATATCGCGGAAGAATCCTGACTCCACTTGTTGATCCTGAAGTCGTGGAAAAGGCTTTTCACGCGGGCATTGGTACAAAAATTCGTATCACTGTCGGTGGATCACTGGATTCCGCTCGATTCGAGCCGCTGGAACTTCATGCGCGCGTCCGATCACTCGCCGATGGCCGGTTTCAAAGTGAGTCGTTCGGTTGGCGCTGGGACTCGGGTAACACGGCTGTACTGGAATCCGACAACGTTACACTACTGGTCGGCACATATCCGGTCAGCCTGTTTGATCGTTCATGGTTTCACGCCAACGGGCAGGATCCGCGGCATTTTGACATGGTGGTTGTCAAGTCTCCGCACTGCGAGCCGCACATGTACGCTGACTGGTGCGCGAAGCTGATTAATGTTGACGCACCCGGGGCCACAAGCGCTAACCTTTTGAGTCTCGGACACGCTGTATGTGCCAGGCCGGTTTTTCCTCTGGACGAAGATGTTGTGTTCCAGCCGGTGGCTGAAATCTTTCGAAGGCCGTGATCGGGTTTTTAACTATGGCGTCTGCCACTGCTTCTTCTGCGAATGACTGATACCTGTCAGGGGCTGCCGCATTGCGCGAACTATCGCAGTTTGACTGAAGCCAACTGTCGGATATCCGGTGTGAACCTGCCCGAAGGCCGGCTTTCTGTACCAGGCACTTCCACGGATCACGAGACTGTGCACTACAGCGTTCTGAGTGACGATGATGGCCCCAATGAAGACCGGCCTGTTTTGCTCACTTCGGTGCCGGGAGCAACAGGTTGTTCAGCGTGTCGTGATTCTGATCGGACGTCGACGAGTCGGATTTCCGGGTTCGGTTACGGAAAAGGACTTCCGGGACTGCCACAAAAGCAGTGCTTTCACTGTCGCCTCAGACTGTGGACATTTTATGGCTTAAGTTGTTTCTGCCGGTCCGGCCCCGTTGGACTGTGCCACCGTCTTACGAACGCCGCGGTCCGGAGTATCAGAGTCTGTCGTCCTCACGATAAACGATACCGGATCAGAAAGACGGGAACAGCAAAACACCAGGCCGGCCGGTCAGCAACAGCTGCTACGGATTCGGCGGTGATGTGCAGATGAGCACGACAAGTGTTTCATTTCCCGTATTTTCAATGCCATGCACGCACCACGAAGGGAGGTATATGAAGTCTCCTTTTTTCACACTGTGTTTCTCTCGGTGAAACGTCATTTCCCCCTCGCCTTCCAGAATGACGTAAGTTTCTTCAGTTGGATGTGAACCCGGTTCCAGCACCACATGGGGCGGGACATAGAACAGTACCAGCCCGAGATTTTTGGCCGGAGCCTTTGGATTGACCGGATGTACAACACGAACACCCAGCCCGTGACAACCGGGATAGACTACGGGCACACCGTCCTGAACGCTGACAATCATGGGGTCAGGAGGAGTTTCTGGTTTCGGAATGTCAGGCATTTCATCGTCGCTGGTATAGCCCGTGAACTCTGTAATCTTCGCCATAGTTAATTCTCCTTTTGCTGACAGTCGGTGTTGAATTACTGGCGCAGTCTACTGAATTGCCTGGTCAACTTCTTTGTCGCTGTGTGACCTGATCGTTAGGTGTGGTTAATTCTTTTCACCACGGAAGGTTTGCACGACGTGTTGTTCATGCCCTGGCGTTCCACCTGCGTTCATTGCCATATTCCCACCATCCATGGGAATGATCGCGCCCGTGAGCCATTCAGACGCGTCCGACGCAAACAGGACCGCCAGTCCCATGATATCTTGAGGCTGACCGAGACGCCCGGCGGGGATGCCCTTGAGGAATCGGCCTTCGAGAGTCGGATCATCGTTCATCCGAGCGGTCAAGCTGGGATTAACGACTTGCGCGGGAGTCACGCAGTTGACTCGCACGCCCCGATGACTCCATTCGGTGCTGAGTTCACGCGTCATCTGAATGACTGCTCCCATTGCCATGCTGTAGGCGATATGACCCCTTCCCAGGGCTGTTGAACTGGCCAGCGAGCCGATATTCATGATCGAACCTCGCCCCTGCGCCAACATGCGTCGCCCCGCTTCCTGACACATGGCGAAGCGGCCGACCACGAGGTTCTGCAGAACCCGCTGCAGGTCTTCGATCGCCAGTTTTTCAGGTTCGGCCAGATGTCCTTCGCCGGCTATATTTCCAAGAAAATCAACTCGACCAAATGTGGATTCGACTCGATTGAATAAATCCGAGATCGCCTGTGGATCGGAAACATCGGTTTCCAAAACAAGCACCCTGCGGCCAAGCTCGCGGATGGTTTCCGCAGTGGTTTCAGCACCTGCGGCATTTCGATCGACAAGTGCGACGTCTGCGCCGTGTTCAGCCACGGCAACGGCCGTCGCGCGCCCCAATCCCTGAGCGGCACCCGAAACAACGGCAATTCTGCCCGTCAGGTCAAATATTGAGTGAGTCATCGTTCAGCCTCAACCAGTGATCAGAGGAAGTATCGTGACGCGGAACACCAGTGCTGCCATGCCGCAATAGAACAGGCCACACCCGATGATACCAAGTTGGTTGTACCATCGTGGTCGAAGAGGCTTGGGCAGCAACCGGAGGTTCAGCCACAGGACGTGAAACGCGGTCACCCCCAGTGCTACGTTGTTGAAATTTGCGATCACGAGCACCATCAGTTTCGGAGCGTCACCAAACATCAGAAAAATTGTTGCCGACATGAATGACCATCCCACGTAGCACGCCAGAATCAAGTAGTAGATTCGACCAACCTGATGTGGCTCCAGGCGATCGCGGATCGCCTGATTCGAGGACCAGATGATGTCCGTCCAGCGTCGGGAAAAATCGTCAACAATCGACATCTGACTTGGCAGAAACACTATCAGGCCCACGAATAACGTGGCTGTCCAGAGCATTTCACGAGTTGATGCACTCACTCCCGGCGCGTGGCGAATACCATCTGCCGAGATCAGCGATTGTGCATACGGAACATCCTGCTCGAACATGGGGGAACTGGAGGCAAATTCAATCGACAGCAGCGCGGGCAATGCCATGCCCATGAAACAGCCGGGCATCCAGATTAAGAACTGATCTGTCAGAATGTGCTTCCACCACCCCTTCCATTTCCTCAGATTGTCGTCGGTGATCAGAAAGACCTTTCCGATATGACTAAGCGAAACGTTACGTCCGCCAACCGCACTGCCGATTGCACCGACCTGGCTTCCCATGCCCCAGCCTTTATCGCGAACAAAGTTACTGTAGGTCGAATTACTCAGTCCGCCGCCGCCGGCGTATCCCGCGAAAGCACCAAGGACTGCAATGCTGGTCAGAGCCACGACGGGGAACTCGCCATGTTCAATGAAGTGCGAGACAGAATTCACGACGGTTTCGCCACCCTGTCCATCGTCAACGGGCACATTGCCAAACTGCAGAAACCCACTGAAGATATCAATCCAACCCTGAGAGCTGACAAAAAATACACCGACGAACAGGCAGTAGCTCAGGACGATGAAGACTTTGGCTGTCATCACGATCTGCAGCATGTTGTAAACCTTGCCGCCGATCAGCACGGGGAGAACGACAAGGGCCAGACACGCATAGGCAATGCCATTCACGATGACCGTGTCGTCGGGAGTTGGAGGACGGTCCAGATACAGGGATGCGGCCAATACCGCTGCATTCGTTGACAGACCGGGTATCAGTGCCCCGAGGCTCAGCAGCATCGCAATACTGACCCAGAACCCGGGTCCTGGTCGGGTCCGCATGAATCCTGTAAAAACGGGCTCGCCGGTATACAGCGCGTAGCGTGCGCATTCGACGTTGTAAAAGACCTGACATACGATCGCGACCGTGGCGATCCACATCAGACCACCACCATATTTAGCTGTAATTGCCGGCCCAAACAGCCACTCGCCACCACCAATCTGAATTCCGCACATCACTATGCCGGGACCAATGAAACCAGTCAGATTGTGCAACCCGAGCGGCTTGGGTTCGGGCAGGTTTGCCACTTCCCAGTCAGGAAGGCAGGTTTTCGGGAGATCATTCATTGGATTGAAACAGGAATGGTTTGCGCTATTCCTGTCTCAGACGCCCGATAGCCGCCGAAGATTACGTCCAAAACGTGCAGGCTGTCTTGCGGGGTCAGTGGTGCAGGGCGAGCGCCGCGGGCAGCGTCTATGGCCGCCTGCACGAAGAGTTGATAGGCATTCGTTCCACCCTGATCCGATTCAGTCTGGACGCCATGCGGCGCTTCGGGGTGCGTTGAATACCACTGAAACGAACGAACCGAACCATCGGAACCGCGGCGACCGGACAGTTTCATCCAGCCCCGCGAACTCCACAGTGTCATGCCGGTGTGTGAAGCTCCCCCTTCCACGTAATAGCCTCCCTGAAATGATCCAAGCATGCCGCTCTGAAAGCGGAATGCAACAGCTTCGGAATCTTCGATTTCAACCGGCTGCCCACCTGCATTCATGGCAAATCGGGTGATTTTTTCAACCCGATTATTCGTGATAAAGCAAACCCGGTCCAGATCGTGAATACCCAGCCAGATCAAATGGCCGCCACCAGCCTGTTCCCGAAACGCGAACCACGACTTTTGATAGTTCGGACGAGTCAGCCGAGCCTGATCCTTCACAGAAAAAAAATGTCACACCGTAAAGCCGTCCGAGCCATCCTGCTGCGACGATTTCCTTTTCGCACAGCGTTTGAGGTGTAACACGCCCGGGAAGTGCAAGCATCAGATTTAATTTCTTTGTAGCGGCCAGCTGGACGAGTGCCCTGAAGTCATCTGTGCTGACACACGCCGGTTTTCGGCCAGGACGTGACAGCCGGCAGAGAGGGCCGACCAAATCTGAGCCGACGCGCGGTGAGCTGCCAGAGCTACAATTACCAGGTCCGGTTGGAACTCCCGGAGCATTATTTGGGGATTGCGATACGGCTGAAAGTCATGACGCCGGCCGAACTTCGTCTTCGCTGTCTCGAAAGTCGTTCCGTTGGAATCTGCTACAGCCACTCCGGACACCGAACTGCTGTTGGCGATTGCCGAGAAATAAATCCCCCAATGCGGACCGTCTTCCTGCGTGATGACACCGACACGGACCTTACGTTGTGGGCCCCTAGTGGCAGGATCGCCGGCTTGAGTTGGCTGCAGCATGCTGATACAGACCAGACTCTGGATATTCGCAGAAAGCGCAAACAGTAAGCGCTGACTCATGTGCCAAGTTTTCTATAATGACCTGCCGAGATACAGTTGAGCTTGCCGACTGCGGGGCGCGATTTTCTCAGCCGGACCACGCTTATGGAACTGCCAGTATGCAATTATCGCACATGATGAACCAGTCGGACCGCAGAACATTTCTGAAACGAACAGGCAGCGGGGCAGCCGTTGCAGGCCTGCTGAGTTCGTCAGTTCGCCACGCCAGTGCTCATGGAGCTAACGAACGGGTAAATGTCGGACTCATCGGATGCGGCGGTCGTGGCATCACCGTGGCGACATTGATCGCTTCACAGAACGACGCCTCTGTCCGGTATGTCTGCGATCCGGACGGTCGGCGCGCCTCAAAAGCCAGAGACGCCACAGGTGCGCATCACGCGGTGTCGGACCTGAGAAGAATTCTTGACGACAAGGCAATTGACGCCGTCGTGATCGCGGCGTGCGATCACTGGCATGCTCCGGCAGCAATTCTTGCCTGTGAAGCCGGGAAACACGTTTATGTTGAAAAGCCATGTTCACACAGTTTGCGGGAAGGCAGACTGATGATCAATGTGGCTCGCAGAAACGAACGTGTGATGCAGCATGGTACGCAAAGTCGTTCGAGAGGCACTTTCAGGTCAGCAATTCAGTTGTTGCGCGAAGGTGCCATCGGTGACGTTCTGATCGCCAAACATATCAACAGCCAGAAAAGGGCCAACATTGGACACCGCCAGCCTTCCCAGCCTCCCGATCACATCGACTATGACCTGTGGGTGGGGCCGGCTGAGTGGCGTCCGTACCAGTCCAACTTCGTTCACTACCACTGGCACTGGTTCTATAACTTTGGAACGGGGGACATTGGCAACGATGGAGTACATGGAATCGATGTGGCTCGGTGGGGACTCGGCGTGGATACGCATCCGAGTTTTATTACCGGTTACGGTTCAAAGCTCTACTTTGACGACGATCAGCAGTTTCCCGACACCTACCAGATGACTTTCGAGTACCCCGCTGACGGGGTAATCGGTAACAAGCGACTTCTTCTGTATGAGCAGCGCATTTGGTCTCCGTATCGCGAAGATGCGCCGGGAACCAGTACGATCTTCTATGGAACCGAGGGAATGATGAAGTCGACCGACTCCGGCTGGGAACTGTTTGGTCCCAGGAATAAACTTCGGACGATCGAGGACATTCCCGAGGACCGGGAGGATGCACATCAACGGAATTTCCTTGATGCCATCCGAAACGGCACTCCTCTGAATGCCGGGATCGAAGCCGGGCATCTCTCATCGGCATTATGCCATTTGGGCAACATCGTTTCTCGAACCGGCAGATCTGTCCAGTTTGATCCGAGTACCGAACAAATCATTGGGGACGAGCAGGCTAGTCTGCTGACCCGCCGCATGTACCGTGACAAACACTGGGCGACACCTGATGATGTTTGATTCGAGGCATCAATTGCCAGGCATCTCTAATGGATGTTTGGCGGTCGATCCATCATGAGACCATCGCCGTTGAACTAATCGGCCGCTTTTTTGAGCGTCTCCATATATGCCACGACATCGACCAGTTCCTGAGTCGTCAGGATCTTCTGCAGGTCGGCTGGCATCAGAGACACTGACTGCCGAATCTTTTCCTCAATGTCACCGGTCGCGACCGTGTGAAGGATCGCTTCGTTATCCACGAGCACGATGTTCTCGTCCGTTTCACTGGTGATCAGGCCGGACAGGGTTATGCCATTAATCAGCAAAAGTGTCCATGCATCATAGTTGTGGCTGATTCCGGCACTGGGGAACAGCACGGACTCCAGCAACGCCTGGCGACTGAGTTTGCTTCCGATCTCTGACAGATCCGGACCGAGGTTCCGCCCGATCTTATTGACCACATGACATTTGTGACACGTACCGGCAGTATTATAAACCAGTCGCCCGTTCTTAGCGTCACCTTTGCGAGCCATCAATTCCCGGATCGAAGGAAGCTGTTTCCCCGCTTTGTTTTCAGGCAACGGAAATATTTTCTGTCCGATACTGCGAAGCTGCGCCTCGGACGACCCGTGCAGCCCGGCAGCGACTGTTTGAAGAAGGCTGCCGCTGATGCTTCCGTCCTGTGTTCGAGCGACAATTTTTTTTGCGACGCTCAGGAACTTGAGGCTCGACCGCACAGCCGCGCGACGGACATCAGGATCGGCATCTTCGTCATCAACTACTGCGAGCAGTTCATCAGTGAACCCGGGGTTGCGCGAATTACCGATGCCGACGAGGACGGCTGCGGCCGCTTGCGCTGAATCTCCATTCATGATCTCAAGGAGCAATTGATTTTGATCCAGTTTCAGCAGGCTGTTCACCGCCGCAACACACTGCTGAGACCCTGGCGCTGCCATCACGAGATCAGCCAATTCGCGATAACGGAATTCGATTCGAAACCATTCAATCGCAGCGATTCTCTGTTGTGTGTCCAGATAATTCAGTGAGGCGTCCAGCGCTGCTGTTGCTGCCACATTGCTCTCCAGCTGCCCTGGTCTGATGCGTGCCAATGATTCCGACGCCACGAAGGACGCGATTTTCGGTCTGAGTGAACTGAGTTGAGAGGGTTTTACCAGTGCCAGAGCCTCATGATGCACGCTGTCACGTTGCTGAAAATCGAGTGCCCGAAACCAGCGTGCAAGCTGATCTGGGCCGGTATCAGACCGCAAAGCAAGGCGTGAGATCTTTTGGGCAATGAGTCCCGCCGACCTGGCTGACCGACTGCGCCACAAAATGGCGTCCATGACCTCGGGAGCCACAACCCTGGATGATGAGTCATGAGTCAGGCGATTCAGACACTCATTCCAAATTCCCTGAGCGCCGATACCTAGGGCTTCCAGGAACCAGCGATCATCCGGTGGAAGTGATTGTGCCAGCGGTACCCACAGCGCGGCACGCGCACCCGGAGGAAGATTGCAGAGCGCAATGGCACATTCCCGCCGGACAGCGGGTGATTCGTCGTCGGTCAGTCGCTGAATAATGTCCGGCAGTATGACCTGCAGCTGGCGCGCGAGTCTCAATGCCACAATGCGAATATTTGGATTCGCGTCGTTTGCTGCCATGGAAAGATAGTGCTGGGTTCGACCCTCAAGGCGTCCCAGCAGCCACAGAGCTCTGGCGCGGAATCGTGGATTATCATTCTCTTGAAAAACTTTCTGCAGCTGGATTTCAGCATCGAGACCGGCGTCCGCCAGTATCTGCCAGCCCAGATAGCGGGCATCACGGTTACAGCTCAACAGTCCGTCAATTGCTCCGTCGATGGTGTCGAACTCAAACGATGGATGATGCCAGGTCGAACCCTTCGGAGCAATGCGAAACAGGCGGCCTCGATCAACATCACCCTGACGATGTCCGCCCACACCGGGGTCATACCAGTCCGCAATGATGATCGACCCGTCAGCGGCGATGCTCACGTCGCAGGGGCGGAACCAGAGATCTCGCGTGCCTGACAGAATTGGATTGATGGATGCACTGAACCCTGCGCCATCCGCTGATACCTGGTAGCTGCGTACGACGTTGACTCCGGCATCACTGTGAAGCAGCTGATTGTGAAAACGCTCCGGCAGAAGTGAGCCTTCATAGACTTCAATGCCGCAGGGGGCACCTGCCCCGGTGATGATCACATTCGGAATGACGCCGGGATCGTTCAAATGCCAGTGCTGAAGGGGAATTTCTGCTTCCATTCCCGTGCGAGGGGTTTTCCAGCCGGCTCCGGTGAGTTCATCTTTGTATCCGTAGTTGCCGTATTCCATCACGAAGTTGATGCGTGTGGCTCGGTTGCCATCGTCATCGTTATCCGACTGCCAGATCGTGCCGAAGCTGTCGACGGCCAATTCCCAGTTGTTGCGGAAATTCCAAGCCAGTGTTTCTACGTTGTTGCCCTTCAGATCACAGCGAAAGACCATGCCTTCCTGATACGGGTGTCGGTGGGCTCTAACCTCTTTTCCCGCAATGTCGATCACGATCGAACCATCCGGTCTATGAAGTTCTTTGCCTTGATTACCGAAATTGAAGTACAGGCGGCCATCCGGACCGAATGTGAAACTATGAATTCCGTGATCGTGCTGAACTCCCTGCACTCCCGTAAACATCACTTCCCTGCGATCCGGCCGCAGGTCGCCGTTGTCATCATAAAAACTGATCACGCTGTCGAGTGCGGAGACGATGACTCGATTGCCCAGCACGCAGATGCCATGAGCTGAATCGATGTCGCGGCCCTGATAATACGTGTGGCTGGAATCGATACTGCCATTGCCATCCGTGTCCTGCAGGACCAGAATCCGGTCCCCTTTTACACGATCCTCGCGTTCCTTGTTGGCAAAACGGCGATAGTTGACAACTTCTGCGACCCAGATCCGTCCCATATGATCGACGTCAATTGTGGAAGGGCTGAGCAAAGTTGGTTCAGCGGCAACGAGTGAAGCTTCGAGATCATTCGGGGTGTCGAGCGGATCGAGAGCAATGTCCGGTGTTCGCGTGGAATCTGCGGCAGTGGCCGGATCACCGGGAGCCCCGTTGAAGATCAGAATCACAGCACAAAGAATACGCCTCACGTGTACAGACTCCCTCAGGACAAACCAGTTACATGCTCCGGACGACTTGCTTCCAGGATATTCTCAAAATGTCCGGAATCCTGCCAGCATCGCCAGACAAATAATGTGGGGTCAATGGTCACCGCATTGTGGTACGATAGAAGGCACACCGGCTGAATGCAGACTATCCCGCAAACAGGAGGACGAGTTTTCGCTGAGCTGTGTTTTATACGTCGTCCTTCGGCCCCCGGGCGAACTTCATCCTCAAATAAACAATCATGAGCGGCGACCGACGTTCCTGCTTTATACAGATGGTCGGCGCGACGCAGTGTCGAAAACGGGCCTGCAGGAGTTCCACCTGCCTAACAGAGCCTATCTCAGGATACTTCTGTGAGAACTCTCGGTCTTGCCATCTTCACAGGGGTCGTCAGAAGTATTGCTGGCGTCGCTGCTCGGATAGCTGGCGGTGCAAGGGTTTTTACTTGGCAGCCGAGAGTGAGTTCTGTAGTCCTTAAAAACTGCAAGTTGAGAACTGCCAACTAAAATGCAGCCCGACGATCTTCTCTGTTATTGTTTTCAGGTGACCCACCGCAAGGTGATGAACTTTGCACGGATTCATCAGCCGAATGTGGCCAGTCAATTGAGCGAATGTGGTGGTGCGGGAACCGGCTGTGGTTGGTGTGTCCCGTTTCTGCAGCAGCATTATGAGGCAGCTCGAACTGATTCAGCACCGGAAATTTCAATTTCAGTGAAGGATTATGCTGCAAAACGTGTGGAATATCTGGAGGACCGGCGCGGGGCCTGTCGTCAGAAGACCAAGGATTGACTTTGTCGTCTGAGTGCATTCTGTGGTGGACTGTACCGGACAGCCCGATTGCGGTGACGAACGACAATGTTGCCGAAAAGATTGTTTCGTGGGAACAAACCTGTCCAAAGTGAGACAACCGACGACTTTGCGACGAATCATCACAAATTGCACCGACATGCGGCGATTTCAGCCGATATGTTTGTCAAACGTCCCGCTTTGCAACATCAACCGCGTACGTGCAATAGCCGCACTTCCAGCGGCTCTTGCAACCGTACAGAATAGGTCATATGCTGCAACTCGTTTATCTAAACTGAGTTAAGAACAATCACATGAACTGGATTCGGTTCTTTTCGTGTTTTTGGCTGAATTGCCACAGAATTTGCGTTACTGAGGGAAATGAAACAGGCCCTTTCAGCCCACAGCGGCTGGTGAATAGCAACAAACCCGTCCTCGGAGAAGGCTCATGCAGGTACGACGTCTGACAACATCTCGCCGGCAATCACGGCGCGGATTTACGCTAATCGAGCTGCTGGTGGTGATTTCGATCATTGCCACACTGATGTCACTGTTGCTTCCAGCAGTCCAAAACGCGCGTGAAGCCGCTCGACGGACACAGTGCCTGAACAACCAGAAAAATATTGCCACGGCAATTCATGGCTGGGCAACAGCACATGCGAATCAACTGCCCCAATATGGATATTTTATCAACAGTTCTGCGTATCCGTCTCTGTCCGCCGGTGTCCCGCTGCCGCAGCGAAGCTGGGTGGTTGAACTTCTTCCCTATCTGGATCACACGCCAATCTATGATCGCTGGGACAAAACATCCGCACTGACCGCGTTGACTCTTCCGGACGAAACGACGCCAAATCCAAATCCTGCTTTGTCCATATTTAATATTCCATCGCTGGCGTGTCCGGACGACGATTCTGCGTTCCAGGCGGCCGGTGGCCTCAGCTATGTGGTAAATGCCGGATTTGGTGACGGAGTCGGTAGTGGCGGTGCAGATCACAATTTCAATCAGGAAGCTCTGGATTGGGTGCTTCCGGCCGGTATGGATGGGAATGATACAGCGATCACCAGAACGACAGGAGTTTTCTGGGCTGAGAATCAAGTCTCTGGTGTGAAAAACTCCAGTGCAAATCTTGGACGTATTTATGACGGTGCCACCAACACACTGATGATTGGTGAAAACCTGATGGCAGGTTCCGATGTGGAAAACATACTTCCTGGACCTGTCGACGGTTCAACAACCTGGGCATCTCCGGAACACAAAAGCTGCACATTCATCGCTCCAGTGACCCTCTCAGCATCTCCATCGGAGTCTCTGATTTACGGGGGGGGATACAACGTCGTAAGCGGAATTTTCCCGAATGATGGAAAGACCGGTGCTGAGGGACAGACCCCATATCTCAGTTCGCTGCATCCGGGGATCGTTGTCGTGGGATTCTGTGACGGGTCTGTCAGGACACTTAACGACAGCATCGACCAGGGTGTGTACCTGAGACTGATGACCCCGGGGGCAACCCGAGAGAAGAGCAGTCTCGTGGTGGCCGGCGAATCGACCGCCGAAATTCCGCTCAGCGGAACCGATTTCTAGGTCTGCGTTTACTGTGTTCAGACGTCGCACAAGCAAAGCCGCTCGGTCTGGCCTGGCCGAGCGGCTTTTGCATGCGCACACCACAGGATCGTCAATCGCCATTACTGCTCCTGTCCGGCCGTGGACTTACCTACATCCTTAAATGATCCGTACAGCAGACAGATTACACTTATCGCCGAGTCGCTGCGGCGGTCCTTACGGACTCAATCCACTGAACAGCACGACGGGGGTCAAGTTTCGCCACAATTGGAAACTCGTGGCCTTCAAATGTCTCAAGTCGCTGAGGCATACTGGCCAGACCGAATATGTCCGCGTGCGGAAATCGTCTCAGACACGAGTGTAAGGATCGATTGACGGCGGGACTTTGAGGATCCAGGTCATGCACCAGCAGGCGTGGCCGACGGACGTATCGCAGTCCGTTCAGATCCAGTCCGGCAGCGGTTGCATTCCACCCGTCGCCGTCCAATACCTGGGCAAATGTCGATCGGTAAACTCGGTCGGTACTAATCACCAGTGCACTACCTTTTCCATGTGCTCGTTCATCAGAATCGCCCGGCTGCCGGTGCAGAAAGATTTCGTCACGGGCGGCGGTCGGCGGCAGTGGACAATGGCCGGATTGCATCCGGCGAAGCTCGTCCTGAATCACCTGTTTCGCATATCGTACGGGGACACGAACGCTGTCAGGCCAGATGCGTCGAGTACGGCCATCGCCTTCACACCATGCACCGAAACAGCACAGCAATCCGGAAAACAGGGTCGCGCCAATAAGACGGTCAACTTCCTTCGGTGCAAATTGATCCGAAAAGGACTGAAATACCAGCGTCAGTGGATGTTTTTGCTGTGCTCCGCTAACGGATTCCCACGCCAAAATATTGGCGAACGAATTCGCAGCGACGGATGGATGCTCGCCGCAGAGCCAGTGGACCAATGGGGCAAATTCCGTACTGGCGGTGTCACCAATCAATGTGACGGAAATCATGGATTGCATTTCGCATCAGGCTGTGAAGGAATACCTGCATAAGTCTCCCGGATTTTCGTTTCTGATGTCAATCCCGACGGTGATCGAGTTGCTCTGCAGGACTCGTGATGAGTAACGTGAGTGAATCTGTTACGATTGGCTCGTCAGGGTCATATTTCCCGATGTGGCGGTACATTCAAATTCAGAGCGTCGGACGAGTTATGACATCCAGGAGACTGCCTCAGCGAGTACACGAACGTGTGATCGATACCGTGCGACAGGCCGTCATCAGGTATCACAAACGATCGGGCAAAGTCCTGTTCAGTGATACGACGCTGCGCGACGGTGAACAGATGCCAGGCGCCACCCTCGACCCCAGCGACAAGCTGCAGATTGCCAAAGCACTGGAGACGGCTGGCGTGCATTCGCTGGACGCGGGATTTCCGGCATCCAGTGAACAAGATGTCGAAGCCATTCGTAAAATGATTGGAGTCATCAGGAAGCCGGTCATCACAGCTCTGTGCCGGACGGTTAAGTCCGATGTCGATGCTGCTGACCGGGCGCTGGATGGGAACCCGGACCATAAACGCGGTGTGAGTCTGTTCTGTGGAACAAGTCCTCTGCACCGCAAACATAAGCTCGACAAAGACCAGACACAGGTTCTGCGAATCATCACGGATTCCATCAACTATGCCACTAACCGCTTCAGGATCATTGCCTTTAGTCCGGAAGACGCCAGCCGCACTGAAATTGACTTTCTGTGCAAGTGTTACATCGAAGCAATCGACAGCGGCGCCACGACGATTGGGTTTCCGGACACCGTGGGTGTGTTGACGCCAGAAAAAGCGGCAGATTTCGTCAAGACAATTCAGGACAGGGTTCACAATCTGGATCGCGCCCTCCTGGCTGTTCACTTTCACAACGACCTGGGACTGGCGGTGGCCAACACACTGTCCTGCATCCGGGAAGGAGCCAATGTTGTCCAGTGTACAGTCAACGGTATCGGAGAACGCGCCGGCAATGCGTCGCTCGAAGAAGTCGTCATGGCACTGGCGATGCATCCGGATCAGTACAATCGCACGTTCCGGATGGACACAACCAAACTCGCTCCATTGTGCGAGCTTGTTGCCGATCTCACCGGAGTCATGATACCTCGCATGAAACCCGTTGGCGGTTCAAATATTTTTGCCACAGAAGCCGGTATCCACCAGGACGGACTACTGAAACATCCTGATACCTATCTGCCATTTCGGCCGGAAGTCGTGGGCGCTGACGGGATTCAGCTGGTTCTTGGACGGCACAGTGGCCGACGGGCCGTCGCGCATCGCCTGACATCGGTCGGCCTGATGTTGAGCGATGACGATGTGATGCAGGTTGTGGAGTTAATTAAGCAGCAGCCCAAAGGGACGG
>CAUZPL010000060.1:0-39599 GCA_963581585.1 Planctomycetota bacterium
CACTCGGAGCGACAGCACCGTTACGTCCGAGAGCCGAACAGGGGATAATTGTCGGCGCCATTACGCTCGCTGCCGCTGCCGAAACTGTGGTCTGCAAAAACCGACGCCGTGGAACATGGATATTTCTTTTGGGCATGACTGCTCTCATAATCCTGGACACTGCATTCCTGTCAGTTGATCTCAAAATACCACACGGCGCATCCGAACTGGTACCGCCTGGCTGACAGTATAGCCGGACGTCACGCGACGTTCTACAGAATCTGCAGGGTTGTCTGCGGCCGCAGTTGTTTCACCCTTTACCAACCACACCCGGTCTGTGTGGTACGCACCCTCATCCGCCGGAGACTGCCGATAAAACCGATGCATTACGTTCATTTCCAGTCGTAGACATTAAAATATACTTCTGATGGCGTCCCCTCTTCTTCTGGCATCATCATTACCGGAAACATCATCTTGCAGACGATTCCTATATTTCCCTCAGGGTTACTGACAAGTCCATAATTTTCCTGTCTTCGTCCCCGGTGCTTCGAATAAGGAACCAGGCAGCGGAGAAAGTCATCGAAAACGAGGAAGTAATGAAACAAGCCAGCCGACAAGCAGACCGAGACACAGCGTGGGGATGCGGTAGAACGGCAGGAAGACGAATGCGAGCCCGGAGGTGGAGTTTAGGCGGCCCGGCCCGTAGAGTGCATAACAATCCGCAACATGGAAAGGAACCACCAACGCCAGGATACCGAGCAGTCCGCCAGCAGCGACAAAGGCCAAACGCGAAGATGTGAGGAAGCGAGCCGCAATGAAACATATCACTGAGTGAAAGACGAACGGGGTAAGACCGAATACAGCGCTCAAGAAGATGAAAAAAAGGATGTCGGCAGCCGCCGGAAGTGGACCGTTATGTCCCATAAATATCTGAAGGCAGAAGTGTGTGAACATACTGAAGGAAGTGGATCACCAACGGCGTGATGAAACCAGTCGCAATCGATACACGTGCCCAAGAGGCGCCTTCAGGGGCTATCATTTGGAACCCAGTCCGTTAATTTCGCAGTCGGCTCCTGCAACTCACCACACCCCACCAACAGCATGACTGCACTTGTTGTGAGCTGCGAGGTGTTTCATAACGATTAAAGTGTGCAAGATTTGTATGTTCTGAAAACGAGATTTGCTAGTAAAAGGGAAGGGGAGATATGCTCAGTTCGATGACACTTAAGAGCTGTTGGAGGCGGGGGAACTGAACCCCGTCCGCGACGGAGTTACTGCAGCCTCGCTGCGCGTGCTCTGCCATTAAATCTCGCCACGACAACTCCCGGCAGACGGACCATCGTTTATGCTTTCATCTTTAGGTTGAATACGTTAGCATGATATTGCATTTCCTGTTCAACCTCTCTCCCCATTTGCACTCTAGCAGGTGCAGTGTGCGAGCCTTGGCTGTCTCGATCACTTTGGTTTTGCTGCTGACTGTTCCCCTGTGGTCACAGGAACCGTCCAGTCTGTCTGTCCGGAAGGTCACGATTGAACCTGCGGTTGTTCAGGTCGGTGGCCTGGATGCTTTGCGCGGTGTCCTGGTTCATGGACACCGCAGCGACGGTCGAATCGTTGATTTGACACACTTGGCGACCTATCGGTCCACGGACACCACTCTTTTTTCCGTCAGTCAAAGTGGAATCGTTTCCGCCATTTCGGATGGAAGCGGAACCGTCGAAATAACGGCGGCTGAAACAACGGTTTCACTTCCGGTCCATGTCAGTGAGACTCAAATTGCGCGAAAGTATCATTTTGAGAACGACATCATCCCCATCTTAAGCAAATTCCGCTGCAACTCATCAGGCTGCCATGGAAAAGCAGAGGGCCAGAACGGTTTTAAGCTGTCGGTATTCGGTTTTGCGCCTTCACAGGACTATGACGCACTGACCAAAGCGGGCCGTGGCCGGCGGCTGGTCGTGGCAGCGCCCAGCCACAGTTTGATTCTGACAAAGGCGTCCGGTGCTCTGCCGCATGGCGGTGGGATTCGATTCTCTGCTGATTCACGTGAGTACAGAACACTGCATGGATGGATTGCTTCCGGCGCCCCGGTCGGCTTCGCGAACGCTCCCGTCATCGATCGTATTGATATCAGTCCGGCCGAACGGATCATGGACGTAAACGGAACTCAGCAGCTGCGGGTTGTTGCCACTTATACTGACGGACGCGAGCTGGACGTTACGCGGATGGCGAAATATCGTTCCAACAACGAGGGACTCGCTGTCGTTGGTGAGGATGGTCTGTTGCAAATCGGGAAGGTTCCGGGACAGGTCGCGGTCATGGCGACGTTTATGGGCGCAGTCGATACATTTCAGGCATTGATTCCGCGGCAGGAACAAATTGACGTGTACCCGGATCCTCCGGGAAACAGCTTCATTGATCAACTGGTTCATGCCCGACTGCAGAAGCTGAATATTTTACCGTCCACCATCTCCGACGATGCCGAGTTTCTCCGGCGCGCTTTTCTGGACGTTATTGGTACCATCCCCAGTCCTTCTGAGGCACGCGAGTTTCTTGGTGATACCCGAGCAGATAAGCGAGTCCGGCTCGTGAATGAACTGCTGCTTCGCCCGGAATATGCAGATCTCTGGGCGCTCAGATGGGCCGATCTGCTGCGGGTGGATCGCAAGAAACTGGGTCATCGACAGGCACATGAGTATTACCGCTGGATTCACCGCAGTGTTGCCCAGAACAAACCGTTCGACCAGTTTGTTCGCGAGATTTTGACAGTCAAAGGTCGATTGAAGAATGTGCCCCAGGCCAACTTTTACCGTGTCACTGAAGGACCCGGCGAACAGGCCAACACCATTTCACAGGTGTTTCTGGGTGTTCGCATCGCATGCGCCCAGTGCCATCACCATCCCTTCGATCGCTGGAGCCAGACAGATTACTACGGAATGTTGGCGATGTTTTCGCAGGTGAAGCGTAAAAATACGTCGCGCAGCGAATTCCTGACCGCGGCAGGTGATCCAGAAACCAAACACCCTCGGACAGCGGCGAGAGTTTTTGCACATCCACTGGGCGAACCTATGCCCAAACAATCCCCGGATGGTGACTGGCGTGAAGGTCTGGCAAACTGGATGACATCACCGGGCAACCCCTGGTTTGCCCGCTGCACCGTTAACCGGATCTGGGCCCGTCTTATGGGTCGTGGCCTGGTTGAACCTGTGGACGACTTTCGAGACACAAACCCACCGACAAATCCGGAACTGCTCGACGCACTGGCCCGGGAATTCGAAACCAGTGGTTTCAACGTGAGGGAACTCATCGCCACGGTTATGGCGTCCAGCGTTTACCAGCGGGCTTCCCGGCCAAATCAAACCAACATCCGTGATGAACAGAATTACTCACGTGCCTTATTGAAACACATTGATGCCGAGGTGCTTCTGGATGCAGTGTCAAATGTCACGGGGATTGATGAATTCTTTCGAGGCGTCCCCGGAAAATCTCGAGCGACACAGTTGTGGGACAGTGAAGTTGATCACTATTTCCTAAAGTTGTTTGGACGTCCGACTCGTAAGACCGCGTGCGAATGTGAACGAAACAGCGAACCTAACGTGAGTCAGGTTCTACACCTGCTGAATTCCCCCGTGATCCACGCTAAACTGTCACACGCAGGTGGCCGGGTGGCACGGTTAGTCGAGACTCTTCCTGAAGACGCGGATCTCATTGACGAATTGTATTTGACCTTTTTTGCCCGACGACCCACCGCAGAAGAATTGTCGACTGCTGCACATTACCTGAAAACAAGTCCCGAGGGCCGCCGGCGGGCGGCGGAAGACCTCGCATGGAGTCTCATGAATACGATCGAGTTTATTTTTAATCATTAATCAGGCAGCGCAGACGACTGGCAAATACCGAGAGTTCTGAATTCAGTTTCTTGATCGGCTTACGTTCCCATCACTCGATGACGACCCTTGTCAGAGAACGGAACCATGATACGACGCGGTTTTTTTTGTGACGGTCTTCAACGGCGTGATTTTCTGCGAGTCGGTGGTGCAGGCGCATTTGGTTCATTCTTCACACTTCCCGGCCTGCTCCGCCAGCAGGCCCTGGCAGCAGACAGGGGTGAAAGCGTCGAAGACAGTCGCTCTCTGATTGTCGTCTTTCTGCGAGGCGGACTGAGCACCATTGATACGTTTGATATGAAGCCGGACGCACCGTCGGAATTTCGCGGAGAGTTCCAGCCGATCAACACCAATGTTGCCGGGATTCAGATTGGCGAACACCTGCCTCGCATCGCACAACAGATGGACAAATTCTCTCTGATCCGTTCGTTCGGACACGGGAATTCGGATCATGGTCCAGCCGACCATTATATGCTCACCGGTTACCATCCTGTGTCTGGGTTCAATGCCGGGCTGTCGCCGAACAACCAACGTCCCTCTGTGGGGTCGATTATTGCCCGTAAACTGGGGGCCCGGGGATCCGTACCGCCGTACGTGTGTGTCCCTGACATGCACCCCAGTTGCGGGGCGGCATATCTGGGAGCATCCTACGAGCCATTCATTGTGAACGCTGATCCGGCGGATCCTGGATTCACCGTTCGTGACATTGTACCGCCGCCGGGTCTCAGTACACAGCGGACGGACTCGCGACGCCACCTGCTGGCCCAGGTGGATCGATTTCAGAAGGGTGCAGAAAAGGCCGCCAATACCAAAGCCGGTACGGTCAGCGTGTTTCGTGAAAAGGCATTCGAGCTGATGACCTCTCCGGCCGCCAAAAAAGCCTTCAATATTCATGACGAGACTCCCGAACTTCGCGCAGAATACGGACACAATTCACTGGGCCAGTCCTGTCTCATGTCCCGACGGCTGGTCGAAGCAGGGGTTCGCTGTGTTACGGTTCACCACGTCGACTGGGACACTCACAACAACAACTTCGTGACACTCAAACGTGACCTGCTGCCGCACCTGGATGCCGCGATGTCGACATTATTCCGTGACCTTGCGGACCGCGGGCTGCTGGAATCAACAATGGTTATCGTCACCGGCGAGTTCGGCCGAACACCCCGAATTAATCATGATGCGGGCCGTGATCATTGGGGTCCGGGATTCACCGTTGCCATAGGGGGCGGAGGGATCAAGGGCGGACTGGTGGTGGGGAGTTCCGATGAACGAGCCGAGCGTCCTGCCGAGAACCCGTATGGCCCGGAAGATCTTTCGACAACGATTCACCATTCCCTCGGCATCAATCCCGATGACGAGTTTCTGACCCGGGAAAATCGCCCAGTTAAAGTCGCAAGCGACGGAAAACTGATCCGAGAGCTGGTTATGGGATAAGGACACCTGCTGAACTGTCTGCAATATTGTTCCAAGAGTAAGGTCGCTATGTTTTCAGGTTCCCCGAACCCGGCGGTTGGATCGTTTTTCGCTTTTGCTGTTTACATTCTGACGATCACGTCCTGCCGTTTGCCTTGTGCCTTTTCTGATTCCCCGTCTGCCGATTACATCTTTCCGGCCGGCGGCCAGCGGGGCTCCACGGTCGAATTCCACGTGGGAGGTCATTTCCTGCATGGGGGCTGTCCGTTTGAAATATCGGGACCTGGGTTGGAGGTCAGTGCGCGAATTGAACGGACGCGAACGAAATGGTTTGAAGGGCCTATAATCCTCAAGCCCTTGTCACAGGGAAGTGAAAATTATCCAAAGGATCACGTAGGAACAGTCCGGATTTTTCCAGACGCTGCGCCGGGCGTTCGTTACTGGCGGCTGTGGACATCGCAGGGTGCCGTTGCAGGCAAGCCGTTTATTATTGGTGATCTGCCGGAAATCATTGAACAGGAAATCGATGGCCGACCCGTGCCGGACCCCATAACGCTGCCCGTGACCATCAACGGGCGTATGTTTCCACGTGAAGACATAGACATCTGGGAATTCAGAGCCGAAGACGGCCAGTCGATCACTTGTGAGGTTTTTGCAGCACGAATGGGTTCACCTCTGAATTCCCGACTGGAAGTGCGAGGACCAAATGGCAGGCTTGTGGCCGAGAATTACGATCATTTCGGCAATGACTCATTCCTGCGATTCCGGGCCGAAGAAACAGGCATCTATCGCGTTCACATTCATGACAGCAGCTTTCTGGGTCTGCAACATTTCATCTATCGCCTGACAATCACAGCCGGAACACACATTGATCGCGTGTTTCCGCTGGGTGGCCGCATTGGCGAAAAGACGGCTTTTGAAGCTGCGGGCCAAAATACGCCGGATGCCAAAATCGAGGTGGAACTTCCCGCGGAAAGAAATGGAGAGTACCAGTTGTACTTTCCGCTGGGTGACTCACTGTCCAACGCTGTGACAATTGATCTAAGCGATCTGAAGGAACATATCGAGTCTAATGACGCCGTTACTAAAGACACCCCGGCGATCAATGTCCCTGCTGTACTGAATGGACGAATCCAGGAACCCGGAGAGGCTGACCGGTGGACGATCACCGGGACGAAAGGTCAGCAGCTTAAGTTCACACTCTGGACAGCACGCTTTGGGTCACCGTTGGACGCCGTGCTGACGATTTCGGATACAGAAGGAAAACAGCTCACACAGGTTGCCAGCACTCCGGATAATCCCGTTGAACCCAACACTGATTTTACATTGCCAGCTGATGGGAACTACATTGTCGAGATCAAAGACTGCTTCGATGACCGTGGAGGGCCGGAGTATGCATATCGACTCAGAATTGCGTCGCCGGCAACCGAAGACTTTCGGCTCCAGCTTCCCGGCGACGTCCTGACAGTCATCCGTGGTAGTGAGATTAAGGCTAAAATCTCTGTTGAGCGTATAGCAGGATTCAAAGGAGAAATTTCACTGAGCGCAACCCATCTTCCGGACGGAGTCACAGCGGAGGTGGCGACGATCCCGGCAGACAAGAATGAAATCGAACTTGTCTTCAAAGCCGAAGACACGGCCCCTGTCAGAGTATCACACGTTGGTATCGAAGGAACCGCACAGACCGGGGAAGAGATGCGAACGCGCCTGGCAACCCTGCCTGGGCTGCCAGGAGCGACAAACCGTGAGGATGTGCTTCTGGCGGTTGCCCTGCCGACCCCGTTCAAGTTGTCAGGTGTCGATTTTAAGACCGGGTACGCAGCACGCGGTACCATCTATCGCCGCAGATTCGTGATCGACTGGGGAGATTTTAGTGGACCGTTGACGCTTTCACTGGCTGATCGTCAGATCCGTCATCTGCAGGGAGTGACTGCAGCACCCGTGGTGGTTGCACCTGCCACAAAAGAAGTCTATTTCCCAATTCAGATGCCCACCTGGCTGGAAATGAATCGTACCGGACGGGCTGTCGTGATGGCTGTGGGGGAAGTCGAAGATGAGAACGGGAACAAACACAAAGTCAGCTTCAGTTCCGGGCACGTCCACGACCAGATCATTACGCTGACGGCACCGTGTCCTATGAATATCACATCAGAGCCACGTTCGCTTCGCGCGGACCCCAATACCAGTCTTGAACTGCAGATAAGCGTGTCTCGCGGTGTTCTGCAGCGGCAGCCGGTTGAAGTGGGATTAGTGCTGCCCGATCATTTCACCGGCATCAGCTGGCGCTCAGTCACTATCCCGGCTGATTCAGACAGTGGAATCCTGGACATTGAGTTCGCCGAACAACCCGGCGGATTCAACATGCCAGCCACGGTACGGGCGACGACGATGATCGATGGCGATCCGGTGATCGCCGAGTCGATGATTGAGTTTTTCAGTCTGAACCGGACATCTGCCGTAGAGCGGTCCAGACGATAAGGTGAGCGCGAGACGCAAGTGTCCGGGTTCTGCTAGAAAATATGAAGAACAGGGCATCTGTTGCTTGGCCCGCCCCTGGAATCACGTCCATCGTCATATGGCCCATTGACCGGAAATTGACTTCATCACAAATAGTGACCCTTTCGGCCTGCGGCAACGTGTTTGCTGTCAAACTGGGCCACTCGGGAATCGAGGTACAGAGTCTACGATGGTAAGTTGTCAACCGGGTTTGAAGCGGCGCACAAAAAACAGCGGGTGCTGCACCCGTTGTTGGCTGATAATGAATCTGTCCGTCAGACATCACGCGGCGACTCGTCGCATCACCGCTGACATAGGAATCACGTCGATGCTTTGCTGGCGTCCTGCAGCATCAATGAGCGACTCAAAAATTTGAACGTCGAGCGCGGAGGCCGTTCCACTTTCCGGATGCCACTGCACTCCCATAGAGTACCAGTCGTCGGACGTCGATTCATATGCTTCGATAATGCCATCCGGACATGTCGCACACACCCGAAAACATTTGGCCAACTCGTTGACTGCCATGTGATGGTGACTGTTGACGCGCACTTCACCCGGACCATAGATCCGATCGAGACACGTTTCCGGAACAATCTCCAGAACGTGGCGAAGGTTATTTTCCACTTCGTCACGATGGTGCAGGGATCGAGGGACGTCCTCAGGAATGTGCGCATGCAAAGATCCACCACACAAAACGTTCACCAGTTGCATTCCCGAGCCGATTGCCATAACTGGCAGCTTCATTTCGATCGCCGTCTTTGCAATACGACGGTCAAAATCTTCGCGGCGTCGGGGCATGCAACGAACTGACGGATTATTCTGCAACCCCATTCTCACAGGGTTCAGGTCCAGATTACAACCAGCCAGCACCAAGCCACCCAGCTGTTCCAGCGTCATCCGAATATCGTCATCGTTGTCATAGGGAGGCAAGAGGAAGGGTAATCCGCCGGCCCCGGTCACACTGTCGTAGTAACCGGTATTAAACCAGCTGAGAGCCTCGCCGTTATGGCGTTCCGGACGAAACTCTCCTGTAATTCCAATCGTTGGTTTCACAGAACTCATCTTCCAACCCTCCTTGGTTGAGATTCTGAAACGGGAAAACATGCACGGACTACTCGACACCGTACTGACCAGCCAACAGGCTGATCAGAGGCTCCATGGCTGCAGCATCCTGTGAGAGAAACCACAGATTCCATTCCGGGGATCGCGTCAAACATGTCGTTGCCTGACGCAATCATGACCTAGCCGGATCCTTCCAGCCACTCAACGATTTCGGACTCGTCGATAATACATCGGGACGCCAACGACATTCCAAGTCAATACTTCTGACTCGACGGAGCGGACCCTAATCAAGCGGTCACAACCTGTAAAGCAAAATGCCGATTTTGTGGAAAGAATGACTCAAGCCACTACTGGTTGTGGTTGTGGTTGTGGACATTTAAATCGACGTTCTGCCGGTCGCCGAGCCGTGTCCAGAGATTGTTTATCGACCGAATGGCACTTTCATGTGGCAAAGGCGAGTGCGTTCTCCGGTTCTCGCATACTCGTCCAGCATGTCGTGGACGGATGGCTGAAATTCGATCCGCCTGTCAGTGCCCTCACCGCGAATTGAGATCTTCCTGGCCGGATCGATTCCCGGCATGTCCGGAGATAACAGGATAACGCCCCGGTCCGGAGCACTGACACGGATAGCATTGTTTTTCTCAAGGCTGGCTTCCAGTGTCGCGTAGCGTGAAACGCTGTCACTTACGGAGGTTGGATTTTCCAGTGTTTGAAATCTTTCCGGAACCGAATGCAGTCGCACCCAGTGCCAGCTGAGGTCGGTCGATCGCATGATGCGGGAGTCGATCTTTTTTGGCCAGGGATTTCTGGTAGCAACATTCAACCACTCAAAAACCGACGGTAATTCCTCGTAATACGATTCGAATCCACGACTGGGATAGCGGATCAACAGTACGTTACAATGACGTCGGACACTGTCGACCCGACGGAACAGTCGTTTCAGCAGCAGTCTCATCCGCTCATACCAGAATCCCTGCCGTTCACCTAACACGATGTACCACGAAAGGTCTGCAGAATTGTGAGCCGCCCACTGCAGGTGACGACGTCCAAGCCCCGAAAGTGAGATTATTCCGGCGAACAACTCAGGATGGCTGGATGCCACATCCATAGCAATCTCTCCGCCAACTCCGTGTCCTCCGATGAAAACACGGTTGTCATCGATCGACAGGCCAAGTTTCAACTGACGAATGAGCTGAAGGAATGCTGCATGCTGCGCGGCATCCGCACTGTATAATTCCGAATCCCGTGGGAGAAACTCAGCAACCGCCACAATGAACCCAAATCGATCGGCCTGGCGAGACCACCAGTCAATCGTCTCGTTGAGAGTCACCCCCTGACGTGGTACCGCAATCAACAGCGGATATCGACGAGTTGTCGAGTATCCGGACGGGAGAATTCCCCTGCAATGGATCCCGGCACTATTTTGTGGCAGATCAAAACGGCTGCGCCCGTCCTCGGCCAATCGCAGTGGAATCGCCAGTGGTGGCGGCATGTGCTGAATCATGGCCGCCACTCTGTCGACCGTGAAGCCCTCCAAGTTCCGCACATTGCGAGAAACAGAGCTCCGTGCGAATTCATCCGTTTTGTCGAGCAACACAAAGTCCTTGATGGACTGCTGAATCTGAAAGAGTCCATAAGACTCGGCAAATCCGGACACGGCATCGTCGGCCCCCAGCAACCAACCGGATACCGCCAGAGCCAGCTGCGACTCAGCCGGCGACTCCGTACCGGTGCCAAGCAGTTCCCAGGTGGTCAGGCGTTCGACGTTATGAACGTCCAGATCATTTAGCATGGCTGCCACCATCTCTCGGGCCTGCTGCTTCTGTTCCCGTTCTTCAAACTGACCGATCGTCTGCTGCAGCGCTGCATTGGCACTGTCAACTCGTCGCTGGAGTGACTCATAGTCCGTCACGAGTGTTTGGACGGCGCCCCGAACCTGAGGAGTCAGATCACTGTCAGGAAACAGTCGGGCATAACGAGCTGCCTCGGCCGGCTGACCGACGGCCATTTTTTGCTGCAGCTCTTTCAGGATTTGGCTGGCCGTCCGCTGCCGCAGGATTCTGCGTGCCCTCTCAACCTGCGGGGACAGCTCAGGGAACCCAGTTTCCACGTTATCCAGCAAAGCTGACGCAGCGGCCACGCGCCCGGCATCGGTCAGCATCTCCACCATCGTCAAGCGAACACCGCCGTCCTCAAAACCAACGGCGTGTTCCAGCAAACCTGGATATAACACATCGTCGGGCAGGGCGGAAAGCGCCATGCCAAAAGTCCAGTTGTGAGTCAGGCTGGTGATTTCCACCATATTCCTGTTGATGCGGCTTACACCAATTCTGATCGCTTCCGTTTTATCCCCATACAGCTGCAGCTTGACAACGGCTTCCCCCTCTCGGTTAAACGACGACATTTGCGGCGCGCCGATGACCTGCGGCATGCGCAAGCGACCGCGTTTGCGGCGAATTGTGAACTCCAGGGAAGGAACCACCGAAGCATCTTCGATCACTGGTGCCGCGATTCGGGTGGAAACATCATAGCGACGAAACCCTTGATCGATATGCCGCAGCTCGAGGTTATCTCTTCCCCGCGACGTTTCCAGAGTCCGGGTAATCGACACCATACCTTCCAGCAGTATTCCACCGGGAAGTCGCACAGCGCCCGGCACGGGACTGACCCCCGAGGCCTGCACAAGTTTCAGCTGCGGGACCAGCACCACCGATTGCAGCAGAAACAAAAGACCGATTACCACGGTGAATGTGTCCCGGAATTGAGCATCTGAGGATAACTCCGTCTGCATCCGGACCGGAAGCAACCGATGTTAAAATCCATCAGGGATGCGGACTGAAACTGTACCGGATTCTGACGTCCTGTCCTTTCATTCTATTCGTCTCGAATGATTGTCTCCAGACCGCTTACAAATGATCCACCGAGCGGCATTTCCCGCCGCTTCTCATCGGCAGACCAGAATCGCAATCTGTCGAACCCGGCGAAACATTTTTTTTGGACTGCAGAGCCCTCTGCAACCAAGCCAGACTACGGCAGATTTTACGTTAGAGAATCATGAAAGTCAGTGTCGCTCAATTGCTGCCGCATCCCACGTGTCCTAGCAGCAGTTCACCCGGTCCCGTGAGTCTGTGTCTGACTAAAATAAACAGGTCCCTCGTTGAAGTACCGCGAACACGGGATCATAGTGTGGTCCCGTGGCTTCCAGAAAACAGCAATGGAGCAACGTCATGTGTGGGATCGTTGGTTATGTAGGATTTCGCACCGTTTCCGATTTTCTGCTGGAAGGGCTGCATCGCCTGGAATATCGCGGCTACGACAGCGCCGGTATTGCAGTTCAGAGTTCTGGTGAAATCGCACTGCGCAAACAGACAGGACGAGTGAGTCAGCTGGTCCAGCTGCTGTCAGACCAGCCCGTTGTCGGCAAGTCGGGGATTGGCCACACGCGGTGGGCAACTCATGGCGAAACGACAAACGAAAACTCGCACCCGCACGTCGGAGGCAACGGCGAGGTCGTGGTCGTACATAATGGAGTAATCGAGAACTACGACAGTCTTCGCAGTCAGCTGAAGCAGCTGGGATTTGTTTTTCATTCTCAGACGGATACGGAAGTCGTCGCCCATCTGATTGCATACCACCTTGACGAACAGGTCTGCCTCGGTGAACCACCCGCCAACGTCGCGACCTGCCTCAAGGCCGTCAACTTGACACTGGACCGGCTTGACGGAACCTATGGGCTGGGTGTGCTGTTTCGTGACTGCCCGGACACAATCATCGCGGCACGCTGCGGCAGTCCACTGGTTATTGGCATCGGCAGGAACGAGTACTTTCTCGCAAGCGATGCCAGTCCTCTGCTGGGCTACACCCAGGAAGTTGTTTACCTTTCAGACAATGAAGTGGCCGTGCTGCAACCTGACGAGCTGCGTATTGAACACCGGAAAACCGGCAACGTGCATCCCGCCATTCAGACGCTGGATCAGGTTACGTCGGACATCGAGCTTGGTGATTACGAACACTACATGCTCAAAGAAATCTTTGAGCAGCCCGAAACGATCGAGAATGCGTTCCGTGGCCGGTTTGACGAGTCCGAAGGCACTGCCGTCATTGGAGGCCTCAACCTGACTGCTCAACAGCTGCGCCGGTTCGATCGTGTTGTGCTGACAGCCTGTGGGACCAGCTGGCATGCTGGTCTTGTGGGAGAATATCTTCTGGAAGAATTCGCTCGACTTCCAACGGAAGTTGAGTATGCCAGTGAACTGCGGTATCGCAATCCGCCAATTAATGACAGAACTCTGGTGTTCGCGATCACTCAGAGTGGTGAAACCGCCGACACGCTGGCAGCAATGAGAGAATGCCAGCGGAAGGGACATCCGACACTGGCAATTTGCAACGTGGTCGGTTCAACGATCGCTCGCGAAGCAGACGGTGGCATCTTTCTGCATGCAGGGCCGGAAATCGGTGTGGCTTCGACCAAAGCATTCACATCTCAGGTCAGTGTGTTGATGCTGCTGTCGTTGTTTCTGGGGCGCATGCGGCACCTGTCCTATCCGGCGGGCAAACGCATCATTCGTCATTTAAGATCGATGCCGGAGGTGATCTCACAAACGCTGAAGTGCCATGAACAGGTACAGGTGATTGCTAACAAATACTACAGATTCAACAATTACCTTTATCTTGGCCGACTCTACAATTTTCCGGTCGCTCTGGAAGGTGCTCTCAAGCTGAAGGAAATCAGCTACATCCACGCTGAAGGCTATCCGGCAGCTGAAATGAAACATGGGCCGATCGCTCTGGTCGACGAACAGACCCCCAGTGTGTTCGTGATTCCTCAGGGCGGTATCTACCCGAAAGTCGTCAGCAACATGGAAGAAGTCAAGGCACGCAGGGGGCCGGTGATAGCGATTGCTTGCGAGGGAGACAAAGAAGTGAACAGAATCGCTGATGATGTGATCTATGTTCCGTCTGTAGAAGAGTACCTCCAGCCGCTCGTCTGTGCGGTCCCACTGCAGTTACTCAGCTACCATGTGGCGCTTCTGCGAGGCTGCAATGTGGATCGGCCCAGAAACCTGGCGAAGAGCGTGACAGTGGAATAACACTCAGTCTGCAGTTAGTTCAACAGCATCCCTGTCTATGCCACGGACCCGGTGACCCGACGGCACCATTCCGCGACCTGGATGTCGGTCACAGCCTGTACCATCACGGCCCCGGCCCCGGATTCCATCAGCAGAGGCATCAGCGAGACCGCGTTCCTGGGAATGACCAGCAGTACCGGGGGATGCGGTCGACACAATCGACGCAAACGTCCCAGAAGTAACAGGCAGTCCCGCATCTGCCGTTCAGCAAGCAGCACAATGCCCGTGGCCGGGCCGGTCTGGATCTGATCGTGGATTCTTCCGGTCGAGGGCACAGAATGACAGCGGTATTCGGTCGTCATGCCGACGACAGATGCCGGTCGGCCAAAACAGGGTTGAATCTTTGCGGTATCGGTCCGTGCAAGTTCCGCTTGGACGGAGGGCGCCCACCATGGCTGTGATTCCAGGAACAGAAAATCAGCCTGAGTCCATTGGGGAACAGCTTCCCGCAGGATTTGATTGACATCAAAATCAGACAACGGAATCACTCGTATTCGAGAGGAGGGATGGTTTGAATTCTGGCACTTGATCGGGAAAAGGCTACAGGAGAGTCTACCACGAAAACGTGGCAGTCGGACATGGCTCGTGCCCATCTGTATCTAGGACGTTCCACACTGTCGACTTATGAATCCAAAACCTTCGGCCGTTCGAAACAATCCGAACTGAATCCTGCTTCTGGTGTTACCTGCAGTAATTCGACGTATTCATCACGATGCATCGACTTAGCCTTCACCCATGACGATGTACCAAGGAATTCACTTAGGGACCTCTGCCACAGAGACAGTGCAGCCCAGTTGGCGTAATTGAGAAGCAGGTCGGCTTCATCTCCGTGAGCCACTGCCACAAAGGTTGCGTTTGCGACCGTCAGAGCAGCAATTTCCGGCTGAGATCGAACAATCAGTGGTTGACCGATCCGGCGTTCACAGGACTCCAGCAGTTGCTGCGTGCGCTGGATCCAGCTGTAGGAGGTTAAGACGAATTCACCCATCGGAACTGCTACAGTCATGTCAGGGGTCTCTGTCATTGATCGGAATTTTTAACAGCAAGGCCCGCTGGCACCAACGGCCAAAGTCACCAGAATGTCCAGTCTCGACCTGGCGAAACGGCTTGGTTCGTCGTAAGCTGACGTTGATCTGGGTCGCTAACGACGTAGGATAAGTTTCATGGTCGCGTGGCTGTCCATGTGGTTGCCTCGCGTACGGAAAATACCAGATAGAACACAAATTATTATGGCAACTGTGGAAGAAATCAGATCTGTCGTGGGTGAGGTGGTCGATCCGGAATTTGAGCGGACTCTGAGCGATCTGCGACAGATTCGTGATGTCCGTTGCGACAATGACACTGTCACAGTGGACATTGAACTATTGACGCCTGCTTATCCGGAACCAAATCGTCTGCAGTCCAGAATTGAAGAACGACTGTCCACTGTAGTTGCCGATGGCAAGTCGCTGAATGTCGCTCTGCATCCCACGGTACGGGGCAGCGATGCCGGGGGTCGAATCGGACTCACCGTGCGGAACGTTGTCGCGGTCGGAAGCGGCAAGGGCGGCGTCGGCAAAAGCACCGTGGCGGCAGCGCTGGCTTGCGGATTCAAATCATTCGGTTGCCGGGTTGGACTGATGGATGCAGACGTCTATGGCCCCAGTATTCCGCATATGCTTGGTGCGAAGGGTCAGCCGGCGGCGAAGGAACTGCAGGGTCAGGACGGTCAAAAGGTCGTGCGAATCGAGCCAATCGATGTCGATGGCCTCAGGCTGATGTCCATGGGTTTTTTCCTGGAACAGGGACAATCGGTCGTTTGGCGTGGTCCCATGCTGCACAAGGCTCTCACACAGTTTCTCAAGGACACTGATTGGGGCGAACTGGACTATCTGGTTATCGATCTGCCGCCGGGAACTGGAGATGTGTCACTGACTCTTTCGCAGCTCATTGGGCTTGCTGGAGCGGTCATTGTGTGTACGCCGCAGCAGGTTGCATTACTGGATGCTGTCAAAGCCGTTGACATGTACCGGAAGGTTAATGTTCCGATACTCGGCTTCGTTGAAAACATGACGGGCGAAATCTTTGGACGAGGCGGCGCCCACAAGGTCGCCGACGAACTCAATGTTCCCTTTTTGGGCGAAATCCCGATTCAGGCGTGTATCCGGGAACTCTGCGATGCCGGACGAATTCCCGAATTACTGGATGAAGACTGTCCGGCCCGGGAATCGTTGCTGGACGTCTGCCGTAATGTTGCTATGCAGATTGCACGGAACTTGATCGACAGTCCATCGGCCCCGACACTGGAGATTCTGTAGACTCTCGGATCCCGGAGCCATCATTGCACCTGGAATGATGAAGTACCAACAGACGAGCATCATGTCGATTGACGATATCCTGCAGGAATTTGAAGAACTTCTCGACTGGGAGGAACAGTGTGACTTCCTCATCGATTTGGGACTTGAGCTTCCTGAAATTTCGACTGAACTCAAACGTGACGAGAACATCGTGCACGGATGCCAGAGCCTGGTCTGGCTGGTCGCTCAACGTGTGGTTGAAGACGGTGTCACAGTTGTGAGATTGCAGGCGGACAGTGATGCGATCATTGTCAAAGGGCTGATTGCTGTGTTGCTGGCAGCCTATTCCGGAAAAACCCCTCAGCAGATCCTGGACAGAGATATCGAGGCACTGTTTGAACGTATGGGACTCAATCAGCACCTCAGTTCAACTCGCCGCAACGGATTGCACGGCATGGTCCAGCGAATTCGTGGCTTTGCTGCTTTACATGCCGTCTGACTGCCAAACTTTGAGTCATGTCCGAAATCACTCGATCTCACTTTGATCCCAGAAATGTCCGCAGTGAGTTCCCGGTTCTTAATCAGGAACTCAAACAGGGACGTCCTGTGTTTCTGGACAGCGCTGCGTCAGCTCAGAAGCCTCGTGCGGTCATCGACAAAGAGCGGGAGGTCGAAGAGCAGTATTTCGCAAATGCCTACCGAGGTCGTTACAGCTTCGGAGCCCGGATTGACGAAGAGCTGGAAGGATCGCGGAAGAAAATCAAAGCCTTCCTTGGTGCCGCGTCCGATTCAAAGATCGTCTTCACAGCAGGTACGACACTCGGCCTGAACCAAATCGCGTTCGGCTGGGGACGCGGAAGAGTTCTCGCAGGAGATGAAATTGTTATTAGTTCCATGGAGCACCATGCCAATTTTGTCCCGTGGCAGCAGCTAGCTCAAGAAAGCGGTGCCACGCTCAAACTGCTGCCGCTGACCGAAGACGGACGACTGGATGCAACCGCATTCGAATACGTGATCACGAAACGAACAAAGATCGTTGCCGTCTGTGCAATGTCCAATGTACTCGGGACGGAAAATCCGATCGGAGATCTGGCACGACTGGCTCATGATGTGGGGGCCATCCTGGTCGTTGATGGAGCCCAGAGTGTGCCTCACAGGCCAACCAATGTAGCGGCCGACAATGTCGACTTTCTTGTATTCAGCGGCCACAAGGTTTACGGACCTACGGGAGTTGGTGTGATTTACGGTCGTGCGGATCGGATGGAGGAAATCCAGCCGATCATCTTTGGGGGTCATATGATTCGCCGGGTTTCACTGGAAAACTCCGAGTGGGCCGAGACCCCTGCACGCCTCGAAGCCGGTACACTGCCAATCGTCCAGGCCATCGCACTGGGCGCAGCAATTGACTGGGTGAACCAAACCGGGCTGGCATCCATGCATGCTCATGAGCATGCGTTGCTTGAGGAAACAACACGGAGGTTAATGGAAATACCGGGGCTGACGATCTATGGACCATCTCCGGAGTATAAAGGATCGATCATTGCGTTTCGGATTGCGGACCTGCATCCGGAAGACCTGGCAACAATGCTCGATCGTCGCGCAGTGTTCACACGACACGGCCACCACTGCACGATGCCGCTTCACACACTGTTAGGAGTCACGGCGACGACGCGAGCAAGTTTTGCGGCCTATAACACTATGGAAGACGTTGACGCTCTGGTCGCCGGAATTCAGTTTGCGCGTCAAAAATTTCGTCTGACGTAACACCGGCCGACACCACACCTCGTTAACTGCCTGAAAGACAGAAGTCTTCCCCGGCCTCCTCTCCCAGGCGACAGGCATGTCCTTCTTCTGGTCCCCAGGCTCGCCGGAGGGGATTGGTGCCCGGAAGTGAGGGCGAACGGAAATGTGACCACCATTGATTACTGCCCACATCCGTCTGAAATTCTCTCTGAATTCGTGACGTGGACGTCTGTGCGGATCTGAGGTCTGATCGGGCGCCCACTGCCGCCTCGCGTCCGTGTCCCCACCCGGATCAGTCGTTGTTTTTTGACGATGGACGGCCCGTACGGTACAAAGGTCTCTCTTAAGTCTGCCAAAGTTTGTTCCGTTCAGGTTTCGAAGCCATGCTGAAAACATCTTACATAATCGTGGTTGCCGTCACCTTGTACTTTCACTGCCCCGGACTCACTGCTCAGGAAAACGCCCCCACAGCGAAGTCCGATGCTGCTTCCGCGTCCAGTGAGAAACAGAAAGAGAAAGACAGTGACTGGAAGCCGCTGTTCAATGGCAGGGACCTCAAAAACTGGAAGCTCACAAACTTCGGTGGCGAAGGCGAGGTGAAGGTCAGTCCGAAAGGAGAAATCATCATACATGAAGGCGTGGACCTGTCCGGAATCACCACAACCCGCAAAGACCTGCCAACCACGAATTACGAAGTGGAGTTTGAAGCGCAGCGTACCATGGGAACCGATTTCTTTGTGGGCTATACGTTTCCGGTTGGTGAAAGCGCCTGCAGCCTCGTGCTGGGTGGCTGGGGGGGCGGCGTCTGCGGGATTTCCAGTCTGGACTTCATGGACGCCTCTGAAAACGAAACAACGTCCTATCAGAACTTCACGCGGGGAAAATGGTACAAGGTCCGAGTTCGAGTGACTGACAGCCACATCAAAGCATGGCTGGATAAAAGGACACTGGCCGATGTAGACCGGTCAATCTACAAAATCGATGTGCGTTTTGAGATGGAAGTCTCAAAACCGATGGGTTTCGCCACCTATCAAACGGTCGGTAAAATCCGCAATGCCCGCATCCGAACACTGAAGCCGCACGAGGCCCGGTCCGGAGACTAAACTGAAATGACTCATGAAAACGATTGAGACATCACGATCGATCGACGTGCCTCTGGCTGTAATTTTTTGAAACAATTGCGGATGTCCCCAATCTCTCAGGGACCGTGCCACATATCACGACTGTGCGGCCCAGGGTCTCGTCGAGACATGTCTGCAGTGTGGCTTCACCACCCTGTGTGCGCGGATTGAAGACGCGACATCACAAAGTAACCGTTCTTCATGTGGCGCCTGAGTTCCGTGTCGGTCTCCTGCACCGTGACGTTGTCAGTCGCAAGAAAGTTTGTCCTCAGCGTTGCATGAATCTGATACGGTGCGACGTACGCTGTGCTGAAAGGGCTATACAGACCGAGGGGGAGTGGGACGGAAGACGAAGAAGCCCGTTTGTTCCAGACGTGATGCTGGCAACACGACCGCCGCGTTTCTGTGCGCACATCGACACTGATTCACGCGGCTCTGAATGTCGTTACGTGGATTGAGGTGTGATCGAACCAGCGTCGCGCGAACCACGGCTGACAGTGGTTCGACCGGACCGTGGTCCGATGACAACGAAAACTGACTCCGTTTATTTCACACTACTGTGCTTTGCCGACCGGCGCGATTGCATCTTTGCCGATCCATGAACGCAGAGCTAAAGGAATGGTGACTCCACCATCCGCCTGCTGATGATTTTCAAGCACAGCGATGATGGCTCGTGCACAAGAAACCGCAGTGCCATTGAGCGTGTGGACGAACCGGGTTCCTTTATATTCCGGCGAACGACAGCGGACGTTAAGCCGCCTGGCCTGGTAGTCGGTGCAGTTGGACGCCGACGTGACTTCACCCCAGGTACCGCCTTCGCCGCGGCCCGGCATCCATGCTTCCAGGTCAAATTTGCGATAGGCAGGTGCTCCCAGATCTCCGGTCGCCGTGTCGATCAGCCGGTACGGGACGTCCAGCGCCTGAAAAATCTCTTCTTCGATCCTCACAAATTCCTCAAGGACAGCCGTTGAAATTTCCAGATCAGGCGCGGTGAACGCGAACATCTCTACCTTCGTGAACTGATGCACGCGATAGATTCCTCGGGTCGCTCGTCCGTGTGCACCTGCTTCCGTCCGAAAACAATGAGAAAGTCCTCCACAGCGAATCGGGAGATCGGAGAGTTCCAGTATCTGATCGGCCAGCGCTCCACCCAGCGTGATTTCAGCCGTGGCGATCAGACTTAGGTCCGTGTCAGCCACGGAGTAGATCTGCGTTTCATCACCTCGTGGATTGAAACCAATCCCCTCCAGAACAGCATCTCGCGCAAGGTCGGGAGTCGAACAGAGCGTGAAGCCTTCATCCCGCAGTTTGCTGAGTGCAAACTGGACAAGTGCCATTTCCAGCATTACTGCGTCGTTCCTGAGAAAGTAGAAACCGTGACCGGCCACACGGGACCCGGCTTCGAAATCAATCAGGTCGCAGTTAGCCGCGATGTCAACGTGGTCCCGTGGTGTGAAATCAAACTGCCGACGGTCTCCCACGATGCGAAGTTCTGACGCGTCGTGTTCTCCGCCGATGGGGGCGTCCGGGTGGGTCATATTGGGAATCTGAGCCTGCAGAGAATGCAGACCGATTGCCACGGACTTCAATTCACCATCTATTTCCGCTATTTTCTGTCGCAGTTCTTTTCCCCGAGCGACCAGTGCGGGACGTTCTTCGACGGACGCTTTGGGAATCTTCGTTGACAACGCTTTCTGCTGTCGGCGCAGCTCATCGGCTTCGGCGATTCGACGATTACGGTCGTCTCGCAGAGTCACAACGGCATCTATGTCCACCGTGACGCCTCGGACTCTGCAGTTCTCGTTGACAGCATCCTGATTGTCGCAAATGAACTGGAGATCCAGCATAAGTTGTTTTCCGTGGTTGTCAGCGGGAATCGAGAATGAATCCGCCGGTGTCCAAGATTCCGCGTGATGAATCTGCTTCATCCGGCGTCTGTCTCATCTGACAGATCGCGGCACTTCGCCAAGGGCATCCCATAACATGGCGCTGGCAAGTGTCCCGCTGTAAAAATCTACCAAGTGCAGATGTTCGTCCGGACTGTGGAGATTGTCAGAGTTTCGGCCCCAGCCCAACAGCAATGTATCGACGTCCAGAATCTCCTTGAAGCTCATCACCACCGGGATTGAGCCGCCCTCTCGAATATATACCGGGGCATTCCCAAATGCGGCTTCGACTGCTCCGCCGGCCGCTGTGATCCATTTACTGGACGGATCGAAGACAAACGCCGGACATCCGTGAGAGCGACTGAAGTCAAACGCCACTCCGGGCGGACACTGACCCCGAAGGAAATGTTCGAGCGAATCCAGGATTGCTTCCGGATTTTGCCCGGGAACCAGTCGACATGTGATCTTGGCTTTCGCCCACGCCGGGACAATCGTTTTGGGTCCTTCACCTGTGTAGCCGCTCACAATGCCATTGATGTCACAGGTCGGGCGGATCCAGCGTCGTTCCAGCGTGGACCAGCCGTCTTCACCAAACGTGTCACCACTGCCCGTTTCTGCAAGGAACGAGTCTTTTGAGAAAGGCAAGTGGCCAAACTGTTGCCGCTCAACGTCAGTCACGGGCTGGATGTCATCGTAAAATCCGGGAATGCAAACTCGTCCGGCTGCATTCACCAGTGATCCACACAGAGACGCAATTGCGTTCGCCGGATTGGCAATGCTGCCACCAAAGACGCCGCTGTGCAAATCCTTGGACGGGCCCTGAAGACGGACTTCGGCCGCAACGATGCCGCGGAGGCCATAAGTGATCGCAGGAATGCCATCTGCGTACTGGCTGGTATCACTAATCACCGCCACGTCGCAGCGAAGACGGCGGCGGTTCGATTCCAGAAAATGGTCCAGATTATCGCTGCCAACTTCCTCTTCGCCCTCCACGAGGAACTTGATGTTCACCGGTAAAACACCGACTGTTTTTATCCATGCTTCAATGGATTTGATGTGAGTGAACAACTGACCTTTGTCGTCCGTCGCCCCTCGGGCATAGATTCTGCCATCGCGAATTCGCGGCTCGAATGCCGGAGTTGTCCATGACTCCAGCGGATCCGGTGGCTGAACATCATAGTGACCGTAAATCAGCACGGTGGGTCGATCGTCACCCGCAATGCGTTCGCCGAACACGATAGGATGCCCGGCGGTGGGGATGATTTCCGGAGTCAGTCCGGCCTGCTGCATCGCGTCGTGCACGAATTGTGCGCAACGCTGCATTTCCGGGTGAAACTCTGAATCGGCGCTCACACTGGGAATACGCAGAAAAGCAAACAATTCATCAACTGCCTGCTCACGGGACTCCGAGACATACTGTGCGACTTCAGAATTCATAAGTACAGCACTCTTTGCTGTCAGGCGGGTGGCAGGCAAACATATACCCTAGCCGACGTCGGGGATGAAGCAACTGTGTCGGCAGCCGGTCCGGACATTCCGCTCATGCTTTTCCATGGGGCCAGTTCTGTAATTCACAGCCGTCCGAAGCAAGGCTGGACCAGCTTTACGGATGAGATGATTCACATAGACTGTTTGTCGGCACTATGATAATCGCGCCGCTCTCGAATCGTCAGGACATCGGCTTCAATTGTGAACTGGCAGCGCTTCTGCTCGGCGGACTTCATTGAATCGAACTGAAAATGCGTCCATTTGACCTCCAGGTGAACGGCTATGCGGGAGTCGATTTTTGTTCTTCCTCGCTGACAGCTGATGACTTACAGAACGCCTGTCAGGCCCTGCAGCGCGATGGGGTGGATGGTCTTCTGGCAACCGTCATCACAGACACGGTCGACTCACTTGTCAGTAAGCTGAGGAAACTTGTGCGAATGCGAGAAGAGAATCCGCTAGCACGACAGATCATCTCCGGCTTTCACATTGAAGGTCCGTTCCTCAATCCGGCAGCAGGTTTTATTGGAGCACATCCTGCGGAAGCCGTAGTTCGCGCAAATCCGGATGATGCACAACGTTTGCTGGATGCTGCCGGGGGTCTGACTCGAATCATGACGCTGGCTCCGGAGCAGGATCCAGGAAACATCACGACGCGCATGCTGGCAGATCAGGGGGTGACCGTCGCTGCAGGACACTGCAATCCATCGCTGGACGTACTTCGTGGCGCCATCGATTCCGGACTCACTATGGTCACACATTTCGGCAATGGCTGTCCGGTTCAGCTCCCGCGCCACGACAACATTCTGCAGCGTTTCCTGGCCTGTCGCAAAGATCTATGGATTTCATTCATACCGGACGGTGCCCATGTCAGTTTTTTTGCATTGCGGAATTACCTTGACCTGGTTGGCATCGATAGATCGGTGATGGTCACGGATGCTATTTCTGCCGCCACTCTGGGGACCGGATTCCACGAAGTCTCCGGGATGACAGTGGAAGTCGATTGCCATGGGGTGGCCCGTAAGCCGGGCTCGCCAAATCTTGCCGGATCCACGATTACGATGCCCGGTATTCGGGTGAACCTTGCCGAGCATCTGGGGTTCGACGATCCCTCGATTCGCCAGTTGATCGATGAGAATCCACGCCGAGCCGTCGGAATCGAATGACCATCTTTCCTGTGATGGTGTCATCGACAAATTGTTCAGGTGTCAGCAAGTCCTGTCTGCGAACAGGACTCGTATTACAGGATATCGCAGCACCGCTATCGTCAGGCACTTTATGGGCTAATGCCGAATGACATGCCGGACTAGGAAGATGGAAGCAATTCCGATGATGGCATTGGGAACCCACATGGACCACCATGCCCCAACAGTACCGGTCTTGCAGAGATTCACCATCAGAAATGTGATCGGATAATAAACCAGCAGAATGGGCAGGAAGCACATAATAAAGCTGGTGATAAACTGCCGGCGAGCCTGCAGAACCGCAAATGGTGCACCGAGCAGTGTGAAGAAGAGGCAACTGCCGGCCATGGCATAGCGCGTGTGAATTTCAGTCGTCATGCGGTTGGAATTCGTCACCGCGTTCCGCTGGTCGAGATCGAACTGCTTGGTTTGATCAGTTGCCAGCTGCTCAAAGTCTCCAGTCATGAGCAGCATAGCAACTTCCTGATCGTGCTGGAGTCGGCTGTTCGATTCGGCCTCAGCCAGTGTGACCAGCTGTTGCTGAATATCCTGGATCGTCAGGTGTCGCGGTTTCTTTCCCCCCAATTCTTCTTTGAGGTCAAATTCCAGGTCAAATTCATCCAACCGACTGTCTATATCACGTCCTGGAACACTCGCGACCACATTACGTAGATGCAGCTTCGCCTTACGGTCCTTCACATCAAATTGCACCTCTGCCCTTTCTGCCTTAACCGTAATCTGCTGATGATGTGAATTACGATAAGTAAATGACGGTGTGATGAGCGTCTTTCCCTCAACGTCATCGACAAGGATAGAATACCCGTCAGCGGGGCTGCTGAAGTGGTGCTGTGTCTTCAGGACATTCAAAAAAATGTCTTCTGCTGCCTGAGTGACCACAGATTCGATATTCATGACAGCCCAGGGGATGGCGCGATCGGTCAGCGCAAACGATGCAACTGTCAGGACTCCGCCGAGCAGGTACGCCGGAGTCAGTAATCGAATCGGATGAACCCCGGCCGCCTTCACAGCGGTGACTTCAAGGTCGCCTGCGATTCTGCCATAGACAACTGTGACAGCCAGCAGAACGGTTGCCGGAATCGTGAACGGCAGCAGACCGGGGACCACAAAAGGGACGATCTGCAGCAGGAACTGGGGCGCCAGGTCGCGTTCCGTACCTTCACGCAGGAGTCCCACGAAGACCAGCATGACGGTGAGTCCGGCCAGTAACATCGCGAATACCCGGGCCAGCTCCCACAGAATGTATTGCTGAATAAGTTTCACCGCATCATGTCGCCTGAGGAGTCAACAAACAAGACAACAGCAGGAACACAACCTCTGCCGTGGCGGGAGCCTAAATTCGACCGGGATTTCGGACAATATCAGATTGTCAGACTCGATCATCGGCAACAGGCTGCGTCCTTTCAAGGGCTCTGCTACAGCACAAAGTTGCTGAGTTCTTCGTCATCACGAATGCCTGCCATGCGTTTTTCCACGAAGTCACGATCAATCTGCAGCGACTGGGGCCCACAGTCCGGAGCGGAAAAGCTGGCTTCCTCCAGCAGACGTTCCAAGATGGTCTGCAACCGGCGAGCACCGATATTCTGAGTCGACTGGTTCACATAAAAAGCCGTATCGGCAATAGCTTCGATCCCGTCACTCGTGAAGTTGAGCGTTACACTGTCTGTCGCCAGTAACGCGGTGTATTGTCGCGTCAACGAACTGGTCGGTTCGCTCAGGATCCGGATCAGGTCTTCACGCGTCAGGTCCTGCAGTTCCACCCGGATGGGAAACCGACCCTGGAGCTCGGGCATGAGATCCGAGGGCCGAGCACGATGAAACGCACCAGCGGCAATAAACATGACCTTTTCGGTTGACACGCTGCCATACCGCGTCTGCACGGTTGTCCCTTCGACAATAGGCAGCAGATCCCGCTGTACGCCCTGGCGACTGACGTCGGCCGAACGACTACCTTCAGATGAACCACAGATCTTGTCGATTTCGTCGATAAAGATGATGCCGGATTCTTCAGCCAGAGTCACGGCTTCTTCCTGGATTGATTCGTTATCGAGCAAGCCCTCAATTTCCTGCTCATGCAAAACCTGCCGGGCTTCGGCAACGGAGAGTCGTCTGTCTTTTTGCTGACGCGGCATCATCCGTTCAAGCATGCCCTGCAGATCCATATCCATCTGCTCCATGCCCATATTCGTAAATACCTGTACGGGAGAACTTCGCTGTTCAATGGAAAGCTCGACCGAACGGTCTTCCAGTTTGCCGTCGCGCAACATATCCCGAAACTTGGCACGCGTCCGTTCGTGGCGCGCTTGCTGAGACTCCGTATTTTCGTCGTCACCACCTGGTGACAGGTCAGACGGAACCAGCAGATCCAGCAGCCGATCCTCGACACGAACCTGAGCAGTTTCTTCGACATCCTTCCGTTTGGTTTTTCGGACCAGCCCAAGCGACGCTTCAACCAGATCACGAACCATGCTTTCGACATCGCGACCGTAGTAACCCACTTCGGTGTACTTGGATGCTTCCACCTTGATGTAAGGTGCGCCGGTGAGCTTGGCCAGTCGACGAGTGATTTCCGTCTTCCCAACACCGGTAGGACCAATCATCAGAATATTGCGAGGTGTCACTTCGCGGCGCATCTCTTCGTCAAGCTTCAGCCAGCGCCAGCGGTTGCGCAGGGCAATGGAAACCGCCCGTTTAGCGTCCTCCTGTCCGACAATGTGTTCACTCAGACGATCAACAACCTGTTGCGGTGTCAGTTCGAACACTGCAGTTCCTCGAAGATAATGTTGTCGTTGGTATAGATATCAATCTCGGCCGCCACTCGCAGTGATTCCTGGACAATTTCCTTAGCCGACAATCTGGAATGCCGAACGAGTGCCCTAGCAGCGGCCGTAGCGAAGGGCCCTCCGGATCCAATGCCCACTACACCATCTGTGGGCTGAACCACGTCACCCTGACCGGTGAGCAGCAGCGTAATTTCCATGTCGGCGACGAGCATCATTGCTTCCAGCCGACGCAGTGCACGATCCATGCGCCAGTCGCGGGCCAGCTCTGTGGCCGCTCGCGCCAGGTTGGCCGGGTAATCCTTGAGTTTTTCCTCAAACCGTTCCATGAGCGCAAAGGCATCGGCGGTTGATCCCGCAAATCCCACCAGCACATTTCCGTCCAGCATTCGTCTCAGTTTGCGGGTATCGGACTTCATGATCATGTCACCATACGTCACCTGACCGTCAGCACCCAGAACAACTCTGCCTTCATGACGCACCGCCAGAACGGTTGTTGATCGCCAGCGATAGTCTGATTTGTCGCAGCGTTTCACCTGCGTTCGCCGGTCGTGCATGGTCTGTATCTGAAGTTTGAGCTGGAAGGAATCAATGACCGTCGCAAAATTTTTTCGTTAGAACATTAACAGCTTCCAGGACTGCGTGACAGGGTCCCGCATCCACAGATGTGGCATCCCGTCCGGTTCGTCACAACCTGACGCGCTACTGCTGGCCCTTGCGGTCATGGTAATCCAGCTGTCCTCGCCATCCAAGTTTACGATGCAGAGTGGAATAGTAACTATGGCCAGGAAAATGAACCTTCTGAAACGTTGACTCAGCTCGCCTCACTGTGACCTGGTCTCCGGACTGAACCGCTCGATTGATCTGACCATCGACCACCAGCATCGTACCATCACGAGCTTCGCCGACGGAAAGCCTAAAAATGCGGTCGGCCGTGTCGACAATCGGACGCACTGTGAGCGTATGAGGGCAGATGGGAGTAATGCAAAATGCCTGCAGGTCCTGGCGCAAAATCGGGCCTCCGGCTGACAAATTGTGAGCCGTCGACCCAATGGGCGTGCTGACAATCAATCCATCACAGCTAAAGGTCGTTACCAGCTCACCGTCGATCTCCAGTGAAATATCCACCATCCGGAGTGCGCTGGCAGAAGTTACAGTGACTTCATTGAGTCCCAGATCAACGTAACTTGATCCATCCGCCAGACTATGCGTGCACTCAAACATGAGGTACTGCGCGACGTCGAATTCTCGCCGCTGCAGCTGAGGCAGAAAACTGTGGAATTCTTCCGGAGTTAGATCCGCCAGAAATCCAAGCCGTCCAAGGTTGATCCCGATAATCGGGATCTGATGTCGCCCCAGTTGTCGACAACCACGGAGAATCGATCCGTCGCCACCCAGTATGACCACGACATCCGCATCGAGACTGTCATCGATATTTTTGCTCCGCGGGTATTCTCCAATGACGTCGATACCTTCGGTCTGATTCAGTTTCGGCAGCAGTTTCTGCCATGCCCGCTGAACCTCCGGACGGTCACTGCCGGTGAGCACAATCAGTTTGAGTGATGGGCGTGACATATAATGTAGTGAATCAAAACAGGAAGTGTCCGGGAGATCTGAATGATGCGGCACTCTGTCGATTCCACGACGGACACAAACAGACAGAAATGTCACGCACGTCACGTGCCATTGAACGCAAACGGGAACCGGAAGTACACCGTCACCGGCAGAATGCTAGGGCATGGAACCAAGGATTCCCATGAACGTTGCCATTCAATCGTCAGTTCCGGCTCTCAGCTGCTAACGGCATCGTCGCGGCAGTTTTTGGCAGCCGGATTCGTAAGAATACTGATGCTGATGCCGACTCGACCGAAGTCTCACTTTGTCGGCAAACAGGAGAATCACAGGCTTCTTTGTTTTGAACTCTTAACAGCGTTGCGCTCATGCAGGTCCGAATTGTCAGACATCGACAACATCCGCAGTGAATCCTCAGATGTGTTACTGTGGGATTTCCTCCGTGAAGCAGCTATATTTCATTGAGAGACTCTGAAGTCAGATCCGTTGGATCTTTTGACACCGGATGGCTTCACCGGCGTGAATGCAGAAAAGGACGGCAACTTGCGGTTCCGAACGAAAGAACAGCCACGTGGCCTGATTACTCGAAAGCATCAGATTCGGCTGACGCTGATACTGGTGACACTTGGCTTGGTACTCCTCGCCAGCAACATTGCTGGTAAAGCCGACTTCTGGTCACAGTTGTTCCCTGATAATCATTCGGCCGGCACAGCTGACTCCCGCCAACAGGTGGCACACCATACGACATTACGACCGGGTCCGGCGGCAGATGCCCCGCGAATTCTGCGAGATCATCTTCGTGACTCGATTAAAGACAACGTGATTGGAGTGAGTGCCAGTGAAACCCAGGCGTGGTTCGTCTCCATGGGGCTCGCGGAACGACTCACGAAGCAGCAGATTAAACAGGCAGCCAAAGCGCGCTATGCGCTGCTGATGGATGCACCGGACACATGCCGCGGGCAAGCGTGGACGATCACAGGTAAACTTCGAAGGCTCTCCAGGGAGAAACTGACCAACGATTCCACGGAATATAAGAACGTATTCGACGCCTGGCTGACTTTACCAGACTCAGGTGATGGCCTCGTCCATGTGGTCGCTCTTCGGGCCGACCGTGATCTTCCCGTGACGGGAGAGCTCGACACAAATCCTCCGGAAGTCACGGTGTGCGGTTATTTTTTCAAGCGAGAAGCCTATGCCTCCGGTGCCAATGACGGACTCAGCATTGCCCCCCTGCTGCTGGCTGGCAATATTTCAAGAGTGCATTCGCCGGTTACGATAGAAACGCGTGCAGATCAGCTGACCCCGTGGCTTGGCTGGCTAGGCGGGTTGACATGCGGAGCACTGGGACTGGTCATCTGGAGTTTTGTGTCCAGTGACGCCGTGAACCGCCGTCGACGCACGCATGAACTGACTCGCTTACCAGCGGCGCCATCCTTCGAGGGAGTGACAATCGAAACACCACATGAGACTCTGCATCAACTTGAATCTGCTGCCAACGAACTGCCCTGTGCCGAATTTGAATTGAAACCCGCAGCAACTCTTAATACCGCGTCAGGAGTCCCGCCAAGGTAATACTCTGAGTACCTGCTTGTGTCTTGGGTACGCTTGCTTAGTAGCAGCGCCGACGCTGTTGCGGTACCCGGGAACTTCAAAGGGCGCGTGTTCCTTTTTTGACTTCTAAGAATCAACCGCGAGCCTGTGATGATGCACTTAGCCTTCTCCGTAATCCAAACATCGCTTGCAGCCTCCGCCGTGTGGCTTTCAGCGACTTTCCTGCATGCGAGTGAAAATTACAACATTCCCTTGTGGGAACCAGGTCAGGTGCCGTTGGCCCGAGGTGATGGTCCGCTGGATCATCCGTTGCTGACGGTGTTTCCGACCTCGGAAGATCGCAGGAACGGGTCTGCGGTGATTATTGCCCCAGGCGGCTCCAACATTATGCTGATGTATGGTGCAGAGGGGATTGAGATCGCTGAACGATTCAACGATTGGGGGACCACCGCGTTTATACTGACCTATCGGATGTCTCCAACCTACGCCAATGACGCGCGGACACTTGATGGGAATCGCGCCATCCGTCTGGTGCGGTCTCTGTCCAAAGAATGGGACCTGGATCCGGAACGAATCCTGTTCATTGGATTTTCCGCTGGCGCATCCATGGCGAGATACGTGGCAGCAGCTTCCAGTCCCGGAGATCCAAATATTACGGATCCTGTTGAACGCCTGAGTTCCAGAGCTCATTCACTGGGCATGGTCTATGGAACAGGCAGTGCGACTCCCAAAGAAAACCTGGCTGAGTTCCCCCCCACTTACCTGCTGTCGGCCGCAGCTGATAGTGCCGCTAATACATCCGCCAAGTTGTTTATAGAAATCAATAACGCCGGCGGGGTCGCTGAGCTCCACATTCAACAAAAGGGCAGGCACGGATTCGGTGCGGCATTTTCCAGCCCGGAGTTTAGACCGTGGATGGATTCGCTCAAGCATTTTCTCACAATGGGAGAATTCTTCGGGAAGAATTCAAAACCACAGGGATCGAAGATTTCGAATCCACGAGACATTACCGGGACCATGATTAACGATGGATATGGAGATCTCGTTTATGTGCCTCAGGGTTCTTTCAAGATGGGGGATAACTTTGGTGACGGTGAGTCTCGGGAAAGGCCAGTGCATACTGTTTCACTTGATGCCTACTACATTGGAAAATACGAAGTCACCAATGTCGAATGGCGCCAATTTCGTGATGATCCGGGGTATGACGATCCGAAATACTGGCCGAACGGCTGGGTCGTTCCCAGAGAGCAGAATCCTTATTGGAGGCAGGAGCGAAATCATGGCGGAGGAACACCGGGAACGGACAACTATCCCGTGCAGGGGATGAATTGGGATGCGGCCACCGCGTATTGCAATTGGGTGAGTGGCAGGATCGGAAAAAAATACCGCCTGCCGACGGAAGCCGAATGGGAAAAGGCAGCGCGTGGAACGGATCAACGGCGGTTTCCGTGGGGCAACACGATCGATCATTCCTTTGCAAACATTGACGATTCACAGCTATACGACACGGGCCAGCTGGTCGGTTATTACAATGGGAGTCGGCGCGTTGATTTTCAGACGAACAATGGCACCTCCCCATGGGGCGCCATGGACATGGCGGGGAACCTGATGGAGTGGTGTTCTGATTGGTACAGTCGCGACTACTACAAAATTTCGCCGCAAAAGAATCCTCAGGGCCCCGAAACGGGGAGCTTTCGGGTCCTGCGTGGCGGGTGCTTCTTTTTCGAAGGACAGGATTCACGGACCTATGGGCGGTCAGGGGCCTGGCCTTCTGTTCAGGCCTTTCGCATGATTGGTTTTCGGGTCGTTCGGAACCCTTAGACGCTCCCGAATGACTGTCGAACATCCATTTAAGAGTGACCAGTGTTCGTCCGATGGAAGCAGATTAAGCCCGGCGCGAACGAAAATGCCGGTTCACAACTATACCGAAGATTGGCGATTGGTCGTAAGTCAACCGTCAGCTTTCCGCTCTCTGCGGGACTCCAACATCACTTCACACCACGGGAACACGATACAATGGTCACACGAAGAGAATTCATGGGTGCCGTTGCTACTGGATTTATTGCCGCGCCGCTGACCTGCGCAGCGAACCGGACACCCGGTACCAGGAAGCGCATGGCGGTTGTGACAACCGAATGGAGGTACCACAACCACGCCTGGCACATGGCAGAACGGTTTCTGGTGGGCTATCCAATCAACGGCCAATGGCACCATCCCCCATTCGACGTGGTTGGAGTCTATGTTGATCAGAAACCGCAGAACGACCTCAGCCGTCAGCGAGCTGAAGAATTTGGCTTCCCGATCTATCCCAGTATCGCTCAAACGCTGCGGTGCGGTGGTGACCAATTAGCGGTCGATGCCGTGCTGATTATCGGGGAACACGGAGAGTATCCCCGAAATGAGTATCACCAAGTGCAGTATCCTCGCTACGAGTTCTTTAAGCAGGTAACTGACGTGTTTCGTGAGGATGGTCGGGCTCTGCCTGTCTTTAATGACAAGCACCTGTCGTGGAAATGGGACTGGGCCAAAGAGATGGTCGAGATTTCTCGTGAGCTGGACTTCGCATTCACGGCCGGATCGTCGCTGCCGGTGACGTGGAGAATGCCCGCAGTGGACCTGCCGTACCAGGCGGAGGTTGAGGAATTGATGTGTGTGGCGATCGGTAGCATCGACAGCTACGACTTCCATGCACTCGAAGTCATACAGTGCATGGCTGAACGACGAAAAGGTGGGGAGACCGGCGTTGTCTCCCTGCAGGCGGTGCGAGGAGATGCTGTGTGGGATGCAATGAAAGAGGGCAGTTGGCTGGACGGTGGCTGGGACCCACAACTGTTTGAGGCGTGTTTGTCGCGCAGTCAGACGCTCGCCCAGCCGGAAACGTTCAGCCATCGTTATCCGACGTCGGAACAGATTGTTGAATGGGTCAGTGAACCGATTGCCTACCGGTTTGAGTATGCGGATGGAGTCAAGGCAACGATGCTGCTGATGAACGGACTCGTCAATGATTTTACTTTCGCTGCCAGAATCAAAGGGCAACCTGAGCCACTTTCGACGCTGTTCTATCTGCCACCAAATCCTAACGTCACATATTCAGCAGCGTTGATGTCCAAAGCCGAGGAAACTTTCCTGACAGGCAGGTCCCCATATCCAGTAGAGCGAACGCTTTTGACGAGTGGTCTGGTCGAAGCAGGTTGCCAGTCACTTGGCCTGGGACAAAAGCGACTTGAAACGCCCCATCTCGACGTCCGCTACCAGGCAACACCTCAATCCACGTTTGCTCGAACGTAGGCCTCATGGTGCACTCGGGCCCCACCACTGGTGACCATCGGAAACATCTGGACTCCTGCAGCAATCACGGAGCAGTCCATTGGCTGTCTCTGTGAAATCCGCCTCGTGTGTGGCTCAATTTGATTCTGCAGCACTGAAGAGCAATTGCCGCCGATGCGACCAGGAGTGCCACGGCCATCGAATACCATTCCTTCGTCAGTGAAATCTGGGAGGCTGCAGCAATCGATTCCATTGAAGAAAACTTCGACGAATCACAGAAGCTGGAAATGGCGGCTCTGGAAAAAACGATTGATGACCTGCGCCAGCGTAACAAGTCGCTGGAGCAACAGGCCGTCGACGGCAGGCGTGCTCAGGAATCCCTGCTGGAAAGTGAATCTCGTTTTCGCTTGATGGCTGAAATGCTGCCAACCATGATCGCGATTTTTCAGGGAACCGGTCACAGTTATGCGAATCCCGCGACAGCGAAGATCACAGGTTATTCACTGAAAGAACTCTCCACTCTATCGTTCACCAGCTATGTACATCCGGACTCACTGGAACTGGTCATGGAACGAAGCCTGGCACGGCAGCGCGGTGAAGATGTTCCGGATCGGTACGAGATTCAGATCGTCACAAAACAGGGCGAGCATCGTTGGGTAGATTTTTCCGGGGCGGCGATTGAATACGACGGAAAGTCCGGAGTCCTCGGCACAGTGATCGATATCACTCGTCGAAAACAAATGGAACAGAGTCTGCGCGAAGCCAAGGATGCGGCCGAATCCGCCAACAAAGCCAAAAGTGATTTCCTGGCCAATATGAGCCACGAAATCCGGACTCCGATGAACGCCATCCTCGGCATGACGGAACTCGTCCTGGAGACCAACCCTTCTCAACTCCAGCGAGAGTACCTGTCGATCGTACGCGACTCAGGAGATGTCCTGATGACTTTGTTGAACGACATCCTGGACTTTTCAAAAATCGAAGCCGGCAAGATGGTATTGTCGAATTCCGTGTTTGACCTGCGTGACAGTATCGGCGATGCAGCTCGCTCCCTGGCACTGCGAGCCCACAGCAAGAACCTGGAACTGGCTTGTCGCATCCACCCGGACGTACCCGAATTTTTCAACGGAGATTTCGGACGCCTTCGCCAGGTGGTAGTGAATCTCGTCGGCAATGCGATCAAGTTCACTCACGAAGGAGAGATTGTTATCGATGTCACCTGTCCATCCCGGAATGACAGGGAAGCCCTGCTGAACTTCAGTGTTCGTGACACAGGGATCGGCATCGCAGCTGATAAACAGCAAGCGGTGTTTGGGAAATTCGAGCAGGCTGACAGTTCCACAACGCGCCGGTATGCTGGCACTGGACTTGGACTGGCGATTTCGAAGCGGCTTGTGGAACTGATGGGCGGCACGATCGAGCTGCAGAGTGAACTCGGTTGCGGAAGTACGTTTGAGTTCAGCATTACGCTGGAGCTGGCACCGGAACCATTCAGACAACGTCCATCAGAACTGGAGACGGTGCAGGGCACACGGGTGCTCATCGTTGATGACAACTCAACCAACCGATTCATTCTCAGTGAAATGCTGCACAGCCTGGGCATGCAGTCGGTCGGTGCTGCAGGAGTGGACGAAGGGCTGAAAACGTTACGTTCCAGATCAGGAACCCCCCAGGCGATCCGAGTTGTGATTTCGGTCGTCAACATGCCGGATCGTGATGGTTTTGAGCTTGCGGCGGAGATTCGCAAGGATGAACAGCTGGCCAGCACGCTTATCATCATGCTGATGTCGGGTGACCAAGTCGAAAACATCCACCGGTGTGAAGAATTGCAGACGCAGGCTCACATTTTCAAACCAGTCAAACGGTCAGAACTGCTGCATATTCTGACGAGAGAACTGGGAACCACTCATGCGGAAGAAGAAGGGCAGACCGTTGATGACTCACCCCGTGATGCCTCATTCCCGCCGATGCGAATTCTGCTCGCGGAAGACAGTCTGGTTAATCAAACGCTGGCCGTTGGACTGCTCCATAAATGGGGTCATACCGTCGAAGTCGCCCACAACGGGATTGAAGCAATGAATGCCGCAGTAAACGGGAACTTCGACTTGATTTTGATGGACGTTCAGATGCCCGACATGGACGGTCTGGAGGCCACACGCGAAATCCGTGACCAGGAAAGGGGGACATCGATCCACGTTCCCATCATTGCAATGACCGCCAACGCCATGGAAGGCGATCGAGACGAATGCCTGGCGGCTGGCATGGACGGCTATGTTTCCAAGCCATTCCGTCGGCAGGAACTTTTGGATGCACTTCTACCACTGTTCAGGTCTGCCTTGGAATAGAACAGGACTTCAGTCATCCTGATCGGCTTCGAACAGCTTGTTCTGAACCGGGATGATGGACTTAAGGATGGCATACAGCACTTCGGCGGGAGAACCGTTGGCGTCCACACGGTCAACGATCGACGATGGAAACTGTTCCAGGACCGGAGCCGTGACTTCACCATAGACGACAAATCGATGGCGGATGACATCTTCGTTGGCATCGTCTGCCCGATTCTCGCGGATCGCGCGGCGCCGAATGCGGTGTATCATGTCCTCCGGATCACTGCATTCCAAATAGATCACTCCCTGAATGTTCAGATGTTCGCGGACGATCTCCACCTGTGCCACATTCCGGGGCATGCCGTCCAGTACGAGCAGGTCTTCTCGCGGCTTATAACGTGATAAAGCGATATAGGCATCAACCGCTTTCTTCCAGATGCTGATCGTCAGACTGTCAGGAACCAGCACACCGCGCGAGATGTAATCGTAGACCTCTTTGCCATCCGGAGAGCCGATATCGATCGCACGAAAAACATCGCCAACCGACAGGTGAAAGAAACCCGGGATGTTGGCCAGAATCCCACCCTGAGTCCCCTTGCCGACACCAGGAGGACCAAACAGAAGAATGCTTCTGTACCGCTGGTCTGAGGTCATCAAACCATTCCCGTCAGGAGTCAATGAACACAAACGACAGACAGGAGTATGACGAGTCCAAAACCTGGCCACCAGACTGAGAAGTTCGGAATATCGCTGGAAATGATTACACAAGTGCTCGATCATCGCGCGGCCGGCAACCAGTCGGTCGTCAGCAGCCGAGCCAGCAACACCCCACAGAAAAGTCAGGACCAACACCATAGACCAGCGACACAATTGCTTTACAATGCGTCATTTTTCCGGGTTCTTTTATTGAATCGTGGTCAGGCGGAGACGGTATCGCCAAGTCTTCAAGCATAACAAGCGCAAACCTCAATCGCCGCCGGCAGGATTACTTCCTGATGAATCGGTACAGTACGCTCGCTCACGATTTCTCCGTGAACATGAATCTCAATACTGAGCTACCCCTGCCCAACTCCAGGGAAACCGTGCTTAATTTCTTTGAACGCGTCCAGAAATCTTTTCCCATGATGCGGAACTTCTACACACGGGAAAATGGCGATTTCGTACTCGAAGAAGACAAAGATCAGCCGCTGTACCGATGGATTTCCATGGAGGCTCGGCGAATCTGCAGCGGTTTCCTGAATCCTCCGGATTTCGACAGTGCGGAAGACCAGCATCGGCTGATTCTGGAGCTGATCCCCTATATGCTGACTGTAAGTCCGCTCGACTGTGAAGCTCTGGATTACATGCTGGGGTTCGATTTTGCCTATCGGGGGAACCACGATGCACTCGTGGCCAGAGCACTCGGAACCTGCGCAGCCCTCGACGGGCTCATGGGAGTTGATGGTGCGACCGTCCTGAATTGTGAGCCGTCCCTCACGATCGGCCTTGACGACTCGTGCCGCCTGCAGGCTCGGCTGTTTATCGAAACACGCACCAATGCCTACCATGTACGGCGCAACGACTTTCCTGAAGAACAGATCAGCGTGTGTTTCACCGTCCGGCAGTATGGAAGCATGGAGCGTGATGCATCGTTCGTGGAACGATTTCACCAGTTGCGAGCACACTCTGAGGAGCTGATGGAGGAGTTCGTAATAGACCAGGTGCTGTTGCCACTGGGCCAGGCAATTGCCGCATCGTGAGAAGCAGCCATTGGGGATCCGGACAGATAAAGAAATCAGCCGGTGCACGGTGAACGAATGACTCCTGCATTGGACGTCAGAATTCAAACTAGGAATCTGGACTCCTGGCTGGCCGGCAGGCTTCTTATGTGCGGTTCACCTCGGGTGAACCGCACGCACTGGGAATTTTGCCCTTCGGATGGACGGTATTTGAATCCGGTACCCGGGACACCGATTCGTCCGTGGGAAGCAAAAACAGAAAGAACCGCAGTTGAGAACACACGTCGTTGCCGGTACTATCCCGTTTCAAAATTGTTGTGAATTCGCGTTTGGCCCCACATCGTGGTGTTTGAAAACCCGATTCTGTCGAAAAGCCGGCGGCATGGTGAGCCAACCGGCTATCACAGGAAGTCGCTGGCGACGCGCGGATCTCCGCAGACTCGCACATTGTTCCATCGGAGTCGCAAACGGTGTCGATTGATAAATCACTCAAAAATTCGGGCGGATTGATGGGTACCCGGAATGTCCTAAAGCGGGTGGAGCGTATCGACCAGTTGATCGAAGAAGGTCGCTGGCACGAAGGTCAGTCTGCCCTCGGACTGCCCAAAGTGCGCATCAAACATGTGGTGACCAGCAGGAAAAAGAAGAAAATAGCAGAGGGAGAAGAAGGAGAAGCAGTAGAAGGAAGAGGAGAAGAAGCAACAGCAGAAGAATCAACCACTTCCTGAGAATCGGACTATTTGATGGATCAGGTCGGCATGCCAGGCGACTGCTGGTGGTACTGATGTTCTCACGCAGCTTGCATTGCGGGCAACTGTCCATTCGGCTCTGAAATATCCCTGTGCGGCCGCTGAATCAACAAAACCGGGCATCGTGGTGATTCGTCACGATGCCTGTTGTCGTTTTGCACGCAGTTACGAGTGCAGAACGGCTCTCGAGTTAAGTCGCAACATACAGCCGGTCTGAATCCTGCTTTCGTAATCTTCGTGTGCAATTGATGCTTAAGTGGTGACGACGGAGTTCTCTATTGTAGTGATGGGCAACGACGTCAACCGGATCTGCATTCCTGCCTCCAACTTTTGCCGAAGCCCCAACCTGAATTTCAGCTGCGAGCTGAGTCTTCACATCTCGACGATCTGTCTGGCTTGCCCTTCGTTTTACTCACTCATTTCCGCGCCACCGCATGGCTACGATTCCACTACGATACAAACTGAAAAGTCAGGTGGGAATCTTCTTCCGCCGAAAGCTGATGCGAGCTCGAAAAAGGTTCCTGGAGACCGCGTACAGCTCCTGCCGTGAGTCGCAGCAACAGACGCTTCAGAGCCTGTTAGCATTGAACTCCGGCAGCCGGTTTTCGATGGATCACGGCCTCAGGCCAGGCCTCACCGTCAAAGAGTTTCGCTCCAGAATTCCTGTCTCCGACTATTCACTTGTCGCTCCGTACATCGACCGCATGAAAACCGGAGACCATGCAGCACTGTTGGGCTCGAAGAACCGGTTGCTGATGTACGCTGTCACCAGTGGCACGACCGCTCAGTCGAAACTGATTCCGGTGACCGACCGGTTTGTGAAAGACTACCGTCGGAGCTGGCAAACATGGGGTGCCGGCTGTCATCGTGACCACGTTACACTGTCAAAGCTGCATATGGTGCAGGTCGCCAGCAGCCATCAGCGTTACATCGCTCCGGACGGTACGCCTTGCGGCAACATCAGCGGCCTTGTTGCAGCAATGCAGAATTTCATGGTACGGGCTCTCTATACAATTCCTCTTGAGGTGGCTCATCTGCAGGACCCGGCAACCAAACGTGACGCCGTGGTGCGTTTTGCCATTTCAGATCCTATGGTGGGGATTCTGATCACGGCCAATCCCAGTACGGTGCTGCAGATGGTCGAACATGCGGACGCCAATGCAGAGTCACTCATCAAAGACATATACGACGGAACCGCCAGTCGTGCCGAATTGTCCTCCGATCGTGAGTTACTTGCCCGACGCCTGAAACCGAATCGTCGACGCGCTCAGGAACTGGAACGAATCGTCGATGAGCATGGAACGCTTAAGCTGTCGGCCTGCTGGCCGCATCTTGCCTGTCTGGGCGTCTGGTCGGGTGGCAGCGCAGGTGCCTATATCTCACAACTCCGGGAGGCTTTTGAAGGAATTCCGATTCGGGATCACGGCCTGCATGCCAGCGAAGGTCGAATGACTCTGCCAATTGCCGATAACACACCGGCAGGCCTTCTCGAGATTGAAACTCACTTCTTCGAATTTATTCCGGTCGATGAAGCAGATTCAATGAACCCAGTCGTCCTTGCAGCCCATGAACTGCAGGAAGAACATGAGTATTTGATTCTCCTCACAACGGCATCCGGACTTTATCGCTACAACATTCGCGACGTCGTGCGCTGCACGGGTTTCTACGGACCGACACCCTTCCTGGAATTCCGGCACAAAGGAGCACACATCAGTAGTATCACGGGCGAAAAAATCGCGGAGTCACAGGTTGTCGAAGGCGTTCGCAGCGCCTGTGAACATGAATGTATTCGCCTGCAGCATTTCACTCTCACACCGCACTGGGGCAAACCCCCCGGTTACACGTTGTTCGTGTGTACCGCGGAGGATGTTTCTGCCGACGCACTCAGCCGGCTGGCTTGCCTCGCTGATAATCGGCTCGCTGCCACGAACTGTGAATACAAAGAAAAACGTGAGA